>NZ_JBXAPN010000004.1:0-902757 GCF_058803975.1 Bradyrhizobium sp. GW821-FHT13H06 | reverse complement strand
GCTGATCCTCCCAGCCGACAGAGAACTGTCACCCATCCATCCGGTCTACCGTGTTACCTATCTATCCGGTCTGGACATGCTTCTTCCTTCTCCCCTTGTGGGAGAAGGTGGCGCAGCCTCGCCGGTGCGGCCGAACAACGACCACCATCACCGCCCCGCACCTTACCTAGGCACGGTCTGCCCGTTGTTAGTGCTTGATCGCACCGACATCAGGTGTTCTGCTCAAAAAAGCTGCTGGAGCATCGCACCCCGTGTCGATCTACGTCGCATTACACCACGTCACGCACTACAAATACGACCGCCCGATCGACCTTGGCCCGCAGACCATCCGCCTGCGGCCGGCGCCGCATACGCGCACGCCGATCCTGAGCTATTCGCTCAAGGTCACGCCATCCAATCATTTCGTGAACTGGCAGCAGGATCCGCAAGGCAACTGGCTCGCTCGCTACGTCTTCCCGGAGAAGGCCACCGAGCTGAAATTCGAGGTCGACTTCACGGCGCAGATGACCGTGGTCAACCCGTTCGACTTCTTCGTCGAGCCCTATGCCGACAGTTTTCCGTTCGAGTACCCGAAGGATCTCAAGACGGAGCTGGCGCCGTATCTCGAGACCGTCAAGCCCGATCGCCTGTTCGCGCAATATCTCGACTCGATCCCGACTGAAGCCCCGAACACCGTCAACTTCCTGGTCGATCTCAATCGCGAGCTCCAGAAGAAGATTCGCTACATCATCCGGATGGAGCCGGGGGTGCAGACGCCGGAGGAGACGCTTGCTTCCTGCGCGGGGTCATGCCGCGATTCCGCCTGGCTCCTGATCCAGACGTTCCGCCATCTCGGCCTCGCCGCGCGTTTCGTTTCCGGCTATCTCATCCAGATCCGTCCCGACATCGATCCGATCGAGGGACCGCCCGAAGTCGAGAACGACTTTACCGATCTGCACGCCTGGGCCGAGGTCTATCTGCCGGGCGCGGGCTGGATCGGATTCGATGCGACCTCCGGCATGCTCGCGGGCGAGGGGCACATCCCGGTCGCCGCCACGCCGCATTATCGCTCCGCGGCGCCGATCTCGGGCGGTGCGGGCTTTGCCGAGGTCGAATTCGCCTTCGATATGAGCGTGCGGCGCATCCGCGAGGCGCCGCGCATCACGAAGCCCTTTTCCGATGAGGCATGGGCGCGCCTCAACGATCTCGGCGAGCAGGTCGACGGCGATCTCGCCGCGCAGGATGTTCGGCTCACGATGGGGGGCGAGCCGACCTTCGTCTCGGTCGACGATCTCGAGGCGGCGGAATGGAACACCGACGCCGTCGGCCCGACCAAGCGCGCGCTCGGTGACGATCTGATCCGCCGCTTGCGCACGCGCTTCGCGCCGGGCGGCCTTTTGCATTACGGCCAGGGCAAATGGTATCCGGGCGAGAGTCTGCCGCGTTGGGCCTTCGGCCTTTACTGGCGCAAGGACGGCGTGCCGATCTGGAAGAACGCCGACCTCATTGCCAGGATCGAAAATCCGCGCCGCGCCGAGGTGAAGGACGCCGAGGCCTTCATGGAAGGCACGGCGGCCCGGCTCGGCCTCGATGCCGGCTACATCATGCCGGCTTATGAGGACACCGCGTATTGGCTCCAGAAGGAGGCCGAGCTTCCCGTCAACGTCGATCCCTCCGATTCCAAACTGTCGGATCCGGAAGCCCGCGCGCGGATGGCGCGCGTGTTCAACGAGGGCCTCAACACACCGCGCGGCTTCGTGCTGCCGGTGCAGCGCTGGAACGCGCCGCCGCGCTGGCGCAGCGAGCGATGGCAACTCCGGCGCAATCATCTGTTCCTGATGCCAGGCGATTCGCCTCTCGGTTTGCGCCTGCCGATCGGGTCGCTCGGTTACGTCCCGCCTAACCAATATCCCTACATCGTCGAGCAGGACCCGATGGAGGCGCGGGACAAGCTGCCGGTGTTCACGCTCGCCGCGCGTCCGGAATCTCCGCCGCGGGCTGCGCCCGAGCATCTCAACACCTCCGTCCCGGTGCGCACCGCGATGTCGGTCGAACTCCGCGACGGCGTGCTCTGCGCCTTCATGCCGCCGGTCGAGCGCATCGAGGACTATCTCGAACTGGTCGCCGCGCTCGAAGCCACCGCGGAGGAGATGCAGCTGCAGGTCCATGTCGAGGGCTATCCGCCGCCGTTCGATCCGCGCATCGAGGTCATCAAGGTGACGCCCGACCCTGGTGTCATCGAGATCAACGTCCAGCCGGCGAAGAGCTGGCGCGACGCGGTGGAGATCACCTCCGGACTCTACGAGGACGCGGCGAAGGTACGACTCGGTGCCAACCGTTTCCTGGTCGACGGCCGTCACACCGGCACCGGCGGCGGCAATCACGTCGTGGTCGGCGGCTCGAGCCCGCAGGACTCCCCGTTCCTTCGCCGCCCCGATCTCCTGAAGAGCCTCGTGCTGTACTGGCAGCGGCATCCGTCGCTGTCCTATTTCTTCTCCGGCCTCTTCATCGGCCCGACCAGCCAGGCGCCGCGCATCGACGAGGCCCGGCACGACAGCATCTATGAGCTCGATATCGCGCTCTCGCATGTGCCGCCGCCGGGCACCCAGGCGCCGCTGTGGCTGGTCGACCGCCTGTTTCGGCATCTGCTGGTCGACATCACCGGCAACACCCACCGTGCCGAGATCTGCATCGACAAGCTCTATTCGCCGGAGGGACCGACCGGCCGGCTCGGCCTCGTCGAGTTCCGCGCGCTCGAAATGCCGCCCGATCCGCGCATGTCGCTGGCGCAGCAGCTCCTGATCCGCGCGCTGATCGCCAGATTCTGGCGCGAGCCGCAGGCCGGCAGGTTCGTGCGCTGGGGCACCGCGCTGCATGATCGCTTCATGCTGCCGCACTTCATCTGGGACGATTTTCTGGAGGTGCTCACCGAGCTGAAGCAGTTCGGCTACCCGTTCGAGCCGGAATGGTATCTGGCCCAGCTCGAATTCCGCTTCCCCGCCTTCGGCCGCGTCCATCATGGCGGCGTGACGCTGGAGCTGCGCCAGGCGCTGGAGCCCTGGCACGTGCTGGGCGAGGAGGGCTCGGCCGGCGGCACGGTGCGCTATGTCGACTCATCGGTCGAGCGGCTTCAGGTCAAGGCGGAGGGCTTCGTCGAGGGCCGCCATATCGTCACCTGCAACGGCCGCCGCCTGCCGATGACCCCCACGGGCCGCTCGACTGAAGCCGTGGCCGGCGTCCGCTTCAAGGCCTGGCAGCCGGCCTCCGGCTTGCACCCGACCATCCCCGTTCACGCGCCTCTGACGTTTGATCTGATCGATACCTGGAACGGCCGCTCGCTCGGCGGCTGCGTCTATCACGTCGCCCATCCTGGCGGGCGCAACTACGACACCAAGCCGGTCAACACCTACGAGGCCGAGGCGCGGCGGCTGGCGCGCTTCCAGGATCACGGCCACACCCCGGGTCCGATGCAACCGCCGCCCGAGGAACGCACAAATGAGTTTCCGCTGACCCTCGACTTGCGGACCCCGCTCCTGCAATGAGTATGATGCGGGGGCAGGGAGAGGCGCATGGGCGAGGGCGCAGCCGAACAGGATGACAAGGCGGGGAAGGCGCAGGGCCAGCGTGAAGGCCAGCGCCGCCTCGCGCAATGGGTCCGCGACTATAGCCGGCTGCCCGGCATCCCCGACGAGTTCTTGGGCCCGGACGGCGCCCCGCGCGCGGTCTGGAGCCGCTTCTTCGACGCCTTCGGCGCGCTGGCGCCCGACGAGATCGAGCGGCGCTTCGGCATGGCCGACCGCCATCTCCGCGAAGCCGGCGTTACCTACCGCGCGCCCGGCGACAGCGCCGACCGGCCGTGGTCGATCAGCCATCTGCCGCTTCTGATCGACGAGGCCGACTGGCGGCAGCTTTGCGCCGGCATCACCCAGCGCGCCGAGCTGCTGGAGAGCGTGCTGCGCGACATCTATGGCGGGGGCCGGCTCGTTGCCGAAGGCGCGCTGCCGGCGGCCGCGATCGCCGGCAGCCCCGAATATCTTCGTCCCGTCTGCGGCGTGCCGCCCCCCGGCGGGCGCTATCTCTCGCTCTATGCCGCCGATGTCGGCCGCGGCCCCGACGGCCGCTGGTGGGTGCTCGGCGACCGCACCCAGGCGCCATCGGGCGCGGGCTACGCGCTGGAGAACCGTCTGGTGCTCTCGCGGGCCTTCTCCGACCTCTACAAGTCGATGAACGTGCCGCGCGTCGCGCCGTTCTTCGAGGCGTTCCGCGACAGCCTTCGTGCGCGCGCCGACCGCGACGAGCCGCGGATCGGCGTGCTCACCCCCGGCAGCTTCAGCGAGACCTATTTCGAGCATGCGACGCTGGCGCGCTATCTCGGCTTCCTGCTGGTCGAGGGCGACGACCTCGCGGTCAGCGACAACCGCGTCCACATCCGCACCGTGGCCGGCCTGAAGCGGCTCGACGTGCTGTTGCGCCGGGTCGATTCCAACTCGCTCGATCCGCTTGAGCTCGATGCCTCCTCGCGGCTCGGGGTCCCCGGTCTGATCGACGTCCTGCGCAAGGACGGCGTCGTCGTTGCCAACATGCCGGGCTCGGGCGTCCTGGAGGCGCGGGCGCTGCTCGGCTTCCTGCCGGCGCTCAGCCGCCGCCTGCTCGGGGAAGACCTGAAGATGCCGCACATCGCGACCTGGTGGTGCGGCCAGCGCGCGGCGCGCGACGAGGTGCTGGCGCGGCTCGACGAGGTCGCGATCGAAGGCGCCTACCGGCGCGGTGTGCCCGGTTTCGACAGCAGCGGTCCGGTGCTCGCGAGCGAGCTGGACGCCGCCGACCGCCGGCGCCTGGTCGACGCCATCACCGCGCGCGGCATGGACTATGTCGGCCAGGAAGTGGTGCGGCTCTCGACCATGCCGGTGTGGGAGCAGGGCCAGCTCACGCCGCGTCCCTTCGTGCTGCGCGTGTTCGCGGCCGCCACGCCCGACGGTTGGGCCATCATGCCCGGCGGGTTCTGCCGGATCGCCGAGCAGGCCGATGCGCGCGCGGTCTCGATGGGCGACGGTGCGCGCGCCGCCGACGTCTGGGTGGTCTCCGACAAGCAGGTCCCGACCGCGACGCTGCTGCCGGCGACCGACAAGGTGCGCATCCGCCGCATCGCCGGCGTGCTGCCGAGCCGCGCCGCCGACAATCTGTTCTGGCTCGGCCGCTATCTCGAGCGCGCCGAGGCGACGCTGCGGCTGGTGCGCGCTTTGGGCTCGCCGAGCGGGCCCAACAAGGGCACTGCGGCCTCGCTGCAATCGGCCGAACGCATCCAGCGCCTGCTGGTGGCCTGGGGCGCGATCTCGCAGACATCGCGGGCGGCTCCCGGGCGCATCACGGCCGAAGCGTTGCAGAGCGCGGAGCGTTTCGGCTCGGCACTGTCGCTGGTGCGCGCGGCACAGCGCACTGCGATCTCCTTGCGCGAGCGCCTGTCGCCCGATGCCTGGCAGGTCATCACCGAGATGGCCGAGCGTCTTGCCTACGAGGTCGAGGACGAGGACAGCGTGCTCAGCGCAGCCGAGCTGACCTTGCAGGAGCTTGCGAGCTTCGCGGGCCTCGCGCAGGAGAACATGAACCGCGCCGCCGGCTGGCGTTTCCTCGACATCGGACGCCGCACTGAACGCGCCATCAACACCACGCGCTTCACCCGCCAGTTCGCCTATGACGAGGCCGGCGACGAGGATCTCGACATCCTGCTGACGCTGGTCGATTGCCAGATCACCTACCGCTCGCGTTACCTGCTGGCGCCGATCCTGGCGCCGGTGCGCGACCTCGCCGTGCTCGACGGCTACAATCCGCGGTCGGTGGCGTTCCAGGTGACGACGCTGAACGAGCACATTGCCGCGCTGCCGAGCTTGAAGGAGCACGGCCTGATCGAGAAGCCGCAGCGGCTCGCGGTGGCGATGCAGGCGATGCTCGCGACCGCGGATGCCGAGAAGCTCGAGGTCAAGACCCTGTTCGCGCTGGAGCAGGATCTGCTCAGCCTTGCCGACGCGATCGGGCAGCACTACTTCCCGCACGGTCCCAATGCCAGCCGGCCGGAAAAGCTGACGGGGCTGGCGTGATCTACGACATCCGTCACGTCACCACCTACGAGTACGAGCATCCCGTTAGCTTCGCCCGCTGCACGCTGCGGCTGGAGCCGAGAAGCGGCGGCGGCCAGGAGCTGATCTCGCACGATCTCGAGATCCATCCGCGCCCGGCCGAGCGTAATGTGCGGCGCGATTTCTTCGGCACGCTCACCGAGAGCGTCGTGATCGAAGCCGCGCATCGCAATTTGCGCATCGACTCGCGCTCGCGCGTGTCGGTCTCGCGCGAGCCGCCGCCACGTGATGCGTCGAGCCCGTCCTGGGAGAGCATTCGCGACCTTGCCTTCGAGGCGACGAGCCTCGGGCCGGCTTCGCCCGTCGGCTACGTCTTTGCGAGCCCCCTGGTGCCGGTGCTGCGCCCGGTCAGCGCCTATGCCGCGGAAAGCTTTGCGCCCGGCGCGGGCATTCTCAAAGGCGCGGTCGATCTGATGCATCGCATCCGCAACCAGTTCCGCTACGACCCCAAGGCCACGGTGATCTCGACGCCGCTCGACGAGGTCTTCGAGAAGCGTCACGGCGTCTGCCAGGACTTTGCCCATGTGATGATTGCAGGGCTGCGCGGGCTCGGCCTGCCGGCGGCCTATGTCAGCGGATATCTGCGCACCATGCCGCCGCCGGGCCAGCCGCGTCTGCAGGGCGCCGACGCTACCCACGCCTGGGTGTCGCTGTGGTGCGGTGTGGAGCTTGGCTGGGTCGATCTCGATCCGACCAACGATGTCCTCATCGGCAACGATCACATCGTGCTTGCAATGGGGCGCGACTTTTCCGACGTCTCGCCGGTCGACGGCATCATCGTCGGCTCGCAGAAGCAGAAGCTCGGCGTCGCCGTCGACGTGCTGCAGGTGGAGTAGGGCGTGTACTCATAAGCGTCGGGCTCCGACGCAAGGCGGAGGTCTGCCATCTGGAATGTCATCGGCAGCTTGTGGCCCATCTGCGAAGTTGCGCCGCGTCTGACGGAAGTCCGCTCGTTGCGGCAAAGCGGACCGGATTTGCTCAACCTGAGCTCTTCGCATTTTGACCCAAAGCAGACCTCGTGCAATTTCAATCAACATTGAGCGTTTGCTAGTGCAAAATGGTAGAGAGACGAGGCTTACGCAACCAAATGTCCGGCTTTGCGGCGGTCCGCGGCGTGCGCCATGCCTTTGAGCCCGACTAGGTGACAATCTGGAGAGCCAAGCTTGAGCAATGTCGGCGCTAGTAAACTAGGGCTATTTCGCGATGCAATGATCGGTCTGCCTGTTTCGCACTTCTGGCGAGGTTACGGCTCAACGATCTTCTTGGAGTTTGGGCATCTCACGCCTAGAACCCGGCAATCTGGAAAGCCGGGCAACCCTCAAGGCGAACTTGGGCTTATGATCCACTGGAGCTGGCGTATCGAGAACCCAACATCCATCTTATGCGGAAGTTGGAGCGAGGAGCCCCGGTGGGAGCCGACGTTCGATCTGCTCCGCAACAAACGGGTCTTATCATTATCTGTAGTTGGAAGACTTCCCGAAATTGTCGTTGGTCTGACCGAAGGGCTCTACGTATCGTCATTCATGACCGCCGAAGGCGATCCCCAATGGACCCTGTTTGATCGGCGATCCGGCACCGAGAGGTGGCTGTGCGTCCGCGACGGGGAGTTAACAATCGAACTCGCTAAAAATCGAGATTGACCGCTCCTGCTGCGCGATTTCCGCTAGTGGCCCGGCGCTGCCCTTCGCCCAGAACACCGACGAGTCAGCTTTCCGGAGAAGAGCCGAACAGCGCAATTCGGTCTGGCCAAGGCAGCCTTTGGCCCATCTCCGACCGAGGGTGACGAGGCCAACGCGCCGCTATCGAGGCGGAGCGGACTCTCCAAGAAGCGCAGCGCGGGTTTATGAGTGCACGCCCCGGTAATGGTCGGCGCTCGCCGGTCACCGAACCATGGTGTCGCGATCCCAGGCCTGATAGTCGGGTGACCCCTCGACGCGGATGGGACCGTCGTAGCCGTACTCCACCATGTGGACGGTCACATAGTCATCCCCGAGGAAGACGACTCCATAGGATTGCGGCAGGTCGCAGGCGCTCAGCAGCCTGGTCTCGGAGAACAGCGGAAAGCTCGCATGGTTGGTGCCGCGCAGCGACGAGGCGGGGACCCCTGCAACCGAGCCGGCGAGGGGCAAGTGACAATGACCGAAGAAGACGTGGCGGATCCTTGCCCGATGTTGGCCAATGAGACGCCGGAACGGCGCTTCGTCGAGCAGGCGGATCTGGTCGAGGGGACCGAGATGCACCGGCATGGGGTTGTGGTGCATGAAGAGCAGGAATGGCCCGTCATGCTCGGCCAGCCGTGCCTCGAGCCAGCCGAGACGATCCTCGCAATAGCGGCCGGCGTGCGTTTCCGGATGGGCGGTGTCGAGGAACAGGCAGCGGCCGGCGGCGGTATCGTGGATGCCCTGGACGAAGCCGTTGTCGTCGGTGAGGTCGGGGAACACGCTCAGGAAGGCGGCGCGTCGGTCGTGGTTGCCGATGCACAGCCGGATCGGCAGCGGATATTCGTCGATGCGCTGCCTGAGCCATTGATAGTCGGCGAGATCGCCCCAATCCGAGAGATCGCCGGTGATCACCATCAGTTCAGCGTCGTGATGATCGTTCAGCGCATGGGCGAGCGCCCGCTCGAAATTGGCCCGCGGATCGCGGCCGCCGATGGTCGAGCCGGGCGCAGTCAGGTGAATGTCGCTCAGATGAAGCAGTTTCATCGCCATCTCCAGTCATTGGTGCGGCACGGGGCGCCGATGGCGTCCCGTGCCGGCGGATGTCAGGATCTTCAGCGCGCCGCGCCGGTGGTCTTCGGCAGCAGCTTCTGCACGTCCGCGGTCATGTCGGCGAGGACGGCCTCGGGCTCCTTGGCGCGGGCGCCCGAGATGATCGAGTTGAGATGATCCTTGATCACGTCGGTGATCTTCAGGCCGTTGTCGCCGGGGAAGGCGTACCATTTGGTGAGCAGCGCGAGCTGGCTGACCGCGGTGTAGTTGTTGGGGTTCTTGACGTAGAAGTCCTTCAGATAGACGTCGTTCGCGACCTTGTTCGGCGGCATGTAACCGGTGGTCTCCGCCATGATCGCGGCGCCCTTGGGGCCGGTCCAGAACTTCACCGCTTCCCAGGCGGCGTCGCGCTTGGCCTTGTCCTTGGCGAGGATCAGCACGACATTGCCGCCGGCCGGCAGCCGGCCGGCCGGAGAGACGACGTCCGGGAACGGGATCGTCTTCAGCGCGAACTTGCCGCCGGTCATCTGCGTGACCTTGTTGAGGTCCGAGGTCGAGGTGATGTGAAAGCCGGTCTTGCCGGCCGCGAACGCCGCCCGCATCGACGGCTGGTCGAGATTGGGCATGCCGCCCTCGTTGACGAGCCGCGCAATCGTGTTGATGGCGAACTTGCCTTCCGCTCCGTCGAACGCGACCTTGGTCTCGTCGGCATTGAGCATGGTGCCGCCGCGCGCGAAGACCGGCGCCTGCCACAGCCAGTTGCCGGTGATGTCCCAGGCATAGGTGACGCCGTTGGTGTCGTTGCCGAGCGCCTTGACCTTCTTGGCAAGCGCGATCAGCTCGTCCCAGCTCTTCGGCAGGTTGTTCACGTCGCCGCCGGCCTGCTTCACGAGGTCGAGATTGACGTAGACGATGGGCAGCGAGATCGCGAAGGGCAGGGCATAGACCTTGCCGCCGGCGGTGCCGATGTCGTACATCGCCTGGTGGAAGCCCTGCTTGTCGAAGTCCTTTTCGGCCGCGATATAGCCGCCGAGCTCGGCCGGGATGTTCTTGTCGACCAGGACGCGGATGCGGTTCAGGCCCTGGAAGGACACGTCCGGCATCTGGTTGGTCACGGCTTCCCGCAGCACCTTCTGGGTGGCGTCCTCGTAGGACTCGTAAGGCGCGCGCATGGTGACCTTGATCTCCGGGTGCACCTTGGCGAACTCCTCGGCGATGCGCTTGTGGGTCTCTGTGAACAGCTCCGGATAGGGATACTGCATCACGATCTCGGTCTGGGTCTGCGCGAGGGCAGAGCCGGCCGCAAGCGACAGAGCCGCCGCGGCGATGATGGACTTCAGCATGGATAGACTCCTGTTTGAGGTGACGTGGTTACTTGATGCCGGTGAGGGTGATGCCCTCGATGAAACGGCGCTGGGCGAAGAGAAAGGCGATGACGAGCGGTGCGATGATCACCATCGCCGCGGCCATCAGCGGGCCGTAGCTGGTGCCGGCCTCGTTGTTGCGGAAATGGGCGACCGCGAGCGGCGGCGTGCGCAAATGCTCGCTGTTGAGCACGATCAGCGGCCAGAAATAGTCGTTCCAATGCGCGACCACGGAGAAGATGCCGAAGGCGGTGACGGCCGGGATCGCGGCCGGCAGCATCACCCGCCAGACGATGCCGAATTCGGAGATGCCGTCCATGCGCGCAGCATCGACGAGATCGTCGGGCACGGTCTTGAAGAACTGGCGCATCAGGAAGATGCCGAACACCGAGATCGTGAAGGGCAGGACGAGCGCGGCATAGCTGTCGAGCAGGCCGGCCTTGTGCAGCATCAGGAAGACGGGGATCGCGGTCGCCTGCGGCGGGATCAGGATCCCGAACAGCACGAGCGCGAACAGCGTCTCGCGGCCGCGGAAGCGAAGCTTTGCCAGCGCATAGGCCGCCGGCAGCGCCACCATGACCTGCAGCACGAAGATCGAGACCGTGACGATGACGCCGTTGATCAGGAAGCGCAGGAGATTGGCCTTGGCGAAGGCTTCGCGCAGGTTCTCCGCCAGCGCGAAATGGTGCGGGATCAGGTGCAGCTCGCTGGAAAAGATCTCGGTCTGCGGCTTGGACGCGGTCGAGATCATCCAGATGAAGGGCGCCAGCATGAGCGCGGCGCCCGCGATCAGGAGCACGTGGCGGAGGATCGCCCGGAACGGGATGGGATGCGCGTAGCTCATGTGTAGTGCACGCCGCGATCGGCGAGCCTCGACTTGATCAGAGTGAGCAGGAGAACGAAGACCAGGAAAACGACGGTGATCGCTGCGGCATAGCCCGAGCGGAAGAACTCGAAGCCTTCCGTGTACATGGTGTGGATCAGCACCTCGGTGGATTTCGACGGGCCGCCCTTGGTCAATACGTGCACGGTGTCGAACACCTGGAAGGAGCGGATGCCGGAGATCACGACGACGAAGGTCGTGACTGGCCCCAGCATCGGCCAGGTCACGAGGCGGAAGCGGGCCCAGCCGCTCGACGCACCGTCGATTTCGGCCGCCTCGTACAGCTGCTTGGGGATGGAGACGAGGCCGGCGAGAAACAGCACCATGTTGAAGCCGACCGCCTGCCAGATGCCGATCGCGCACAGCGCATAGAGGGCGGTGCTGCGGTCCTGCAGCCAGGAAAAGGCCGGCAGGCCCGCGCCGCGCAACATCCCGTTCACCAGGCCGAATTGCGGGTGCAGCATGAACTCCCACACCACCGCCATGGCGATCAGGGTCGCCATGACGGGCAGGAAATAGATCGTCCGGTAGAGGCTGCGCAGGCTGGTGCCGCTCTGGATCAGGAGTGCGATGGCAAGGCCTGCGACCACGGCGCCGGGTACCACGATCACGACGTAAGCCAGCGTGTTGCGCAGCGCGGTCCAGAACACCTTGTCGGCGAACAGGTCCTGGTAATTGGAAAGGCCGATCCAGGAGAAATGCTGCGCGCCGAGCTGATAGTCGGTGAAGGAGAGGGCGATCACGCCGGCGAGCGGACCAAGCAGCATGATCAGCATCAACGCCGCGGCCGGCGTCACCAGGGCGTAAGCGGAGTATGTCCGCCGGCTGCCATGGGCCTGCACCGTGCGCCGTGTCGCGCCTGCGGGAACGATGGCCGCGCCAATGGTCATGGAGCCGTCAGACATGGGCGGGCTCACGGACGCCCTCGGGCTGCTCCAGTCTGAGCTCGATCCGCTTCCCGGCCGGATCGAAAATCCGCACCGCGTCGGGGGCGAAACCGAAGGTGACGGAGCTGGCCATCGCAGGCAGATGCCTGACGTCCGCGAGCCGCGCGATCAGGCGCAATCCGGCGCCTTCGATCGCAAGGTGCACAAAAGCTTCCGCACCGAGATTCTCCAGATGGACCACGGTTCCGGAGAACGGCCCCGCGCCGACGTCGATCCGCTCCGGGCGGACGCCGACGCGGCATTCGCCGGCCGCCGCATTGCACGAGAGCTTCAGGGCAGTCCCCAGCACGTCGACGCCGCCATCCTTGCGGATCCGGCCGGGGAGGACGTTGATCTTGGGGCTGCCGATGAATTCGGCGACACGGATGTCGCCGGGGTCGTTGTAGATCTCCGCAGGCGTCCCGGCCTGAATCAATTCACCGCCCATCATGACGGCGATCCGGCTCGACATCGTCATCGCCTCGGCTTGGTCGTGCGTGACGTAGACGAACGTCGCCTTGAGACGGCGATGCAGCTCGGCGAGTTCTGCGCGCATATGGACACGCAGCTTTGCGTCGAGATTGGAGAGCGGCTCATCGAACAGGAAAGCCAGCGGCTCGCGCACCATGGCGCGTCCGACCGCGACGCGCTGCCGCTGTCCGCCCGACAATTGCCCGGGCTTGCGCCGCAGCAATGGAGATATGTCGAGCTGCTCGGCGATCCCTTCGACGTCGGCCCGGATGTGCCGTTCCTTGGCGCGCCGGCCCGGCAGCAGCTTGCCGAGCAGCGGCAGCCGTTCGATCGCCGAGAGGCGCCGCATCCGCAACGGCACTGCAATGTTGTCGAAGGTACTCAGATGCGGATAGAGCGCGTAGGATTGGAAGACCATCGCGAGGTTGCGCGCGCTCGGGCGAATGGCGTCCACGGGGCGGCCATCGATGTGGACTTGGCCGGAATTCTGCGGCTCGAGGCCGGCAATGATGCGGAGCAGGGTCGACTTGCCGCAGCCGGAAGGACCGACCAGCGAGATGAACTCGCCGTCCTCAATTCGGAAATCAATGCCCTTCAGGACGTCCGTGCCGTCAAAGGACTTGCGGATTGCGGAAAGCTCGATCTGCGCCATGCGCGCTGGTCCCCTGCTGGCCTTGTTGCGGCGCATGAGGAGTAGGGAGCGCATCTGACATTCACATAACGGTCAATGGCCGTCCTTATGGTCATCCCAGGTTTTGCTTTTGCCGGTTCGGCAGACGGAGGATCGACTTGGGGTTGTTGTCGTGGCGTTGACGTCCTCGCGCGTCCGGGCGGTCAATGCGGTGTTCGAGACCGGCAGCTTTGCCGCCGCAGCAAGGCGGCTTGGGGTGTCGCAGCCGGCCGTTGCCCAGCTCGTGCGCGATCTGGAGGCCGAGTTCGCGGTTGCGCTGTTCGACCGGCACGGCCAGACTCTGATCGCGACGCCGCTGTGCCGCCGGCTCTACGCAGCGACGAGCCGCATGCAGGCGATCGAGGCGGACGCACTGGCCATCCTGCAGCAGCGCGATGAGCTCACGGGAGGTGAGCTCCGCATCGGGCTCGGCAACGCCATGCCGGGCATGGCGCTGATCGCGGCGTTCCGCAATCTGTATCCGAAGATCCAGATCAACATCGAGATCGGCAGCTGGTCGGCGATCATGGCCGCCGTGGTCGACCAGCGCGTCGACGTTGCCGTCTTGCCGGAGGTGCCGCAGGACAACCGCTTCCGGCGCGAGCCCTGCGTGCAGCAGCGCGTCGTGGCGATCTGTCATCCCGTTCACGAGCTCAGTCGCGAATCGCGCGTGTCCATCGCCGGCCTCGTGCAATATCCGCTGGTCTTTCGAACCCGGGATTCCGCGACCCAGCGCGCCGTGGACAGGGCCCTTCGCGCCGTCAACCTGCGCGCCACTCCCGCGATCATCGTCAATACACGCGAGGGGATGCTGGAGGCGGTTGCCAATCGGCTTGGTGTCGGTTTTGTCTGGGAGCACGGCTCGAGCCGCATCGATCGGATCGCGAAGGTGGCGATCGCGGAGATCGAGGCGGAGTCACCCGAATACATCTTCTCGCTGGCCGGCAAACGCGGCAAGCTGGTCGAGCTGTTCTATCTGGCCAGAAGTCTTTCGCGCTCGGCTGAAGGTGCCGCCATGCTGGCCGCGCCCTGATGCGGCAGTCGGGCCTGGAGTCGACCCCGGCCCACCGGCACCTTTGGTTGTGGTGCACTGTGGCGGCAACCGTGATGTTGCGCAGCGGGACGGCAAGATATTTACGTATTTTTGCTTCGGAGTTTGGTTACCCGGCCCAAGATGGGCTATGCTCCCCGCTGCGTCGAGGACAAGAATGAGACGTCGGGAGATGGCATGGGACACCAGCGGCAGACGGGGCTGCATCCATGATGACCTTACCGAGACTGGCGGCTGAATCCCTGGAACAGTTCCTCGGCAGATTCATGCGTCGCCGGTACGATGAGACTTCTGCGAACATCGTCGAGAGCGCGACCCGCACCGCGATGGAATGCATCGGCAACAGCGATGCGCTCTACCACAACATCGAGCATACGATGCTGGTGACGCTGGCGGCCCAGGCGATCCTCCGCGGCCGGAGTCTTCATACGCATCTGTCGGCCGAGGATTACGTCCATGTCCTGATCGCCTGCCTCGCCCATGACATCGGTTATGTGCGCGGGCTGTTCGAGGAGGATGACGCCGACGGCTTCGTGATCGATGCGGCCGATTCCAAGATCTCGCTGCCGCGTGGCGCGTCGGACGCGAGCTTGATGATGTATCATGTTGACCGGTCGAAGCTTTATGTGACGCGTCGGCTCCGACACATTCCCGGGGTAGATCCGGACCGCGTCGCCCGCGCCATCGAAGGCACGCGCTTTCCGGCCCGTGAAGGGCAGGAATATGACCACGAAGCCTCGATCCTGCGCGCGGCCGACTTCATCGGCCAGCTCGGCGATCCCAACTATCTGCGCAAGGCCAACGCGCTGTATTACGAGTTCGAGGAGGTCGGCATCAACCGTCAGCTCGGCTACGATTCGCCTGCCGACATCGTGAATCGCTACCCGCAGTTCTATTGGAATAGCGTCGCACCGCACATCCAGACCGAGATCGGCTATCTCAACAAGACCGAGATCGGCCGGCAATGGATCGCCAACCTCTACAGCAACGTGTTCCGCGCCGAACGCGACATCTCGCTGTCCGGTCCGCAGACATAGGCTACGCTCTTCTAGCCTGAATGGAGCGCAGCGAAACCCGGATTCGCGGATGCTGGCTTTCCGGAATTGCGCTGCGCTCCATTCAGGCTAAGAAGTCCCGACGCGGTGAGAAAAGCATGCAACAAAAAACGATCACCACTGATGTCCTCGACGTCGCGTATCTCGAATTCGGCGCTTCTGATGGCTGGCCCTGCATCATGGGTCATGGCTTTCCCTACGATGTGAACGCCTACGCCGCGACCGCGCCGATCATCGCCGAGGCAGGCGCACGGGTGCTGGTGCCCTGGCTGCGCGGCTATGGACCGACGCGGTTTCGCTCCACCGAGACGTTGCGCTCCGGCGAGCAGGCGGCGCTGGGCGCCGATCTCCTCGCCTTCATGGATGCGCTCGGCATCGAGCGCGCCGTCGTCGGCGGCTATGATTGGGGCGGGCGTGCGGCTTGCGTGGTCTCGGCGCTCCATCCGGAACGCGTGATCGGGCTCGTCTCCGGCAATTCCTACAACATCCAGAACATCGCCCGCGCCATGGAGCCGGCCTCGCCGCCGGAGGAGGCGGCGCTCTGGTATCAATATCTCTTCCACAACGAGCGCGGCCGCCGCGCGCTGGAGCGCAACCGCCGCGGCTTTGCCCGCCAGCTCTGGGCGATGTGGTCGCCGAAATGGGCGTTCGACGACGCGACATTCGAGACGAGCGCTGTGTCCTTCGACAATCCCGATTTCGTCGATGTCGTGATTCACTCCTACCGCCACCGCTACGCGCTGGTGGCGGGCGACCCTGCCTATGCCGCGATCGAGGCGAAGCTCGCCGCCCAGCCGCCGATCCGCGTTCCGACGATTGCGATCGACGGCGACAGCGACGGCGTCAATCCCGGCACGGCCCACCACGCGCGCAAGTTCGAGGGGTTTTTCGAGCGGCGCGTCTTCACCGATGCCGGCCATAACCTGCCGCAGGAACGGCCTGCCGAATGGGCCCAGGCCGTGCTCGACGTTCGCAACGCTGCCGCGCGCGCCTGATCATTGCAGCACATGGCAGACGTATTCGCCGCATTCGATCTTGATTTGCGTCAATGTTGCTGCGGATGAGGAGTGTTCTGCTGGCTGTCGTCCCGGTCCGGCTCGTGCTATCTTGAATTGTGCCTCCGGGCTTTGCAACAGGAGTGGCGGCCATGACGAGTGCTTCGGATACGTCTCACCAAGCGAGCCTCGGTTCGGGCATCGCCGCGCTGCATGCCAAATGGGGCTGGATCGTCGCGCTCGGCGTCGTCTATCTGATCGCCGGCTTCGTCGCTCTCGGCAGCGTCGTGATGGCGACGGTGGCGAGCGTGATCGTGGTCGGCGCGATGATGATCGTGGCTGGTGTCGCCGAGGTGATCGGCGCATTCCAGATGAAGAGCTGGGGCAAATTCCTGATCTGGGCGTTTCTCGGCGTGCTCTATATCGTCGCCGGCTTCCTGACCTTCGCGAATCCGCTGCTCGCGGCAGTCCTGCTGACGTTGTTTTTGGGGGCATCGCTGATCGCCTCCGGCGCCGTCAGGCTGTTTCTCGCCTTCAGCATGAAGCGCGAGAGCCCGTGGGTGTGGGTCGCGATCTCCGGCGCGATCACGTTGCTGCTCGGCCTGCTCATCGTGGCACGCTGGCCCGTGAACAGCGTCTACATCCTCGGCCTGTTTCTCGGTATCGACCTGATCATGGCCGGTGCCGGCTGGATCAGCCTCGGCTTTGGCCTGAAGCGGCGAGGCTGAGCGCAGGCGCGCGCAGCTCTCTCTTCATCTCTCCCGTCGGGACAGGTGAAGCGAGGGCTTGATGCGCCAAGCCGACACGGGCCATCAGCAACTCGACGCAAGACCATCTTGCGGAACTCCGCTGATCTGACGCGCTGACAATAAAGCAGCACGCCGCGCGGGCGCCGACCGCCTCGCGCGGGCGATCATCACCGGGGAGAAACCATGAGAGCCGCTTTGGCCCTGGCCGCAGCGCTGGCTGCCGGCTGCCTGTCCACGCCCGTTTTCGCGCAAAAGTCCTACGGTCCCGGCGTCAGCGACACCGAGATCAAGATCGGCAACACCATGCCCTATAGCGGCCCGGCCTCGCCGCTCAGCATCACGGGCAGGGTAATCTCCGCCTATTTCGACGAGATCAACGAGAAAGGCGGAGTTGGCGGCCGCAAGCTCAATCTGATCTCGCTGGACGACGCCTTCTCCCCGCCCAAGACCATGGAGGCGGCGCGGCGCCTCGTCGAAGGCGACGGCGTCGCCTTCATCTTCGCGACCATGGGCACGGCACCGAGCTCGGCCATCGCGAAGTATCTCAACAGCAACAAGGTGCCGCAGCTCTTCTTGATCAGCTCGGCCTCGAAGTGGAACGATCCGGCCAACATGCCATGGTCGATGGCGCTGCCCTGGGCGCCGAACTACACCAGCGAGGCCGCGATCGACGTCGCCTATGCCCGCGCCAAGAACCCGAACGCGCGCTTCGCGGTGCTCTATCAGAACGACGACGCCGGCAAGGAATATCTGCGCGGCGTCAAGGAGGCGCTCGGCGCCGACGCCGACAAGGCGATCGCGATGGCCTCGAGCTTCGAGGTCGCCGACCCCACCGTCGATTCCCAGGTGCTGACGCTGGCCAATACCAAGGCCGACGTCTTCCTGATCTATTCGGTGACGCCGCGCGCCTGCGCGCAGGCGATCCGGAAAGCCCATGAGGTCGGCTGGCAGGCGATGCGCTTCATCGCGAGCGGCTGCGCCAACAAGGCGACCGTGATGGTTCCCGCGGGCCTCGATGCCGGGAAGGGCGTGCTGTCGCTCGGCGCGCTCAAGCCGTTCGTCGAGACGCCGAAGGACGATCCGGCGATGTCGGCCTATATCGACTTCATGAAGAAGCGCCTGCCCAATGCCGACGTCAACAACGTCGCCGGCCTCTATGGCTACACCGTCGCCGAAGCGCTGGTGGTGCTGCTGAAGCAATGCAAGGACAACCTCACGCGCGAGAACATCATGGCGCAGGCCGCCAACCTGAAGAACGTGCCGTTGTCGCTGCTGATGCCCGGCATCACCCTCAACACCACGCCGCAGGATTTCCGCCCGATCAAGGACGGCTACATGCTCCAGTTCGACGGCAACGACTGGGTCGTGGCGAGCGAGCTGTTGCGCGGGACGTGAGAGGCTGAGGAGGTGGTGCACTCTCTCCCCTTGTGGGCCCCTTGTGGGAGAGGGTGGATGCGCGAAGCGCAGCCGGGTGAGGGGTCTCGATCCTCACGAATGGTGTTGCCGGCGGAGATAACCCCTCATCCGGCGCTTCGCGCCACCTTCTCCCACAAGGGGAGAAGGAAGAAGGAGACCAGCATGGACTTTCAACACTCCGCCCGTTCGCTCGAGCTCCAGGACCGCGTTCGCCAGTTCATGCGGACGCATGTCGAGCCGGTCGAGGAGCTCTATTACGAGCAGGTCAAGCCGGAAGCCGCGCGCTACAAGACGCCGCAGGTGCTTCAGGACCTGAAGCGGCTGGCGCGGGAGCAGGGGCTCTGGAATCTGTTTCTCTCCGGTGAGCATGGCCCGGGCCTCTCCAACCTCGAATATGCGCCGGCGAAGGAGATCATGGGCCGTATCCTCTGGGCCCCCGAGGTCTTCAACTGCTCGGCGCCCGATGTCGGCAACATGGAGGTGCTCGCCAATTACGGCACGAAGGCGCAGCAGGAACGCTGGCTGAAGCCGCTCCTGGAGGGACGCATCCGCTCCGGCTTCTCGATGACGGAGCCGCAGGTTGCCTCCAGCGACGCCACAAACATCCAGTGCGAGATCAGGCGCGACGGTGGCGACTACGTCGTCAACGGCCGCAAATGGTTCACGTCAGGCGCGATGAACGAGGATTGCGAGATCCTGATCGTGATGGGCAAGACCGCGCCGGATCATCCCGACCGCCATCGCCAGCAATCGATGATCCTGGTGCCGAAGAATAGCCCCGGCGTGCGCATCGTCCGCGACATGCTCACTTACGGCTACGACGATGCGCCGGTCGGCCACCCCGAGATCGTCTACGAGAACGTCCGCGTGCCCGCGGAGAACATTTTGCTCGGCGAAGGCCGCGGCTTCGAGATCGCGCAAGGCAGGCTCGGGCCCGGCCGCATCCATCATTGCATGCGGCTGATCGGCTGCGCCCAGCGCGCGCTGGAATTGATGTGCCAGCGCGCGGTCTCGCGCACAGCTTTCGGCAAGCCGCTCGCCGAGCAGGGTTCGGTACGCGAGGACATCGCGCATTCCTTCTGCGAGATCGCACAGGCGCGCCTGCTCACCTTGCAGGCCGCCGACAAGATGGACCGCGAAGGCAACAAGGCCGCGCGCGACCTGATCGCCGCCGCCAAGATCGTGGTGCCCAGCATGGCTGCCCGCGTCATTGACCGCGCCATCCAGATCCACGGCGCTGCCGGCGTCTCGCAGGATACGTTCCTCGCGCGTGCCTACGTCTACGCCCGCTTCATCCGCATCGGCGACGGGCCGGACCAGGTGCATCTGGCCGCGGTGGGCAAGGAGTTGATCCGGCGTGGCGGGGTGATGGGGTAGGGGACATTGTGAGATCGACGAAGGGCGGTAACCTGGGTTCTCGATTGAATAATCTCCAGCGCTTCATCTGCGTCGCCGCACTCGATCACGGAGATCTCGTTCGTTCTCAGCTCGTCCACGACCATGGAGCGGACCAGAACGTCGTCCTCTACGAGCAGGACAGGAGCCTTCGAAAGGGTGTGCCCTGCGCGCGCTCGGAATGATGTGCCAGCGGTCAGTGTCGCGCGTAGCCTTTCGGCAAGCCGCTGGCCGAGCAGGGCCTGGTACGTGAGGACATCGCGCACTCCTCCCGCGAGATTGCACAGGCGCGCCGGCTCGCTTTGCAGGAGGCTGACAGATGGAACGCGAGGGCACTTCGCCTCGCCCTGCAGCCGACATCACACCGTCGAACAACGTTCATGACAGACTACGCAGCTCTTCCACGCCGATCGGCGGCTTTACTCGCCACCCGACGATGAAAGCGCGTTTTGCGAGTCCGTTCTGAACGCGAGCGATCTGCGTTCGCTCTCTATCGAGCCGAAGCCGCAGCAGGGGATCGCGAGTTCCCGAGACGGCGAGGCACTTGTTGATGACCCAGCCGTATGGTTCGACGCCGGCACGCCGCAAGTCGTCCTGAAGGGAAGCGGCCTCGGAAACCGGCGTCGTCTCCGGCAGCGCCACGAGGATGATCTTCGTGTGGTTCGGATCCTGCAGCCTCATCAACGGGGTGACGATACGTCCTGTACCGGTCGGTGCAACCTGGCTCGTCATCTGGCGGTGATAGGCGCCGGTCGCGTCCAGCAGCAGGAGCGTGTGGCCTGTCGGCGCCGTATCGAGCACCACGAATGCGCTCCGGGCCTCCGCAACAATGCGCGAGAAGGCGTGGAACACTGCGACCTCTTCCGTGCATGGCGAAGCGAGGTCTTCGAGCAGCAGATCCTTGGCCTGCTCGTCCAGGTCCCGGCCCCGGCTCGCCATTATCTTTGCGACATACCGCTCCGTTTCAACCCGGGGGTCGATCCGGTCGACCGTCAGACCGGGCATGACGCCATCGACGACGAAGCTGACGTGAGCTGCGGGATCGGTCGTGCTGAGATGAACGGCATGACCCCGCTTGGCCAGTCCCGCGGCGACGGCCGCGGCGATCGTCGTCTTTCCGACGCCCCCCTTACCCATGACCATGATGAGGCCGTGCTCGTCCCGCGCGATGTCATCGACCAGTCGGTTCAGGCCGGGCAGGTCGAGCGGTTCGGTGCCGGGTTCGGCGGATACAAGCGATGGCTGATCGGTGGGCGATAAGAGTGCGCGCAGAGCCACCAGGCCGACGATGTCGAACCCGACCAGAGGAATTTCGTCGCGCGGCAGTTTCGTGAGCGATGCAGGCATTGCGGCCAGGGCCTCGTCCTGATCCCGCTCGAGGGCAACTGCAACGACATCGGCCGGGTCCGTGGCATGGAAGCGCCCATTCACCACGAGGAGCTGGTTCGAGAGATTGAGCGCGTCGAGTTCGGCGGCCGTTCTGGCCGCCTCGCGGATCGCACCCCGGTCGGCGCGGGTGACCAGGATGATGGTGGTCTGCCTGGAATCGCCCAAGGCTTGGAGCGCCTTGCGAAAGCGGTTCTCCTGCATCTTCAGCCCTGAATGCGGCCCGAGGCAGGATGCTCCCCGATCGTTGTCCTTGAGAAAGCCGGTCCATGCTTTTGGCAGGCTCAGGAGCCGCAACGTGTGACCGGTCGGCGCGGTGTCGAATACGATGTGATCGAACCCCGCGATATCGCCGTCCAGCAGTCCCACGAACTCGTCGAAGGCAGCTATTTCGGTCGTGCAGGCGCCGGAGAGCTGCTCGCGTACAGTCGATCGCTCGTCAGGGGGAACCTCCGGTCCAAGCTGCTCGAGCACTTTACTGCGATAATTGTCGGCTGCGGCCTCGGGATCGATGTTCATCGCCGAAAGTCCGGCCGCGTTTGGCACCGGGGTAGGGCGATCGGTCAAAGTGACATCGAGCATCTCGTCGAGATTCGACGCAGGGTCGGTGCTGACGATCAGGACGCGCAGTCCGCGGTCGGCGAGGCTAACGGCCGTGGCGCATGCAAGAGAGGTCTTGCCGACTCCGCCCTTGCCGGTGAAAAACAGATACGGGGTCGGGGCGGTCAGCGCGCGAAAGTGGGGCAACATAGGCTGTCCTGTGGTCACAGAGGTCTCGCGACATTTGCCGATCGGTCCAGATTCCGCGCGAGCACTGCGTTCGAATGATTGATCGGCTTGACGCTTCTGGCGCGCCGGAGATCGGCGCGCGAGGCGGATCATGCCTTCTCTTCGAAGGCAGGCTCAGTTCATCGATTCAAGCGCAAGCGCAATCCCTTGGCCGCCGCCGATGGGTTCATCTAGTTGCCGGCCTGGATCACGTTGCCCATGACGATCATGCCGACATCACCGGGCGACAGCTTCGCGCGCTCCAGCGTTGCACGGATCGCTACGGCGCCGAGATCGACGGCCGGCAAATCCTTCAGCGTGCCGCCATACGTGCCGATGGCGGTGCGCACGGGCGAACAGATCACGACTTCCCTATTGGCCATTGGTCATCTCTCGCTTTCGGCTGCATCGCTCGGCGATGGGCATCTAGCGCGATCTATGAACAATTCGGCCGAGGCTCTGTTGAGATGGATCAACGGAGCGGAGGAACCAATCTGAATCAATGTCCGATCTCGGCCTCAGGCGCTGTGGCATTGTCGCGGGGGCTGTTGGCCGTTGGGCGCAGGGCCGCATCGACCCCATTGGACTCAAACGCTGCCTTCTGAGAGCATGGCCAACGCGACGATTCTTGGGAGCAGGCCTGCCCTGCGCGCGTGCACCGGATAGCATCTAGGCCCGTCTACGCCGACGGAGGGGCCGTGAGCCAATGATGACATCATGCCGGTGTTTTGCCCGACGAGTCAAACTGACTTCGTAAAATCCGTAGCGTTTCGCGACGGCAGGTAACCCATTGATTCAGTTGCCCCTGTCTACTGTGCATGGGGTTGTTTTCGCACTTTTGTGTCGGCGCCGGCTTCGCGGCCCGCGCCCGCGCCGTCATCCCGCCCTGGCGAGGCGGCCGTCCGCCGAACCTGCGCGCAGGTTCTGGAAGAACTTCTCCACCTCGCGCGACAGCGTGTCCGCCGTCGCCGTCAGGCTGCTTGCCGCCGTCAGCACGGACGCCGCGGCCGTATCCGTCTCACCTATGGCATCGCGCAGCGAGGTGATGTTGGCGACCAGGGTCTCGTTGCCCTGCGCGGCCGACTGCGCATTGGACGAGATCTCGCGCGTGGCGGCGTCCTGCTGACTGACGGCGCCGGCGATCGCCGAGGTGACCTCGTTGATCTCGCGAACCGCGCCGCCGATCTCGCGGACGGCATCGACGGCGTTGCGGGTCGAGGCCTGGATCATCGAGACGTTCTCGCTGATCTCGGCGGTGGCCTTGGCGGTCTGGCCCGCGAGCGCCTTCACCTCGTGGGCGACGACGGCGAAGCCGCGGCCGGCATCGCCGGCGCGCGCGGCCTCGATGGTGGCGTTCAGCGCGAGCAGATTGGTCTGCTCGGCGATCGCCTGGATCAGGCTGAGCACGCCATCGATGCGCTGCGTGGCCGCGGCGAGGCTCTCGATCTCGGAGATCGATTTCTCGGTGCGCTGGCCGGTCTGCTCGACCGCGCCGGCGCTCTGGCGCACCTGGCGGCCGATCTCCACCACCGAGGCCGACAGTTCTTCGGCCGCGCCCGCCACTGCCGTGACGTTGTGCGAGGCCTGCTCGGTGGCGTTCGCCGCCGTGCCGGCGCGGCTGTTCGCATCGGCGGTGACGCGCGTGATGGTCTGCGCGGTCTCGCGCATCACCGAGGCGTTGTCGCTGAGGCCGCGCATGATCGCGCCGATCGCCTCGCGAAACTGCTCGACGGATCGTTCGATGTGGCGGGCACGCTCCTCGCGCGCGGCGGCGTCGTGCGACACTTGCGAGGCGAGGTTGCGGTTGCGGCCCATGGCGTC
This sequence comes from Bradyrhizobium sp. GW821-FHT13H06, assembly GCF_058803975.1. Lineage (NCBI taxonomy): Bacteria > Pseudomonadati > Pseudomonadota > Alphaproteobacteria > Hyphomicrobiales > Nitrobacteraceae > Bradyrhizobium > Bradyrhizobium sp. GW821-FHT13H06. Next base: position 878,983 of record NZ_JBXAPN010000004.1, on the reverse strand, counting down.
CTGGAACACCTGGATCGCGCGGGCCAGTGCACCGATCTCGTCGGCGCGGTCAGAGTGCGGCACCACGACGTTTTCGGCGCCGTCGGCGACCTGCTTGATGGTGGCGGTGATCGAGGCGAGCGGCCGGGCGATCGAGCGGGCGATGATGACGATGCCGATCACGACGAGCGCCAGCGCCACGCCGCCGAGGCAGGTCAGCACGAACGACAATTCGCGATTGGTCTCGGTCTGCTGCGCGATCTGCCGGGCGCGCTCGGCATAGACCTTGGACAGCGCCTCGAGGTCCTTGTTCAGGGCCGAGCGCACCGCGCGGTTGGCGTCGTTGTCGCCCCATTCGCGGCCCGCGGCAGCATTGATCTCGACGCCGCGGCGCACCAGCTCCTTGCGGAACTCGACGAATTGCTCGATGCGCGTCTTGAAGGTGGCAAACTGCTCGGCGTCGTCGGCCTTGACGATGGTCTCCCAACGCTTCACGACGTCCAGGATCTGGGCGTTGAACTTGAGCAGGCCATCGCCGTATTTCTTCACCACGGCCGGCTCGGTCGACATGTAGACGCCGCGCGATTCCATCACGACCGCATAGACCAGCGAGTTGACCCGCTCGACGTTCAGCGCGGCGGCATTCGCCGTCTCGATCGCGCTGGTCAGGTCGGCGCTGCGGCGGCTGTTGTAGTCGGACAGCATCGCGATCGCGGCCGTGAGGAGCGCGAACAGCGCGAAGATCGCATAGAGCTTGGTGGCAAGCGTGAAACGGCCTGCCGGCTTGGCGGCATTCCCAGATCGGTCGGATGTCATGGTGTGCAGGAGCCCGGGATGGCCTGAAGCGGCCGGTGAGCGGGGTCGTGTAGAATTGATGCAAAACTTTGCAGGAGGAAGGTGGATGCGGCGTTAACGCGCCCGTCGGCTCCCTTCGTCCCTTGGTCGAATGAAAGGTAAGATATTTCAGCGTCTTGATCCCAAGGTATAGTTTCAGGATAGTCTTTCAGCATAGTCTTGGGGTCGGCCGTTGGCCGACCAAGCCCGGAGAGCCCAGTGGTCTACCGCCACAGCATCGACGCCACGACCTACACCTTCCCGGATCTGCGCGACCTGCTCGCCAAGGCGACGCCGCCGCGCTCCGGCGACCGGCTGGCCGGAATTGCCGCTGCCAGCTCCGAGCAGATGATCGCGGCACGGATGGCGCTCGCGGATGTGCCGCTCGGCCAATTCCTCCAGGAAGCCGTCATTCCCTATGAGACCGACGAGGTCACCCGCCTCGTCATCGACAGCCACGACGCCAGGGCCTTCGCGCCGGTGGCATCGCTCACGGTCGGGGCCTTCCGCGACTGGTTGCTGTCCGATGCTGCAACGCCCGAGATCCTGCGCAAGCTCGCGCTCGGCATCACGCCGGAGATGGCGGCCGCAGTGTCAAAGCTGATGCGCAACCAGGATCTGATCCTGGCGGCGCGGAAATGCGAGGTCATTACCGCTTTCCGCAACACCATCGGGCTGAAGGGGCGGATGAGCACGCGGCTCCAGCCGAACCATCCCTTCGACGACGCCAGGGGCATCACCGCCTCGATCCTTGACGGCATTTTGCTGGGGGCCGGCGATGCCTGCATCGGCATCAATCCCGCGAGTGACGATCCTGCCGTCATCGCCCATTTGCTGCGGCTGCTCGACGAGGTCATCGCGCGGCTGAAGATCCCGACGCAAGGCTGCGTGCTGACCCATGTCACGACGACGCTGTCGCTGATCGGGCAGGGCGTGCCGGTCGACCTCGTCTTCCAGTCGGTCGCCGGTACGGAGGCCGCCAACCGCAGCTTCGGCATCGACCTCGCGCTCCTGAAAGAGGCGCAGCAGGCCGGGCTGTCGCTGCGGCGCGGCACCGTCGGGCAGAATGTGATGTATTTCGAGACCGGCCAGGGCTCGGCGCTGTCGGCGGGCGCCCATCACGGGGTCGACCAGCAGACCTGCGAGGCGCGCGCCTATGCGGTCGCCCGCGCGTTTGCCCCGCTCCTCGTCAACAGCGTGGTCGGCTTCATCGGCCCGGAATATCTCTATGACGGCAAGGAAATCATCCGGGCTGGACTGGAGGATCATTTCTGCGGCAAGCTGCTCGGCCTGCCGCTCGGGGTCGACATCTGCTACACCAACCATGCCGAGGCGGACCAGGACGACATGGACAACCTGCTGACGCTGCTCGCCGCCGCCGGCGTCACCTTCATCATGGGCGTCCCCGGCGCCGACGACGTCATGCTGAACTACCAGTCGACGTCTTTTCACGACGCGCTCTATGTCCGCGACGTCTTCGGCTTGCGCCGCGCGCCGGAATTCGACGACTGGCTGGTGCGCTCGGGAATTGCAGGCGCCGATCTCCGTCTGGCCGGCGATGCAGGCCTGCTGCCCGATTTTGCCTCGCGGTTGATCGCGTGAGGCGGCGCGCCAATTGGCACTCCGATGAAACTATCGGCGCCTCCCGGAATTGTGCTTGTGCCACAATATTGAGAAATTCCGGCGACAGCGTTACCCTGAGTCTGGCTGGCAATTTCCGCACTATCGGTCGAGCGTGGCGGGGGGAGCTTTGATGCGAGCTGAAAGTAACGGAACGACCCGGCGGATTCTCTGCGTGTTTCCGCGCTACACCTCGTCCTTCGGTACGTTCGAGCATTCCTATCCCTTGACCGACGGCGTCCGCGCCTTCATGCCTCCGCAGGGGCTGCTGCTGATCTCCGCCTACCTTCCGAAGGAGTGGCAGGTCAAATTCGTCGACGAGAACCTGCGCCCCACGACGAAGGAGGAATTCGAATGGGCGGAAGCGGTCTTCGTCAGCGGCATGCACATCCAGCGCCAGCAGATGAACGACATCTGCCGCCGCGCCCATGAATTCGATCTGCCGGTCGCGCTCGGCGGGCCCTCGGTCAGCGCCTGCCCGGACTATTACCCGTCCTTCGACTATCTGCATGTCGGCGAGCTCGGCGACGCCACCAACCAGCTGATCGAGATCCTGTCGCGCGACACCTCGCGTCCCGAGGCCCAGGTGGTGCTGACCACCAGGGACCGCGTGCCGATGACGGAGTTTCCGATTCCGGCCTACGAGCTCGCCGATGTGAAGAAGTATTTCCTCGGCAGCATCCAGTACTCCAGCGGCTGTCCCTATCAGTGCGAGTTCTGCGACATCCCCGGCCTCTACGGCCGCAATCCGCGCATCAAGTCGCCGCAGCAGATCATCGCCGAGCTCGATCGCCTGCGCGAATGCGGCATGACCGATACGGTCTATTTCGTCGACGACAATTTCATCGGCAACCGCAAGGCGGCGCTGGACCTGCTGCCGCATCTGATTGAATGGCAGAAGCGGACCGGCTACGTGGTGCGGCTCGCCTGTGAGGCGACGCTCAACATCGCCAAGAGGCCCGAGATCCTCGAGAAGATGCGCGAGGCCTATTTCGTCACCATCTTCTGCGGCATCGAGACGCCCGATCCTGATGCGCTGAAGGCGATGCAGAAGGACCACAACATGATGGTCCCGATCCTGGAGGGCGTGCACACCATCAACTCCTTCGGCATGGAGGTCGTGTCCGGCATCATCATGGGGCTCGATACCGACAAGCCGAACACCTCGGAAGCGCTACTCGCTTTCGTCGACGAGTCCCGGATTCCGCTGCTCACCATCAACCTGCTCCAGGCGCTGCCCAAGACGCCGCTGTGGGACCGTCTGGAGCGCGAGGGCCGCCTGGTTCACGACGACGGCCGCGATTCCAACGTCGACTTCCTGTTGCCTTATGACGAGGTCGTCGCCTCGTGGAAGCATGCGATGGCGGTCGCCTACGCGCCCGAGAAGGTTTACGCGCGCTACCAGTATCAATGCGACAATGTCTACGTGCGCCGAGTCAAGATGCCGGTGGCGGACGAGATGAAGACCTGGCCGAACATCCGGCGCGGCCTCGTCATGTTGCGCAACATCTTCTGGAAGGTCGGGGTGCTCGGCGACTACAGGCGCGTGTTCTGGAAGTTCGCGCTGGGACGCATCAAGCGCGGCGACATCGAAGGCCTGATCGGCTGCACGCTGATCGCGCACCATCTCATCACCTTTGCGCGCGCGGCCTCCAGCGGCAAGCAGAACGCCTCGAACTATTCGATCCGGCTGCGCGAGGCCGCCGTTCCGGCCGAATGATGCGACATGTCTGAACCGGCTCCGCCGCGTCGACCGACCCTCGATTTGCGGGCGTTCACGCCCGCGCGCGTCGCGCTCGGGCGCAGCGGCGCGAGCATGCCGACGAGGGCGCTGCTTGATTTCACGCTGGACCATGCCCGCGCGCGCGATGCCGTGCATGCCGCCTTCGACACGCCGCGCCTGGTCGCCGATCTCGGCGCGCTCGGACTTGCGGTGACCGAAGTGAGGAGCCGGGCGGTCGATCGCAGCGACTATCTGCGGCGGCCGGATCTGGGACGACAGCTCGAACCCGGCTCGGCGCAGCTTCTGGCACGAAGCGCCTCGGCGCCGTGCCGGCTCGCGATTGTGATCGGAGACGGCCTTTCCGCGGCGGCGGTTCAGGCCCATGCGGCGATCGTGGTGAGGCGATTGTTGCCATTGCTTGCGCAGGGGGATGACGTCGCGATCGGCCATGTCGTTGTCGCGTCGGGCGCGCGCGTCGCGCTCGGCGACGAGATCGGCGCGATTCTCGGGGCACGCATGGTCGCGATGCTGATCGGCGAACGGCCCGGCCTGTCCGCGCCCGACAGTCTCGGCGCCTATCTGACCTTCGCACCGAAGCCCGGCCGGACCGATGCCGAACGCAATTGCGTGTCGAACATCCACCACGCCGGTTTGAGCTACGACGAGGCCGCCTTCAAGATCGCCTGGCTCGTCCGTGAGGGGCTCGCGCGGGAGACCACCGGCGTGGCTCTGAAGGACGAGAGCGCGGACCGTGCGCCGCGTCGAATTGGCACGGCGCCGCCGGAATGATAGGCGGTCGGGACCCGAAATCGCCGCTTCTTGATCGATTCGGCCACGCTTCGCCTGCTTGCGAGAGGACCTGTTGACCTGCTAAACCCCTCGCGGCGATTTTCCGCGCATTTTCAAAAGGCAAGCCTCCCATTGGTATGGCGTTTTCAAGCCGTTCGCGGGGCGCAACAAGCTCTCAAGACCGAGCCGATTTAGGAACTGGACAAGGCATGCTCGAAAAGCACAGCGAGAATGAGGTTCATGTCGACAAGGTCGAGCAGGGACCTGCGTCCTCGATCGCCTTCGGGCTGGAGCGCCTCGGGCTGATAGCCGTTCGGGCGCCGATCGTCTCCTGCATCGTCCTGCTGGCGCTGATCGTCGGCGCCGTGTTCGGCATCCACCGGATCAAGATCGACGATTCGCTGTCGCAGCTGTTCCGCTCCGACACCCGCGAATTCAAGCAGTATGAAGAGGTGACGAAGAAGTTCCCGGCCGAGGAGTTCGACGTCCTCGTCGTGGTCGAGGGCAAGTCCCTCCTGGAGCGCAGCAACCTCGAGAAGCTGCGTGACTTCGTCACCGACCTGCAACTGGTCGAAGGTACGCGCGGGCTGGTCTCGCTGTTCTCGGCGCGTCAGGCGCCGGCGCCGGGCAAGCTGCCGGCGGCGCTGTTCCCGGCCGAGCTCCCCGAGGGGGCCGCCTATGACAAGTTCATCGAGACCGTCAAGAACAACGAGATCATCCGCGGCAAGCTGCTGTCGGAGGACGGCACGCTGGCGCTGATCGTGCTCTCGCTCGATCCTGAGGTGGTCGCCTCCAACAAGCTGACCAAGACCGTCGGCGACATCCGCGCGCTGATGAAGGAGGACCTCGGCGACACCGGGCTCAACGTGCAGCTCTCCGGCGTTCCGGTGATGCAGCTCGAGATCCGCAACGCGGTCGAGCGCGACGGGCTGACCTACAACATCCTCGGCATTCTCGCCGGCTGCATCATCGCCATCATCTTCTTCCGCAAGATCTCGTTCATGGTCGCGGCGGCATTCCCGCCGATGATCGCGATCCTGCTGGCGCTCGGTGCGCTCGGCTGGGCCAATTTCAACCTCAACATGTTCCTGAACGTGATGACGCCGCTCATCATGGTCATCAGCTTCTCGGACTCGATGCAGCTCACCTTCGCCGCGCGCGACCGGCTGATCGCAGGACAGGACAAGTTCACCGCGTTCAAGAACGCGGTGCTGGTGGTGGGACCCGCCTGCGTGCTGACGCACGGCACGGCCGGCATTTCCTTCATCGCGCTGCAATTCTCCGACTCCGACCTGATCCGCAAGTTCGGCGAGGCCGGGCTCGCCGCCACCATCATCGCGCTGGTCGCGGTGCTGTCGCTGGTGCCGGTGTTCGGCGTGCTGCTCGTGCGCAACGAGAAGGTGTTCGCCGTCAAGTTCCAGAGCGCAGATGCCGGCGTCCAGGCGCTGCGCAATTTCTGCTACTGGATCGCGGTGCGCATGGTCGGCCGTCCCGGCCTGTTCAGCCTGATCGCAGTGCTGTTCGTCGGCGGCCTCGGCGTCATCTATGCCAATCTGGAGCCGCGCTACCGGCTCGCCGACCAGGTGCCGGACAAGCGCCAGGCGGTCGCCGCCAGCGACCGGCTCGATGCCAAGCTGACCGGCGCCAACCCGGTCAACGTGCTGATCGCATTCCCCAAGGGCGAATCGCTCTATTCGCCGGAGACCCTCCAGACCATCGCCGACGTGCATGCGACCGTGGAGAAATCGGCCGGTGTCGGCAACGTCTGGTCGCTCGAGACGCTGCGCCGCTGGCTGGCCGAGAAGGCGGGCAGCGCCGACGTCGCGACGTTGAAGGAATATGTCAACGTCATCCCCGAGCATCTGGTGCGGCGGTTCATCGATGCCCAGCAGGATGCCGTCGTGGTCGCCGGCCGCGTGCCGGACAAGGATTCCAGCCAGCTCCTGCCGATCGTCGACAAGCTCGACCACGAGCTCGACGCCGTCCGCAGGAAGCATCCCGGCTACGAGATCGCGGTGACGGGTCTTGCCGCCATCGCTGCGCGCAACTCGGCCAGCATGATCGAGAAGCTGAACCACGGCCTCACCATCGAATTCGCGCTGGTCGCGATCTTCATCGGCCTCGCGTTCCGCTCCTGGGTGGTGATGTTCGCCTGCATCCTGCCGGGCATCTTCCCGGTGGTGATGTCGGGAACGGTGCTGTGGGCGATGGGCGAGGGCCTGCAATTCGCCAGCGTCGTCGCGCTCACCGTCTCGTTCGGCCTGGGTTTGAGCGCGACCATCCACTTCCTCAACCGCTTGAGACTCGAGAGCAAGCCGGGCGTTGGCTCGGCGCTCGCGGTGGAGCGGGCCACCGTGCTGGTCGGCCCGGCGCTGATCCTGACCACGGTGGTGCTGGCCTGCGGCCTCGTCGTCACCGTGTTCTCGGACCTGCCGTCGCTGCGGCTGTTCGGTTGGCTCAGCGCCTTCTCGATGGTCATGGCCCTCGTCGCCGACCTCTTCATCCTGCGGCCGACGGCGATGTGGCTGATCAATCTGCACGCCAGGCTTCAGGGCCCCGACAAGCCCGCGATCTGAGCGGCAGGGCGGCAAAAGGCGCCAGCGCTCTCAGGCCTCGATACGGACGATCCCGTACGGATTGAACTTGAAATCGTCCTCGGCGTAGTCCTGCTCGCGCGATAGCGTGAGCTTGCGGTCGCGCAGCGTCGCGTCGACGCCGCGCTCGGCCATGGCGTCGGCGAGCTCGTCCATCACTTTGACCGCGTCCCGATCGCTGCCGTGCGATGTCGCGACATAGACCTCCGGCAGGCCGACGAGGTGGTAGCCGACGGTCTCGTAATAGCGATCGCCGGCGAGCGGGCGCTTGGCGAAGGCGAGACGACACGCCTTCGTGACGGCGGGGGTCATCTTCAGGCCCTGGCTGGTCCTCGAGCCCTTGCGAGCTTGATCGGCGAGACTGCGCCAGCGCGCGACGCCATGGGCGACACCGGCGCTTTCACCTTTCGCCGCAATGGCGCCTGCCTCAAGCATCTCGTCCACGATCAGCAAGGCGGCGGCTGAATAGGCGGCCGACTTCTGCTGATCGATCGGCGGGCTCCGCACGTACAGCACCGCCTTGTGATTGGCTACGGCGGCTTCGTCGGACGCAGACCAGGCTTTCGGAAAGACGCGGTCCCAGCACACGCCGAACGACCGCTCCATATGCGGATCGGGCTTGGCCTGCGAATAGGTGCGGTCGATCTCGAAGTTGAAGTCGGCGATCGTCCTGGCCACCGCCTTCGGCGGATGTAGCAGGCTTTCGTCCTTGCCGAGGAAGCACAGCACGTGGCGTGGCTTCACGGACGAAGGCTGCATGCTCGCCTCCTGCTGGTCGCTGGCGAAGGCGCGACTGGCTACGAAGAGCCCTGCGGCCTTGAGCAGATGTCTGCGAGTTGGGTTCATGTCTGCAACGATGTCAGCAAAAAGCCCCCGGGTCGCGAGAGCCGGAGGCTGTATCCTTTCGCAGCGGGAAGGGCGTCAGCCCTTCGTCATCGTGATGTTGACGCCGCGGATCTCGCCCTTGGAGGAGATCTGCACGGTCTGCTTGGTGCCGTTGGTGCGCAGCGACAGGTTGGCGGCAAAGCCGTTGGCTTCGACGAACACGTCGATCTGGCCGCCGCCGGCGGTGCCCTGGAGATTGCCGAAGATGTTGCGGCTGGACTCGCTCCAATTGCCGGAGATGCGCTCGCCCTGGCTCGTCACGTCGCTGGTGAGGTCGAACTTGTAACTGTCGGAGGCGCAGTGCAGCGCCTGCTTCAAGTTGAGGCCGCTGCCGCCCACCTTGTAGTCCGCCTTGCAGCGAATGCGCTCGGTGGAGCCGTCGGACAACGACACCGTGCCGGTGCCGGTCCACGCGCCGTCGAAACCGGCAAACGGTCCGGACGACTGAGCAAGGCTCGCCGGAACCGAAAAGAGCAGCGCCGCGCCGATGCCGGCCGCCTTGATTGCCAATCCAGATCGCCCAAAGAATTTCATCGCAAATATCCCGTTTTGGAACGACGTTCGCTTACCCATTGAGAACGTCTCGCCACATCGAAAGTTTAGTGCTCCGAGCCAGGGTCAGGTTCAAAGCCTGGCCGCCCGGGATGGCGGGCCACGACGCCTCGCGCCAGGTTTGATCCCCCGATTTGCCACGTTTCGGCATGTTTCAGGCGGGAAAGGCAAGGCGGACAGATGCAGCGCTGCAACAGGTATGCAGTAAAACGCAGATCTTCTGAATTATGACGTAGTATCAACCTCTTACATCTGCGAATGAAGACGCGGGGAAGACCCGATTCGGCACATGCGGTGCCAATTTGGCCGCATTTGCCGGTGCTTGTGCCTTCTCTGGGCCGCCACTCCTGCGGCGACTTGCCATCAGAACAATCCGCCCCGGTAGTTCGCCCTGTGCAGCCGGGTCCGGTACGATTCTGCCGTCAGAATGAAGGAATACAATGCGTAATCTTCTCGTCGCTCTTACCCTGCTGTCGGCATCCCTTTCGACGGCGGCGTTCGCTCAGCAAGGGCGTGGCACCGACGCCGAGCAGAAGGCCTGCACACGCGATGTGCAGAAGTTCTGCCGTCCGGTCATCGATCAGGGCGATTTCACGATCCTTGCCTGTCTCAAGGAGAACCGGGCCAAGATCTCGCAGGCCTGCGACCAGGTGCTGAAGAACCACAACCAGTAAGCTTGGTCATTGGCTCCCAAAGGCGGATCCCGGAGCCGCCTTTTGGGGCCCGATCCGCAAAGGGCGGCCATCGACAGACAGGATTGGTTTTGCGGCCGTATTCCCCTATATGGGGGCCGCGGCGGCATCGCCGGCATGAGCCCGCGCGAGCGAAAAAGCCCTCCTGTCCAAACGATTGTAAATCAGCCCTCGATGACCTCTGCGAGCGAATTGCGATCCGGCAAGGGTGACCGCGACGAGAATTTTCCCGTCGCGTCCTGGATCATTCATCCGCGCCATCGTGCCCTGATCCTGGCCTATTACAATTTCGTCCGCACCGCCGACGACATCGCCGACCACGCGACCCTGCCGCCCGACCAGAAGCTCGCTTATCTCGACCTGCTCGAGGCGGAACTGCTCGGCAAGGGCGACACCCAGGCCGAAGCCGTCACGCTGCGCCGCGCGCTGGCCGAGCGCGGCATGGCCCCACGCCATGCGCTCGACGTGCTCATCGCCTTCCGCATGGACGTGACCAAGTTGCGCTATGAGAATTGGGACGAGGTCATCCACTATTGCCGTTACTCGGCGATGCCCGTCGGCCGCTTCATGCTCGACGTCCATGGCGAGAGCACCTCGACCTGGGCCGCATCGGACGCGCTCTGCGCGGCGCTCCAGATCAACAATCACCTGCAGGATTGCGGCAAGGATTTTCGCGAGCTCAACCGCGTCTATCTGCCGCGCGATGCGCTGGCAGCACACGGCGCCTCCGTCGAGCAGCTCGGGCTTGCGCAGTCGCCGCCGGCGATGCTGGCCTGCCTTCACGCGCTTGCCGCACGCAATGAAGCGCTGCTCAACCAGAGCAAGTCGCTGAGCGCGGAGGTGAGGGATTTTCGCCTCGGCGTCGACATTTCAGTGATCCAGGCCTATGCCGACCGCATCGTGCGCCTCTTGAAGGTGCGCGATCCCCTGCGCGAGCGCGTTCATCTGAACAAGTTCGAGCTGCTCGCCTTCAGCCTCGCCGGGATGATCGGCGAAGTCGGTCGCCGCGCGATCGGACGCAAGGCCATTTCCAGACCGGGGACTGCACATGACGCTTGAGGCGACCACGCCCGGCGCCAATTACGGCTCGACCGCATCCGGCAGCTCGTTCTATGCCGCGATGCGCATCCTGCCGCACGACCAGCGCGAAGCGATGTTCCAGATCTACAGCTTCTGCCGCCAGGTCGACGACATCGCCGATTCCGACGGCCCGCGGGAGGAGCGGCTCGCCGCACTCCAGCAATGGCGCGACGACATCGACGCGCTCTATCAGGGCCATCCGCCGCCGCGGCTGAAGGACTACGTCGCCTCGGTGAAGACCTTCGGGCTCAAGCGCGAGGATTTCCTCGCCATCGTCGACGGCATGGAAATGGATGTGCCGCAGGACATCCGCGCGCCCGACATGGCGACGCTGGATCTCTACTGCGACCGTGTCGCCAGCGCCGTGGGGCGGCTGTCGGTGCGGGTGTTCGGCATGCCCGAGGAAGACGGCATCCTGCTCGCGCACCATCTCGGTCGCGCGCTGCAGCTCACCAACATCCTGCGTGACATCGACGAGGATGCGGGCCTCGGTCGGCTCTATCTGCCGCGCGAGGCGCTGCTGCATGCCGGCATCACCTCCAATGATCCGGACCGCGTGATCGCCGAGCGCGCGCTCCCGAAGGTCTGCCTGCCGCTGGCGCAGCGCGCGAAGGTGCATTTCGAGAAGTCGGACGAGATCATGAACCGCAACAAGCGCCGCGTGGTGCGCGCGCCGCGGATCATGTCGAAATACTATCATTCCATCCTGGACCTGCTGATCGCGCGCGGCTTCACCGTGCCGCGCGAGCCGGTGCGTGTGTCGAAGATCACACGCATCCTGATCTTGCTCCGTTACGCTTTCATCTGATGCAAAAGACAGCTCACATCATCGGTGCTGGGATTTCCGGCCTCTCCGCCGCTGTGCGGCTCGCCAATGCCGGCTTCAAGGTCGCCGTGCACGAGGCGACGCACCAGGCCGGCGGCCGCTGCCGTTCCTATTTCGACGGCGCCACCAATCTCACCATCGACAACGGCAATCATCTGCTGCTGTCGGGCAACAGCCATGCGCGCGCCTATGCGCGCGCGATCGGCACCGAGGCGGGTCTCGTCGGCCCCGAGAGCGCGCAGTTTCCGTTCGTCGACATCAGGACGGGGCAGCGCTGGCAGATCGATCTCGGCGCTGGCCGGTTGCCGACCTGGGTGCTCGACGAGAGCCGCCGCGTTCCCGACACCGGCCTCACCGATTATCTGAAGCTGGCGCCGCTGATCTGGGCGTCGGAGGAGACGCTGGTCGGCAAGTCCATTCCTTGCGAAGGCATCCTCTACCAGCGTCTGGTGCAGCCGTTGCTGCTCGCGGCGCTCAACGTCGATCCGCCCGAGGGCTCGGCGGGGCTCGCGGGCGCGATCGTGCGCGAGACGCTGCTCGCGGGCGGGCAGGCCTGCCGTCCCTTGATCGCGCGCGACGGTCTCAGCGCGGTGCTGATCGAGCCTGCCGTGAAGTTCTTGCAGGAGCGCGGCCATTCGGTTCAGCTGGGCCATGAGCTGCGCTCGTTTGCGACCACCGACGGCAAGGTCGGCGCGCTGAATTTCGGCGGCGAGGATGTGATCCGGATCGGTGAGGGCGATGTCGTGGTGATGGCGGTGCCGCCGCGCGCCGCCGCGAGCCTGCTGCCGGGCCTGAAGACGCCGACCGAATTCCGCGCCATCGTGAACGCGCATTTCCGCATCACACCGCCGGCGGGCTCGGCACCGATCCTCGGCGTGATCGGCGGCGTGGTGGAATGGCTGTTCGCGTTCCCCAACCGGCTTTCCGTGACGATCAGCAATGGCGACCGTCTGGTCGACATGCCTCGCGAGGAACTCGCGCAGGCGATCTGGACCGACGTCTGCAAGGCCGCCGGCCTGTCCGGTGAGCTGCCGCCGCAATTGCCCCCCTGGCAGATCGTGCGCGAGCGCCGCGCCACCTTTGCCGCCACGCCGGCCCAGAATGCCCTGCGTCCAGGGCCGGTCACTGCGCTGAAAAACCTGTTCCTCGCCGGCGACTGGACTGCTACGGGATTGCCTGCAACCATCGAGGGATCGGTCCGGTCCGGCGATCGCGCTGCCGATCTGGTTCTGGCCGCACAGCGGCCCTGACGGGCAGATGTCCCGGTCAACTTTCAATCCACTATCGGAGCAATCGAGCGACATGGATTCCGTGAACGCGACCAGCCGCGAGACCCTGGAATCGAGCATTGCGTCGGCGAGGCAAGGCGTCCTCGGCTTCCAGCAGCCTGATGGCCATTGGGTGTTCGAGCTCGAGGCCGACTGCACGATTCCGGCCGAGTACGTCCTGCTGCGCCACTATCTCGCAGAGCCCGTCGACACGGTGCTCGAAGCCAAGATCGGCAATTACCTGCGTCGCGTGCAGGGAGCCCATGGCGGCTGGCCGCTGGTGCACGACGGCGAGTTCGACATGAGCGCCAGCGTGAAGGCTTACTTCGCGCTCAAGATGATCGGCGACTCCGTCGATGCGCCGCACATGGTGCGCGCGCGCGAGGCGATCCATGCCCGAGGCGGTGCGATCAACAGCAACGTCTTCACGCGCTTCCTGCTGGCGACGTTCGGCGTCGTGACCTGGCGCGCGGTGCCGGTGTTGCCGATCGAGATCGTGCTGCTGCCGTTCTGGTCGCCGTTCCACCTCAACAAGATTTCGTACTGGGCGCGCACCACCATGGTGCCGCTGATGGTGATCGCCGCGCTGAAGCCGCGCGCGAAGAATCCGAAGGGCGTCGGCATCGACGAGCTGTTCCTGCAGGATCCGCGCTCGATCGGCATGACCGCGAAGGCGCCGCATCAGAGCATGGCCTGGTTCCTGCTGTTCCGCTCGCTCGATGCGATCCTGCGCGTGATCGAGCCGCTATTTCCGAAGAGCCTGCGCAAGCGCGCGATCGATACTGCGCTCGCTTTCATCGAGGAGCGGCTCAACGGCGAGGACGGCATGGGCGCGATCTATCCGCCCATGGCCAACATCGTCATGATGTATGACGCGCTCGGCAAGGACGAGAACTTTCCGCCGCGCGCGATCACGCGGCGGGGCATCGACAAGCTGCTCGTGATCAACGACGACGAGGCCTATTGCCAGCCCTGCGTCTCGCCGGTGTGGGATACGACCCTGACCGCCCACGCGCTGCTGGAGGCGGGCGATGCGCAGGCCGTGCCGGCCGCCAAGCGTGGCCTCGACTGGCTGATTCCGAAGCAGGAGCTCGAGGTGAAGGGTGACTGGGCCGTGAAGCGGCCCGACGTGCGTCCGGGCGGCTGGGCCTTCCAGTACAACAACGCCCATTACCCTGACCTCGACGACACCGCGGTCGTGGTGATGTCGATGGACCGCATGCGCCGGGAGCACGGCGTCGCCGGCTATGACACTGCGATCGCCCGTGGCCGCGAGTGGATCGAGGGCATGCAGAGCGACGACGGCGGCTGGGCGGCCTTCGACGTCAACAATCTCGAATATTACCTGAACAACATCCCGTTCTCGGACCATGGCGCGCTGCTCGATCCGCCGACCGAGGACGTCACCGCGCGCTGCATCTCGATGCTGGCGCAGCTCGGCGAAACCGCGACAACCAGCCAGCATGTGGCCGCCGGCGTCGCTTACCTCAGGAAGACCCAGCACCCGGAAGGGTCCTGGTACGGCCGCTGGGGCATGAACTTCATCTACGGAACATGGTCGGTTCTGTGCGCTCTCAACATGGCGGGCGTCGACCACAACGATCCCATGATCCGCAAAGCCGTCGCCTGGCTGGCCTCGATCCAGAACGAGGATGGCGGATGGGGCGAGGACGCCGTCAGCTATCGGCTGGACTACCGGGGATGGGAGACCGCCCCCTCGACCGCCTCGCAAACGGCATGGGCCTTGCTTGCCCTGATGGCGGCAGGCGAGGTTGATCACCCGGCCGTCGCCCGCGGGGTGGAGTACCTGATTGCAACACAAAACAAAAAAGGACTGTGGGACGAGCAGCGGTACACCGCCACGGGCTTTCCCCGTGTATTCTATCTACGTTATCATGGTTACCCAAAGTTCTTTCCGCTGTGGGCGTTGGCGCGGTATCGGAACTTGCGGAACACCAACAGCAGGGTGGTAGGGGTCGGAATGTGACTTTGGGGACGGGGGACTATTTCACCGCGGGGAATACCATCGACCCGCGGCCGATATTGATCGTGACCGGACTGGTTCAGGAGGCCCGCATTGCGGCCGGGCCCGGAATGGCGGTCATCTGTTCATCCAGCAGCCCGACCCAGTTGCGGGCCCTGCTGACGGTGGTGGATCCCGAAACGATTCGCGGCGTGATCTCCTTCGGCGTGGCCGGCGGGCTCGACCCGACGCTGCGGTCCGGCGACGTCGTGCTGGCGACCGAAGTGCTGTCCGGCGACACCCGCTGGGCCGCCGGGCTGTCGCTCGGCGACGACCTGATCGAGCGACTGACCTCGGGCCGGCGCCGTGTGGTGCGCGGCAGCCTCGCCGGCGCCGAGGAAGTGGTCACCGGGCGGTCCTGCAAGGCGGCGCTGCATTCGGAAACGGGGGCATTCGCCGTCGACATGGAGAGCCACATCGCGGCCGCCTACGCCGCGGAAGCCGGTCTGCCCTTTGCCGCCGTCCGCGTCATCAGCGATCCCGCCCATCGCGCCCTGCCGGCGCTCGCGCGCGCCGCCATCAAGCCGAACGGCCAGATCGATCTCGCCGCCGTGCTGCGCGGCATCGTGCGCAACCCGACCACGTTGCATGCGCTGGTCTCGACCGGCATCGACTTCAATCGGGCGCTGCGCAGCCTGCGGGGGTGCCGGGACTATCTGATCGGGACGGAGTTCGCCGAGAGCGAGGCCCTGGTCTCCAAGGCGGCCTGAGCGGCTTTTCGAACTGACAAACGGAAAAGGCCCGGTCGCCATTGGCGTCCGGGCCTTTTTTGCTGATGTTGCCACCCGGATTCGCTTCATGCCATCCGGGCGACAAGGTTCGTCGTGACTATGCCGCGGTCGAAGCCTTCTGCGCCGCCTTCGCCTGCGCGGCGGCGGCCTCGTCCTTCCGGATCTCCGACAGGCGCTTCTGCACTTCCGCCGAGAAGATGTACTGCGCCGGGCGCTGCTTGGAGAGGTCGATCTCGGGCGCCATCGGGCCGTTCGTCCGGACGCCGCGCAGCGCCACCCACATCGCCTTCAGCGGGTTGTTGAAGGCTGCGGTCGCCGCCGTCGGCTCATAGCCGCAATGGGCCATGCAGTCGGCGCACTTCTCGTAACGGCCGGTGCCGTAGGAATCCCAGTCGGTGGTCTCCATCAGCTCCTTGAAGGTTTTCGCGTAGCCTTCACCGAGCAGATAGCAGGGCTTCTGCCAGCCGAAGATGTTGCGCGCGGGCATGCCCCACGGCGTGCACTCGTATTCCTGGTTGCCGGCGAGGAAGTCCAGGAACAGGCCGGAATGCATGAAATTCCACTTCTTGCCCTTGCCCATGGCAAAGACGTCGCGGAACAGCTTCTTGGTCTTGGTGCGGTTGAGGAAGTGCTCCTGGTCCGGAGCGCGCTCATAGGCGTAGCCCGGCGACATCGAGACGCCGACGCCGAGTTCGACGGTGAGGTCGAGGAATTTCGCGATCTCCTCGGCCGGATGGCCGTCGAAGATGGTGGCGTTGACGTTGACGGTGAAGCCGCGCGCCTTGGCCGCCTTGATCGCGGAGACGGCGCGGTCGAACACGCCCTTCTGCGACACCGCCTTGTCGTGGTGATCGCGCAGGCCGTCGAGATGCACGGAGAAGAACAGGTACGGCGAAGGCTCGAACAGATCGAGCTTCTTCTCGAGCAGCAGCGCGTTGGTGCACAGCGAGACGAACTTCTTGCGCGCGACGAGGCCGCGGACGATCTCGCCGATCTCCTTGTGGATCAGCGGCTCGCCGCCGGGAATGGCGACCATCGGCGCGCCGCACTCGTCGGCGGCGTCCCAGCACTCCTGCGCCGTCATGCGGCGGTTGAGGATCGCGTCGGGATAGTCGATCTTGCCGCAGCCGACGCAGGCGAGGTTGCAGCGAAACAGCGGCTCCAGCATCAGCACGAGCGGATAGCGCTTGCGGCCAAGCAGTCTCTGCTTGAGCAAATAGCCGCCGATACGCATTTCCTTGAAGAAGGGGATAGCCATTACACGTTTCTTTCTGGGCTTGAAATTCGGGTGGGTCAGCTCGCAGCCAGTTGGGCCGGAAGCCGAAATTCGATGTTCTCCTCGCGGCCCGGCAGCACCGAGACCTTGACCGGTCCGAGCCGCCGCATCGCTTCGATCACGTCATCCACGAGTACCTCAGGCGCCGAGGCGCCGGCCGTGATGCCGACGGTCCTGGCATTTTTCAGCCACTCCGGATTGAGCTCGCTGCCGTCGGCAATCAAATAACTCGCGACGCCGGCCTCGGTGCCGATTTCGCGAAGCCGGTTCGAGTTCGAGCTGTTGGCAGCGCCCACCACCAGGATCACGTCGACCAGCTTGCTCAAGTCCCTTACCGCAGATTGGCGGTTCTGTGTCGCATAGCAGATATCCCGGATATCCGGACCTTGAATGTCTGTAAAGCGGGCCTGCAGGGCCGCGATGATGTCCTTGGTGTCGTCGACCGACAGGGTGGTCTGGGTGATGTAGGCCACCGGCGTATCCGCCGGCAGCGTGAGCGCCTTAACCTCTTCAACACTCTGGACAAGCTGCACGGGCCCGGGGACCTGGCCCATCGTGCCCTCGACTTCGGGGTGGCCGGCATGGCCGATCAGGATCAGCGTGCGGCCCTTGCCGATGTAGCGCTTCCCCTGATTGTGAACCTTCGTGACCAGGGGGCAGGTGGCATTGAGCACCGGAAGATCGCGCGCGGCGGCCTCTTCCTCGACGCTGCGGGCGACACCATGGGCGCTGAAGACCGTCACCGCTTTCGGTGGAACCTCGGAGAGTTCCTCGACGAAGATCGCGCCTTTGCTCTTCAGGCTCTCGACGACGTATTTGTTATGCACGATCTCATGGCGCACGTAGACCGGGGGGCCGTATTTCTCCAGCGCCCGTTCCACGATCTCGATCGCACGCACCACGCCCGCGCAGAAGCCGCGCGGTTGCGCCAGATACACTTCCATTGGACGCCCATTACGCAAGTTGCACCAATCCGATTTTGTAAGTCCCCACGGCACCCCGATACTGACCAATGAGTTGCAATATCCGCACCATTGGTTCGCGTACGCGGTAGCCGCCCACCCCCGGAGGGGCTCTGGCGCATGGAGGCGCAATACTTTGTGTCAAAAAATCGGCATTAAGGAAAGGTCGGACCGCTACGGGGCCATGTTAGAGGTACCATAGTAGGATATGCGATGGGTGCAAATGCGCGACATTCGTGCATCGTCCTTCGTCACTTTCCCGCCTCAACTCCCCGGCTATACCGGCCGCCCCGCATGATTTTGCCCGGGTCTCCCGCCGTTTACCTCGAACCTTCTAGCGGCGGGAACCACTCAAAACAGCAATAGGTTTCGCCCGGAAACTCCGATAAACAGCGGGCGTTTCTGGCAAGCTGTTAACCGCAGAAAGAAAAGAAGTGCTGCAAAGCGTAGTCGTTGCCATTGTCAGGGCCTGCACCCGGTTTGCCTCCCTCGTCGTCCTTCTCGGGCTCCTGCTGTCGGTGGGAGCGGGCTATTACGCCGCGCGCCACTTCGCCATCAACACCGACATCAATTCGCTGATTTCCCAGAATCTCGACTGGCGCAAGCGCGACCAGCAATTCGACCAGGCGTTCGATCAGAACGAAACGATCCTCGCCGTGATCGAGGCCCGGACGCCGGAGATGGCGAGCGCCGCGGCAGAGGCGCTCTATGCAAAGCTGAAGGACGACAAGACCAACTTCCACTCGATGCAGCAACTCGGTAGCGGCGAGTTCTTCGAGAGGAATGGACTGTTGTTCCTGCCGACGGAGGAAGTCGCCAAGACGACCGGCCAGCTCGAATCCGCCGCGCCCCTGATTGAGATCATGGCCGGCGATCCCTCGATCCGCGGCCTGACCGGCGCGCTGGAAACCGGCCTTGCCGGCGTCAAGCGAGGCCAGGTCAAGCTCGACAACACCGAGCGGCCCTTCAACCTGATCGCGCAGACCGTCGAGACCGTGCTCAACAAGGGCAAGCCCAGCTTCTCCTGGCGCGAACTCGTCAGCGACGAGCCGTTGAAGGATTCGGACAAGCGCGCCTTCATCGAGTTCAAGCCCATCCTCGATTACAACGCGCTGGAGCCGGGCAAGGACGCGACCGACGCGATCCGGAAAGCCGCGGCCGATCTGGACTTCCCCAACAAATACCAGGCGCGGGTGCGCCTGACCGGCCCGGTCCCGATCGCCAACGAGGAATACGCGACCGTCCAGGAGGGAGCCGTCGTCAACGGCGTCGGCACCGTTCTCGTGGTGCTGCTCATCCTGTGGCTGGCGCTGCATTCGGCGAAGATCATCTTTGCGGTGTTCGTCAATCTCTTCGTGGGCCTTGCGATCACGACCGCGGCCGGCCTGATGATGGTCGGCTCGCTCAATCTGCTGTCGATCGCGTTCGCGGTGCTGTTCGTCGGCCTCGGCGTCGATTTCGGTATCCAGTACAGCGTCCGTTACCGCTCCGAGCGCTACAAGCACGATGACCTCTCGGGCGCGCTGGTGCTGGCGGCCAAGCGCTCGGCGGTGCCGCTGTCGCTGGCTGCAATGGCCACCGCGGCGGGCTTCCTCTGCTTCATGCCGACCGACTACAAGGGCATCTCGGAACTCGGGCAGATCGCCGGCGTCGGCATGCTGGTGGCGTTCGTGTCCAGCATCACCGTGCTGCCGGCGCTGCTCAAGCTTCTGAACCCGCCCGGCGAGCCGGAGCCCGTCGGCTATGCCTTCCTGGCCCCGCTCGATCACTTCCTGGAGAAGCATCGCGTGCTGATCGTCGGCGGCACGCTGCTGCTCGCGCTTGGCGGCCTGCCGCTGCTCTACTTCATGAAGTTCGACTTCAACCCGATGAACCTGCGCAATCCCAAGGCCGAATCGATCGCCACCTTCCTCGATTTGCGCAAGGACCCCAATACCGGTGCCAATGCCATCAACGTGATGACGACGTCGGAAGAGCAGGCGAGGCAGGTTGAGGCGAGGCTCGAGAAAGTGCCCGAGGTGCTCAGGGTGATGTCTCTCGACAGCTTCGTGCCGCAGGACCAGCCGCCGAAGCTGAAGCTGATTGCGCAGGCGGCCAAGGTGCTGAACCCCGCGTTGAACCCCGATCAGATCGATGCGGCCCCATCGGATCAGGAAAATGTCGAGTCGCTGAAATCCTCGGTCGACAATCTGCGCCGGACCGCGGGCGACGCGAAGGGGCCGGGTGCGGTCGCCTCGCGCCGTCTTGCAGACGCGCTCGAAAAGCTCGCCGACAGCGACGAGGCCGCGCGCAACAAGGCGCAGGACGTGTTCGTCACGCCGATGAAGATCGTGTTCGACCAGCTCAGGAACGCCATGCAGGCCGAGCCGGTCACCCTGAAGTCACTGCCGCCCGAGCTCGTCAACGCCTGGAAGAGCAAGGACGGCATCATCCGCGTCGAGGCGCTGCCCAAGGGCGATCCCAACGACAACGACACGCTGCGCAAATTCGCGGCAGCGGTGCTCGCGGCCGAGCCGACCGCGATCGGCGGACCGGTCTCGATCCTGAAATCCGGCGACACCGTGGTGAAGGCGTTCATCCACGCCGGCATCTACGCTCTGGTCGTGATCGGGCTCTTGCTGTGGATCACGCTGCGCCGGTTCGTCGACGTGCTGATGACGCTGGTGCCGCTTCTGGTTGCCGGCGCAGTGACGCTCGAGATCTGCGTGTTGATCGGGCTGCCGCTGAACTTCGCCAATATCGTTGCGTTCCCGTTGCTGCTCGGCGTCGGTGTCGCCTTCAAGATCTATTATGTTGTGGCGTGGCGCTCGGGCAGAACAAACCTGCTCCAGACCAGCCTCACGCGTGCGATCTTTTTCAGCGCGCTGACGACGGCAACCGCGTTCGGCAGCCTGTGGCTGTCGAGCCATCCCGGCACGTCCAGCATGGGCAAGCTGCTGGCACTCTCGCTGGTGACGACGCTTGCCGCCGTGCTGCTGTTTCAGCCGGCCCTAATGGGCAAACCCCGCAATCTCAGGGAGTAGGCAGATGTCGCCGACGGGGTCGGCGGCGCCCTTCTGAGCGGGCTTGGCGGCGCCGGCGGCCTTTGGAGCTGCAGGCGCGGGCGCCTGCGCAGGTGCCGTGGCGCCTGTCGTGGCTTGAGCTGCCTGCGCACCTTGAGCCTTCGGCGGCGTGGCGCCGCCGGATTTCGGCGCGCCCTTGGCCATGGCGTTGACGGGGCTCGAGGGGATTGGCGGGCCGACCCGGGTCCAGGTCTCGCCGCCGCAGAGGAAGCCCATCACGCAGCCCTTGATTTCGAGCTGATCGGCACCAGCCGGCGTGATGGTCGCGCTGTAGAGCTGTCCATCCTTGGCGTTGTAAACCTGTCCTTCCCACTGATCGATGCCGGGCTTCTTCTTCATGTCGATCAGGGTCGCCATGCCCAGCGTCGGCCTGTTCTTTTTCGAGACATCCGGATTGTTCTCGTCGCGCCCCCCGGGCTGCTTTTCCCAGGAGACCGCGCCCCACATGCTGCCATAGCATTGGGCGACACGAATGTTGGCGACGCCGTCGGCGACCCGCCAGTCGCCGGTCGGGTCTGCAGCGAGCGCGGGTGTCAGGCAGGTGTAACCGCCAGCCAGTATTAGTCCGGTGTAAAGGGCTAAACGCATGATGGTTCCTTGGCAGTGCAACATGATCTAAAAGCTGTGCTTGCGAAGATGGTCCGAAAAAGGGCAAAAGGCCGCACAGACCGTTTTCAGCAGCGGTCCGTTTTCAGTTGACGAGACGGCCTCCAATCGAAGTATGTAGCGGATGCACAGCCCAAATCCAGACATGTCTCAGCTATTCGCGGACCGTCAGGCCCAGCGCAGCACCCTGCATAACCGGTATCTGAACGAGCAGTTCGTTCGGGTTCTCAAGACCATCGGCTACGATGTCGGCTTCCAGAAGGGGCAGGGGCAGTACCTTTACGATCGCGAGGGCGCTCGCTACCTCGACCTGTTGTCCGGCTTTGGCGTGTTCGCGATCGGGCGCAATCATCCTGTCATGCGCGATGCGCTCAAGAGCGTGCTCGATGCCGACCTGCCCAACCTCGTCCAGTTCGACGTCTCGACGCTCGCCGGCGTGCTGGCCGAACGGCTGCTGAAATATGTCCCCTATCTCGACAAGGCGTTCTTCGCCAATTCCGGCGCGGAATGCGTCGAAGCCGCGATCAAATTTGCGCGTGGCGCGACCGGCCGCCCCGGCATCGTCTATTGCGCCCACGGCTACCACGGCCTGACCTACGGCGCGCTGTCGCTGACGGGCGATTCGAACTTCCGCACCGGATTCGAGCCGCTGCTGCCGGGCTGCACCCCGGTCCCGTTCAACGATCTGGCTGCGCTGGAAAAGGCCCTGGCCTCGCGCGAGGTTGCGGCCTTCGTCGTCGAGCCGATCCAGGGCAAGGGCGTCAACATGCCCACCGACGAGTTCCTGCCCGGCGCGGCTGCGCTCTGCAAGAAATACGGCACGCTGTTCGTCGCCGACGAGATCCAGACCGGCATGGGCCGCACCGGCCGCTTTCTCGCGGTCGAGCACTGGAACGTCGAGCCCGACATGGTGCTGCTGTCGAAGTCGCTGTCGGGCGGCCACGTGCCGGTCGGCGCGGTGCTGACGCGCAAGAGCATCTTCGACAAGATCTTCAACCAGATGGA
The DNA here is from genome assembly GCF_058803975.1 of Bradyrhizobium sp. GW821-FHT13H06. Classification (NCBI taxonomy): domain Bacteria; kingdom Pseudomonadati; phylum Pseudomonadota; class Alphaproteobacteria; order Hyphomicrobiales; family Nitrobacteraceae; genus Bradyrhizobium; species Bradyrhizobium sp. GW821-FHT13H06. The sequence goes on along the minus strand of NZ_JBXAPN010000004.1, from coordinate 856,476 downwards.
CCGTGCGGTGGTGCACGGCTCCACCTTCTCCAAGAACGACCTCGCCATGGCCGCGGGCATCGCCACGCTCGACGTCATGGAGTCCGAGAAGCTGATCGAGTCCGCCGCCAAGCGCGGCGCCGAGCTGCGCCTCGCATTGACGCGCATGGTGCCCGGCTACGAGCTGATGAAGGAAGTGCGCGGCAAGGGACTGATGATCGGCGTCGAGTTCGGCCCGCCGAAGTCGCTGCGCCTGCGCGCCTCCTGGAACGTGTTGGAGGCCGCCAACAAGGGCCTGTTCTGCCAGCTCATTACCGTGCCGCTGTTCAAGGATCACAAAATTCTGACCCAGGTCGCCGGTCACGGCAGCCACACCATCAAGCTGTTGCCGCCGCTCACGATCACCGAGGAAGATTGCAGCTGGATCGAGCGCGCCTTCGACGACGTCATCGCCGGCAGCCACAAGGTCCCCGGTGCGATCTGGTCGCTCGGCAAGACGCTGGTGGACAACGCGGTGCGACGGTCGGCCTGATTTCTTGTCGGGCCGCCACGTTCGCCTTCATCGCCGCCTCGAACTTCTCGCGTGAACGCGCTTATGGTGTTGCGCCGCGTCCGCGATACGCGAGCTATTTCGCAAACTCCCGCACGGCCTCGACCACGCGCCCTGGCACTTCCTGAGCCACGCAATGGCCGGCGCCTTCGAAGACCTGCGTGCTGACGCGCGGGATCAGCGACACGGCGCGTCGCGCCATCTCCTTGTAGATCGGCCCCGAATTTGCGGCGGTCGTGACGCGCACCGGGCAGTCGATCTCGGTCAGCCAGGAAAACGGATTGCCGCGGGCGTCGCCAGCGTACACCTGCTCCATGGCCTCGTAGATCGGACGCAGGATCGCGGACTCGATCTCGGGTGTGCAGCAGAGTCGGACGCGGCCATCGTCGAGCGGCACGAAGCCGTGGCGCACATAGGCGCGCAGCGAGGTCTCGGTCCAATCCGCGAAGGCCGGAGCGGCGCGATAGCGCTCGAACACGGCGTCGGCACTGTCGAACTCAGCGCGTCGGCGCAACGTGCTCTCGACGCGGGACAAGGATTCCTCGCTCAGTCCGCCGGAGCGCGTCCTGCGCGGGTCCATCACTGTCGGCTCCATCACGAACATGCGCGTGAAGCGGCCGGGCAAGAGCTTCGCCGCGAGCAGGAGATCGGTCGCCCCCGCGCTGTGGCCAATGCCGTAGATGTCGCGGAGATCGAGCGCATCGATCACGTGGCAGACGTCCTGCGCATAGTCCAGGAAATGATAGGCACCGGGCTTGTGGCTCGCACCGTGGCCGCGACGGTCGAGTGCATAGACGGTGTAGGTCGATGCAAGCTCGCGCGCGACCTCATCCCAGACATGGGCGACGAAGCCGGTGCCATGCAGGAGCAGCGCGGGCGGCCTGCCGCTCTCGCCCCATTGCAACATGGCGATCTGCGCGTCGGCCGGGCCGATGGAAAAACGGTGCGGATTGATCATGGCAGTGATGCGCTGCGGGTTCGTTTACTTCGCGTCCTCCAGGATCATCGTGGCTCCTTTCTCCGCAATCATCGCCGTCGGCGTGTTGGTGTTGCCCGAGGTGATGGTCGGCATGATCGAGGCATCGACGATGCGTAAGCTTCCGAGGCCGTAGAAGCGCAGGCGCTCGTCGACCACCGCCATGGGATCGTTCGCCGTGCCCATCTTTGCGGTGCCGACGGGGTGGAAAATGGTGGTGCCGATATCGCCGGCGGCCTTGGCCAGCGAGGCGTCGTCGTCGCCGACGGAGGGGCCGGGCAAATATTCGCTGGGCCGGTACTTTGCGAGCGCCTTCTGCTGCATCAGGCGCCGCGTGGTGCGAATGGCGTCGGCGGCGACCTGGCGGTCGTCGTCGGTCGACAGGTAGTTCGGCGCGATGATCGGCTTCTCATCAGGTGTCGCCGCGCGCAAGCGAACGGTGCCGCGCGAGGTAGGCTGCAGATTGCAGGCGCTCACGGTGATGGCAGGAAAGCGGTGCAGGGGATCGCCGAACTTGTCGAGCGACAGCGGCTGCACGTGAAACTGGATGTTGGCGCGCGCGCGCGTCGCGTCCGAGCGCGTGAAGATGCCGAGCTGCGACGGCGCCATGGTCAGAGGACCGCGGCGGCGGAAGGCGTAGTCGAGTCCCATCAGGCCGCGGCGGAAGAGGTTGTAATAGGTCTCGTTCAGGGTGCGAACGCCCTCGACCCTGTAGATCGCGCGCTGCTGGAGGTGGTCCTGGAGATTGCGTCCCACACCGGGCTTGTCCATGACGATGTCGACGCCGAGCGGTGACAGCCAGTCGGCCGGTCCGATGCCGGAGCGATGCAGGACCTGCACCGAGCCGATCGAGCCTGCCGCGAGGATGACCTCGCGTTTCGCACGCGCCTCGACGATCTCGCCGTTCTGGATGAAGCGGACGCCGACGGCGCGGCCTTGCTCGATGATGAGGCGGTCGACCAGCACATGCTTCTCGAGCCGCAGATTGGGGCGGTTCAGTGCGGGCTTGAGGAAGCCGCGCGCCGACGACCAGCGCCGGCCGCGCTTCTGGTTGACGTGGAAATAGCTCGTGCCTTCGTTGTCGCCGGTGTTGAAATCCGGGATACGCTTGATGCCCATCTCCTCGGCGGCGTCACCGACGGCGTCGAGAACGGCCCATGACAGCCGCGGTGCCTCGATGCGCCAGCCGCCGCCGGCACCGTGATGCTCGCTGGCGCCGAGGAAGTGGTCTTCCAGCCGCTTGAACAGCGGCAGCACGTCATCATAGCCCCAGCCGGTCAGCCCAAGCTGGCGCCAATGATCGTAATCGGCGGCCTGTCCGCGCATCGAGATCATGGCGTTGATCGCCGAACAGCCGCCGATCACCTTGCCGCGGGGATAGGCGAGCGAACGGCCGTTCAGGCCGGGCTCCGCCTCGGTCTTGAACATCCAGTCCGAGCGGGGATTGCCGATGGCGAAGAGATAGCCGACCGGGATGTGGAACCAGATCCAATTGTCGTCGCCGCCAGCTTCGAGAATGAGGACCCGGTTGTTCGGATCGGCCGAGAGCCGGTTGGCGACGATGCAGCCGGCCGTACCGGCGCCGACGACAATGTAGTCAAACTCACCTTCGAGCCGCCTTGGCATTCTGTTTCCATCCGGATGGTCACTTTGCGTTCCGTCTAATAGGCAGACGCAGCGGATCGGGACAAGCCCGGCCATGACGAGAGAACAGAGCTACCCTGGACCCTCCGCCGGTTGGGTGGACCGGCGCTTGCATGGTAGACATTCCTGCATTGCTAACAAAGCTTGGGACCTTCCATGCCTATCGTGAACCGCGTCGCCGACCTTCAGCCCGACATCCAGACCTGGCGACGGGACATCCACCAGCACCCCGAGCTGCTGTACGACGTCCACCGCACCGCAGCATTCGTCGCGGACCGGCTGCGGGAGTTCGGCTGCGATGAGGTCGTGACCGGTCTCGGCCAGACCGGCGTGGTCGGAGTGATCAAGGGCAACAAGCCGGCCGGCGAGGGGCTCAAGGTGATCGGCATGCGTGCCGACATGGACGCGCTGCCGGTCGAGGAGCAGACCAATCTGCCTTACGCCTCCAAGATCCCCGGCAAGATGCACGCCTGCGGCCATGACGGCCATACTGCGATGCTGCTGGGGGCCGCCCGCTATCTCGCCGAGACCCGCAATTTTGCCGGCGATGCCGTGGTGATCTTCCAGCCGGCCGAGGAGGGCGGTGCCGGCGGCGCGGCCATGGTCAAGGACGGCCTGATGGAGCGCTTCGGCATCGACCAGGTCTACGGCATGCACAACGGGCCGGGCATCCCGATCGGCTCGTTCGCGATCCGGCCGGGTCCGATCATGGCGGCGACGGACGAGGTCGATATCATGATCGAGGGTGTCGGCGGCCACGCCGCGCGCCCGCACAGATGCGTCGATTCCGTGCTGGTCGGTGCGCAGGTGATCACGGCACTGCAGTCGATCGTCGCGCGCAGCGTCGATCCGCTTGAATCGGCCGTGATCTCGATCTGCGAATTCCACGCCGGCAACGCCCGCAACGTCATTCCGCAGACCGCGATGCTGAGAGGCACCATCCGCACCCTGTCGCCGGAGGTGCGCAAGCTGGTCGAGAAGCGCGTGCGTGAAGTTGTGGCAGGCGTGGCGCAGATCACCGGCGCCAAGATCGACCTGCGCTACAAGCGCAATTATCCCGTCGTGAACAATCATGCGGCGGAGACCGAAGTGGCGCGGCGCATCGCCGAGCAGGTCGCGGGCGAAGCCAATGTGCACGACATGGCCCCGCTGATGGGCGGCGAGGATTTCGCCTACATGCTGGAAGCGCGGCCCGGCGCCTTCATCTTCTGCGGCAACGGCGACAGCGCCGGCTTGCATCACCCCGCCTATAATTTCAACGACGAGGCGATCGTCTACGGCACGTCCTACTGGGTCAAGCTGGTCGAGGAACAGCTGGCGGCGTCGTAAGGCTTTTTCTTCACCTAGCCCCGCTTGCGGCCGGGCAATCCCGTATGAGGCTTGGGTTGGCACCGACAGTAACCACAGCGTCATGGCCGGGCCTGTCCCGGCCATCCACGCCTTTCCACGCAGCACTGAGAACGTGGATGCCCGGGACAAGCCCGGGCATGACGACGTCTGCTGAAGGTTCAAAAGCAATTGCCCTCTCCCCGTAAGAACGGGGCGAGGGAGAAGTCTTCAGAACATCCGCGAGAAGATCACGTAGAGAGTGGCCGACAGCATGATCGCACAGGGCAGCGTCAGCACCCAGGCCATCAGCAGGTTGCGGATCGTCGACCATTGCAGGCCCGAACCGTTCGCTGCCATGGTGCCGGCGACGCCCGACGACAGCACGTGCGTGGTCGAGACCGGCAGGCCGAACACGTCGGCGGCGCCGATCGTGGCGGCGGCCACGAGTTCGGCCGAGGCGCCTTGCGCGTAGGTGAGATGGGACTTGCCGATCTTCTCACCGACCGTGATCACGATGCGCTTCCAGCCGATCATGGTGCCGAGGCCGAGTGCGATGGCGACCGCGATCTTCACCCAGTTCGGGATGAACTTCGTGGCGGCGTCGAGCGAGCCCTTGTAGGCATTCAAGGTCGCGATCTCCTCCTTGTTGAGATCGTTTTCCTTGTCCTTCATCAGGAAGCGGATCGCTTCCGAGATCATGTACATGTCGTTGCGGGTGTTGCCGACGGCTTCCGCCGGCACCTTGTTCAGCGTGCCGTATTTGGCGACCTGGCCGCCGACATCCTTCACCAGCACGGCGAGCGAGGGATAGGTGCCCTCGTTGATGTGACGCAACGTGATGTACTGCGTCACGGCCGGACGGGGATCGCCGATGATGCTGTGGCCGGCGCCCTTCGCGGAGATCACCTTCGCGGCGGCATCCGAGGTCTTCTGGAACTGGACGACCTGGGATTCCGGCAATGCGCGGTTGAGCGCGTAGGCCGTCGGCACGGTGCCGATCAGGATCAGCATGATCAGGCCCATGCCCTTCTGGCCGTCGTTCGAGCCGTGAGCGAAGCTGACGCCGGTGCAGGTTGCGATCAGCAGGCCGCGAATCCAGAGCGGCGGCGGCTTGTTGCCTTCGGGGGCGGCATAGAGGGCCGGGTTGCGCACGATGAACTTGAGCAGCAGCAACAGCACGGCGGCGCAGATGAAACCGAACAGCGGCGACAGCAGCAGCGCATAGCCGATCTCGGTTGCCTTGCTCCAGTCCACGCCCGAGGTGCCGTCGCGGCCGCGCATCACGGCATTGGCGACGCCGACGCCGATGATCGAGCCGATCAGGGTGTGCGAGGAGGAGGCGGGCAGGCCGAAGAACCAGGTGCCGAGATTCCACAGGATCGCGGCGATCAGCAGTGCGAACACCATGGCGAAGCCGGCGCTGGAGCCGACCTGGAGGATCAACTCGACCGGCAGCAGCGAGACGATGCCGAAAGCGACCGCGCCGGAGGACAGGAGCACGCCGAGGAAGTTGAAGAAGCCAGACCACATCACCGCCACCTCCGCCGGCAGCGAATGGGTGTAGATGACCGTGGCCACCGCATTGGCGGTGTCGTGGAAGCCGTTGACGAATTCGAAGCCGAGCGCGATCAGGAGCGCAACGAACAGGAGGATGTAGGGCAGGTAGGTCGTCACCCGCACGCCCGTCGCGTTGACGTCGACATAGATGCTGTAGGCGACGAACAGCAGGCCGGCGGCGAGGATGCCGAAGAACAGGATCATCGTCAGCGGATTGAAGCCCTTGTCGAGATTTGGTCGCGAGGCTGGCTGGATCGGTGCGGGATCGGCTATTGCTCGGTCGAATGCAACATCGCTCATGTCTGGACGCCCCTTAACTTTCAGGTAAGGGTATTGTCCGCGATGGATTTGAAGGCCGGATGACACCTCAGGCGTGAAGGTCGACTTCCGGTGTTCAGGCAGCCCGGGCGGCCTTCTTCTGCAAGGCAGCGGCGATCTTCAAATCCTCGACAAAGCGCCGATACTCCAGCACCTTGGCTTCCGGATCCGGCAGCCGCAGCAGATAGGACGGATGCACCGTCACGAGTGCTTTGCGTCCGTCGGGAAGGTCCATGAGCCGACCGCGGTTCTTGCCGATTGGGGTGATCTTGCCGAACACGCTTTGCGCGGCGGTCGCGCCCATCGCCACGATGAGATCGGGCTGGATTGCCGCAACTTCCCGCTCGTACCATTGCCGGCAGGCTCGGATCTCAGGTGTGTTCGGCTTCTGGTGCAGGCGGATTTTTCCGCGCGGCACGAATTTGAAGTGCTTGACCGCGTTGGTGACATAGACCTTCTTGCGGTCGACGCCGGCTTCCTCCAGCGCACGGTCCAGCATCTGGCCGGCCGGGCCGACGAAGGGATGGCCGGTGAGGTCTTCCTTGTCGCCGGGCTGCTCGCCGACCAGCATGATGTTGGCGGACTTCGGGCCTTCGCCGAACACGGTCTGGGTCGCGTCCTTGTAGAGATGGCAGGCGCGGCAATGCGCGGCCTCCTCGCGGAGGGTTTCGAGATCGTCGGCAGCGGGCTTGCGTTTCATCGGTGCCTCCGGCCGCTTCTGGGGCTTGTGCGGATCGGTTGCGGCGTTGGCGATCATGGCACCGGTCATGCGCTCGGCGTCTTCGATCAGAGGCTTAATGATCGAAGCCTCGGGCAGGTTCCTCCAGTATTTCTTCGGCATCTCGGCCTGCATCGCCTTCACCTTGAGCCGCGCCGGATTGAAGATGCTGGCGTAGTAACGCCGCCAGGTTTCTTCCAGCCGGTCTTCGCTCGGTGCTTCGCTCCTGCTGACGCCGGATGTGAACGACAGTGCGTGGCCATCCCAATGCGCGCAGAGGTCCGGTGTCAGGATCGACCAGGGCATGTCGGCAAATCGCTTGGCGAAGAACGGCGCAGCGAGCTCGACGATATGATGCTCAGGCTCGAACCAGGCGACGTAATGCGCCTGGCGTTCCCGGCCGATCTCGCGGAAGCGGACGAAGGCATGCATCTTGTGCTCGTCGCGGTAAACCGCTTTTGCCATGGCCGTGACCTGTGCGACGTCAGGATCGGTCGCGACCTCGATGAGGTCGTGATTGTCCCTCAATCGCCAGAGCAGGCGATAGAGGATCGCAAAACGCTCGACATCGCGGTGCAGGATTGCGGCCTTGGCCAGCTCGACGAATTTTGCTGATACGTTGAAGGTGCCGTCGTTCACCTCCAGGATCGGAGACGGCGCGGGCGGTGCGAACAACTCCGCTTCGCCGCCTCGCACGGTCCAGGTGATATCACGCGGCTCCACATGATGTAGAACGAGCGTACGGGCGGCTTTGCGCCAGCCGTCGAAATCGGTTTCGGTATCGAGGGTGATGTACTGCATCAGAAGCCAAACCCCAGTTGCGTTGCCTTCGGCTTGAACCGTTCGATCAGCCCGGCAGCGTCGAGCCGATGGAGCGAGGGGCGGTGATCGCTGAGGACGATGAACGGCAGCGCCTTGTTCCGGGGCACGTGCAGCCGCGCGAGATCGGCGAGGCGGATCGTGGTGGTGCGCCGCGTCGCGATGATGCGTTCGACCGCCTTGGTGCCGAAGCCCGGCACGCGCAGCAATTCCTCGCGGCTGGCGCGGTTGACGTCGAGCGGGAAGCGGTCGCGATGGCGGAGCGCCCAGGCCAGCTTGGGATCGATGTCGAGCGGCAGCATCGCGCTGCCGTCGACGATCTCGCCGACGTCGAAGCCGTAGAACCGCATCAGCCAGTCGGCCTGGTAGAGTCTGTGCTCGCGCAGCAGCGGCGGCTGCACCAGAGGCAAAGCGCGGCTTGCGTCGGGGATCGGGCTGAAGGCGGAATAATAGACGCGTCGCAGCCGGTAGGCGCCGTAGAGATTGGCGCTGGTGTGGAGAATGGTGTGGTCGGAGGCGCTGTCGGCGCCGACGATCATCTGCGTGCTCTGGCCGGCCGGCGCGAAGCGTTGCGGCTTGGCCTTCGTCTTTGCGCTGCGGCCTTCCTCGGCCTCGTCCAGCTTCAGCCGCAGCCGGCCCATGGTGCGGCGGATCGCGCGCACGTCCTTCTCGGGCGCGAATTGCTGCAGGCTGGTCTCCTGCGGCATCTCGATGTTGATGGAGAGGCGGTCGGCATATTTGCCGGCCTCGGCGATCAGTGCGTCGTCGGCTTCGGGAATGGTCTTCAGGTGAATGTAGCCGCGGAAGTGATGCTCCTCGCGCAGCTTGCGCGCCACGCTGACCACCTGCTCCATGGTGTAGTCGGGGCTGCGGATGATGCCGGAGGAGAGAAACAGGCCCTCGATGTAGTTGCGCCGGTAGAAGTCGAGCGTCAGCTTGACCACCTCGTCGATGGTGAAGCGGGCGCGCGGCACGTTGGAGGAGGCGCGGTTGACGCAATAAAGACAGTCGTAATTGCAGGCGTTGGTCAGCAGCACCTTGAGCAGCGAGATGCAGCGTCCGTCCGGCGCATAGGAATGGCAGATGCCCATGCCGGGCGCGGTCGAGCCCATGCCCTTGCCGTCGCTGGAATCCCGCTTTTCGGTGCCGCTGGAGGCGCAGGACGCGTCGTACTTGGCGGCATCGGCCAGGATTTCCAGTTTGCGTTGCACGTCCATCTTGGAATCCCTTTGATTCAGCTCATGAATCCGAAAACGAGCCAATTCGATTGACTCTTCGAGCGCCGTTAGCTTTATATTAGAACATATCATGAACAAATGAGCCAGCCGTTGGTTCTTCTTTTGAAGGCCACGGCACCAATTCCTGAAGGAGCGGCGAGCATGAGCGGCGCACGTATGAGCGCGCTTGCGATCTTGCGCGGCCAGATCGAACGCATCGAGACCGCGGAGGTCGTCCATCAGCACGATCGCGTCGCGCTTGGCCATGGCGAGGCCGACAGCGTGCTGAAGGGCGGGCTCGCGCGCGCGGCGATTCACGAGGTGTTTTGCGAAGGGCGCCAGGGCGTGGCCGCAACGGGTTTTGTCATGGGGCTTGCGGGGCGCGTGGCGGCACGCAAGCCGCTGCTGTGGGTGCGGCAGGATTTTTCGGAAGTGGAAACAGGCGCGCTGTCGATGAGTGGGCTCAAAGAGCTCGGCCTCGATCCGCGCCGCGTGGTGATGGTGCGTGCCGCCGATGTCGAGAGCGCGCTGCGCACCTCGGCCGATGCGCTCGCCTGCGACGCGCTGGGCGCCGTCGTGCTCGAGCTCTGGGGAGAGATCAGACAGTTCGATCTCGTGGCAAGCCGCAAGCTGACGCTCGCCGCGCAATCTTCCGGCGTCACCGGGCTGCTCCTGCGCATGGCCGCACAACCTTTGCCCTCGACTGCGGAGACGCGATGGATGCTGCGCGCGGCGCATTCACCGCCGGGACCGGCTTCAATGCCTGCGGCGCCTTGGAGCACATGGGGCGCGCCGCGCTTCGATGCCACGCTCTTGCGCAATCGTCATGGCCCCTGCGGCCGGTGGATCATGGAATGGAATTGTGATGAGTGCCAGTTCAGCGAGCCGTCGACGTATTCTCAGCCTGTGGCTGCCGCGCCTGCCGATCGACAGGATTCAGCGGTTTTTCAACAGCGCCGGGCTGGGTAAAGCCAATCATGAGCCGAGCATCGTCGTCATCAAGGACAACAATGCGCTGGTGATCCATGCACTGGACGAGGCCGCCGAGCGCCTCGGCCTGTATATCGGCCAACCCCTGGCCAATGCGCGGGCGATGTGTCCCGACCTGAAGGTGTTCGATGCCGATATCGTGGCCGATGCGAAGACGCTCAGCGATATCGCCGACTGGTGCGACCGCTTCACGCCGCTGGTGGCGCTCGACGCGCCGCACGGGCTGTTCCTCGACATTACCGGCTGCGCGCATCTGTTCGGCGGCGAAGCCGCGCTGTTGCGGACGCTGGTCCGGGCGCTCGACCGGCAGGGCTTTGCCGTCAGCGCCGCGATTGCCGGGACCTCGGTCTGCGCGCGCACGCTGACGCGGCAGGCCACGGCAACCATCGTTGCAGATGGTGGGGAAGCGGCTGCAATCGACCAGTTTCCGGTGTCCGCACTCGGGGCGGGCGAGGCGATCACGACCGGCTTGCGCCGCGCCGGCTTGAAGACCATCGGCGATGTCGCCTCGCGCAGCTCCCACGAGATCACGGCGCGGTTTGGCGCGCGGTTCTCCACGCTGCTCGCGCATGCGCTGGGGCAGGGGGATGCGCCGATCAGCCCGCGCAAACCGCTGCCCGATTACATCGTGGAGAAGCGCTTCGCCGAGCCGATCGCAACCGACACCATGATCGCGATGACGCTGTCGCGGCTGGCGGACACGCTTGTTACATCCATGGAGAAGCAGGGCAAGGGCGCACGACGTCTCGAGGCCGCCTTCTTCCGCACCGACGGCGTGGTGCGCGCGATCACGGTCGAGACCGGACGTCCGGTGACGCGAAGCGCCGTGATCGACCGGCTGTTCCGCGAACGCCTCGATGCGCTCGCCGATCCCCTCGATCCCGGCTTCGGCTTCGACATGGTGCGGCTGTCGGCGAGCCGCACCGAGATCGTGGTGCAGGAGCAGCGCGATCTCGATGCGCATGTCCACGACAATGACGAGATTGCTGCGCTGATCGACCGCATCGCCGCGCGCATCGGGGGAAAGCGCGTCGTCGTGCATCTGCCGCAGGACACCCATATCCCCGAACGCGCGGTTTTGTCCGCCCCCGCCCAGCATCATCTCGCCGCCGCCATGCAGGCTGAATGGCCTGTTCGCACCGAGAGCGAGCCGCCGCTGCGCCCCTTGCGGCTGTTCGACAAGCCGGAGCCGATCAAGGTGCCGTTCGCGACCGTGCCGGATGGTCCGCCGCATCAATTCACCTGGCGCCGCGCGCTGCATGCGGTGGTGCGGGTGGAGGGGCCCGAGCGCATCGCGATGGAATGGTGGCAGCAGGACGGCAAGCAGCTGACGCGGGACTATTTCCGCATCGAGGATGCCGAAGGTCTGCGCTTCTGGATCTTTCGCGACGGTCTCTACGAGGGAGAGACGTTCGACGGCGAAGGCAAGCCCGTTTCCCCCAACTGGTATGTGCACGGTCTCTTCGCATGACCACGCCTGCCTATGCCGAGATCGGCATCACAACCAACTTCTCCTTCCTGCGCGGCGGCTCGGATCCGCGCGCCTATGTGCATCAGGCCAGCATCCTCGGCATTCCCGCGATCGGCATTGCCGATCACAACACGCTCGCCGGCGTGGTGCGGGCCTACAAGGAGCTCGACAATGCCGAAGTGCTGCACAAGCCGAAACTGCTGATCGGCGCGCGCATCGTCTTCGTCGACGGCACGCCCGACATCCTGGTCTATCCGCGCGACCGGGCCGCCTATGGCCGTCTGTGCCAGCTTCTCACCCGGGGCAAGCGCGGCGACGACGTCACGCGGATCGAGAAGGGCGAATGCCATCTCGCCTTCGCTGATCTCCTGGAATTTTCGGAAGGCCAGTTGCTGGTCCTGACGTTGCCGCATCGCTTCGAGCCCGCTCAGGCGCTGAATGTTCTTTCAAAGCTTAGGGATAGCCGCGCCGAGGGCGTGTGGCTGGCGGCGAGCCTGATCTATCGCGGCGACGACAGGCGTCGCCTGGCGCGGCTCGATGATCTCGCGGCAAAAGCCCAAGTGCCGCTGCTTGCGACCAACGAGGTGCTCTATCACCATCCCGCGCGCCGTCCCCTCCAGGACGTGCTGACCTGCATCCGGGAAAAGGCCACGATCGATGCAATCGGACGGAAGCTGGAGGCCAATGCCGAGCGGTTTCTGAAGCCGCCGCGAGAAATGGCGCGGCTGTTTCGCGATTTCCCCGATGCGATCGCGGAGACCATGCGCTTTGCAGACAAGATCGACTTCTCGCTCGACCAGCTCAAATACCAATATCCGGACGAGCCGGTGCCGCCGGGAAAGACCGCGCAGGGACATCTGGAGGATCTGACCTGGGCCGGCGTCGACAAATATTTCGGCGGCAAGATCGACGACAAGCTGCGCGCGACGCTGAAGAAGGAGCTCGCGCTGATCGCCGATCTGAAATACGCGCATTACTTCCTCACCGTGCACGACATCGTGCACTATGCACGCAGCCAGAACATCCTGTGCCAGGGGCGGGGATCGGCGGCGAATTCGGCCGTGTGCTACGTGCTCGGCATCACCTCGGTCGATCCGACCAAGGTCGACCTGTTGTTCGAGCGCTTCATCTCCAAGGAGCGACTGGAGCCGCCCGACATCGACGTCGATTTCGAGCATTCGCGGCGCGAGGAGGTGATGCAATATGTCTATCGCCGCTACGGCCGCCATCGTGCCGCGATCATCGCCACCGTCATCCATTATCGCCCGCGCAGCGCGATTCGCGACGTCGGCAAGGCGCTGGGCCTGACCGAGGACGTCACCGCCGCGCTCGCCGACACGGTTTGGGGCAGCTGGGGCAAGGGCCTCAACGACATGCAGGTCAGGCAGGCCGGGCTTGATCCGAACAATCCCATGATCAACCTCGCGGTCGAGCTTGCGACCGAGCTGATCGAATTCCCGCGCCATCTCTCCCAGCATGTCGGCGGCTACGTGCTCACCCAGGACCGGCTCGACACCTATGTGCCGATCGGCAACGCCGCGATGGACGACCGCACCTTCATCGAATGGGACAAGGACGACGTCGATGCGCTCAGCATGATGAAGGTCGACGTTCTGGCGCTCGGCATGCTGACCTGCATCCGCAAATGTTTTGACCTGATTGCGGACCACAAGGGCGAGCGTTTTGTGCTGGCGAGCGTTCCGCAGGACGATCCCAGGGTCTACGACATGCTGTGCCTCGGGGAGTCGCTCGGCGTGTTCCAGGTCGAGAGCCGCGCCCAGATGAACATGCTGCCGCGCCTGAAGCCGCGGACCTTCTACGATCTCGTCATCGAAGTCGCGATCGTGCGCCCCGGGCCGATCCAGGGCGACATGGTGCATCCGTATTTGCGGCGGCGGAACGGGCTCGAGAAGGTGAGCTACCCCTCGCCATCACCGGAGCATGGCGACAAGGACGAGCTCTACAAGGTGCTGCACAAGACGCTCGGCGTCCCGCTGTTCCAGGAGCAGGCGATGCGCATTGCGATCGAGGCTGCCCATTTTACCTCCGAGGAAGCCAACGGTCTGCGCCGTTCGATGGCGACCTTCCGCAACGTCGGCACCATCGGCCAATACGAGGAGAAGCTGATCGGCAATATGGTGGCGCGCGGTTACGACCCCAATTTCGCCAGAAGCTGCTTCGACCAGATCAAGGGATTTGGCTCCTACGGTTTTCCTGAGAGCCATGCCGCGAGCTTTGCGCAACTGGTCTACATCTCGTCGTGGCTGAAGCACTACCATCCCGACGCCTTCTGCTGTGGCCTCTTGAATTCGCAACCGATGGGCTTTTATGCGCCGGCGCAGATCGTCGGCGATGCCCGCAAGAACGGCGTCGAGGTTCGCGACATTGACGTGTCCTACAGCTTTGCGCAGAACACGCTGGAGGAAGGGAGTGGCAAATACTGCGCCGTGCGCCTGGGCTTTCGCCAGATCGACGGCTTTCACTGGCTCGATGAGGATGAGGAGAGGCTGAAGAGGGGGCAGCAGCTGCGCAAGCGAAGCGTGGATGAACACGAGTCAGGGGCGCACAAATGGTTGGGCTCTCTCCCCCCTTGCGGGGGAGAGTTGGAGAGAGGGGTAAGCCACGACCAGCGCCCGTGCGGCTCACCCCTCTCCCTAACCCTCCCCCGCAAGGGGGGAGGGAACCTATCCACCTCTCGTGCGGCCTTGGACCAGATGTGCATTGAAGAAGCTGAGCTTGACTGGGCCGACCGCATCGTCGCCGCCCGCAACCGCCGTCCCTTCACCTCGCTCGAAGACTTCGCTCGCGACACCGGCCTGCCCAAGCGCGCGCTGATCCTGCTGGCGGATGCCGACGCGTTTCGCTCGCTCGGGCTCGACCGCCGCGAAGCGCTGTGGCAGGTGCGGCGGTTACCCGACGACGTGCCGCTGCCGCTGTTCGAGGCGGCGACCGCGCGCGAGCAGCCGGACGAAGGCGCAAAGCCATTGCCGGCGATGCCGCGCGCCGAGCAGGTGGTCGCGGACTACCAGACCATCCGGCTATCGCTGAAGGGCCACCCGATGGAATTCTTGCGCGAGATGTTTTCGCGCGAGCGCATCGTCGCCTGCAAGGACATCAGTCACGAGAACGAGCGACGCCGCGTCCGCTGCGCCGGCGTGGTCTTGGTCCGGCAGCGGCCGGGCAGCGCCAGCGGCGTCGTGTTCATGACGCTGGAGGACGAGACCGGCATCGCCAATGTCGTGGTGTGGCCCAAGATCATGGAACAGTACCGCAAGGAGGTGATGGGCGCGCGCCTCATCCTGGTCGAGGGTTATATCCAGAGCAGCCCGGAAAAGGTGACGCATCTCATCGCCCAGCGCATGGCCGACCGCTCGCACGATCTGATCGGCCTCGCCAACGATGCGCTCGGTCGCAAGCATCCGGTGCCGGCAGGCGCCACCGTCGTCGAGCCGCTCAACGACGACCCTCGCGCTCATCCCGACGCTCCGGCGCAAAAAATCCGCCACCCCCGCAACGTCCGCATCCTGCCGCCCTCGCGGGATTTTCATTGAGGGTGTGAGGCGAGATACCGCCACACACCTACTGCCGTAGGGTGGGCAAAGGCGCGTCAGCGCCGTGCCCACCTCCCAGCAGCTTGTCGCGAAAGCCGTGGGCACGCTTCGCTTTGCCCACCCTACGCGTTCTGCGATGACGATGCAGCGCGCCCTCAAAAATTCACCCGGTTCGAGATCGCACCGTCCACGACGAGATTCGATCCCGTCGTGAATCCCGACACGGGGCTCGCCAGAAACACCGCCGCGCTCGCGATCTCCTGGGGCGTTGCCATGCGTCCCGTCGGGTTGCGGCCCATCGCATCCTTGTAGCGCTCGGGCATGTTCTGCTCGATCATCTCCCAGACGCCGCCCTTGAAATAGACCGTTCCGGGCGAGACCACGTTGACCCGGATCTTCTTCTTCGCATGTTGCCGGGCCAGCCCCTTGGCCATGTGGATCAGTGCGGCCTTGACCGGGCCGTAGGAACTGGCCGTGTCCGCCTGCGCCGCGGAGATCGACGAGATGATCACGAAAGCCGCATCGCCGCTTCTCGCGCCGCTGGCTTCGAGGAACGGTCGTGCGGCATCGAACGCATGCACGGCGCCGAGTACGTCGAGCCGGAAATTCTGCTCCCAAGACGCGGGATCGCCGCCTTGCGCCATCGCGCCGGCATTGGAGAACAGCAAGTCGATCCCGCCGAGCTCCTTCGCTGCATTCTCGATCCAGGATTGCAGCGCCGCGCCGTCGGTGACGTCGACCGGGCTGCCGGTGGCGTTGATGCCGCTCGCCTTCAGCTCTGCGACAGTGGCCGCAACCTGATCGGCGTTGCGCGCGCACACCGCGACATTGGCGCCTTCACCGGCCAGCGTCGCCGCAATCGCCCGCCCGATGCCGCGCGTGCCGCCGAGCACGATGGCGTTCTTGCCTTTGAGACCGAGATCCATTGTTAGCTCCTTATTTGGTGCTGCGGGTGCAGCTGTTTCGACACGTATGCTGAACTATCCACCTCGTCATTGCGAGCGTAGCGAAGCAATCCCGAAACGCGTCCGAGGCAACGGTCTGGATTGCTTCGTCGCAAGGGCTCCTCGCAATGACGCGGTGAGAGGCTCGCACCCCTTACTCCGGTGCCGCCCCCACCGGCGGACCGCCGGGCGGGCGGTGCAGGAAGGTCAGCGACGCATAGGCGCCGGCCCAGGAGCCGATCGCCGCGAACGCGACATAGAACGCGTTATCGGTGTAGCTGATCACCGCGTAGGAGGAGAGCAGGTACCAGACCGCGCTCCAGTTCGCCGCCGGCACGCGCTTGCGCGCGATCACCGCCGAAGTGAACATGACATAGACCGCGTCGGTGGCCGCCGTCGCGATGAACACGGCGCCTGCGGTGAGGGGATCGATGGCGGCCATTGCATTCCTTCTCGTGCTGATGGATGGTCGCGAAAATTAGAGCATGATCCGGAAAGGTGTGCAGCCGTTTTCCATCGCGACGAACACGGACCGCGTTTGCGCGGAGATCATGCTCAAGCTTCAAGGGAGGGCACCGGCCATGCAAAGCCCCGCCGACATTCTGAAGGCTATCTGGACTTCCGCCGGCGGCGATGCGGGTCCGCTCGATCGCGTGCGGTTGACCGGCACCGAGCCACAAATCCCATCCTCGTTTCGTGTCGCCGTCGCCGGCCAGACGACGATAGCTGCCGCCGGGCTCGCCGCCGCCGAAATCTGGCGACAGCGCAGCGGCGAGGTGCAGGACGTCTCCGTCGACATGCACCACGCCGTCGCCGAATGTCGTTCCGAGCGCTATTTGCGCGTCAACGACAAGCCGCCCCCGCCGGCCTGGGACGCGATCGCCGGCGTTTACAGGACCGGCGATCGCCGCTTCGTCCGCTGCCACACCAATTTCCCGCACCACCGCGACGCCGTCTGTGAGGTGCTCGGCTGCGAGGCGGAGCGCGAGAAGGTGCAGGCGGCGTTGATGCATTGGAAGGGGGAGGATTTCGAAACTGCGGCTTATGCGGCAGGTGGCGTCGTCGCCCTGATGCGCTCGTACGACGAATGGTCCGCCTTGCCGCAGGCGCGTGCGCTCGCGCAATTGCCGCTGGTCTCGGTCGAGAGGATCGGCGAGGCTCCGCCGAAGCCGTGGCCAGAAGGCGATCGTCCGCTCTCAGGTCTTCGTGTGCTCGATCTCTCTCGCGTCATCGCGGGCCCCGTCGCCGGCCGCACGCTCGCTGCGCACGGCGCGGACGTGCTGCTGGTGTCAGGGCCGGAGCTGCCCGCCATTCCCTGGCTCACCATCGACACCGGCCGCGGCAAGCTCACAACCTTCATCGAGTTGAAGAGCGAGTTCGGGCGGGCGCAGCTGCGCGAGCTGCTGAAGGACGCCGACGTCTTCTCGCAAGGCTATCGCCCGCGTGCGCTCGCCGCCCTCGGCTTCGCGCCGGAGGACGCAGCGCAAATCAATCCCGGCATCGTCTATGTCACGCTGTCGGCCTATGGCCACAGCGGCCCCTGGGCAGAGCGGCGCGGCTTCGACTCGCTGGTGCAGACGACGACCGGCTTCAATCATGCCGAAGGCCAGGCCGCCGGCATCGATGCTCCCAGGGAATTGCCGGCGCAAATCCTCGACCACGCCACCGGCTATCTGATGGCGTTCGGCGCGATGATGGCCAGGGCGCGCCAGGCCCGCGAAGGCGGCAGCTGGCACGTGCGCGTCTCGCTGGCGCAGACCGGGCGATGGTTGTGGAATCTCGGTCGGCTCGACAGCGGACTGAATACCCCGGATCTTGCGGGCGAGGCCGTACATGCTGCGTTCATCGAAGACATGCCATCTGGCTTCGGCAGGTTGAAGGCGGTGCGTCATTCGGCAGTGCTGTCGAAGACGCCGGCACATTGGACCCGTCCCGCGATGCCACTCGGCAGTCATCCTGCACAATGGCCTGCGCGAAGCTGACATGAAGCTGACACGTCGCAAAACTTTAACGCAAACCGCAAGAGGCTCAGCGTTTTTTAGGTTGTTTGAAATCCTAATTCGGCACTATTAGCGCGACCGATGAGGCAGTCATTTGCCGAGATCGTCGCAGACACGACCGGGCCCCATGGTAGTTGAAAAGACCAAGCGATTGCAGGTGCTTACAAAACAACGGGTGATCGCATCCGTAGTTCTACTCGCTCTTGCCGGCGCCGGTGCCTACGGCTTCCTTTCTTCCGGGCCAAAGCAAAAAAAGCACTCCGAGATCTCCAGCCAGTCGCGCAGGAATGCGCAGACCTTCACGCCCACGCCGTCCGAATGGGCGACGCTGACGATCGAGCCGGTCAAGGCCAAGAGCTTCCGAGCCGAGTACGTCACCGAGGGCAAGGTCGCGGTCGACGAGGACCGCTCGACGCCGGTGTTCTCGCCCTATGCGGGCCGGGTCACCAAGCTGCTGGCCAAGCCGGGCGAGATGCTGAAGCAAGGTCAACCGCTGTTTACGATCGAGGCCGCCGACACCGTGCAGGCCCAGAACGATTTCATCGCGGCGATGACCTCGCAGAACAAGGCGAAGTCCGCGCTCGAGCTTTCCGACATCCAGTTCAAGCGCGCCAAGGACCTCTATGAGGGCCATGCCATTCCGCTCAAGGACTATCAGCAGGCGGAAGCAACCCAGGTCCAGGCGCAGAACGACATGCGCTCCTCGGTGACGGCGCTGGAAGCCGCGCGCAACAAGCTGCGCATCCTCGGCTTCACCGACGAGACCATCAAGGCGTTCCAGGACAAGGGCACGATCAATCGGGAGGTCACGATCTATTCGCCGATCTCCGGCACGGTCGTGCAGCGAAAGATCGGCCCCGGGCAGTACGTCAATTCCGGCGCCAGCGATCCGGTCTTCGTCATCGGCGATCTCTCCACGGTCTGGCTCACCGCCTTCGTTCGCGAGAGCGACGCGGCCGCGGTGTGCATCGGGCAGGACATCACCGTCAACGTGATGGCGCTGCCGGGCCGTCCGTTCACCGCCAGGATCAACTACGTCGCCACTGCGATCGACCCCGCCACCCGCCGCCTTCTGGTTCGCGCCACCATCGACAACAAGGACGGCCTGTTGAAGCCCGAGATGTTCGCCAACGTCACGATCTATTCGGCGGGCGACCGCGCCGCGCCGGCTGTGCCGAAGCAGGCGTTGATCTATGAAGCCGACAACGTCCGCATCTGGGTCGCGCGCGAGGACAAGTCGGTCGAGCTGCGCAAGATCAAGGTCGGCCTCATCAACGGCGACCTGATCGAGGTCACCGGCAATCTCAAGCCCGGCGAGCAGATCGTCACCAAAGGCAGCCTGTTCATCGACCGTGCAGCCTCCGGCAGCTGATCCAGAATGAATGTTGACGTGAATCAGGTCGCGCACGGGCTCGCGTCACCTCGCCCCGCTTGCGGGGAGAGGTCGGATTGCGCTCGGCGCCGCGAAGCGTCGCTCGAAGCAATCCGGGTGAGGGGGACTCTCCGCAAGTCCAACTCTCACCGTCCCTGCGGAGACTCCCCCCCAACCCTCTCCCCGCAAGCGGGGAGAGGGGGAAGGCCGTTGACCTGAATGGATCGTCTCGTTGCCCTCGCCGTCGACCGGCGTTTCCTGATGGTCGGCATGTTCGCCGCCGTGCTGATCGGCGGCCTGATCGCGTTCAACCAGCTCAACATCGAGGCCTATCCCGATCCGACCCCGCCGATGGTCGACATCGTGACGCAAAGTCCGGGCCTGTCGGCGGAGGAGATCGAGCGCTACATCACGATTCCGATCGAGACCCAGGTCGCGGGTCTGAAGAATCTCACCACCATCCGCACCATCTCGCTCTACGGCCTCTCCGACGTCAAACTCCAGTTCTCCTTCGCCTACACCTATGACGAGGCGTTGCAGCAGGTGCTGAACCGCCTGGCGCAGCTCGCGCCGCTGCCGGGCAACGTGCAGCCGCAAATCTCGCCGCTCAGCCCGATCGGAGAGATCTTCCGTTATCGCCTGGTCGGCCCGCCCAATTACAGCGTGCTCGACCTCAAGACCATCCAGGACTGGATTCTCCAGCGCCGTTTCCGTGCCGTGCCCGGCGTCATCGACGTCACCGGCTGGGGCGGCAAGAGCAAGACCTACGAGCTCCAGGTCGACTTCAACAAGCTGGTCGCCAACGGCCTGACGCTGCCGCAACTGCTCCAGGCCGTCGGCAATTCCAACGTCAATGTCGGCGGCAACACCGTCGATATCGGCCAGCAATCGGCCGTGGTGCGCGGCGTCGGCCTGATCCGCTCGATCGACGACCTCGCCAACACCATGGTGGCGCAGACCGGCGGCAATCCGGTGCTGGTCAAGGACGTCGCAACCGTCACCGTCGGCCACAAGCCGCGTCTCGGCATCGCCGGCCTCGACGAAACCGACGACATCGTGCAGGGAATCGTCCTGATGCGCCGCGGCGAACAGAGCTCGCCGACCATCAAGCGGGTCGAGCAGCTCGTTCAGCAAATCAACAACTCCACCATTCTGCCGCCGGGCGTGCGCATCGAGCGCATCTACGACCGCAAGGACCTGATCGATCTCACCACCCACACCGTGCTGCACAACATGGTGGTCGGCATCCTGCTGATCGTGCTGTTGCAGTGGATATTCCTCGGCAATCTCCGCAGCGCGCTGATCGTCGGCGCCACGATTCCGTTTGCGCTGTTCTTCGCCGTGATCATCCTGGTGCTGCGCGGGGAATCGGCAAACCTGCTGTCGGTCGGCGCCATCGATTTCGGCCTGATCGTCGACGCCACCGTCATCATGGTGGAGGCGATCTTCCGCCGCCTGACGCAGACGACGCCGATCTCGGAATCCGAGCATATATCGCCCGAGACGCTGTTCGGCATGAAGAGCCATGCCATCCTCAGCGCGGCCGCCGACGTCTCGCGCTCGATCTTCTTCGCCGCGGCGATCATCATCGCGGCCTTCCTGCCGCTGTTCACGCTATCCGGGGTCGAGGGCAACATCTTCGGGCCGATGGCCCGCACCTATGCCTATGCGCTCGCCGGTGGGCTCCTTGCGACCTTCACCGTCACGCCGGCGCTGTCCGCGATCATCCTGCCCGCGCATGTCGAGGAAACCGAGACCAAGGTGATGCTGATCCTGCACCGGTTGTACTCGCCGCTGCTGCACTGGGCGGTCGCCAATCGCAACATCGTCCTCGGCGGTGCGGTCGGCCTCGTGCTGACGACGGTGGCGCTCAGCCGGCTGCTCGGCCTCGAATTCCTGCCGAAGCTGGAGGAGGGCAATCTCTGGATCCGTGCCACGCTGCCGCCGACCATCTCGCTCCAGGAAGGCAACAGCTACGTCAACGAGATGCGCAAGGTGATCCGCGCGCGGCCGGAGGTCGAATCCGTCGTGTCGCAGCACGGCCGTCCCGATGACGGCACCGACGCCGCCGGCTTCTTCAATGCCGAGTTCTTCGCGCCGCTCAAGCCCGTGAGCCAGTGGCCCGGCACGCGCGACAAGGAAGAGCTGACCGCGCAGCTGCTCAAGCAGCTCGACGACCGCTTTCCCGGCGTCGAGTTCAACTTCTCGCAATATCTCCAGGACAACGTCTCCGAAGCCGTCTCCGGCGTGAAGGGCGAGAACTCGATCAAGCTGTTCGGCAGCGACCTCCAGGCGCTGACCGACACCGCCAACAAGATCAAATCGGTGCTGGCCACCGTACAGGGCGTCACCGACCTTGCCGTGTTCACCTCGCTCGGGCAGCCGACCATCCAGATCGACATCGACCGCGCCAAGGCCGCGCGCTACGGCCTTGCACCGGGCGACATCAACGCCACCATCAAGGTCGCAATCGGCGGCGACACCGCCGGCGACCTTTATGAGCCCGGAAGCGATCGCCACTTCCCGATCATCGTTCGCCTCGCGCCGGAATACCGCCGGAGTGCCGAGGCGATCCAGAATTTGCGGATCGGCGCACCCGGGCCGAACGGCACCGTCACGCAGATTCCCCTGAGCGAGGTCGCCACCATCAGCCTCGTCTCCGGCGCGGCCTATATCTATCGCGAGCAGCAGGAGCGCTATCTGCCGATCAAGTTCTCGGTGCGCGAGCGCGATCTCGGCAGCGCCATCCGCGAGGCACAGGACAAGATCGCCGAGCAGGTACAGCTGCCGCCGGGCTCGCACATGGAGTGGGTCGGCGAGTTCGGCAATCTCCAGGACGCGATCCGGCGGCTGTCGATCGTGGTGCCGATCTCGCTGGCGCTGATCGGCGTGCTGCTCTGGTTCAATTTCGGCTCGATGACCGACACGCTGCTCGCGATGAGCGTGATTCCGATGGCGATCTTCGGCGGCGTGCTGGGCCTGCTGATCTCCGGCACGGCGTTCAGCGTCTCCGCGGCAATCGGTTTCATCGCGCTGTTCGGCATCGCCGTGATGGACGGCATCATCATCCTCTCGCAGTTCAACCAGCTCATCGAAGAGGGCATGGACCGCATGAGCGCGGTGGTCCGCACCGGCGAGCTTCAGCTCCGTCCCGTGCTGATGACCTGCGTCGTCGCAGGCGTCGGCCTGTTGCCGGCGGCGCTGTCGGAAGGCATCGGCTCGCAGGTGCAGAAGCCGCTCGCGGTCGTCGTCGTCACCGGCATGATGCTGGCGCCGCTCGTGATACTGGTGACCTTGCCGGTCCTGATCTCGTTCTTTTCCCGCCGCGCGCGCTGACGGCCGCCCGTCACAACATCCGCCGTGCGATCCGCACCAGCATCATGGTGCCGAGCCCGAGCAGCATCAGGCTGGCGAGCCGGCTGCTCAGCGACAGCATCCGGGGTGTCAGCCGCGACCGCGCCGTTGCGACCATCGTGCTCAGTACCGTCCACCAGATCGCTGAGCCGACGAATACGCCGGCGAGCAAAGGCGATGCGGCCGATGGCGTGGAGAACACGTGCAGTGCCGCCATGAACAGGATGATCGTGAGTGGATTGGTCGCCCCTAGCGCGATGGCACTGAGGTAGGCCCGCGCCAGGCGGATATTGTCGGTCTCGTCCGTCGTTTGAATCACGACGGACGAACGATGGGTGCGGATCGCGAACCACAGCAGCGTGAGGGCCGAGACGATCCCGAAGTAGGTCGCGTTCGCTTCGACCCATGGCCGTGCCAGCGAGCCGAGGCCCAGTACGGCGAACGTGCCGTATCCAAGATGCACCGTCGCTGCACCAAACCCCGTTGCCAGGCCCGTGGCCATGCCGGACGAGAGGGTACGCTGAATGCACAGCATGCCCATGGGGCCGATCGGAGCTGCGACGGTGAAACCAATTCCGATGCCGGAAGCAAGCGCGGCAAGATAAAATGACAAGGACATGCGACCGCACGAACAGATGAAATCTGTGCGTGCGTATCGGCGGGCGTGCGTCGCCGCTTCATCCAAATGGGTGAAAAGCGACCGCCGCTACAAACACGTTCGTGTGAATCCGATGCCGTCGTGCTGCTGTGACTGCGGTTCCATTGCGTAGCAGACAATCGATACTTACGTCGCTGAACCTTGCCGGCCTTGGCGCGACTCAGAACCCGTAGAGCCGCGCCGGATTGTCGACCAGGATCTTCTTGCGCACGTCCGCATCCGGCGCCCATACCGGCAACTGGTTGAGCAGGCGGCCGTCGTCGATCTGATAGAGAGGCGCGATGTCGGTGGGCTTGCGTCCCTCGACGCGGCTGGAATCCGGATGCGGCCAGTCGGTGCCCCAGACGATGCGGTCCGCATTGGCCGCGATCAGCGCGCGGGCATAGGGCACCATGTCCTGATAGTCGGGCGCGAGCTTCGAGGAGCGATAGGCGCCGGAGATCTTCACATAGGCGTTGCCGGACTTGACGAGGGCGATCAGGTCGGCAAATCCCGGCTGCTCCAGCCCAAGTGAGGCCTCGAGCCCGCCGAAATGGTCGAACACGGCGGGCACGGGCGACGCCAGCACGAGATCCTTGATCGCGGAGATCATCGCCGGCGTCGTGTAGAGCTGCACATGCCAGCCGCGCGCCTTCATGCGCTCGACGGCTGCGGTGAAGCGGGCGCGGCCGACATTGGGATCGTTGATGCCCCCGGTCGCCAGATTGATGCGGATGCCGCGGAAGCCTTCCGCCTGCATGGTATCGAGCTCTGCTTCCGTGGTCTTGTCGTCGATCACGGCGACCCCGCGCGCGGTCGCGCCACGCGCCTTCATGCCGAACAAGGTGGAGGAATTGTCGGTGCCGTAGACGCTCGGCGTCACGATCACCACGCGTTCGATATGCAGCGCCTTGTGCAGCGCCGCCATTTCTTCGGGGCTCGCCGGCTCCGGCGTATAGACGCGCCCCGCGAAGAACGGAAATCTCTGGGGGTCGCCATGAATGTGGGTGTGGCAGTCGCAGGCATGCGCCGGGATGTCGAAATTGATCGGCGTTGCGGGTTGCGCCGCACGGGCGCGGGCTTTGCTGGTCATGGCTACTCCGGCGGCAAGGGAGGCAAGCATGATGCTGCGTCGGCTGTGCATGGCTTCTCTCCCTGTTTCGTTCTTTGGAAATGCGGCTGGGACGGTATCAGATCCTCCGGGTCAGCTGCTGCGCCTGGCTGCATAGCTGCTCAACAAGGCCCGCAGGCGGACGTGAACCGTCAACGCGTCCGACCGGGAGCCGAAGACGGCGAGGGGGCAGAGCGCTAGAGACGCCGCGCGTCGGCGGCTATTGCCCTGACGGCGTACGCAGGCCGTGCCAGGCGTCGCGGACCTGGTGGTAATGCACCTCGGGCAGGTAGTCCGGCGTGTTCAGGTTCAGCGTCTTGACGTCGAGATGCCCGATGGCGCTGAGCAGCGTGTAGGAGGCGATCACGCGGTCGCGTTGCGCGCCGATAAGGCGGGCCTTGGCCTGGATCAAATCGGCTTGCGAGTTCAAGACGTCCACGGTCGTGCGCTGTCCGCCGGATGCCTCACGCTGCACGCCCTGGAGCGCGACGGTCGCCGCCTTCACCTCGGACTCCGAGGCCGAGACCGTGACCTTCGCACCTTCATTGGCAACCCATGCGCTGACCACCGCCGTGCGCGCCTGGTTGCGCACCTGGTCGAGCACGAGCCGGCTCTGTGCCGTGATCTCCTTGGCCTGCCGGGTCTGCGCTGCAGCCTGACCGCCGTCATAGATCGGGGCGGTGACGTTGGCGACGATCGAGGCCTGGTCTTCGGCGAAGGTGCCTAGCGTCGGGTCGTTGTTGCGGCTCTTGCTTGCGCTGCCCTGGATGCTGGCGCTCGGCAGCAGCGTGCCTTCGGCGATGCGGATGTTGGTGGAGGCGACATCGACGTCGAAGCTTGCGGCCATCACCGCCGGATGCTGGCGGATCGCCATCGTCACGGCGTCTTCGCGGCTCTTCGGCAGATAGCGGTCGACGGCCTCGGCGGGCCGAAGCTGCGACGGCGCATTGCCGATCACCTGCGCATAGGTCGCCTGGCTGACGGCGAGCGCGACCTCGGCCGCGTTGAGATCGGCAAGGCCGCGGTTGAGACGGGCCTCGGCCTGCGCGGTATCGGTCGGCGTGACGTCGCCTGCATTGAGACGGCGCTGGGTGACGG
This sequence comes from Bradyrhizobium sp. GW821-FHT13H06, assembly GCF_058803975.1. NCBI lineage: Bacteria > Pseudomonadati > Pseudomonadota > Alphaproteobacteria > Hyphomicrobiales > Nitrobacteraceae > Bradyrhizobium > Bradyrhizobium sp. GW821-FHT13H06. The sequence continues at coordinate 830,841 of NZ_JBXAPN010000004.1, read as the reverse complement.
AGAGCGTTTCGCGCAGGAAGGCGACGTTGGAGCGCTGTGCCTCGACCAGCGACTGGTTGGCAAGCACGTTGGTGTAGGCGGTGACCGCATCGAGCAGGACGCCCTGGCCGACATTGCGCAGCGCTTCGCGGCCGGACTGCACCTGGAGTTCGGCGGCCCGCACGCTGTTGGCGGTGCGGAAACCGTTGAACAGGGTCTGCGTCACGGTGACGCCGATGATCCAGGGCTTCAGGTTGGCGGTCTGGATGGTGTTGTCGGGCAACAGATTGCGCACCGATTGCAGGCCGGCGCTGAGGCTGGCCACGATCTGCGGCCGATAGCCGGCGAGCGCCTGCGGCACATTCTCGTCGGTCGCGCGCTGGCGCGCACGCTCGGCATTGAGCTGGGGATTGGTCTGGTAGGCCTTGGCCAGCGCCTCCGGCAGAGCTTCGGCCCAGGCGGCGGAGGGCAGGGCGCACGAGAGCGCCAGCGTGGCCCATGTCGCAAACGCGGGACCCACGCCCGATCGGTGCCGCGTCACCCCGCGACCAGCTCTGGCGATACGCCCAGTCATATGTTCCCGCGAATTCCCGGCTGTCCGCCCCCGCCGACGGCGGTCCTCTTAGCTGTTTAACCAGCCGAGGTCCCGCAGGCAAACTGCCGCGGGCAAAACCCCCATGAAATCCGTGCTTGTTGCAGCTCCGTCACAGCATTCTGCGGGAGCGCGGGCAGAGCCTTACAGCAGCCTGACCGGTTTGCCTTACCGGTTCTTGTTCACCGGCTTGCGCTTCTCGATGAACGCAGCCATGCCCTCGGAGCGGTCCTCGAGCGCGAAGGTCGAGTGGAACAGGTTGCGCTCGACGCTCATGCCCTCGGCGAGCGTGGTCTCGAAGGCGCGGTTCACCGCTTCCTTGGCCATCGCGGCCGCAGGGCGCGACATCGCGGCGATCTTCTCGGCTGCCGCCATCACTTCGTCCATGAGCTTGTCAGCGGGTACGATGCGGCTGACGAGGCCCGAGCGCTCGGCTTCCGCCGCATCCATCATCCGGCCGGTGAGGCAGAGGTCCATTGCCTTGGACTTGCCGATCGCGCGCGTCAGGCGCTGGGTACCGCCGATGCCGGGAATGGTGCCGAGCGTGATCTCGGGCTGGCCGAACTTCGCGGTGTCGGCGGCGATGATGAAATCGCACATCATGGCGAGCTCGCAGCCGCCGCCCAGCGCATAGCCGGCAACGGCCGCGATCGTCGGCTTGCGGCAACGCGCGACGCGGTCGCCGCCGATCGCGGCGAAATCCTCCGAGAACATGTCGATGAAGCCCTTGGGCTGCATCTCCTTGATGTCGGCGCCGGCGGCAAAGGCCTTCTCGTTGCCGGTCACGACGATGCAGCCGATGGCATCATCGGCCTCGAGATCGTCGACCGCCGCGGCGATCTCGCGAAAGACGCCGAAAGAGAGTGCGTTGAGCATCTTCGGCCGGTTCAGCTTGACGATGCCGACCGCGCCTTTGCTTTCGACGATGATGTGTTCGAACGTGCTCATGCTCCACCCACGCTTTTGATTGGGTGGGCAATGTGCCCGCTGGCGCGATGGGCTTCAAGGGGCTGCAGGCCGCCGGAACGCGACGAGGGGCGCGTTCCGGACGAGGTCCGTCAGGCCGGTACCCGGGCCGGGAAGCGGCCGGCAATCACGCCATGAACATCCGCGCGGCGGACGCCAGCGTCAGCAGCGTGCCGACGCCGATGAAGATCTTGCCGATCAGGGAGCTCTGGTCCCAGGCCGAGCTCTGGTGGCTGCTTGCCATCACCGGCGCGGGCCGCGGCTGTGCCTCGGTCGCGGCAATCACCGCCTTCTGCCCCGGCGTCTCCTGTTGCAGGGCGCGATCGATGTCGTTGAGCTGATCGGGCGCGACGACCTGGCTTTCGGCTGGCGCGACGTTGGTATTATCGGCTGCAGCCTGGACATTGTCGTTGGCGCGGTTCGTCATCGCGGAGGCGGCAGCCGCGGTCGGCGTATCCGTGGCGAGCTGCGCGTTGGCATTGGCGACCTCCGGCGGCATCTGGCTCGACACCGGCACCTCACTGCCTGTCTTGTTGCCGTTCCTGCCCTCGTCCGCCCTTGCTGCGGCACCCTTCTTGTCGGCCTTGTCGTCGGATTTCTGCGTCGTCTTGCTGCTGCTGGTGCGGCGCGAGTCTTGGCGCCGGTGCTTGGCCGTGTCGGCCTGCTGGTCCGCGCTGTCCGCTTTGTTGCTTGCGGCCGAAATCGGCGCCGCCTGTGCAATGCCTCCGAACAGCAAGAAAAGCCCGGCCAAGACAATCAGGACCGCGCGTGCGCTGGCTTTCATCATGTTGACGATCTCCCCAATTCCGCCCGTCCCGGCAGCGAACAGAGACCCCGGGGCGTGACGACACCGGGGCAGAAAATGGGAATCTTCGGGCTAGACCCGGCAAAAACGGGGCAAATTGCGTTGCATTGTTGCCGCCGGATGCGGTACGGGCCGATCGGTGTTATGAGCCGTCAGGGATCTCTGCGGCCGAATTGATCGCGTCGTTCGATCGCGCATCACGAATTCGTGATGTGATGGGTGTCCGCGTAACAAATTGAAAGAGCGGCCGAATTGCATGGTGAGGGGCGCGGGTGCGCGGACGTGAGGACGAATGGACCGGCCTGATGCGGTCGGCCATGGCTGGCGATGACGCGGCCTATCATCGCCTGTTGAAGGCAATCACGCCGGTGCTGCGCGCTGCCGCGAGGCGAGGGTTGGCGCGGGCAGGTCAGCCTCCCGACCAGGCCGAGGACGTCGTGCAGGAGATTCTGTTGGCGGTGCATCTGAAACGGCACACCTGGGACAGCGAGGCTCCCTTCGCACCTTGGCTGTTTGCGATCGGCCGCAACAAGCTGATCGACGCGCTCCGCCGGCGCGGCAAGCGCGTGTTCGTCAACATCGACGATTTCGCCGAGACGCTGCCGGGCGAGGTGCCGCAGGAGACCGCGTCGGCTGGCGAGGTCGCCGCCCAACTGGGCACGCTGCCGCAGCGTCAGCGCGACGTGCTGCAATCGATCGCGGTCGAGGCCGCCTCGATCAAGGATACGGCGGCGAAGTTCTCGATGAGCGAGGGTGCGGTGCGGGTCGCGCTGCATCGCGGACTTGCGGCGCTGACGGCCAAACTGCGGGACCATTAGTCATGGACACCGATCAACTCATTCGCTCGCTCGCAGCCGACAACGCGCACCGCGCTCCACGCGTCGGCGCCGTGCTGACCATGGCGCTGCTGGTGGCTGCGCCCTTGTCGATCCTGATTTTCGCGACATTCCTCGGCGTGCGCGCCGACGTGATGAGCGCCATGCACAACCCGTTCTTCGACATGAAGTTCGCCGTGACGCTGTCGCTCGCAATACCCGCGATCATCGTCAGCCTGCATTTGTCGCGTCCCGAAGCCCTGCTGCGCGGCTGGGGCTGGCTGCTGCTGCTGCCGGTCGGGCTGCTGGCGGTTGCGATCGGCAGCGAGGCGATGATGGCCCCGGCCATGCCGATGACGATGCGCTTGATGGGCAAGAACTCCCGGGTGTGCCTGGTCGCGATCCCTGTGATGTCGCTGCCGCTGCTTGCAGGGGCGCTGTTCGGCCTGCGCCACGGCGCGCCGTCAAGCCCCGCGCTGGCTGGTGCACTCGCCGGGCTGGTGTCGGCCGGCCTCGCCGCGACCCTCTATGCCTCGCACTGCACCGACGACTCGCCCCTGTTCGTCGCGACCTGGTACACGCTCGCGACCGCGTTGGTGACCGCGATCGGCGCGCTGGTGGGATCGAAGGTCCTAAGATACTAGGATTCCGCGGCTTCACGCCGCCGGCGTCGCGCCCAGTTGCATGCGGTGGAAGCGCAGCACCTGCTGCGCGGTCGATGGGCGCAGCGCCTCATAGCTGTCGCGCAGCGTCAGAATGTCGGTCTGCGACCCGCCGGAGAGCTTCTCGCGCATGGCGATGATGGCGCGCACGCTCGACCATTGCATGCCAGCGACCTTGGCGAGGATCATCACGCCTTCGGTACGGCTCTCGATCATCATGGTCTCGGCCGTCTCGACCGCGACGCCTGCGAGTGCAGCCAACCCCGCATTGGTCTCGTCGAACTTGCCCTGCTCGGCGAAGGTTGTGACCTGGAACTCGTTGAGCCGGCCGTCGTCGTGCAGCGATTTCACCAGCGCGCGGGCCATCTCGGTCTGCTTCGTCATGGCGGCAGCGCGAACCCGTTGGGCCGCTTGCTGGACTACGCTCGAGACTTCGTCCGCAAGCTCGGGATGCGCGGCCGCAAGCTTCCTGCGCACGCTCGAGGATGCCTTGGCGACCAGCCTCAAATAGTGATGGCGCGGCAGGTCGGGCCGCAGGCCGATGCAGCCGGCGAGGTCGTCGTCGCGCTCGGCGCGGATGACGAGCTCGGTGAGACTTCCCTCGGAAAGCCGCGCGCCCGGATTCCTGACGGTCGACTGCACCACGTCCTCGTTGCCGCGCGTCACCAGCACGTCGGTCAGCGCTTCCGACAGCATCCGCCGCAGCGAGATCGCCTTGAGATGCGCCTGGCCCCTGGTGCGGGCGATCTCGAGCAGGGTCGCCTCGTCCAGCCGTTCCGATTTCGACAGCACCGGGCCGGAGACCTCGATGACCTCGTCGAGCGCGAGCGTGCGGATGATTTTCGGCGGCGCAGCCGCGATCGGTGCGAGGCGTTCGGCGAGCAGCGCCCTGGCCGACGTCTCGATCTGCCCGACCAGGCATTGGAACACGTCGTCGAACACGCGGATGTGGTCGTCGGAATAGTCTACTGCGTTGCCCACGAACAGATCGGTGACGCGGCGCAGCGTCTCGACCCGGCGCGCAACGGTGCCGTGCGTGAGGGCAGCCTGCAATTCCTCGAGCAGGTTTTCGGATGGTCTTGGGGATCTGGATCTCATTGCCCTGTCCTGGAGCGTTCGGCCCTGCAACGGCTTCTGCCGCGCCGGGAGAAAATGGATTGGTCAGCTCGTCACAATAGAGTTGCGCCCTTGCGCCTTGGCGGAATAGAGCGCGCGATCGGCGCGCGCGAGAAATGTGTCGGCAGTATCAATGTCGCGCAGCGTCGCGACGCCCGCGGAAATGGTCACCCGCATGCCCGGAGAGAACGCGCTCCAGTCGAGATCGGCAACGATGCCGCGCAACCGCTCCAGCATGCGCTGCGCGGCGTCGCCCGACATGCCCGGCAGCAGCAGCAGGAATTCCTCGCCGCCGTATCGGCCGAAACTGTCGGCCGGGCGGATGTTGGCGAAAATGGTGATCGCGAAGGTGCGCAGCACCTCGTCGCCGACGGGATGGCCGTAGGCGTCGTTGATGCGCTTGAACCAGTCGAGATCGATCAGCGCGATCGCGCACGGCGTGGATGCCTGCCGCGACTTTTCGATCTCGGCGTCGAGAAGCCGCATGATGCAGCGGCGGTTGTAGGCGCCGGTGAGTTCGTCGAGCTCGGCGAGTTCCTCGATGCGCTGATAGGCCGCCTTCAGTTCGATGCTGCGCCGGTACAGGATCTTGCGCAGGGTGGCGCCGAACAGGCCGAGGAAGGCGCACTGGCCGATCACCAGCACGAAGCAGAGCATCGAGGCGGCTCGCTGCAGCCGGGTCGTGACCGGCAGTCCGATCGGAAGGTCCGATCCCAGGAAGACCGCGGCGAGCCCGCAGGTGGCAAGGCCCCAGGTGAGCATCGCCTGACCCGACGTCATACGCAGTGTGCCGAACGCGAAGATCAGGAACAACACGGCCAGGAACGCGACCCCGACGGTCGGCACCGCGAGCAGGAACACCAGTTGCAGCGCCATATGCGCCGAGATCTGATACACGGTGAGGTAATGATCCTCGAACCGGTCGCCGAAGCCGGCTTCGGACAGCACCGTGAACGTACCGATGATGAGGAGGCCGCCGATCCAGAACAGCGACGGAACGCCCATCGAGATCGTGCCGTCATAGGCGTAGAGCAGCAGGACCGAGGCGCCAAGCGAGTAGCTCGCGACCTGGCCCATATACATCTGGCGGCGCTGCCGGGCCCGGCGCGCCCTGACTTCGGGGGCTGCCGCCTCAGGCGCGAGGACGAGGTCCGCGGCCTCTGCGGCATTCCTCTCGGGAAAGGACGTCGCGGCCGTGCTCATGGTCCCGCCAATGGTGGATGTCAGCGCAAAATTCTACGTGGCAAGCCTTTAGGTTTGGTATCCTTTGGAACCGAATCCGAAACCTGCAGCACGGAACAAGATGATCAGCCATCGCGCGATCTTACCGGCGATCCTGCATCGTGTGCGATGCGGTCGAGCCAAAGCAGGGCTTGGTGCGACAAACCTGGTGCAGGGCTGCTATGGAACCCGACCAGGCCGGCGCCTGTGCCGGAAAGGTCTTCCGCAGGGAAAGTATCTCAGTATTATGTTACCGATCTGGATGGACGCCGCTGATCGCTGCGGATGGGACGACAAAAATGCGCATATGTGGGGTAGCTCACACTGGCCCCCGGATGATTGCGGTAATTTGAACAATTTTGCACCCCCCGTCGAACCGCGCGCCGTATCGACCCGACCAACCTTGCGAGACGGCCATTGAGCGCGACACAGGCGGCTTCCGACGAGGTCCTGATCTCCAGGATCGCCCAAGGTGACCGGCTCGCCATGCAGGTGCTGTACGGGCGGCACCATGTCAGGGTTTACAGGTTCGGACTGCGGCTCGTGCGGGACGAGCAGGCGGCGGAAGACCTCATCAGCGAGGTGTTTCTCGACGTCTGGCGTCAAGCCGGCAAGTTCGAGGGCCGATCGGCGGTTTCCACCTGGCTGCTGGCAATCACCCGATTCAAGGCCCTGTCTGCGCTCCGGCGCAGGAAGGATTTCGAACTGGACGAAGAAGCCGCGAACGCGATCGAGGACACGTCCGACGATCCGGAAACGGTGGTGCAAAAGAAGGACACCAGTGAGGCGTTGCGGGAGTGTCTGACCAGCCTCTCGCCGGAACACCGGGAAATCGTCGATCTCGTCTACTACCACGAGAAGTCCGTGGAAGAGGTGGCCGGAATCGTCGGAATTCCCGAGAACACTGTGAAGACGCGCTTGTTCTATGCGCGCAAGAAACTGGCCGAACTGCTGAAGGCAGCCGGCGTTGAGCGAGGCTGGCCATGATGGCATTGAGCAAGAAGATGCTGGAGCGAGAGCCCAGTGAAATTGAACTGCTGCTGCCGTGGCACGCCGCCGGTACGCTGAGCGCGCGCGATGCGCGCCGCGTCGAGGAAGCGCTGGCGCGCGATCCCGAGCTCGCCAGGCAATATGCCGCGATCCGCGGCGAGTACGAAGAGACCATCCATCTGAACGAGAGCCTGGGGGCTCCGTCGGCGCGGGCGATGCAGAAGCTGTTCGCCGCGATCGACGCCGAGCCGGCACGGGAGAGCGGCTCGTTGCCGCTGTCGGCGCGGATCTCGACCTTCTTTGCGAGCCTGTCGCCGCGCACGCTGGCGTGGTCGGCGGGCCTCGGCGCCGTCGCACTCATGCTGCAAGCCGGAATCATCGGCGCCGTGCTGATGAGAAACCAGCCGGCGACCTTCCAGACGGCTTCGCTCTCGACCGGCGCGCCGATCACACGCGAACTTGGCAGCACGGCCGCGCCGGCGCGCGCGCTGGTGCGATTCACGCCGGAGGCGCGCGTCGGCGACATCACGGCGCTGCTCGACAGCTATCAGGCTTCGATCATCGGCGACGCCAAGGGCGGCATATTCCGCCTCCAGTTCGACAAGGCGATGAGCCAGGACGAGCTCGCCTCGCTGCTCGGCAGGATGCAGCGCGAGAAGGTCGTCAACCTCGCCGTCGCGGCGCCCTAGGCGCGCCGCTGAGCCGATGACGGGCAATTCCGAGAGCAGGGTGCGTGCGGGGGCCTGCGCTTCATCCATCGGAGCCGCGCTTCTGCTCGCCTCTTGTCTCGGCGTCGAGGTCGCCCAGGCGCAGGCGATCATGCGTACGCCCACGATCAGCGTTCCCTCGCGCACGCCGACGATCTCCCCGAGCATTGCTCCGCGCGTCAGCCCGACCCTATCCGCCAGGGCGGTGTCGGTCGACCGCGGCCCGCGTCCGATTACGACCGTCCGGATTCCTTCGGCGCGGATCGGGTTGACGCCGGTGCTGCCCTATGCGCGCTACTCTCCCAACCTCTATCCGGCCTGCACGGCGCCCTATCGGGCTGCCGACGGCGAATGCCTGGCACAGGCGAACGCGGGCGGCGAGGGCAGCGGAAAATCGGGCAACAAGAAGAGCGCCCGCAAGGGGCGCGGCAACAACACGCCGGTCGCGGCGAACCAGCGCAGCTTTGCCAACGAATTCGTCGCCGAGATCGACGGCAGTCTGTCGGTGACGGAGGCCGATGAGCTTGCGCGTCGCCACGGCCTCGCGCGCGTCGCATCCGAGAATTTTCCGCTGATCGGGGCGACGTTCGGCCTGTTCCGCATCACCGACGGCCGGCCTGCCGAGACGGTACGGCGCGAGTTCGCGGCGGACGGCAACGTGCGCTCCGTCCAGCCGAACTTCCGCTACGTGCTCCAGGACCAGAAATCGTCCGTGCCGGTCGAGGGCGATCCCGCGCAATATGCGCTGGCAAAACTCCGCCTGCCGCAGGCGCATGCACTGGCGCACGGAGCCAACGTTACCGTTGCCGTGATCGACTCCGGCATCGACGCCAAGCATCCCGAACTCGCCAATTCCGTCGCCGATCATTTCGACGCGCTCGGCAGTGCCGAGGGGCCGCACGTCCACGGCACCGGCATCGCCGGTGCCATCGTGGCGCATGCCCGCCTGATGGGCAGCGCGCCCGAGGCGCGCATCATCGCCATCCGGGCCTTCGGCGGCGCCAACGGCGGCTCCGAGAGCTCGTCCTACATCATCCTGCGGTCGCTGAATTACGCCGCCGAGCACGGCGCGCAGATCGTCAATATGAGCTTTGCCGGCCCGAAGGACGCGATCATCGAGCGTGCGATCGCGGCGACGGCTGCACGCGGCCTCGTGCTGATCGCGGCCGCCGGCAATGCCGGCGCGAAATCGCCGCCGCTCTATCCGGCTGCCAATCCCAATGTGATCGCGGTCAGCGCGACGGATCAGCAGGACAGGCTGTTCTCCGCCTCCAACCGCGGCAACTTCATCGCGGTCGCAGCCCCCGGCGTCGACATCTTCCTGCCGGCACCCGCCGGCAAGTACCAGATGACGTCGGGAACCTCGTTCTCGGCCGCCTATGTCTCCGGCGTCGCGGCGCTGCTCCTAGAGCGCAACCACGCCTTGAAGCCGGAGGTGCTGCGCATGACGCTGGCGAAGACCGCGCGCGACCTCGGCTCACCCGGACGCGACGACCTTTTCGGCGACGGTCAGGCCGACGCCTTTGCCGCGGTCATGGCCGTTCCCGCCGACAGCGCGACGCCGGTTGCGGCTGCGTCCGATACAACAAAACGTGAAGATGTCGAGAAGCGTCGTGGCGAGCCCGGCAGCCGTGCGATCGAGCAACCGTCGTTGTCGGGCTCGGACGAAAAGTCCGCGGTTTCTCAGGCATATAGGCCGGCGGCGAGATAGCGGCTGCGACAAGGATGCGCGGGGGCCGAAGCTCAAAAAAGCGAGCCCTCGCATTGAACGTTCAGCCAGCTGCCACGACCAACTGATGTGGGAGCGGTCATCCCTCCCCATCAGTCATATCAGGCGCGAGCGCCCATCCACCCCAAGCGCCCATATGGCTTGACCCGTCCGGTTGTCCCCCCGGACGGGTCTTTTCTTTTCAGCGCGTACTTGAGCGAAGTGGGCGCCGGCTCGCGGGAAGAAAACGCGTCAAACCAAGAATCCAGAGCGTCGGTTCTGATTCAATCGGAACCGAAGCTTTGGGCATCCGATCTTTTGAAGCGTCGCATTCGTTCAGCTTGCGGTTGAGGATCACCGCAGACGTCCGTTGCCGTCGCGCGCGCAACGCGCCGCAACTCCGTTATGCTTGTGCGAAGCTTGACTCGAAAACCCAGCAAATTTCCGGAGGACTACGGTATTTGATGACGAATGCCGTGTCGCTGCTGGACAAGTCAAATCTTTTCCACAAAATATTCATGTCGCGTCTAAATTGATTCGTGTGCGTTGCGTCCCCCGCGTCCGTATTTTTTCCTGACGGGCTGGTTCATGACACATCGCCAAGAGTTCGTTCGCGACGCAGTCGCTGGCCGCGCCATCGCGGCGCGCTGGTGCGCTCTCGCCGAACAGCGCCTGCAACATCTCTCCGAGATGTTCGAGACCGGCCGCTGGCGCCGGTATCATTCCGAGATCGAATTCCTTGAAAACATCCAGGAAGCCAAGCGTGCGGTCCAGACCTGGCGCGCGCTCGCAACCGGCGGGGACGTCGCCGAGGCGGCTGCAAGCGTGATGCCCGCATTCGGTTGGTCGCCGGCGACGATGCCCCGCATGGCACCGCGCGAGCAGCAGGCGCAGACCGTCCAGCCCAAGGCCGTTCACATTGCGCCTGAGACCGCTGTGGCGGTCAGGCTCGATCAGAAGCCGGACGTGCTCGCGGAGATCACCGAGGCGCCGATCGCGGCGGTGTTGCCATCCGTCGCGATGGCGCCGCCCACTGCACCTGCCGCGGTAGCTTCGTTTACCGCCCCCGCCGAGATGCCGCCGCTCAAGGCTCCCGCTGCGAGGGCGCCGCTAAGCGCACCTACCGTGAGATCACCCCTTGCGCCCGCCGCCATGAGGCAGTTCACCGCGCCCGAAGTGAGGCCGCCGCTCGCGGTGCCTGCCGCGAAGCTGCCGAAGGCGGCGCCTGCGGCGATGGCGGCGCTCCTCCCGCAGTTCGCCCCGCCCGCCGCCGAAATCGTCGCAGCCCCCGAGCGCGTCGTCGAATTCACCTTCAGCCTCGACGGTCTCCAAGCCAAATACCCGCTGCTCAGAAACGCGTTCTAAGGCGGTGGGTGAGGCCCGAGCAGAGTCGGCCGCCTCCCTCGCCCGGTCATCCTGAGGTGCGAGGCATGGGACGCGACGCGTCCCATAAGGAGCCTCGTAGGATGTACGGTCCGTCCGCCGGTTGTGCGCCTAACGTCGCACCGCATTGCCGCCGACCAGCACCTGCGTGAAGCGTTGCGCCCCTTCGGCCGACAGATCCGACGTCACCGCCCGCGCGTGGTCGAGCCCGACCACGGCGCCTCGTGGCGTTTCCGAGATCATGTTGTTGTTGACGAGCGCGGTGCCCGCGCCCGGCACGACCGAGACCCCGACGCCGGCCAGCGCCTTGCGGATCACGTTGCCGGTGATTGCAACGTCGCGCAGATATTTGCCCCAGCCGGCGACGATGCCGTAGGACGGCGCATTCTCGATCACGTTGCCGGTGACCGATGTGTCAGCCTCGATGTAGATGCCGACGCCGGCATCGTCGTCCGGCGCGGTGCCGATCGGCCGCTTCGGGATCAGATTGCGGATGATGTTGCCCTGGACCACCGCGATGCGGCCGCCTTCGTTGAAATTGCACACGGAGACGCCGACGGCGGCGCCATCCACCGTGTTGTTGGCGATCACCGCGGCTTCGAACGCGAACTCGGAATAGAGCGCGACCTCGCGCACGTCACTGACGCTGTTGCCGGTGATGTGGATGTTCGAGGCCGAGTTGCCGCGCACCGCCGAATAGTCGCAATTCCTGATGCGGTTGCCGCGCACGATCACGTTGCCGGCGCGAAACGCGTTGATGGCGTTGCCGTACTGGCCGGAGCCACCGGGGCCGGCCTTGATGTCCTCGATGCGGTTGTCGGCGACCAGCGTACCGTCATCGCCGATCGCGGTGCGCAGGATCTCGATGCCATTGTCGTTGGTGCCGATGATGGTGTTGCGCGAGACGCTGAGCCCCCTGGCGTCGAACGAGACCACCGCAGTCAGAGCGATGTTGGTGAAGATGTTGCCGGAGACGTCGCCCGCGACCTGCTCGAGCCAGATGCCGCTGCCGCCCGATTTCGTGATCTCGCAATCCGCCATGCGCACATCTCGTCCGCCGAGAACATGGATCAGGCCCCGCCGGGTCGGCAGCGGAATGTTGCCACCGTCGAAGGTGATGCCGGTGAGGCCGATCGCATCGGAGCCGTCGCTCTGGATCATCGAGGCTCCGCCCGTGAAGACCAGCTTGGTCGCACCGCGCACGCCGATCAGTTGCGACCCGTTCGGCAGCCGCAGCAATCCGCTGCGATAGACGCCCGGCGGCAGCGCCAGCGGCATTTGCGCCCGCGCAGCCTCGTCGATCGCACGCTGCAGCGCTCGCGTCTGATCCTCGCTGCTGCCGGGCCGCACACCGTATTGCGTGGCGTCGCGCCCGAGCAGGGACGTCAGCGGCGCCGCGCGCGCAGCATCGGCCGGCATGGCGAGCGCGCCGGCGATGCCGACGGTCGAAGCCCCGATGAGATGACGGCGATTGAGGTCCATGACGCGTCCTCCGGCGGACGCGGGATGTCCGCGGAGACTAGGTAGCGCAGGGCAGTCGGTGGCGCCGGGATTGTTGGCAGTAGGGTTAAATGTTTACCGCAAAGACGGTGCCGTAGGGTGGGCAAAGCGAAGCGTGCCCACCATTATCGCCGCGAATGCGGATGCATGGTGGGCACGGCGCAAGCGCGCCTTTGCCCACCCTAAGAGACCGAGGTGTTCCGCGCCTTCCTTGCCAATTGCACCATCTCCATCAGCATGGCCTCGCCGGCATCGACCAGTTCCTCCAGCGTGATCCGGGCGGCGCCCTTGCGCCGCACGGCGCCGCCGCGCGCAAGCAGCGGAATGTGGATGAAGGCCGCAAGCTTCGGCCCGCCCGACCTGACGTTCTCGATCGCGCGCCAGCTCAGGTAATTGCAGAGATAGGCGCCGGCATCGCGCGAGGGCCGCGCGTCGATGCCGGTGAGGCGCGCGGCGCGCAGCAGCCTTGCGGTGTGCGGGCCGAACGTCATCGCATCGGCATGGCCGGCGATGCCGCGCTTGCTCGAGCGGGTGTTGGCGGCATCCGGCCACAGCATGGTGACGGCGTTGCGCGCGCGGGTCTCGATCCGCAGATAGGGTGTGCGCGCCGCGAGGCCGAACATCAAGAGCGCGTCGGGCTTCGCCGTCGCGAGCACGTCCGGCAATTGCCGGTCGACGGCAGCATAGGTGACCGGGAAGATGTGGCTCGACAGCTCGACATCGTCGAGCGCCGGCCGGCGCAACTGCATCAGCCGGGCCACCAGCGCCTGGGTCGGATTGTAGGGCGCGCCCGGAAATGGCCCGAAGCCGGTGAGGAGAATGCGGGGCCCGGTCATTGCAGCAACTCCAGAATGCGCTCGGCGGCGAGCGCCGGCGTGAGATGGCCCTCGGCGACCTCGGCCTCGATCTTCCGGACCTTGGTCCGCACCGACGCTTCGCTCCGCAACCTTGCCAGCATGCGCTGCTCCAGCATCGACCACATCCACTTCACCTGCTGGTCGCGCCGCCGCGCGGCGAAATCACCGGACGCATTCATCGCCTTGCGGTGGTCCAAAACCTTCTGCCAGAGCTCGGCGATGCCGGTGCCGGCCAGCGCCGAATAGGTGACAACGGGCGGGTGCCAATGCTCGGATCGCGGCGCCAGGATGTGCAGCGCGCCGCGATAATCCGCGGCGGTGATGTTGGCGCGCTTGAGATTGTCGCCGTCGGCCTTGTTGATGGCGATCATGTCGGCGAGTTCGACCAGGCCCTTCTTGATGCCCTGCAGCTCGTCGCCGCCGCCCGGCAGCATCAGCGCCAGGAAGAAATCCGTCATGTCGCAGACCGCGGTCTCGGACTGGCCGATGCCGACGGTCTCGACCAGCACGACGTCGAAGCCGGCCGCCTCGCAGAGCAGCATCGCCTCGCGCGTCTTCGCCGCGACGCCGCCGAGCGTGCCCGAGGACGGCGAGGGGCGGATGAAGGCATCGCTCGATGCCGACAGCCGCGCCATCCGCGTCTTGTCGCCGAGGATCGAGCCGCCGCTGCGTGCCGAGGACGGATCGACCGCGAGCACCGCGACCATGTGGCCCTGCTCGATCAGATACGTCCCGAGCGCATCGATCGTCGTGGATTTGCCGACGCCGGGCGAGCCGGTGATGCCGACGCGAAACGCCTTGCCGGTGTCGGGCAGCAGCATCTGCACCAGCTCGCGCGCCAGCGCCTGATGATCGCCGCGCCGGCTCTCGACCAGCGTGATGGCGCGGGCGAGCGCCGCGCGGCTGCCCGCGCGCAAGTCGCGGGCGAGGGATTTGATGTCCAGCGAAGCCTTCTTCTCAGTCATGCCCTGCTTTACAACGGCCCGGCGGGGCAGGCGAGGGCCGCCCGCGCCATATCACCGGGATGTTGCTGCCGCAGTCTGCGCCGGTTTCAGCTTCCGCCACGCCCACACCATAACCGGCCAAAGCAGCGCGCCGATCGCCATGGCGGCGAGGATCGCCGCGACCGGCCGCTCGAAGAACGGCAGGATGCTGCCGTCGGACTTGATCAGCGAGGTGACGAAGGCCTGCTCGACCATGGTGCCCATGACGATGCCGAGCACCATGGCCGCGACGGGATAACCGTTCGCCTCCATGACGTAGCCGATCACGCCGAAGGCGGCGACGGTGACGACGCCGAACATGTTGTTGCCGATCGCGAACGAGCCGACCGCGCAGCACAGCATGATGACCGGCATGATGGCCGATCGCGGCGCCAGCAGGATGTAGGCCGCGACCCGGATCATGGCGATGCCGAGCGGGATCATCATGATGTTCGCGATGATGAACATCAGATAGATCGCGTACATGCTCGACGCCTTCTCGGTGAACAGCGTCGGGCCGGGATTGAGACCCTTCATGTAGAGCACGCCGATCGCGATCGCGGCGATGGTGTCGCCGGGGATGCCGAACAGCAGCGAGGGCACCCAGCCGGAGGCGATACTGGCGTTGTTGCTGGCGCCGGCCTCGACCAGGCCCTCGACATGGCCGGTACCGAACTTTTCCGGCTCCTTGGAGAAGCGCTTCGACATCGCGTAGGAGACCCAGGCGGCCATGTCGGCGCCGGCGCCGGGCAGCACGCCGATGATGATGCCGACGATGTTCCCGCGCGTCATCTGCCAGCGATACAGCTTCGTCAGCTTCCACTGGCCGGCCAGAATGCTTCCGAATTTTCGGCGCGGCAGCGGCGGCGGCTCGGGCGTCAGCATCGCGCGCATCACCTGCGCCACCGCGAACACGCCGACCAGCGCCGGGATCGGCTCGATGCCACCGAACAGATCGGTGAGGCCGAAGGTGAAGCGCGGGACGCCGCCGGGATTCTCGATGCCGATGCAGGCGACGAGCAGGCCGATGAACATGCCGGCGATCGCCTTCACCGGCGAAGAGCGCGCAACCAGGGTGGCGCACATCAGGCCGAGCAGCGCCAGCCAGAAATATTCGAAGGTCGAGAACGACAACGCGATCTCGGCGAGCGGCGGCGCCAGGATCATCAGCGACAGCACGCCGGCGATGCCGCCGACCGCGGAGAACCACACGCCGGCCCCCAGCGCGAGCTCGGCCTGGCCCTTGCGCGTCATCGCGTAGGCTTCGTCCGCATAGGCGGCGGAAGCGGGCGTGCCGGGAATGCGCAGCAGCGCGCCGGGAATGTCGCCGGAGAAGATCGCCATCGAGGAGGCCGCGACGATGGTCGCGATCGCCGCGATCGGCGAGAGATAGAAGGTGACGGGGACGAGCAGGGCGGTCGCCATCGTCGCCGACAGGCCCGGCAGCGAGCCGATCACGAGCCCGTACACGGACGCCGCGAACATCGCGATGATGACCTCCCAGGTGGAGATCAGCGCGAACGCATCGATCAGGGTTTTCAGCATGGGATTACCAGGGCGCCGGCAACAGGCCGGCGGGCAGCGGCACGCGGAGCAGCTTGCCGAAGATGAGGTGGATGGCGAAGGGCGAGAGCGCCGCGAGCGGCAGGGCCAGCTTCCACCTGGCCCCGAGCGCGGTCGAGGTGACGTAGACCATGATCGCCGCGGTGATGATGAAACCGAGCCGGTCGGCCGCCGCGACATAGAACAGCAGCAACGCCGGTGGCAGCAGCGCGCGCAGGCCGTAGAGCTTGCCCTGCGGTGGCGGGGCAGCTGCCTGGCCGTCCTCCAGCGGGACCAGCGCTTCCTCCTCCTCGAAGGAACGGCCGATGCCGAACACGATCGCGAGCCCGCATAGTGCAAGGCCGCAGCCGATCACCAGCGGGAACACGTTGGGGCCGACCGGCTGGCCCGGCACCGGCGGCAGGATCCAGCCGCCATAGGCAGCTGCTGCGCCGAGCACGACGAGAAACGATCCCGTCACGGAGTCGGGAAGACGCATGGGTGGGGTCCTGTGGAGTTTCTTCTCCCTCTCCCCATTCTTACGGGAGAAGGTTGGGGTGAGGGGACTTTCCGCGCGCGTGGTGAGAGTTGGACTCGCGAAGATTCTCCCTCACCCGAATTCGAGCGGAGCTCGAATTCGACCTCTCCCCGCATCCGCCGTCGCGCGGGGAGAGGCGAAACATCACGCCTTGCTCAGGCCTGCCGCCTTCATGGCTTCGCCCATCTGGGCGTCGCCCTTGTCCATGAAGCTGGCGAAGTGAGCGGCATCGCCCCACACGGTGCCAAAGCCGCGATTGCTCATGAAGTCCTTGTACTCGGCGGAATCGTAAACCTTCTTCAGTGCCGCGGTGAGCTTCGTTGCGATCTCCGGCGGAAGGTTCTTTGGCCCGGCAATGCCGCGCCAGGCGCCCGTCGCGTAGTCGATGCCCATCGCCTCCTTCAGCGTCGGCACGTCCTTGAAGATCGGGTTGCGGGCCGGCGCCATGATGGCGAGGCTCCTGGCCTTGCCCGCCTCGATGATGGCGCGCGCCTCGGGCACCGAGCAGGTGGTGAGGTCGAGGCCGCCGGCGGCGAGATCCTGCATCGCCGGCGCCGCACCGTTCGAGGGCACCCACGCGACCTGATTGGCAGGCAGGCCCATGGCCTGCATCCAGCCGACCAGGGCCAGATGCCAGATGCCGCCCTGGCCGGTGCCGGAGGCCTTGAACTTGCCGGGAGGCGCCGCCTTGATCGCATCGGCGAGTTCCTTGACCGTCTTGTAGGGCGAGGAGGAGGAGACCTGGATGCCCGGAGGGTCCTCGTTCATCAGCGCCAGCGGGGTGTAGCTCTTCGGCGTCAGCTCGGTCAGGCCCTGCCAGTGCATCATCGAGATTTCGACCGTGAGCATGCCGATGGTGTAGCCGTCGGGCTGGGCAGTCGCGATCGCGCTGTGGCCGACCACGCCGGAGCCGCCAGTGCGGTTGACCACGTTGAAGGGCTGGCCGAGGTCCTTCTCCAGCAGCGCCGCAACGATGCGCGCCGTCGCGTCGGTGCCACCGCCGGCGCCCCAGGGCACGATCACGGTGACCGGCCGGGCCGGATAGGCTTGTGCGAGCGCGGGCTTGAAGCCGAAGGCGGCGGATGCGGCGACTGCGGCGGTTGAGGCCGCAAAGGTGCGGCGCGTAATCTTGGACATGAATCCTCCCAGCGGCGCCCGTGACGCCGGGCGCTCTTGTCAATGCCGGCATTCTAGTCGGCTTTGCGGAGCCGCCGCAAGATAGCGCTACCAACGAGATTGTCGCGTTGTGCGTCAAAGCTGGATGGCTATCGGATGGGCAGTCGGAAACCGGGTGGGTTTTGCCCGCGCGAGCAGCCAACCTCAGCGCGTAACGGAAACCGAAGGCAAGCCACCGATGACCCGAGCCTATTACAGCGCCGTGCTGGACCACCCGCTGGACGAAGTCTGGTCGCTGATCCGCGACTTCAACAACTATCCCGCCTATATCGACGGGGTGAGCGAGAGCGTGATCGAAGACGACAAGCGCGGCGATGAAGTCGGCGCCATCAGGCGCTTCTGCTATCTCGGAAACTGGATCCGTCAGCGTCTGGTCGATCACTCGGACCAGAAGCACACCTTGACCTATGCCGGTCTCGACACGCTGCAATATCCGCATGATGACAGCGGCCGGTGCCCGGCGCCGGCGCGCTACCAAGGCACCATGCATCTGCGCCCGATCATCGCGGACGATCGCACCCTCATCGAATGGTCGGTCGCCCTTGAGACGGAGCCTGCGGATGCCGATCGCTGGCAGGCCCTGTTTGCCTCCTGGATTCCCGATTGGACGGATTCACTTGCGCGGGCATTGGCTCGGGGCAGCCCGCGATCCGGTTAGCTCACTGCCCGTCCGCGTCGCCCTTCGGCCGCGTGCCGCCGAAGATGCGGGTGCCCTCAGTGGTCAGGTAGGGTTTCAGCGTTTCCCACGGCACGAAAGCGACATATTCGCCTTCGGCGTAGGGGCCGACAGCATAGGGCGGGTAGTGGAAAGTCAGGCCGGAGCTTTTGCCAGCTTCGGTCGAGGGCGCGAGCGTCACCGCGCCGATCCTGAGCAGGCTCGGCTTCAGCTCCTTGAACCACTCGTCAGTCGCGGTCTCGCTGGTGCCGCGCTTTGCCTTCTCGGCCTTGAGTGAGGCGATCACGGCCGTCACCATCGCCTTCATGGTCGCCCCGTTATCGGTGGTCTCGGTGAAGAACGGGCGGATCGAGATGCGCCTGTTGTCGGCCTTGTCCCACAGGATCGTGTTCACGTCCGAGTTCGGATGCGCGCCGCGGGTGTTCATGTAGTCGTTGCGGAGGATGCTGACGTAGCGGTCGGCGACCACCGAGCGGATCTCATATTTGCGCTCGAAGTCCCAGCCTCCGTCCCTAGAGAACTGCGGATCCTCCTTGCGCGAGGCCGCGGCCTCGGCCGCATTCTTGTCGAGCCATTTCTTGCCCTCCGCCAAGCAATTCGCCGTGAGCGCGGCATTCGCCTTGATGCCGTCGTCGAGGAAAACGCGCGCCTCGATGCTCTTGGTCTTGACGACGGTGTCCGGTTTGGGCTCGGCGGCATGGGTGGAAAACACGCATGTTGCGCTCAACGCCAGGGCGACGCTCAAACCGGCGACGAATTTCAAGGATAGTGCTCCTGCGTGAGCGTCAGAGTATTTCGACAATGTCGTCAGCGCTGTGCGGCGCAAAGCGGGGGGACGTCGAGCGGCGAACGGTTGCCTGCGTTTGCAAGCCGGTCGCATCTTCGATGATGTTTTCGACATCGATCAGCTTGAGCAGTGAAAAAGACGTATCCGGTTCGATCTCGACCAGAATGTCGATGTCGCTGTTGTAATCTTCGTCGGCCCGCGAGCCAAGAATGGCAAGCCTGGATACGCCCTTGCCTTTGATGGCTTCCGCGTTCTTGCGTATGGCAGCGATGATTTCGTCACGCGTCATGGAGACACCTGGCCGGTCATGCGGCCAGTCTACCAGCTACTCCGCAGCCTCGCTATGTCCAAGACGGGCGTTGAGCTTGCGGATCAGCTCCTCGGCTGCGTCCGCGATGACCGTGCCCGGTGGGAAGATGGCCTCAGCGCCGGCGGCGTAGAGCGCGTCGTAATCCTGCGGCGGCACCACGCCGCCGACGATGATCATGATGTCGTCGCGGCCCTGCTTCTTCAGCGCGGCCTTCAATTCGGGCACGGCGGTGAGGTGGGCGGCGGCGAGCGAGGAGACGCCGAGAATGTGGACGTCGTTCTCGACCGCCTGCCGCGCGGCTTCGTCGGCGGTGGCGAACAGCGGCCCGATGTCGACGTCGAAGCCGATGTCGGCAAAGGCAGACGCAATCACCTTCTGGCCGCGATCGTGGCCGTCCTGGCCGATCTTGGCGACGAGGATGCGCGGGCGGCGGCCTTCCGCCTCCTCGAACGCGTCGATCAGCGCCTGAACCTTCTCGACCTGGTTGCCCATGCTGGACGCCTCCCGCTTGTAGACGCCGGTAATGGACTTGATCTCGGCGCGGTGCCGGCCGAATACCTTCTCCATCGCGTCCGAAATCTCGCCGACAGTCGCCTTGGCCCGCGCCGCATCGATCGCGAGCGCGAGCAGATTGCCGTTGCCTTCGCCGGCCGAGCGCGTGATCGCCGCGAGCGCGGCATCGACGTCCTTCTGGTTGCGCTCGGCTTTCAGCCGCGTCAGCTTGTCGATCTGCAAGCGGCGGACGTTGGAATTGTCGACCTTCAGGATCTCGATTCTGTCCTCGTCGGTCGGCTTGTACTTGTTGACGCCGATCACCGCCTGCTTGCCGGCGTCGATCCGCGCCTGCGTCTTGGCGGAAGCCTCCTCGATGCGCAGCTTCGGCAAGCCGGCCTCGATCGCCTTCGCCATGCCGCCGAGTTCCTCGACCTCCTGGATATGGCCCCACGCCTTGGCGGCGAGGTCACGCGTCAGCCGTTCGACGTAATACGAGCCGCCCCAGGGATCGATGATGCGGGTGGTGCCGCTCTCCTGCTGCAGGAAGAGCTGGGTGTTGCGCGCGATGCGCGCCGAAAAATCCGTCGGCAAGGCGAGCGCCTCGTCGAGCGCGTTGGTGTGCAGCGACTGGGTGTGGCCTTGGGTGGCCGCCATCGCCTCGACGGTGGTGCGCATCACGTTGTTGAAGACGTCCTGCGCGGTCAGCGACCAGCCAGAGGTCTGGCTGTGCGTGCGCAGCGAGAGCGAGCGCGGGTCCTTCGGGTTGAACGGCTTCAGCAGCTTCGCCCAAAGCAGGCGCGCTGCGCGCATCTTGGCGACTTCCATGAAGAAGTTCATGCCGATCGCCCAGAAGAACGACAGGCGCGGAGCGAAACGGTCGACGTCGAGCCCTGCGGCAAGGCCTGCGCGCAGATATTCGACGCCGTCGGCGAGCGTGTAGGCGAGCTCGAGGTCCTGCGTCGCGCCGGCCTCCTGCATGTGATAGCCGGAGATCGAGATCGAATTGTATTTCGGCATCTTCTGCGAGGTGTAGGCGAAGATGTCCGAGATGATCCGCATCGAGGGCGCCGGCGGATAGATGTAGGTGTTGCGCACCATGAACTCTTTCAGAATGTCGTTCTGAATGGTGCCCGAGAGTTTCTCCGGCGGTACGCCCTGTTCCTCGGCGGCGGCGACGTAGAGCGCGAGGATCGGCAGCACCGCGCCGTTCATGGTCATGGACACGCTCATCTGGTCGAGCGGGATCCCCGCGAACAGCGTGCGCATGTCGTAGATGGAATCGATGGCGACGCCGGCCATGCCGACGTCGCCGCCGACGCGCGGATGATCGCTGTCATAGCCGCGGTGGGTGGCGAGATCGAATGCGACCGAGAGGCCCTTCTGCCCCGCCGCGAGGTTGCGTCGGTAGAACGCGTTGGAATCCTCCGCCGTGGAGAAGCCGGCATATTGCCTGACGGTCCAGGGCTGATTGACATACATGGTCGGGTAGGGGCCGCGCAGGTACGGCGCGATGCCGGGATATGTCTCGAGGAAATCGAGCCCGGCGAGATCGGCCTCGCCATAGGCGGGCTTGACCAGGATGCCCTCGGGCGTCAGCCATGGTTCGGCGCTGCCTGACGGCGCGGCTGTGGCGGCTCGCTCGAAAGCGACATCGGCAAAATTGGGAATGCGGCTCATGGTTTCAACCATATCATAGACGCTCAATCATGGTCCGGATGCTGATGGCTGACGATGGTCGCCATCTTCTCCGGTCCGTAATTCTGCTGCGTGGTCTGGCTTGGCAGGTTGGCGATGCCGACCACCCAGCCGAGGCGGGATTCGGTGCCGAACTGGCGCGTCGGGATCACCCAGTCGGGGTGGTCGAAGGTGCCGGTCATGATCTCGATCCGGTCGCCGTCGATGCGGCCGAAGCTCAGCGGCGTGCCGCAGGCGGCGCAAAAGCCGCGCTCGGCGATGGTGGAGGAGCGGAAGAACGACGGCTTCCCCTTGGTCCAGGCGAAGTCGGTCTTGTTGATGTCGGCAAAGGAGGCGAACGGCGCGCCGGCTGCCTTCTGGCACATCCGGCAGTGGCAGATCGAGACCCTGGACGGCGCCGTCATGACGGCGAAGCGCACGGCCCCGCATTGGCAGCCGCCGGTGAGAACGGGTTTGCTGGTGCCGGTCATGGCTGCTCCATTCGTCGATAGGCGTCTTGCAGCGTCGCAAGCGCATCGCCTCCGGCGAAGACAAAACCCGTGACGCCGGCGGCCCGCAGCGCCGCCTCGGCATCAGTCGGGCGGCCCGCCAGATAGATATGTCTGCTGCCTGCCGTTTGCAGGGCCCGGGCGGCGGGTTCCGCCTGACCGGCATAGACCTTGTCGCTGGAACAGAGGCACGCAAGCTCCGCACCTGAAGCCTTGAACGCGGCTGCCAATTTGGCCGGATCGGCAAAGCCCTCGCTGTCCAGGGCCTCGATGCCGCCGGCCTCGAAGAAGCTTTTCGCGAAGGTGGCGCGCGCGGTGAAATCGGCGGGCGTGCCGAGATTGGCCAGGAACACCTTTGGCCGCGCGCCACGTGCCTTCAACGCCGCGTCGGATTTGTCGCGCAGCGCCTCGAACGGTTCCGCCAGCCGGATCGGCGGCAGCGCATCGAACTTGTATTTCTGTTCCCCGTAGGGCGGAAGCGCGATCGGCGTTGCCTTCAGCACGGTGGCTTCGCGCTCATGCAGGTTCGGAAACTCGCTGGCGCCGGTCAGCACGTCGCGGCGCTTTGCGATGTTGGCGTCGCGCGCCTTTCGCGTGGCCGCCACCTTGCTCTGGAACACGCCCTGCTGAAGTGTCGCGAAAGCACCACCGGCTTTCTCGCTTTCCTGAAACAGTGCCCAGGCGGCGTCGCAAAGCTGCGCCGTCAGCGTCTCGATGCCGCCTGCGCCTGCCGCGGGATCGCTGACCCTGGCGAGGTTGCTTTCTTCCAGCAAGAGAAGCTGCGTGTTGCGCGCCACGCGCCGCGCGAACGGATCGGGCAGGCCGAGCGCCAGCGTATGCGGCAGCACCGTGATCGCATTGGCGCCGGCGAGCCCGGCGGCGAACGTCGCCATGGTCGCGCGCAGCATGTTCACGTAAGGGTCGCGCTGCGTCAGCATGCGCCAGGCCGTGTCGGCGGCAATGAACAGCGGTTTCGGCGTCAGCCCGCAGGCCTGCTCGATGCGTGCCCACAGCAGCCGCAGCGCGCGGAATTTGGCCATGGTCAGGAACTGGTCGGCATCTGCAGCAAGCCGCGCATAGACCATGCCCTGCGCCTGCTCGAGGGGAATGCCGGCGCCTTCGATCGCGCGCAGATAAGCGACGCCGCAGGCAAGCACGAAGGCAAGCTCCTGCACCTCCGAGCCACCGGCATCATGGATCACGCGCCCGTCGGCGGGCGCAAACGGTCCCTTGAAGCCGAGCGCGGCAAGGCCCTTGATGGCGCCGGCGACGGCAGGAACGATCTCGTCCCAGGTATAGGGGCTGTGGCCCCACGCAGCGGCGGCCGCGAGCGGATCGAGGCCGAAGCGGATGTTGCAGGCTGCCGGATCGAACCCCTTGCTCTTGACATATTCCGCGACATGGATCGCGGCCATCCGCGATTGCGGGCCGATCTGAAGCTCGAGGCCGATGCCGGCGTCGAGATGAATGTCTTTCAGAACCTTTGCGACCGCATCCGCCGAAGGTTCCAGGCCGAAGCCATGGGCGCCGCTGCCGCCGGCGAACACCAGCGCGAGCCCCGTCGCGCCGTTCTCGAGGTCGGTGAGGGCCTGTGCATTCGCGAGCGCCGCGTCGGGATGGTCGATCCGCTGCACGATCTGCCACGGCGCAGCCGGCGGGCGTCCCGCCACGGGCGCAACGCCCTTGGCGCGCGGATAGAGCGGATCGATCTTGATGCCGTCATAGGTCTTGCCGACCAGCTTCTCGAACGGCGCGCCCTTCAGCACGCCGTCGACCAGCTTGCGCCAGTCCTCAGGCGTCGCCTTGGGAAAATCCGCCGCCAGCGGCAGGTCGTCAGTCACGGAGGTCATGCGGCGAGGGGCTCCCAAACGTCTCGTTGTTCTCAGGCGAAATTGCCACGGCAGACCGTCCCTGCAAACGGTTGTTTTTGGTTAACCGGTATCCGGAAGCCGCTCAATGCCTTGCGTGGAGACGCTGGCGAGGCCGTCACGCACACGAATGCCTGAGATCACGCGGTCGGGCGCGATCTCGGCCAGCGGCACCAGCACGAAGGCGCGCTCGAACAGGCGGGGATGCGGCAGCGTAAGGTCGGGCTTCTGCAAGCTGACGTCGTCATAGGCGATCATGTCGAGATCGAGCGTGCGCGGGCCCCAGCGTCGCTCCTTGGTTCGCACGCGGCCGAATTTCTGCTCGACTTTCTGCAGCACGAACAAGAGCGCGTGCGGATCGAGACCGGTCTCGATCTCGATGCAGGCGTTGATGAAGGGATCCTGGTCCTCGTCGCCCCAGGGTGGGGTGGCATAGTCCGAGGAGCGTGCGATCAGCGCGCCTTGCGCCATGCCGCAGATATGGGCGATCGCCTTGCCGAACGTCGCGCGGACATCGCCGACATTGCCGCCCAGCGCGATCAGCACGCTCGCCATCTCAGGGATGCCGCGAGCGCGTCAGCATGATGCCGACATCGTCGAAGATCGCGGCGATCGGCGCATGCGGCTTGTGCACCGTGATCTTCACGGCGCGGACGCGCGGGAAGTTCGACAGGATGGCGTCGGCCACCGCGCCGGCCGCGC
Organism: Bradyrhizobium sp. GW821-FHT13H06; assembly: GCF_058803975.1. Classification (NCBI taxonomy): domain Bacteria; kingdom Pseudomonadati; phylum Pseudomonadota; class Alphaproteobacteria; order Hyphomicrobiales; family Nitrobacteraceae; genus Bradyrhizobium; species Bradyrhizobium sp. GW821-FHT13H06. The sequence continues at coordinate 806,280 of NZ_JBXAPN010000004.1, read as the reverse complement.
GCTCCAGCAGCTTGTAATTGGTGTTCTTGAACGCCGCCGTCGTCGTCGCCACCACGTCGGCGTAGGACACCGTGTCCGCGAGCCGGTCGCTGCGCGACGGCTCGGACAGGTCGGTATAGAGTTCGAGATCGATGACGAAACGCTGGCCGACTTCGGTTTCGTGATCCATCACGCCGTGGCGGGCATGGATCGACAGGCCGGTGACGAAGATCGTATCGGTCATTGCTTGCTCTCGATTGCATGCGCCACCCGCAGGGCCTGCAGGGTTTCGCCGACGTCATGGGTCCGGATGATCTTCGCGCCGCGCTGCGCGGCGATCAGATGGGCCGCGATCGAGCCGGCGAGCCGCTCCGATGGTTCCGACGGCGACACCGAGGCGATGAAGCGCTTGCGCGAGGCGCCGACCAGGATCGGCAAGCCGAACATGTCGAGTTCGCGTAAGCGCGCCAACGCGGTCATGCTCTGCTCGGCCGTCTTGCCGAAGCCGATGCCGGGATCGAGCACGATCTTGTCGCGTACGATGCCGGCCTGCGCGGCGATATCGAGCGAGCGCCGAAAGAACGCCTGCATGTCCGCAAGGATATCGATCGCGGGATCGACGCTGTCGCGGTTGTGCATGGCGACGACGGGAACGCCTCTTGCGGCGATCAGCGGCGCCATGTCGGGATCGCGTTGCAGGCCCCAGACATCGTTGGCGATCACCGCGCCCTGGTCGAGCGCGAAGGCCACCACTTTCGCCTTCATGCTGTCGATCGAGACCGGCACGCCGAGCGCCACCACGTCGGCCAGCACCGGCTTTAATCGCGCCAATTCGTCTTCCGCGGTGACCGGCCGGGCGCCCTTGTAGGGCCGGGTGGATTCGGCGCCGATATCGATGATGTCGACGCCATCGGCGATCATCGCCCGCGCCCGCTCCAGCGCCCGCGCGGGCGCGATGAACGCGCCGCCATCGGAGAAGGAATCCGGCGTGATGTTGAGCACGCCCATCACCGCGGGAAGAGGCCGTTCCAGCAGCGTCCGCAGCGCATCAGGCCCGGCCGAGCCGGCCGGCGGGACGGAAGGGGAGAGCGAGGCGTTCATGCGGCCCGCTTTAGCGGTCGGGCAGGGGGAGTCAAGACGGGATTGGGTGGAGGAGCACCGCTCTAGCACCGTCACCCCGGCGCAACGGCGAAGCCGTTGTCGCTGGAGGTGGCCGCTTCTTAGCGGCCCTCGAAGGGCGACGGCCCGGCGCTCTCCGTGCGGATGCGGCGGTGGCCGTGCATCCTTCGAGGCTCGCCGAAGAGGCGAGCACCTCAGGATGACGGAGAGGGAAGCGGGCTAATACGTGATCTTCGGCGGCAGCTTCTTGGCCTTGGCGATGATGTCGCCGACCGACTTCTCGGAAGGCAGGATGCGGACGAGCTTCTTCTTCTCGTTGGCTTCGCGCATGCTCTGGGCAAGCCTTGCGGGATTTCGATAGGCGAGCTCGCGCACGGTGGTGACGCCGGCGGCGCGGACCAGGCCGACCTTGGCCTTGCCCATGCCTGGAATGCGCATGTAGTCGGAGACGTTGGCCCATTCCAGCAGCGATTGCTCGCTGATGCCCGTCTTGGCGGAAAGCGCCTTGCGGCCCTTCACGGTCGAGGCCGCCTCGAGCAACGCGTCGGTGGTGCGGATTCCTTGCGCCTTCAACTTGTTGGCTGCAAAGGTCGACAGGCCCTCAATCTCGGAGATTGGATATGTCATGACACTCGGTGTGAAATGCGTGGCTTCAGGCGAATTGGCTGAGGCCCGGAGTCCCAGCGATGATCTTGCCCATCTGATCCGCTCCGATTTTGTCTCGCCCGTAGCGGAAAAGTTCACGGGCGACCTTTTGAATATCGGACATGCCGAGTCCCAGGCCCATCAGGCGCGTGCCGACCGCCATCAAGCCGCCACCCATCAGCCGCGACAGGCCGCCGCCGCTCCTGGACGCCTCGATCGCAGCTTCCGCTCCTGGGATCTGGTCGATCAGGGCCTGCACGCTCTCGGAAGGACCCTCGCTGCGGAGGAAGCCCAGGATAATGCCGACGGTCTTTTCAGCGACAGCACCATCTATGCCGGCGCTTGCCGCCAGCCGTCCGATCAGCTCGTCCATAAGGCCCCTCAGCCGGTTTGCACGCCGGAGTATTGCTTTCGAAAATTGATCTTGAGCCGGTGTGATGTGAAATTCAAGCGATGAACGCACGCGCGGTCGCGATTCATCCTCGAACGCGAGAAAAGTGTTGCAGCCGTGCACGAGCCGAGATCGAATCGGCAAAAAATTGCCGCGCTGCGAATACCTCGTTCCTACTTTCGGCTGATGTTGTCCATTCGTGTCCGACAATGTCGCATGCTCGGGGCGCGTGGAACGGTTTTAATCGGTACGCGACATGCGTTAAACTACGGAACTGGTGCACTTGAGTTTCAACACGCGAAACTCGGCAGAGAGATCAGAGAGAATAATGACCGCACAGGACAGCAAGCTCGGCGATACCGACGACAAGATTTTCGTCGGCAAGGGAAACGAGCAGGCATGGCTGACGCTGGCGCTCGCCAATCGCCACGGCCTCGTCACGGGTGCAACCGGAACCGGCAAGACCGTGTCGCTGCAAGTGCTGGCGGAAGGATTTGCGCGCGCCGGTGTTCCTGTATTCGCGGCCGACATCAAGGGCGACCTGTCTGGGATCTCGGAAGTCGGCGAGGCCAAGGACTTCATCCTCAAGCGCGCGGGCGAGATAGGCCTCAAATTTCAGCCGGACCAGTTCTCGACCGTGTTCTGGGACGTGTTCGGCGAGCAGGGCCACCCCGTGCGCGCCACCGTCACCGAAATGGGGCCGTTGCTGTTGGCGCGGATGCTCGACCTGAACGACGTGCAGGAAGGCGTTCTCAATGTCGCATTCCGTGTTGCCGACGAGAATGGTCTGCCATTGTTGGATATGAAGGATCTGCGGTCGCTCTTGGATGCGATCGTTCCCGCCAGCGGCAAGAAGGCAGCGGATGCCGAGGAAGATCCATTTGCCGAGATCCGCAAGGCCGCGCAGAGCTTCGGCAATGTCAGCAAGGCGACGGTTGGAACCATTCAACGCCAGCTCCTGGTGCTGGAAAACCAGGGCGGAACGAAATTCTTCGGTGAGCCGGCACTGGAGCTGAAGGATTTCATGAAGACCGATAGCGACGGTCGCGGCATCGTCAACATTCTGGTTGCCGACAAGCTGATGGAGAGCCCCAGGCTCTACGCTACCTTCCTGTTGTGGTTGCTGTCGGAGTTGTTTGAGGAACTGCCTGAAGCCGGCGATCTGCCGAAGCCGAAGCTGGTGTTCTTTTTCGACGAGGCGCATCTGCTGTTCAACGATGCGCCGAAGGCACTGATGGACAAGATCGAGCAGGTGGTTCGTCTGATCCGTTCCAAGGGCGTCGGCGTCTATTTCGTCACGCAGAATCCGATCGATGTGCCGGACAAGGTGTTGGCCCAGTTGGGCGGTCGCGTGCAGCATGCGCTGCGCGCCTTCACGCCGCGCGACCAGAAGGCGGTCGCCGCTGCGGCGCAGACCTTCCGGCCCAACCCGAAGCTCGACACGGCCAAGGTGATCACGGAGCTCGGCAAGGGCGAGGCGCTGGTGTCCTTCCTCGAGGGCAACGGCACGCCTTCGATGGTGGAGCGGGTGATGATCCGGCCGCCGTCGGCCCGCATCGGACCGATCACGCCCGAGGAGCGCAAGGCGATCATGAGCAGGAGCCCAGTGAAGGGCAAATACGATACCGCGGTGGATCGAGAGTCCGCCAGTGAGATGCTGCAGAAGCGCGTGGCCGGCACGGCTGCGCATGCGGACGCACAAAACGGTGGAGCCGGCGCAGGCGGCGGAATCCTCGGCCAGATCGGCTCGATCGTCGGCACCATCTTCGGCACCAACGTCAAGCGAGGCCGTCTGTCGACCGGCCAGGTCATTGCGCGGGACGTGACACGATCGGTCACCAATCAGGTGATCGGCGGGATGGCCGCCAATATCGGCAAGTCGGTCGGCGGCCAGCTCGGCGGCTCGATCGGCCGCACGCTGGTCCGCGGCGCGCTCGGTGGATTGCTGCGGCGGTAGGCAGGACGCCCGACGGGAAGGCAATTCGTCCGCCGAGCTCATCGATCTGTCCCTCGATCGAGGCGGCGAACGTCGCACACATTCAGGTGAGGGGGCTCTCCAAGCCCCTGCGGGTCTGCTACGTCCTGTTTCGTCGCCGCACCGGACCCCCGCCCCGTGACCCCGCCCGCCCCCTTAGCCAAGCCTGATGCGCCGAGACGTCTGTCGCCGCGTGCGCCGCTGGATCTGCTTTTTCTGTTCTGCTGCGTCCTCCTGACGGCTGACGTGCTCGTCCCCGAGATTTTCGGCCACGGCAAGACCAAGGATTATGTGCTCTGGTACTGGGCCGGACAGCAGGTCTTGCAGGATGGGCCGCTCTATCCTGCCACGGCCCGCGACTATTTCGACTTCATCTATCCACCGCTCCCCGCGATCCTGCTGGCGATCCCGAGCTGGTTCGGCAAGATCCCGCTCTATGTCGTCCTGTCGATCTTGAATGCTGTGGCGTGGTGGTACACCGGGACGCTCTCCCAAGTCATGGCCGGCTCGCACCGCAAGCCTGGCCGCTGGCTGGAAGCGCTGCCGGTCCTGGTCACCGTGGCCTTCGTGTTCGACATGTTCGATCTGGGCCAGCCGAATCTCGTCCTGCTCGCGATGATGCTCTATGGCTTCTGGAGCCTGCGGCATCAGCGGCCGTGGCTCGCCGGCTTCTTGTTCGCGCTCGCCGCCGCCATCAAGGTGTTTCCGATCGCTGTGCTGCCCTATCTGCTCTGGCGGCGGAAGTGGGCCGCCCTCGTCAGCACGATCGCCTTCACCGGCATCCTGCTCTATGTCGTGCCGGCGCCGATCCGCGGTTTCGAGCGCAACGCGGCCGAGCTTGCGGTCTGGTATCAGGGCATGGTCGGGACGAGCTCGGAAAAGGGCTTCGGCCAGCGCGCGGAGCAGAACTGGTCATGGGTCAACCAGTCCCTCATTGCCGTCACGCATCGCCTGGTCCGTCCGATCAACTACAATCAGGATGATCGCAACAAGCCGCCGCGGACGATGAACGTCATCGACGTCGATTACAGGACGGCGAACTGGATCGTGCTGGCGCTGTCGGCACTGCTCGGGCTCGGCTTCGTCGCGATCATGCCGCGGGAGGCGCAGCGGACCGAGCGCTCGGACGCCGAGGAGCTCGGCATCCTGTTTTGCCTGATGACGGTGGCCTCGCCGCTGGCGCGGCAATACTACTTCATGTGGCTGTTCTTCCCGATGACGGTGCTGATGCATCGCGCCGCCTTCGACGCGCGGGCGCATGTGCGCCTGGGAACCTGGCTCGCCCTGGGCGCCGCGGGCATCCTCATGCTGCTGTCGCTGCCGTGGTTTCCCAAGGTCATCCAGGCCTGTGGCAACAACCTCGCTGCGACGGCCGTCCTCGCAGGGTGTCTCGCCTGGCACATCCGGCATCCGGCGGTTGCGGCTGGCCCCCAGGCCGCGGCGGCGTTAAAAGCGCAGACACCTTGAGATCCCGCAATCAGGAACACGACAATGTCCAACACGCAGCTTCAATCCGTGCTCGACCACATCGACAAGGATTTCGACAACAGCCTGGAGCGCCTGTTCTCGTTGTTGCGGATCAAGTCGATCTCGGCCGATCCGGCCTTCGCGGATGATTGCAAGGCTGCGGCCGAGCATCTTGCCAAGGACATCGCCAGCTTCGGTGTCGCGACCGAGGTGAGGTCGACCGCGGGCCATCCCGCCGTCGTCGGCAGGACCGGAGCGGGCGGGCGGCCGCACGTGCTGTTCTACGGCCATTACGACGTGCAGCCGGTCGATCCGCTCGATCTCTGGCACCGTCCGCCGTTCGAGCCCGTCGTCGCGGATCATGCCGACGGCCGCAAGATCATCGTCGCGCGAGGCGCCGAGGACGACAAGGGACAGGTGATGACCTTCGTCGAGGCCTGCCGCGCCTGGAAGAAGGTGACGGGCTCGCTGCCGGTCGACGTCACCTTCCTGATCGAAGGCGAGGAGGAGGTCGGCTCGAAGAATTTCGTGCCCTTCATCGAGGCCAACAAGCACGAGTTCAAGGCAGACTACGTGCTGGTCTGCGACACCGGCATGTGGGACTCCAATACGCCGGCGATCACGACCTCGCTGCGCGGGCTGCTGTATGAAGAGCTGAAGATCACCGCAGCCAATCGCGATTTGCATTCCGGCGTGTTCGGCGGCACCGCGATGAACCCGATCCGGGTGCTCACGAGAATACTGGGCGGCCTGTTCGACGACGACAACCGCATCACCATTCCCGGCTTCTATGATGGCGTGAAGGACACGCCGCCCGACGTCCTGGAGCAGTGGAAGAAGCTCGATTTCACCCCCGAGACCTTCCTCAAGCCGGTCGGGCTGTCGCTCCCGGCTGGCGAGAAGGGCAGGCTCCTGGTCGAGCAGGCCTCGACGCGTCCGACCTGCGACGTCAACGGCATCTGGGGCGGCTATATCGGCGAAGGCTCCAAGACCGTGATCCCGTCACATGCTTCGGCCAAGGTGTCGTTCCGCCTCGTGCAGGGCCAGGATCCTGCGAAAATCCGCAAGGCCTTCCGCGACTACGTATCGGCGCGCATTCCCGGCGACTGCAAGGTCGAGTTCGGCGACCATTCCGCCGCGCCTGCGGTCGCGCTCGACTGGACCATGAAGCCGCTCGCCGCCGCCAGCAAGGCGCTGGCCGAGGAGTGGGGCAAGCTGACCGTGCTGATGGGCTCGGGCGCCTCGATTCCAATCGTCGCCGACTTCAAGCGCACGTTGGGCCTCGACTCGCTGCTGGTGGGCTTTGGCCTCGACGACGACAATATCCACTCGCCGAACGAGAAATACGACCTGCGCAGCTTCCAGAAGGGCATCCGCTCCTGGGCCCGCATCCTCGCCGCGCTGGCGGAGGTGAAATAGGCGCGGTGCCGGAGGGTGGGCAAAGGCGCAAAGCGCCGTGCCCACGATCTCTCCTTGGATCGATAGAAGTGTCGCGCACGCTTCCGCCGTCGCTCGTCGAGCTATGGCGGACAAGTCGCTCTGCCCAGACTGCGAAACTTGCAACGACCGAACTGCGCCTCCCGTCATCCTGAGGTGCGAGCCGTGGAGCGCAACGCGCTTCACGGTGAGCCTCGAAGGATGTACGGCCCTGATGCAGCCGGGCCATCGCCCTTCGAGGCTCGCCGAAGAGGCGAGCACCTCAGGGTGACGGTGATGTATTGTGACGAACGGTCCAAACAAAAACGCCGCCCGGGATTGGGCGGCGTTTCATTCCAAAAGGCGTAGAGGTTAGTTGAGAACAACCTACGCCAAATTCGTGAAAATCTCAAGTCCGATAGCCCGGAAGCTCACGGTCGAGCTTGCGGAGCAAGGGCGGCCACACGAGGTTGGTCGCGCGCAGCTCGGCGCGGTCGCGGTTCGACAGCAGCTCGGTGTTCTTGTCGATCGCGATGTCGTCGACCGGATAGACCGGCGTGCCCAGCGCGCGCGTGCGCACCTGCATCGAGCAGGCGCGCTCGAGGTGATACATGCGCTCGAAGGCGGAGGCGACCGAGCGGCCGACCGTGAGCGTGCCGTGGTTGCGCAGGAGCATGTGGTTGTGGTCGCCGAGATCCTTCTGCAGCCGCGGCCGCTCGTCGTGGTCGAGCGCAATGCCTTCATAGTCGTGATAGGCGAGGTCGTGGGTGACGAGCTGGGCAGTCTGGTTCAGCGGCAACAGGCCTTCGGCGCTGCTCGACACCGCAGTGCCGTCGAGCGTGTGGAGATGCAGCACGCAGATCGCGTCCTCGCGCACCTCGTGGATCGCCGAATGGATGGTGAAGCCGGCCGGGTTGATGCTGTATTCGCTCTCGGAGAGCTGGTTGCCGTGCAGGTCGACCTTGACGAGGCTCGAGGCCGTGATTTCCTCGAACATCAGTCCGTAAGGGTTGATGAGGAAGTGATGGTCGGGGCCGGGCACGCGCGCGGAGATGTGGGTGTCGACCAGATCGTCCCAGCCGTACAGCGCGACGAGGCGATAGCAGGCGGCGAGATTGACCCGTTGCTGCCACTCCGCCTCCGTCATGTTCGACGGCACTTCCCTGAGGCGCGCTTCCGCTGGCGACATGGCTGGTCTCTCCGAAACATCGTTGTTGCGGGGCGCAAACCTAGTCTTGCTGCGGGCTGGCAGCAAGACGGCCAAAAGCGCGGCAGTTCAGCGTAGCCCGCATGAGCGCAAGGGATAGGCGGGGCTGCCCCGAAGGTCCCGGATGTGTGGCGCTCATCCAGGCCACGACTGCGTTTTTCTTGTGCAGCCCAGAGACCGCGGAAAGAATTTATGGCGCCGGGATCGACAGCAGGCTGGAGATGCCGCGGCCGCGGATGTCGTAGACGCGGGCGAACACCACGTCGTCGCGCTTGATCTCGACCATGACGGGCGCGGTGAGGCCCTTGCAGTAGAACTCGCCGAGCGTCATGGCGAAATCGGCCGCGTTGGAATCCCAGCCGATGGTGAAGTCGGGCCCGAGCGCGACCTGGGCCGGGCGTTGCGGACCGCACACGGCGACCTTCCATTTGCGATTGCTGGGCGGCACTTCCTGGCGCTCGACGAGCTGCTCGCGCAGTTCGTCGGAGGCCTGCTTCAAGGCGAGCCCCCAATAGTCCAGCATGAAGCGGTCGTCGGCGCCGCGAACGGTCCCCGCGATATGGTTGAAATGCGTGTATTGGTAGGGATGCAGCCGGATCATCTCGGCGAGCGACAGCGCGAGGCCGAAGCAGAAGGTGGCGAGCACGACCGGCTGCCAGGTGCGGTGATTGGCGCGCAGGCGCTCCATGGCCCAGGCGAACGCGACGCCGCCGAGCACCGCCATCGGCGGGATCACGAAGACGAAATGACGGATGCCGTTGTACAGCGCCGGGCGCTTCACCATCGCGATCGCGAGCGGCAGGGTAGCGGCCAGCGTCAGCATCAAGAGGATGGTCTTGCGGCGCGCCGGAACCCCGCGTCGCGGCAGCATGGCGAAGGTGCTGAACACGGCGCCGGCCGTCAGCACCAGCATGACCTCCGGCAGCTGCAGTGCGAACAGCGTCGGCAGATAGGACCAGGGCATGTCGGGCACCGACACGATCGCGCCGTCGAACATCTCCTTCCACGGCTTCTCGAAAAAATGCGAGAAGTAGGTCAGCGCGTCGAAGGGATTGCCGGGCTCCATGATCGACCACGGCCAGATCAGGCCCATCACGAGATAGCCGAGCACGAGGCCGGGCAGCAGCACATAGACGACATGGGCAAAGCGGCGGACCGACTCGCGCAAACCCTCAGTGCGCAGTTCCTCCAGGAGCAGCGGTATGAAGCCGACCACGGCGTAGACGAGTGCGAGCCCGCCGAGAATGCGGCAGCCCAGCGAAAGGCCGGCACCCAGGCCGACGATGAGGACCGTGCGCGGCGACGGCCGCGGATATTCCTCGGCGAGACGGACGAGGCCGAGCATCAGGATGATCATGGCCACCGCGAAGGGCGCATCCTTCGGGTTCATGAACATGTGGCCGTAGAAGATCGGGCAGAGCGCGAGCAGCAGGAGCGAGGCAAGACCCGCAAGAGGTCCGCCGATGCGGCGGCCGAGCCGCCACGTCACCGCAAGGCCGATCACGCCGACGATGGCGCCGACCAGGCGGCGCGTCTCGAACAATTCGAGCGGGATGACCTTGTGCAGGAGGGCCGCGACCATGTCGAAGCCGCCGCCATACATGTAGAGATTGGCGAAGGAGAGCGCCGCGGTGTCCTTGAAGCCGGAACCGAACATGCGCAGCAGCAGGTCGGCGTATTCAGCGTGGGTGTAGTCGTCCCAGCCGAGCCCGTAGTCGCGGAACGTCAAGCCTGCGATGACGGCGACCGCAGCCAGCACCAGCATGGCGAGATCGTCGCAAGTCCGCTCAACCGAGCGCCGCAGGGGCGTGTCGATCACCGAAGTCGTGATGGATGTCATAGCGGTCGGTGCCCCGGGATCCCCTCTTGGCCCTGCCGGTGCGCGCGGGCCTGCTCCCCGGACTCCCTATAGCGCAGTTCCATTACCAAGTAATTGGGCATTATGGCTAAAATCCTGATGCGACGCAGCAATTCCCATTCCTCGGAGGACCCCTGAGCAGTACCGAGCCGGAGCTGAAGGGAATGTGAATAAGTCCCTGATTTCCTTCCCTTTAGGAACACCGCCTACAATTGGCCGTTGGCGTGGAACATCGTATGACGGTATCGTGGCGTAGCGGTTGTCGCGTGTGGATGCGCGGCCGGGGGTGAGTTCGATGAGCTTGGCATTGTTGATCGTGGGGATTTGCGCCTTCCTGGCGGGTCTCCTTGCGATCATTTTCGGCCTGACGATCAGGGAATTCAGCCTCGGAGGAACTCTCATAATCTCCGGCGCCATCGGCGTCTGCTCCGGAATGTTACTGGTCGGCCTGTATCTCGTGCTGCTCGAGCTCAAGGGCATCGCGCGCCGGCTGGCCGCCGCGATTGCGCCGTCCGATGTTCGGGTCAGGCCCGTGCTGCCGGGCCTCGCCGTATCAGGCACGGGCATGCCCGAGCCGGCGCCGCCGCCACCACCGTCCGCAGGCCCGCGGCCGTGGCAGAGCGAAGCTGCCGCGCGCGAGCGTCCGCGGGTCGAGGGACCGCAGGAGGCGGAAGCTCCTGCGCCGCCACCCGCCCCGGAAGCGCCGCGCCGGCGCAACCTGCTGTTCACCTCGACCTCGCGCAAGGAGCGCGAGCGCGCGGAGAAGGGCACCGAAGGCGCGGCGTCGCAGCTGCCTGCGGAGGAGCCCGGTGAGGCGCCGGACCATCCGCCCGCGAGCTTTGACGTGGCCTGGCCGAAGCCGGATCGTATGCGCCCGCAGGAGCCGCCGGCTCCTCCCCCGCGCCGTCCGCCGCCGCGTTCCCCCTCGACCTTTGCGGAGGCCGCCCCACCGCCTGCACCCGAGCCGCCGCCACCCGTCGAGCCGGCACCCGTGACCGTGCTCAAATCCGGCGTCGTCGACGGCATGGCCTATTCGCTCTATTCCGACGGCTCGATCGAGGCGCAGATGCCGGAAGGCATGATGCGCTTTGCCTCGATCGACGAGCTCCGCGCCCATCTCGACCAGCGCGGTTGAGGCTGCCGCGCGTAAGTAAAGCAGCGCCGTTCACCAGTAATCAGCGCATCATCGTCCGTTATCTTATTTCAGCCGAACGTATTGTTGACATGGAATACTCTGGCGTCGTCAATCCCGTGAGACGCAAGGTGGAGGGAGGGCGGCCGATGTCGGACGCGGGGGCCAGGAATTTCATCGAGCTGACGGCAAGCATCGTGTCGGCCTATCTCAGCAACAATCCGACGCCGGCGGCTGAGATTCCGAACCTGATCAGCCAGGTGCATGCCGCTCTGGTGCGGGTGTCGTCGGGCCGCACCGAGGCGGCGCCGCTCGAGCCCGCCAAGCCGGCCGTGTCGCTGAAGAAGTCGATCGCGCCCGATTATCTGGTCTGTCTGGAAGACGGCAAGCGCTTCAAGTCGCTGAAGCGCCATTTGCGCACGCAGTACAACATGACGCCGGAACAATACCGCGAGAAGTGGGGCTTGCCGGCCGACTATCCCATGGTCGCCCCGAACTATGCGGTGGCGCGCTCGCAGCTGGCCAAGCAGATGGGCCTCGGACAGCAGCAGCGAAAGCGGAAGTGATTTCCTACGACGCCTCCGCGAGCGCCGCTTTCGCGTCTCTCTTGATGCGCTCGACCATCGAGCGCAGGCCATTGGAGCGCTGCGGCGTCAGATGATCGCGAAAGCCGAACTCGTTGAACACGGCGATCGCGTCGGTATCGAGGATCTGCTGCGGCGTGCGACCCGAATAGAGCGCAAGCACGATCGCGACCAGCCCGCGCACGATATGCGCGTCGCTGTCGCCGCGATATCTCAGGATCGGTTCGCCATTGCTGCGGTCGACAAGCTTCTGGAGCCAGACCTGGCTGACGCAGCCCTGCACCTTGTTGGCGGCGGAGTGTTCCGCCTCCGGCATCGGTTCCAGGGTGCGGCCAAGCTCGATGACATACCGGTAGCGGTCGTCCCACTCGTCCAGAAGCTCGAAATTGTCCCTGATTTCGTCGATCGTCGTCATGCTGGCCCGTGTTCGTGTTCAGGCCAATATAAGGTCGCGAAGCCGTGAAATCGATAGGGTTTGGCCGCTAATTCGGGACCTGGGGTCCGCGCCATTCGAGCGCAAGGTCGTCCTGGGTCAGGGTATCGCGCGGCGCCTCGCTTGCGGCATTGTCGCCTTCGCCGGCCATGGCGATCGAGCCGGTATGGTCGGGCGCCTTCTTGTCGGTCTTGTCGGTCTTCTCGTTCTTGTCGTTGGTGATCTGCTCTTTCTTGTCGTTGATGATCTGGTAGAGCTTCTTGGCGCCGTCCTGGGCCCGCTGGCCGATGATGGTCGCGGCCTGTCCGCCGACCTCGCAGGCGGCCGGCTGGCGCTTGCAGAAATGGGTCATGTCGGAGACGGCCGCAGTCGCAGCCTGCACCGCGTCGGCGGCGCCGATCTGCGGCAGCTTCTCCGATTCGGGCGTCTTGTCCCGCGGCAGGAGCACCAGCACCAGCCCGAGCCAGAATGTGATGCGAAGCAGAAAGCGCATCTTGCGACCTGTCCGTTGGATTCCGCCCGCGGCGATCTCCGCGGAAGTCGGACCTAGCAACTCTCGATAAATCGCAAGTGATTGCCTTGAGCTTAATTCGCGGAAAATTTGCGCAGGATTCTTCGAAGCCGACGGTGTCGTAAATTTTCGATTGACGCCCGCGCCCGTGATTCCGCCGGCTGCCCGCATCCACCAATTCGAAACCATGCGGAGGAAGGTGAAACCCTGTGTTCACCATCCTGACCGAAGACGTCGCCAAATCGTCTAAAAAGCTTCGCGATCGCGCGGTGTCCGGCCGCACGCGGCGTCGCCTTAGCACTCGTTTAAGGTCGCTCTGACACGGTGGCTCAACGACAAGGAGGCGTTCCGGCGCGTCTTCCAAGAGACGATTGAGCCGAAGCGCGAGACCCGTGACAGTTTTGAGTATCATCCGCGATTGTCTCGATGCGCTGCTGCATCCCTCCGCGCGCTACGATGCGCTGATGCGAGCGCGCCATCGTGCCTTCATGGCGCCGCGGCTGCTCGGCAGCCTGGCCGCCTTTGCCGCATTCCCGGTTTATCTCGCCATGCGCGGTGCGCCGAGCGCGGTCGAGGTCGCGGCCTTTGCCTGGCTGATCGCGCCCATCATGCTGGCCTGGTTCCTCTCGCGCACCGGACGCTACGAAGGCGCGCATGTGCTGTCGTCGCTCGCGCTCGCCGGCCTGATCATGGCGGTCGCGGTCACGACGGGCGGCATCCAATCATTCGCCGCGGTCTGGCTGATCGTGGTTCCACTCGAAGCTGCGCTGTCGGCCTCGCGCCGCGTCGCGGCCTTCGCCTCGCTGCTCGCGCTGTCCTGTGCCGGAATGCTGATCCTGATCAGCCAGCTCGGTTGGCTGCCGGTGGAGGAGCCGAGCGCGGCCGAGCGCGGCGTGCTGATGGCCTTCGGCATCGCGTCTGCGACTCTCTATGCCGCAGGGCTTGCCTTCGGCGCGGAATCGCTCGCGCGCACCAGTGTCGCGCTCTTGTCGCGCGAGGAGGAGCGTTACCGCCTGCTCGCGCGCAACATGAGCGACGTGATTTCGCGGCATCAGCGTAACGGCGCCGTGCAGTTCATCTCGCCGGCGGTGGAGGCCATGCTCGGCCTGCAAGTGGCGCAACTGCTCGGCCACGGCCTGTTCGACCGCGTCCATGTCGCCGATCGGCCAGCCTATCTCACCGCTCTGTCGGATGCGGCGCGCGGCGATGTCGCAAGCGTCGAGTTCCGGCTGCGGCGGGAGCCCGTTGGTTCCGAGCGCGGTGAGGTCGATTTCATCTGGGTCGAGATGCGCTGCCGCCCGCTCGACCTGGATCTCGGCCGCCAGGATACCGATCGTGACACAACCCGCGAAGCCGAAGTCGTCGCGGTGATGCGTGACGTCACCGACCGCAAGCTTTTCGAGCAGGCGCTGGATCAGGCGCGCAGCGCCGCCGAGACGGCCGATGCCGCCAAGACCCGCTTCCTCGCCACCATGAGCCATGAGCTGCGCACGCCGCTCAACGCCATCATCGGCTTCTCCGAGATGATCGCGCAGGAGCAGAGCCTGATGCTGGGGGCGGCCCAGCGCAAGGAATATGCCCAGCTCATCAACGATTCCGGCCAGCATCTGCTGTCGGTCGTCAACGGCATCCTGGACATGTCGAAGATGGAGTCGGGCAATTTCGAGATTGCCTCCGAGCCGTTCGCACCGCGCGCCTCGCTGCTCCATTGCTGCAATCTGCTGGCGCTGAAGGCGCGGGAGAACGGCATCGACCTGATCACCGACGCGCCGCAGGACCTGCCCGTCATGACCGGCGATCCCAGGGCCTTCAAGCAGATCGTGCTCAACCTCGTCGCCAATGCGATCAAGTTCACCGAGCGCGGCGGCCAGGTCTCCGTATCAGCCGCGGTGTCGGGTTCGCAGCTGACGCTGCGCGTCAGCGACACCGGCGTCGGCATCGCGCCCGACGATCTCAAGCGCATCGGCGCGCCGTTCTTCCAGGCCGGCAGGACCTATCAGCGCCGTCACGAAGGCACCGGTCTTGGACTTTCGATCGTCAAGAGTCTCGTGGCGTTGCATCTCGGCGAATTGACGGTACAAAGCAGGTTGGGAGAGGGCACCGCCGTCACCGTCAAGCTGCCGCTCGTCTACACGCCGCCGCAAGTCAGGCCGGCCGAGGGCAAGATCGCGACGCTGACGCCGGTGCTGCGCCAGGACCTTCACGACCAAACTCACGACCAGCCTCAGGACCAACCCGCTCTGGTGAAGAAAAGTGCCTAGGAAGTCTGCAAAGGACGAAGCCGCTCCGCGCCGTCGTGGCGCCAAGGCTGCGGTCGTCGATGTCGAGACCGAGCGCAACCTCGTGCTGCGCGTGCTGCTGCACAGCCCCAAGGATACGCTGGCCGGCCTCGTCGCCGCCGCCGCGATCAGTGCGATCGTTGCCAATGCGCTGTTCCTCCAGACCGGCCGACATCCCGCGCCGATGTTCGGCACGGTGATCAATCTTCCCGCGCCGTCGTCCGTGCCGCTGGCAAACCCGTTGCCGCGTCCGCGCCCCGTCGGCGCCGATAGCTCGCCGCTCGAGCCGCGCGCGACGGAGTTCCGCGTCGAGCCCAAACCTGCCGAGCGTGCCGTCGAGAAGGCGCCCGAAAAGCCCGTCGAGGCAACCGCCTCGACGCGCGCGAGCGATCCGATGACGAACCTGGTCAAGTCGACGACCTCGGCGCCGCCCTCGGCCCTGCGTCCGCCGGCGCCGATTCCGGCGCAAAGCCCGGCCGCGCGGCGTATCGCCGGCGTGCAGCGCGCGCTGTCCGAATATGGCTACGGCAATCTGAAGATCACGGGCACGATGGGCGGCGAGACCCAGTCCGCGATCCAGAAGTTCGAGCGCGAGCACAAGATGCCCGTCACCGGGCAGGTGTCCGATCGGCTGCTGCGCGAGCTCGGCGCCGCGATCGGCCATCCCGTCGAGTAGCCGTACCGCCTGTCATTGACGTCGATCAATTCCGCATATCGCGCGTCCGCACATCAGCTCGGCGTCCGCGGGCGCGGGGATTTGCTGGGGATCAATGACGGCCGGCGGATTCGGGGAACATGATCGCTCATCCTCATCAGGGAAGAGAGAGGTCGTCATGTTCAAGGTTTCGATTCTGGTCTGGATCATGTTGGGAACCACGTTGGCTGGAATCAGTCTGATCGTGGTGCTGATGGTGCCGAGCCTTGCGGCGGATGCCATCAAGAACATTCCCTACGCCGTGGCCGTGGGATTCGCGCTGGCGATGCCGCTGTCGTATTTCGTCGCGACCCAGATTCGCGGCGGCCAGGAGAGCACGCGCAGGGCGTGAGATGGACGAAGTGAGGCTGGCGTGAGACCTCGCGCTGGCCTATCGTCGAATTCATGCGTTTGAAATCCAACATTTGGGTGGCCGCTTACTTGCGCCGCTGCCAGACCGAGGGCGTGTTCGGCGCCGTGCGACGCCGCGGCGCCGAGGAGGCGGGCGCGGTGTTCGTCAAGGTGTCGCTGCTCGACGGCAATGCGATGCTGTACGCGCCGGCGCCGCAGACCGTCTATGACGACGGCCGGCCCATCGATCGCTTCTTCGTGCCCGTGTCGCCGCAGCCTCTGCCGGAGCACACGATCGAGGAGCGGCTGACCAAGGAGATCCGCTTCGATTCCGACGCCTGGATCGTCGAGACCGAAGACCGTGCCGGACGGCATTTTCTGGAATTGGCAAAGATGTAACTATCGCGCCCCGCCGTCATTGCGAGGAGCAAAGCGACGAAGCAATCCAGAATCTTTCTACGGAGGATTGCTTCGCTGCGCTCGCAATGACGAGCTTGAACAGGCGTTGCGCACCCCACATCCAATGTCGCTGCCTCATGGCCGGCTTTACCGGTCCGACGAACCGGTACCCTTCCGCACCGTCGGGCTGGAGCCGGGCTGCGCGCCCGGCCGCACCTGGCTCGCGCCCGCACGCGCGCGCTGGCGTTCGCCGTCATGCAGCGCTGCCTGGTACTTTGCGCGCGTGACGGCGAGCGTCGAGCCACGCCAGGCCGCCAGCATCACCAGCGCCGAGCGCTCGGCGAGTCGGTCGTAGAGCCGCGACAGCCGGTACACGGCGTTCACGGACGTGCCGATCTCCGGCTTGAAGAACAGCAGGATGCGCTGGAAGACCGGGCTCGGCATATCGAGGGCGCGCGCGGCGACCGCGAGCGCCTCGCCGCTGGTATCGTCGACGATCTGGGCTGCGACGCGCGAGGGCAGGATCAGGCTGTCGCCGAGCTCGAAGGTGAAGTTCTCGACGTCGCCCGCGATCCCTGCCATTTCCAAGATCTGGATCGCGCGCTTGGCGCGCACGGTCGGGATGCGGGGGGCGGCCTTCAGCGGGGTCTGTGCCAGATTGTGCAGGATCAGCGCGCGCTCGGAGGCGCCGGCGCGGAAGAACATGTCGTGGATCTCGGCCGCCTCCTTCGGCTGCATCGCCATGTCGGCGGTCATGCGCTGCTCGGGCTCGGCGGGCGCGCGCGCCGGAGAGGGAGGTAATGGAACCCTGCGGCCTTCCTGTGCCGCGACCAGCCCGAGCTTCTGCAGGACCGGGACGGGCGTGTGCGGATAGACCGCGAGCCGCGCCTTGACGGCCGCGCGCGTCGCATCGTCGACCTGGTCGATCAGCCGCGTGGCGAGCTCGACGAACTGCCGCTGCTCGTCCTCGCTGTGGGTGCCGGTCTGGACATACAGGTCGGTCAGCACGCGCAGCAGCGTTGGACGGACGTCGACACCTTCGCGACGGGACAGGTTCATCAGCCCGTCGAATCCGGGAAACAGCGACTTGGTCATGGAGGCGTACGCAACTCGGAAAAGATACTTGCGAGCGAACCTAGCGCAGGTTCTTTTAAAGCCTCGTTAAGGAAAATGAGGCGTGAAGCCGGCCCTGCAATTCAAGGCGTTGTCGTACCGCAACGGGACGGCGCGGCGCGCCCGTGCGGTTACGGTCCAAGGCCGCGCGTTTACATCCCGTTAACCATGAACTGATCTTAATGATCGCCACGTTGCAGAGGCGCGTTCGGTCGCACGGCAATTGAGAGAGCTGACATGGGGACCATCATCGAATTTCCGGCCGGTCGCCGGGTGGGCTCGTCGGGGGATGTCGCTCCACGCGCGGACATGGGAACGGTCGTGATCCTTCCCGTGATCCGGATCGAGCGTGAGGCGGACGAAACCAGCGGCGATCGCGGGCCGGAGCAGGGCGCAGCGCCGGGGCGCCGTCGTCGCCGCCGCTGACATCCGGCTTCACGCAATGCCGGAATCCATCCGCCAGATCCGGCCTGTCCTTTCGGCCGTGCTGCTCGCCCTGCTTGGCGCGGGGCTGTGCGCCTGCAGCGGCGGCGATTTCGGCCGCACGCGCGCCGACATGCGCAGCGACGACATGCACCGCTGGCTGGGCGCGGAGGTCACCTCCAGCGTCGGCCTGCAGCCCTCGCAATTCCAGCTCACCGACGAAGAGCGCCAGCTTCGCGATCTCGCCTATCCCATGATCGAGCCGCCGCTGTCGCGGCCGGCCTGGAAGAGCGTGTTCGGCGACTACAAGGCGCTGCCCTCGCCCTGGCGGCAGAAGGTCGTGTTCGACCGCACCATGTACGGACGCACGCTGATCGACGAGCCGCACCGCTCGCATTCCTCGCGCTATGCGCAGCTGATCGAGGACGTCCGCAACGACATCACGCGGTTCGAGCCGTTCTTCGGCAGCGCGATCCGCGTCATCGATCTCGACAGGAAGCGCAATGCCAGCATGGCACGCGTCTCCGCGCTCTCACCAAGGGAGAGGGACGATGCGGTCGCTCGCATGCAGGAGAACTCGCTGATCATCCAGTGGGTGCAGCAGTGCCTGGAGCAGCGCATCTCGTCCTACCGCTGGGCGCTGGAACGCCTGGTGATCCAGGCTCCCGACGGCATGGCCGCCGATGCCGACCGCCTGATCGGCGAACTCGCCGCCCAGACCGCCAATCCACCGGTCGCGGCACAGCCGCCCTACGGCCGGGCGGTCGTCTCGAAGGGCTGACCATACAACCCGTTGCCGGCCGAGCGCAGCCATCTCGCCCTTGCAGCCAGGTCAGCGAAGCTAGCCTGAAGCCGCCGCCACCTCATGCCGGCCGCAACCGCCTGGTCCGTTGAGGCATCCGGGAACCGCCTTGATTGCCCTTGTCCTTCCCTACGGTCCGGATAGGATGGTCCCGTTTCTTCAAGTTATTTTTTCAAAGGTTGTTCGAGATGCGCTTGGACACCATTGGTCCGTTTAAGAGCCGTCTGGACCTTAGCCCACGCCAACTGCTGACCTTTGCCCTTCTGCTAGGGTCAACCGGCTCTGCAACCGCGCTGACCAAGGAAGCGGCGCTCGAGAATTGTCGGATGACGGTCGGCAGGCCGATCGTGCAGGCCTGCATGCGCGCAGGTGGAGGGCCGGCCGGCGGTGCCAATCTCGAAGCTTGCCGCGCCAAGGCCTCGCCCCAGGTCAGGGCCTGCGTGATGGCGGCACTGAATGCCGCCAATGGCCGCGCCAATGTCGCAGTCGAGCTTCCCAAGGAAATGGGACCCAAGCTCGAGGCAGGCACCGCGCTCCCGAAGGATTTCGTCGCGCCGCCCCGCAGCATCGCCGACATCACGGCGATCCTCGACGGCGACAAGCCCGACGAGAAGACGATCGCGAAATTGAAATCGGACGCCGAAGCCGCACCGACCGGCAAGGAATCCCGTCAGGATCTCGCCGAGCTTTATTTCGATCGCGCCAACGCGCGCGCGCAGCTCGGCCGGCTCGCCGAGGCGATGTCCGACGCCGACAAGGCCGTGGAAGTCGGGCGCGGCGCCGTCAGTCCGAATTTGCTGGCGCGGATGTTGCAGCTTCAGTCGCTGCAGCACGCTCTTGCGGGGGACCCGAAGCGCGCGCTCGAGATCATGCAGAGGCTTCTGCGCGAAGCGGCCAGTATGCCGGGCGCCAAGGGATGGCAGTTCAACACCAACCGCGGGGTCGCGGCCGTCCTCATCCAGATGGGCGACGTCGCGCAGGCTGAAGCCTATCTGCGTCGCAGCCAGACCGCGATCCAGGAGGCCCGGACCAGCGGCCATCCCAATTGGCGATCGGCTTATTCCAGGTTCGGCCAGAGCTGGGAAGGCGAGCTGGAGCTGGCTCGCGCCCTGATTTTCGAGGCGCGCGGACAGTTTGCCGACGCCGAGACCGCCTATCGCAATGCGGAGGTGCGCAAGCGCGCAAGCACGAAGGCGATCATGGAGTCGGACAACGCGCCGGCGGAAACACTCCTGCAGCAGGCGATCGACGGCACCGTGTTGAACCAGGCGCGGATGAAGGCGAAGCAGGGCCGGCTCGCCGAGGCCGAGGCGGACGCGCGTCGCGCGCTGCTCTCGCGCCTGAAGGACACCGGCAAGTACAATCCCGTCACGCCGCGTTTCGTGATGGGGCTGGCGGGCATTCTGGTCGATCAGGGCCGTTACGAGGAGGCCGAGAAGCTCGGTCGTGTGGCGCTCGAGATCAACAAGAGCGTGGGTGTGCCGGAGGACTCGCAGACGACGGTACAATTGCTGTCGCAGCTCGCCGGCATTCTGACGCTTCGGCGCCAGAATGCCGAAGCGAACGAGATGTTTGCGAGGATCGACAAGGCCGTGGCCGGCTGGGATCCGCAGCGCCGTCAGGTGTTCGAACTCAATCCGTCCCGGATCCTCTCGCTTTACGGCTCCGGTCAGTTGGACGCAGGCATCGCCGCGGCCGAGCAGCTCGTGAAGAAGCAGGTCGCCCGGGTCGGCGAGAATCATTTCGATTCCGCCTCGGCGCGCGGCACGCTGGCGGTCGGACTGATGCGCGCACGCCGCGATGCTGAAGCTATCCGGGAGTTCAAGGCTGCCATCCCGGTCATGGTGGCGAGCGCCGGAGAAAACGCCGACGATGAGAACACGACGGTGGTAGCCGCGCGCAGCCAGCGGCTGCAGACCATCGTGGAGAGCTATCTGCTGCTGCTTGCCAGGGCCGTAGGAACCGGCAAGGAGGTTGGCGAAGAGACGTTCGGCCTCGCTGATGCTGTCCGCGGCCGTTCGGTGCAGCAGGCGCTGGCCGCTTCGAGCGCGCGTGCGGCGGCAAAGGACCCTGCGCTTGCCGAGCTCGTGCGCAAGGAGCAGGACCTCACCAAGCAGGTCAACGCCCAGCTCGGCACGCTCAACAACGTGCTTGCGCTCCCCGCGGCGGAGCGGGACGAGAAGGGCGTTGCACAAATCCAGGCTTCGATTGGCGCCTTGCGCGGGCAGCGCGACAAGGCGCGCCAGGAGATCAAGCAGAAGTTTCCGATTTACGCCGATCTCGTTTCGCCCAGGCCGCCGAGCGTCGCCGAGATCCGCGCCACGCTGGCCGACGATGAGGCCATGCTGTCGTTCTATTTCGGCCAGAACGGCAGTTTCGTCTGGGCCGTGCCGAAGTCCGGGCCGGTGGCGTTCGCCGCCGTGCAGGCCAGGATCGGCGACATCGAGACGAAGATCCGCAAGCTGCGCGAAGCGCTCGAGCCGCAAGCTGCGATGATCTCTGACATTCCGCCCTTCGACCTCAAGCTCGGCCACGAGCTCTACGAACTGCTGCTCAAGCCGGTCGAGAGCGGCTGGAAGCCGGCCAGGAACGTGATCGTCGTGACCAACGGCGCGCTGGGATTGTTGCCGCTGTCCTTGTTGCCGACGGCGCCGGCGGAAGTGTCTGCCGACGAGGACCCGCTCTTCATCGGTTATCGCAATGTGCCGTGGCTGGCGCGAACCCATGCCGTGTCGACGGTGCCTTCGGCGGCGGCGCTGCGCACGCTGCGGCAATTGCCGCCGGGCAAGCCCGGCCGCGGCGACCTCGTGGCCTTTGGCGATCCCTATTTCAACAGCGAGCAGCAGGCCGAGGCGGAAGGCGGAGGCGAGAAGATTCAGGTCGCCGACGCCGGCGGCAACATCACCCGCGGCGGCCCGCTGAAGCGGCGCAACAGTCCCAAGCTCGAAGGCGTCGACAGCGCCGAGCTCGGCCTCTTGCCCCGTCTGCCCGATACCGCCGACGAGTTGAAATCGATCGCGCTGGCCTTGCAGGCGGACCCCTCCAAGGTGCTGTTTCTCGGCAAGAGCGCGACCGAGAGCGCGGTGAAGACCATGAATCTGTCTGGCTTCAGGATCCTCGCCTTTGCAACCCATGGACTGGTCCCGGGCGAGCTGAACGGGCTGACGCAGCCGGCGCTCGCTTTGTCGTCGCCGGCGGTGACGGGTGAGGGCGGCGACGGCCTCCTGACCATGGAGGAGATCCTGGGCCTCAAGCTGGATGCGGACTGGGTCATCCTGTCGGCCTGCAACACCGGCGCCGGTGCCGGAGCAGGGGCGGAGGCGGCATCCGGCCTTGGGCGCGCGTTTTTCTACGCCGGAACGCGCGCGCTGCTGGTGACGAACTGGTCGGTCCACTCACAGTCGGCGCGACAATTGGTGACCGACCTGTTCAAGCGGCAGGCCGACGATCCCAAGCTGTCGCGCAGCGAGGCGCTGCGCCAGGCGGCGATGGCTCTCGTCGATGGGCCGGGCTATCTCAACAGCGAGGGCAAGACCGAGTTCGCCTATGCGCATCCGCTGTTCTGGGCGCCTTACACCATCATCGGCGATGGCGGCTTGCGTTGACGAACGGGGAAGGGGGGCAGGGAAATGAAGCGGAAAGTCTTGTTGGGCCTTGTGGCTGCAGGTTTGTCGTTCTCGGCACCATCGCGCGCCACGCTGTTGATCACGGAGGAGGAAGCGAAATTGCCGCCGCCGAAGGGCGCAGTTGCCGTCGATCAGCGCGGCATCCTGCGCGGTCCCAAGGTCGAGTTCGTCTCGCCGGGCGGCTCGGCGAGCTCACCTCTCCGGCTGGTGTTGAAATTTCAATCCTATGGCGGGGCCAAGATCGATCCGGAGTCGGTCAAGGTGATCTTCCTCCGGACGCCGAACGTCGACCTGACCCCTCGGGTCAAGCCCTTCGTGCAGGCCGACGGCATCAACATGCAGGATGCGGAGCTGCCGCCCGGCGAATACACGGTGCGCGTCGATATCAAGGACAGTGATGGCCGACCGGGTACGGCAATGTTCACCCTCAAGGTGGCGCCCAAGTGACGTGCCCCTACTGCCGGTCCGAAAGTGCAGAGGGCGCGCTGGTTTGCGCCTCGTGCGGGCGCGACATCGCCGTCCCCGCCACGCTGATTGCCGAGCGCGACGATCTCCTGCGCAAGCGCGAGGAGCTGCGCGATGAACTGCGGCGGGCCAGGGACGAGGTCGAAGCCATCATGAAGCGGAGAAAGTCGCGCTAGCGATGGAGTGTCCGTTCTGCTCCGAGACGATCAAGGACGAAGCCATCGCGTGCAAGCATTGTTCGCGAGACTTGCGCGTCGTACGGCCGACGCTGCTCGAGATTGACGAGATCGTCGCCGAGCTGGACAAGCTCAGGCGCGATCTCGATCGCGTCAATGTCCGCCTCGAGCGCTACAACAACCCGCTGCGTTATTATGGAACGCATGCGGTGCTCTATGTCTTGATTCCGTCCCTGCTGCTAGTGATTGCGCATGTGCTCGTGACCATCACCTTCAACGTGTCGCCGATCCCGCTTCGGATTGCATCGATCGTCATCCCGCTCCTGTTCGGATTCGTGGCCTATCCGCTGCACCGGGTCTCCGCCCTGACGGCATTCGTGCTGGCGTTCCTGGCCGCAGGCGTCAGCATCCTGGCGATGCTGACGGTCACCGGCCTGCACGATGATGTCCCGATCCTGCCAACGATCTGGATCGAGTGGCGCGAGGTTTTCGAATATGGCGCCAGCATCCTGCTCGCTTTCGTTTCGGGAAACATTCTCAGCGTCGTGATCTTCCAGATCCTGCCGCGTGTGCTGACCCAGGGCGGCAAGCCGAATGCGTTCGCCTTCCGCGTGGCGCGACTGCTCGGGCAGCACGTCGGCGAGGAGCAGCTGCGCCGCCGGGCTCGCTTGATCCAGGACCTCATGCAGACCGCGGGGCCGCTGGCCGGCGTCGCTGCGACCGGCGTCGGGTCGATCTACGCAGGATTGAAGGGCTTGCTCGGATAGCTCCGCGTTCAACGCGGACGCTTGGTCCGGGCCGGCGTGGCCCCGGGAAAAGATGCAAGCCTATCGCGCCTCGACCACTTCGCCGTCTTCCTTCACGAAGCGGCCAACCGGATTGTCCAGGATATCCATCACGGCCTCCGACGGCCGGCACAGGCGCGTGCCCTTTGGCGTCACCACGATCGGGCGGTTGATCAGAATGGGATGTGCGATCATGAAATCCAGGAGCTCGTCGTCGGTCCATTTGGGATCGTCCAGGCCGAGCTCCTTGTATGGCGTTCCCTTCTCACGCAGCAGCGCGCGGACCGGAATGCCCATCGTTGCGATCAATTCCTCGAGCTTCTCCCGCGAGGGCGGTGTCTTGAGATATTCGATGACGACGGGCTCAGTGCCGCTCTGCCGGATCATCGCCAGCGTGTTGCGTGAGGTGCCGCAAGCCGGGTTGTGATAGATCGTGACGCTCATCGACTTGTCTCCGTGACTGGCAGACCGGCATCGATCGCTGCCGCACCGCCGCCGGCAAATGATGAGTTCATTGGCGGGCCTCGGCAGCCGTCGGGACTTTGCCAGTCCCCGCTTCGTACCAGCCCCGCGTGGCCTTGACGATGCGGACGACGGACAGCATCACCGGGACCTCGACGAGGACGCCGACCACGGTCGCCAGCGCCGCGCCGGAGTCCAGGCCGAACAGGCTGATCGCGGCGGCGACCGCCAGCTCGAAGAAGTTGCTCGCGCCGATGAGGGCAGCTGGAGCCGCGACGCACCAGGCCACGCCGAACCGCCGGCTCAGCCAATAGGCCAGGCCCGCATTGAAATAGACTTGCACCAGGATCGGGACGGCAAGGATCGCGATGACGCCGGGCTGCCTGACGATCTGCTCTCCCTGGAAGCCGAAGAGCAGCACCAATGTCGCGAGGAGCGCGACAAGCGAGAGAGGCTGCAGCATCCGCATGACGCGGTTGAAGCTGGCGTCGCCGCCTCGCAGCAGCATCTTGCGCCACAGCTGAGCGACAATCACGGGAACAACGATGTAAAGCAGGACCGACAGAAGCAGCGTGTCCCAGGGGACGCTGATCGAGGCCACTCCGAGCAGCAACCCCACGAGCGGCGCGAACAGGAAAACCATGATCACGTCGTTGAGTGCGACCTGGCTCAGAGTGTAGTGGGGCTCACCTTCGCACAAATTGGACCACACGAACACCATCGCAGTGCAGGGGGCAGCCGCAAGCAGGATCAAGCCGGCGATGTAGGACGGGATCTGGTCGGACGGCAGCCACGGTGCGAAGACGTGACCGATGAAGAAGGAGCCCAGCAGCGCCATCGAGAACGGCTTCACGGCCCAATTGATGAAGAGGGTGACGCCGACGCCGCGCCAATGCTCCCGGACCTGGCCCAGTGAGCCGAAGTCGATCTTCAACAACATCGGCACGATCATGAGCCAGATCAGTATCGCGACCGGCAGGTTGACCTTGGCGACCTCAGCGGCTGCAACCGCGCCGAAGAAGCCGGGCATGACGTGCCCCAATGCGACGCCGACCACGATGCAAAGCGCGACCCACAAAGTGAGGTATCGTTCGAAGATGCTCATGGTCACGCCACGTCGCTCTTGCCCGAGGTTGCCCCCTCGGAGCGGCCGATTTCCCGCAGCTTGGTCCCCAGCGAAAGCCGGTCGATGCCGCTGAGGGGCAGGTTCACGAACGCGCCGATGCGGTTCTTCAGGTAGCGGAAGGCCGTCGAGAAGGCCGCAAGTCTTTCAATCTCGGTGCCTTCGACGGCCGCAGGATCTTCGATGCCCCAATGCGCAGTCGTCGGTTGACCCGGCCAGACCGGACAGGATTCGCCAGCTGCGTTGTCGCAGACGGTGAAGACGAAATCCATCACCGGCGCATCGGGCGCGGCGAACTCGAGCCAGCTCTTCGAGCGCATCCCGTCGGTCGGATAGTCCATGCTCTGCAGCGTGCGCAGCGCCAGCGGATGCACGGCGCCTTTCGGCGTGCTCCCCGCGGAGTAGGACCGGAAGCGCCCGGCACCGTCCTTGCGAAGGATCGATTCCGCGAGCACGGAACGGGCCGAGTTGCCCGTACAGAGGAACAGCACATTGTAGACGCGGTCAGGCATGGACCTTCTTCCTTCGCTTGGGAGCGCAGCACGATTGCAAAGTCTCGACGACGGGCTCGCAGACTTCCGGCCGTCCGCCGCAGCAATCGCGCAGCAGGAAGACGGCGACGTCGCGAAATTCACCGAGGTTGGCGCGGTAGACGATCGAACGGCTGTGCCGCTCGGACATCACGAGGCGCGCGCGGCTCAGAATCGACAGATGCGCCGAGAGCGTGTTCTGGGGGACTTCCAGCAGACGCGCGAGATCGCCGGCCGCAAGACCGTCAGGCTCGTGTCTGACCAGCGCCCGGAACGCCTCCAGACGGGTCGGTTGAGACAGCGCGGCGAGCGCCAGGACGGCTTCTTCTGTTTCCATATATCCAGATTTATGGAATTATGAGGGTCGCGTCAACCTGAAATCCGGGACCTCGTGAGTCCATATTTCGAATATTCTAGAAATAGCGTTTGACAGATGATGTGGCACGGGTGCATCCTGGCCTCATGAAGATCGATGACGCAGCAGCGCGTTTGGAGGCCCTGGGGAATCGGACCCGGCTTCAGATCTACCGCGCATTGGTCCGGGCCGGGCACGCGGGCATGCCGGTTGGCCGCTTGCAGGACAAGCTGAAGATCCCGGCGTCAACGCTGTCGCACCACATCAAGACCCTGGTCGCGGTCGGACTGGTCAGTCAGGTCAGGGAATCGACGACCCTGATCTGCCACGCCAACTTCGACGCCATGCGGGGCCTGGTCGACTATCTGGTCGCGGAGTGCTGCGCGGACGAAGCCGGATGCAAGGATGCTCAGACGGCAGCCTGATTCATTTGACGATTTATTCCATAATTCTAGAAATATAGGAGAAAACGACATGAGCAAGAAAACGGTGGCCATCATCGGGGCGGGGCCGGTCGGTCTCGCCGCCGCCGCGCACGTGCTCGAACGCGGCATGTCCCCCGTCGTGCTCGAGGCCGGATCCGAAGCCGGGCATGCGGTGCGGCAGTGGCGGCACGTCCAGCTCTTCTCGCCGTGGGAATACAATGTCGACAAGGCGGCGGCGCGCCTGCTCGCGCCGACGGGCTGGAATTCGCCGGACCCGCAATCCTATCCGACCGGCGGCGAACTGATCGAGCGCTACCTCGCGCCGCTCGCAACGCGAACGCCGTTGCGCGAGACGATCCGGACGTCGAGCCGCGTCACGGCGATCAGCCGCGTGGGCTTCGACAAGGCGAAGACCAGGGGCCGCGAGCAGGCGCCCTTCGAACTCCGCTATCAGAACGGCAGGGGCCCCGAGGTGCTGCGCGCCGATGCCGTCATCGACGTGTCAGGCACGTGGTTCTCGCCCAATCCGGCCGGCAGCAACGGTCTGCCTGCGATCGGCGAACGCGAGCGCAGCGATCGCATCGCCTATGGCATGCCGGATGTGCGAGGTGCTGCGCGCGACAAATATGCCGGCAAGACCGTGGCCGTGCTCGGTGGCGGCCATTCCGCGCTGGGCACGCTGATCGAACTCGCACGGCTCGCCGAGGAGGTGCCCGGCACGCAGCCCGTTTGGCTGTTGCGCGGCGACGATCCTGCAAAAGCCTTCGGCGGCGGCAGCAACGACAAGCTTGCCGCGCGCGGCGAGCTGGGATCCACCTTCGCCGCGCTCGTGGCTGACGGAAAGATCAAGGTCGAGACCGACTTCGGTGTCACCCATCTTTCGGAGGTCGAAGGACGTCTCAGGATTTCGGCAGGTGCCTGCTGCGGTGCGCGCAGTGTGGTTGCGGATGAGCTGGTGGTGTCGACCGGTTTCCGTCCCGATCTCTCGTTCCTGTCCGAGCTGCGGCTTCGGCTCGACCCGGCGATCGAGGCGCCCGTCGCACTTGCGCCGCTGATCGATCCCAACGAGCACAGCTGCGGAACAGTGCGGCCTCACGGCGCTCGCGAACTGGCGCATGACGAGCCGGGCTTCTATCTCGCCGGCATGAAATCCTACGGCCGGGCGCCGACCTTCCTGATGACCACTGGATACGAGCAGGTCCGCTCGATCGTCGCCGAGATCGCGGGCGACAAGGAGGCTGCGGCACGGGTCGAGCTCGTGCTGCCCGAGACCGGTGTCTGCACGCGGGCCGGCGTCGAGTCCGCCGGCGCAGCGGGATGCTGCGGCGGTCCGGCCAAGGCCGAACCCTCGGCCTGCTGTGCCGCCGATGAATCCGCCATGAGGGCAGGCAGTGCGGGATGCGGTTGCTCATGACGGGAGGCACTGCGAGCCCGCTCGCTGTCGTCGTCGCGCTCGGCAGCGCCCAGACCATTGCGTGGGCGTCGAGCTACTACCTCCCTGCGATCCTGGCTGCGCCGATTGCGCACGATCTCGGTCTCGCGCCGACTTACCTGTTCGGCGCGCTGTCGGGAGCGCTCGTCATCTCCGGCCTGCTCGGCCCGAGAGTCGGGCATGCCATCGACACGTTCGGAGGGCGCGGCCTGCTTGCCGTCTCGAATCTCGTCTTCGCGGCAGGCTTGCTCCTGCTCTCCGTGTCCCATGGCGTGGTGCTGCTGATCACGGCCTGGATCCTGCTCGGGATCGGCATGGGCATGGGCCTCTATGAAGCGGCGTTCGCGACGCTTGCGCGCATCTACGGCACCAATGCGCGAGCAACGATCACCGGCATTACGCTGATCGCCGGTTTCGCCTCTACCCTCGGCTGGCCTCTCACGACGTGGCTCGCTTCGGAGTACGGCTGGCGCGCAGCCTGCCAGGTGTGGGCGCTAGTCCATATCGGCGTTGCCTTGCCGCTCAATCTTTCGCTGCCCCGTGCCGCTCCATTGGACCAGGAGCCCCGACCGGGCACGGACGCGAGCCAACACTCCGGCCGCCAGAGCGAAAGCTTCGCGATGATGCTGCTGGCGTACATCTTTGCGGCGGCAAGCTTCGTCAGCTCCGGAGTCTCGGCCATCCTGCCGACCATGCTGGTTGCGTTCGGCGCCACGCCGGCACAGGCCTTGTTCGCAGGAGCATTGGTCGGACCTGCGCAAGTCGGCGCCCGCCTTCTGGAGGCAGGATGGCTCAGCCGGTTTCATCCGCTGCTGTCGGCAAGGCTTGCCATGCTCATGAATCCGATCGGCGTGCTTGCGCTGGTCGCGGGCGGCCCTTGGCTCGCGCCGGCCTTCACGGTGCTGTATGGCGCGGGCAACGGCATCATCACCATAGCCCGTGGTACGCTGCCACTGGCGTTGTTCGGGCCGGCGGGATTCGGCAGGCGGGTCGGCATGATCTCGCTGCCGTCGAGGGCAACAGGTGCCTTCGCGCCGCTTGCGCTGGGACTGATGGTGGAGCATTTCGGCAGCAGCGCACTCTGGATCAGCGCGTTGGCCTCGACTTCGGCCTTCGTCGCGCTGCTGCTGCTTCGTGCAGATCGGACGACGTGAGCACCCACGGGATGGGAGGAGAGCATTCGTAGCTTGCGCGGCTGGCCGCTGATTGCGGCAATGTGCATCGGTCAGCTCGGCAATCTCCTGCCGCATGTGACGTTGTCCGCGAATCTGGCGCAGCACCTGATGCCGGCGTGGGGGTTGTCCGCCGCGGAAGGCGGGCTGATGGCGAGCGGCTACGCGTTCGGCTACATGCTGGCGGTGCCCGTGCTCACGACCTTGACCGATCGCATCGATGCACGACTCGTGCTCCTGGGCGGCTCTGTCGTCAGCGGAGTCGCGACCGTCGCGTTCGGGATCTTCGCGCAAGGGTTCTGGTCGGGGACCATCATCTGGTCGCTCGCGGGTTTGGGTTTTGCCGGTGCCTACATGCCAGGGCTCAAGGCGCTGACCGACCGGTTGCCGGCCGGCGACACCTCACGGGCGGTAACGCTGTACACGTCGAGCTTCTCGGTCGGCGTCGGCCTGTCCTTCCTGATCGCGCAAATCCTCGCCGATCGCTGGGGGTGGCGGACGGCATTCTACGTGACGGGTATCGGGCCGATTGCGATGGTGGTCGCGTGTCTTGCGATCGAGGGCCGCCGCCCCACTCCCAGAGCAGGACGCCTGCTGAACTTTGCACCCGTTTTCGCCAACCGCGAGGCGCTCGGCTACATCTTCGGTTACGGCGCTCACTGCTTCGAGCTCTATGGCATTCGCACCTGGCTGGTCGGATTCTGGACCTTCGTCGTTGCGCATCAAGGCGCGCCCTCATGGCTCTCTCCGGTCCTGATGAGCTTCTGCTTCGCGGTGATCTCGATGCCGGCCAGTATCCTCGGCAATGAGGCCGCCCTGAAATTCGGGCGGCATCGTGCGATCACGGTGGTGATGATCGCTTCGGCCTGCGTTGCGCTCGCCATCGGCCTCAACGCGACGGCTCCGGCATGGGGGCTGGCGTTGCTGCTGATGATCTATGGCCTGACGGTGCCGGCGGATTCAGGCGCGCTGACGGCGGGCATGTCGGCTGCGGCTGTTTCCGAGCATCGCGGGGCGACCCTGGCCCTGCATTCGACGGTTGGCTTCGGCCTGTCCGCGATTGGAGCGTGGGGAACCGGGGCTGCGCTCGATGCTGCTGGCGGTCCGCAGAGTGCGAAGGGCTGGTTGCTCGTTTTCATCGTGCTCGCGGCCGGAATCGCGTTGGGCCCGCTCGCATTGCTGTGGGCGCGCATGACTCCGTCGGAGAAGCATCTATCGAGGTCAAGATAGCGAACCCGGGAGTTCGCTGCTCGGTCGGGGGTGATCGCGGTGACAGGTGCCGAACCCGCGGTCACGAATGCTTGACCCGGATCAAAGAATGCTTTCGGCAGCGGGATATGTTACAAACGCTGCGGTTCCAGAAAGTGTCCCAACAGTTAAAAGCAGATTAATGCGGATCGTCCGTACCATCCTGGCATTCGCCATCGCCCTATCCCTGGCGATGCTGCCGGTTGGCGTGTCCGCTTCCAGCCTCGCCATGTCGTCGGACGACATGCCGGCGACCATGGTCATGAGCGGCCACGGAGAAATGTCGATGGACGATTGCTGTCCCGACATGAAGGGAACGGGCTCCGACACCGGCGGCTACAAGTGCGGGATGGGGTTCTGCTGTGTCGGCAGCACCATCGCACTTGCGGATATCCGTCCTCTGGCTTTCGCATTCCTTGCCATAGCGTCGGGGGAAACCGTCATTCCCGACGATCAGGTCGTCGCCTTCCGCGGCGGCAGTCCTCCCTTCCGGCCCCCTCGAATCTGATCTCGCCAATTTGACGACGCGTGCGCACGGCTGCGCGCGTCGATGGCTGACGTGCGCGCGTCATGCGTCACGGCGGAAGATCAATTCATGAGGACAGGACAATGCTTTCCAGATTCAGCGCTGCGGCTCTTGCCGCCACCCTTTCGCTTGCCGCTTCGATCGCCATGGCGGGCGCGGGCGATTACGCTTTCGAGCCGGTCAATCCCGAGATGAAGAAGGGCGACGACGTCACGCTCGCCGTTCGCCTCACCAACAAGCAGACCGGCAAGCCGGTCTCCGACGCGGTGATCTTCAGGACTCGCGTGGACATGGCGCCTGACGGCATGGCCGACATGGAGTCGGCCGTCGCGCCGCTGCCGTCCCAAGAGCCGGGCGTCTATGCCTTCAAGACCGACCTGCCGATGGCCGGCCGCTATCAGGTCACGCTCTCGGCGAAGGTGCAGGGCGAGCCTGAGACGGTCACCAGCAAGGTCATCGTCAAGGCGACGAAGTGAGCCTTCGGGCGCCGCCGGACGGCGCCCGAACTTCTCTTTCCCGTTTACATGGACGCGCGCCCGCGGCGCGCGGTATCTGGCGATGAACACGCAACGTCTTCTCACCGCACTCGCGCTCACTGGCAGCCTGGCCCTGGGCGTTTTCTGGCTCATGAACGACGGCGGCTCGTCCGTCCATGCCGAGGTCGTCTCGGCCACGGCAGGCGGTGCCAAAACTCCGTTCTATTACCGCGATCCGAGCGGCGCGCCGCTCTGGTCGGCCGGGCCGCGGAAGGACGAGCGGGGGCGGGACTATCTGCCGGTCTACGATGACGATCAGGCAGCCCCTGCAGAGTCGAAGCCATCGCAAGCGGCCGCGTCGCGAAAAATTCTCTACTACCGCAATCCCATGGGGCTGCCCGACACCTCGCCCGTGCCGAAGAAGGATCCGATGGGAATGAACTACATCCCCGTTTACGAAGGTGACGACGTTGACGACGGGACGGTGAAGCTGTCGCCCGGCAAGATCCAGCGCACCGGCGTGAAGTCCGAGCCGGTGGCGCGGCGCGCGATCCGCGTCGCGGTCAAGGCGCCCGGCACAATTCAGCTGGACGAACGCCGCGTCTCGGTGATCGCGATGCGCGCCGAAAGCTTCGTGCAGAAGGTCGCGGACGTCACCACCGGCACCCGCGTGAAGGCGGGCCAGCCGGTGATGGAGATCTACAGCGCGGCGGTCGCGTCTGCGGCTGCCGAGTATCTCGCGACGATCACCTCGAAGACCGTCGGCGGCGTCGAGTCGTACGGCCGTGGCTCGCGGCAGCGGCTGGTCAATCTCGACGTTCCCGAGCAGGTGATCGCCGAGATGGAGAAGACGCGCGTCGCGCCCGTCACCATCCATTGGTCGGCGCCGCGCGACGGGATCGTGCTCGAGCGCAACGCGATCGAAGGCATGCGTGCCAATCCCGGCGACGTGCTGTTCCGGATCGCTGACACCTCGCTGGTCTGGGCGCTGGTCGACGTCGCCGAGCGCGATCTCGGCAATATCGGGGTGGGGCAGTCCGTTGCGGTGCGCGCGCGAAGCTTTCCCGGCCGCGCGTTCACCGGCAAGATCGCCGTGATCTATCCGCAGGTGAACCGCGAGACCCGGACGGTTCGCGTCCGGATCGAGCTCGCCAATCCCGACGCGGCGCTGCTGCCGGACATGTATGTTGATGCCGACATCGACACGGCAGATGGCGCGCCGGTCCTGGCGGTACAGGATAGCTCGGTGCTCGACACCGGCACGCGCCAGGCCGTTCTCGTCGACAAGGGGGACGGGCGCTTCGAGCCGCGGGACGTGAAGCTCGGCCGGCGCGGCGGCGGTTATATCGAGGTGCGGGACGGTCTTGCGGACGGCGAGGCGGTGGTCACATCCGCCAACTTCCTGATCGATGCGGAGAGCAATCTAAAGGCCGCGCTCAAAGGCTTCGCCGAGGCTGCTCCTCAGGCCTCCGACGCGGGCCATGCGGCGGGAGAGCACAAATGATCGCCCGCATCATCGCCTGGTCGGCGCGCAACCTGCTGCTGGTGCTGTTCGGCACCGGTTTTGCGGCCGCCGCCGGCCTCTACGCGCTGCTGCACCTGCCGCTGGATGCGATCCCGGACCTCTCGGACACCCAGGTCATCGTCTACACCGAATATCCCGGCCAGGCGCCGCAGGTGATCGAGGACCAGGTCACCTATCCCTTGACGACCGCGATGCTGACGGTGCCGAAATCGAAGGTGGTGCGCGGCTTCTCCTTCTTCGGCGTGTCATTCGTCTACGTCATCTTCGAGGACGGCACCGACATCTACTGGGCGCGCTCGCGCGTCATGGAATTCCTGAACGGCGCGTCGTCCAGGCTTCCCGCCGGCGTCACCCCGACCATCGGGCCAGACGCGACCGGCGTCGGCTGGGTCTACCAGTACGCCGTGATATCGAGGGAATTGAACCTCGCCGACACGCGCACGATCCAGGACTGGAATCTGAAGTTCGCACTGGCCAAGGCGGAAGGCGTCGCCGAGGTCGCCAGCATCGGCGGTTTCGTCAAGCAATACAACGTTGTCCTCGATCCGCAGCGGATGCGCGATCGCGGCATCAGCATGCAGAAGATCCGTGAAGCCATCCGCGCCAGCAATGCCGATGTCGGCGGGCGCACCGTCGAGCTGTCGGAGTTCGAATACGTCATTCGCGGCAAGGGCTACGTCAAGAGCGTCAACGATCTCGGCAACATCGTGCTGAAGACGAGCAACGGCACGCCGGTGCTGCTTCGGGACGTCGCCAATGTCGAGCTCGGGCCGGATGAGCGGCGCGGCATCGCCGAGCTGAACGGCGAAGGCGAGGTCGCAAGCGGCATCGTATTGCAGCGTTTCGGCGTCAACGCCCTCGACGTGATCGAGAACGTCAAGAAGCGCTTCAAGGAGATCGCGAGCAGCCTGCCGAAGTCGGTCGAGATCGTCCCGGTCTACGATCGCTCCAACCTGATCTACGCGGCCATCGACACGCTCAAGCACACGCTGGTCGAGGAGAGCATCGTCGTCGCGCTCGTCTGCATCGTGTTCCTGCTCCATGTCCGCAGCGCGCTGGTCGCCATCTTGATGCTGCTGGTCGGCGTGCTGATGGCGTTCGGCGCCATGAAGTTGCTGGGGCTGGGATCGAACATCATGAGCCTGGGGGGCATCGCGATTGCGATCGGTGCCATGGTGGATGCCGCGATCGTCATGATCGAGAACGCCCACAAGCACCTCGAACGCGCCAAGCCCGATCAGTCGCGCGTCCAGATCCTGATCGACGCGGCCTCCGAGGTCGGCCCTGCGCTGTTCTTCAGCCTGCTGATCATCACCGTGTCGTTCATGCCGATCTTCACGCTGGAATCGCAGGAGGGGCGGCTGTTCAGCCCGCTGGCGTTCACGAAAACCTTCGCGATGGCTGCTGCGGCCCTGCTGTCCGTCACCCTGGTGCCGGCGCTGATGGTGATCTTCGTCCGCGGCAGGATCGTGCCGGAGCACAGGAATTTTATCAACCGCTTCCTGATCTGGATCTACCGGCCGGTCATCAAGGGCGTGCTGCGTACCAAGACGCTGGTGATCCTGGCCTCGCTTGTCGTGCTCGCCGTCACGATCTGGCCGGCCCGGCAGCTCGGTACCGAGTTCATGCCGACGCTGAACGAGGGCACGCTGCTCTACATGCCGACGACGCTACCCGGCATCTCGGTCACCAAGGCGGCCGAGCTGATGCAGACGCAGGACCGCATCATTAAGTCGTTCCCGGAGGTCGCGTCCGTCTACGGCAAGGCGGGACGGGCGGCGACCGCGACCGATCCGGCGCCGACCGAGATGTTCGAGACAATCGTCAACCTGAAGCCGAAGGAGCAATGGCGTCCCGGCGTCACGGTCGACAGCCTGGTCGCGGAGATGGACAAGGCGCTGCAGTTTCCGGGCGTCTCCAACGCCTGGACCATGCCGATCAAGGCGCGCATCGACATGCTGTCCACCGGCATCCGCACGCCAGTCGGCGTCAAGGTGATGGGCACCGACCTCGTCGAGATCGACCGGCTGGCGAAGCAGGTCGAGCGGGTGATCAAGGCCGTTCCGGGCACGTCCTCGGCTTACGCCGAGCGCGGCATCGGCGGGTACTATCTCGAGATCGTGCCGGACCGCGAGGCGCTTGCCCGCTATGGCATCCTGATCCAGGACGTCCAGGACACCATCGCGGCCGCGCTCGGCGGCCAGACGGTCACGACGACGGTCGAAGGCCGGCAGCGGTTCACGGTGAACATGCGCTATCCGCGCGATCTGCGCGACAATCCGAAGGCCATCGCCAGCGATATCCTGGTGCCGATGCCGGCGGGCGGCGCGGTGCCGCTCGGCGAGGTCGCGAAGGTCGAGCCGGCGCGGGGGCCGACGTCGATCCGGACCGAGAACGGCCAGCTCGCGACCTACGTCTACGTCGACATCCGCGACCGTGACATCGGCAGCTACGTCGCCGACGCGCAACGCGCGGTGTCGGAAAGCATCGCGTTCCCGCCCGGATACTATGTTGTCTGGAGTGGTCAGTACGAGTATTTGCAGCGCGCCGCCGCCCGCCTGAAGATCGTCGTTCCGGTAACGCTCACGATCATCTTCCTGCTGCTGTACCTGAACTTCAGGGCCATGACCGAGACACTCATCGTGATGCTGTCGCTGCCCTTCGCGCTGGTCGGCGGCATCTGGATGATGTGGTGGCTCGGCTTCAACCTGTCGGTGGCCGTCGCCGTCGGCTTCATTGCGCTCGCCGGTGTCGCCGCCGAGACCGGCGTCGTGATGCTGATCTACCTCGAGCACGCGCTGGCCGAGCTGAAGGCGAAGCGCAGCGCCGAGGGCAGGGTCTTCACCCGGCGCGATCTCCACGAGGCCATCATGGAGGGCGCCGTCGAGCGCGTCCGTCCCAAGATGATGACGGTGGTCGCCATCATGGCGGGCCTGTTGCCGATCATGTGGAGCACCGGCACCGGGTCGGAGATCATGCAGCGCATCGCGGTGCCGATGATCGGCGGGATGATCTCGTCGACGCTGCTGACGCTGATCGTGATCCCCGCGATCTTCGGGTTGGTCAAGGGCTTCCACCTGTCTCCCGAGTCCGAGGACAAGGGACAACCGACCGAAATGTCAAAGCCGATCAGTCCGAGATTGCGGGTGCTGCAGTCTGCCGAATGAGGTCAGTCATGTTGAACGGCTGTCAGGAACGTTGGGGCGATGGAATTGATCACCGCATTGGTCGTCATCGCGCTAATATTGGGGACGGCGCTGGCATGAGAGGCGAACGTGCGGCGGTGACCTTTGCCGCACCTGAGGAGATCGGCTGGACCATTGAGCGGCGATGCCAGGAGATGCGCGCATGGGCTTCTACAACGACGTCATTCTGCCACGGCTTTGCGACCTTGCGATGCGCAACAAGGAACTTGCGCCCTACCGGCAGCGCGCGGCCCGTGCGGCCCAGGGCCGGGTCCTCGAGATCGGCGTCGGGTCCGGCCGCAACCTGCCGTTCTACGGAGCTACGGTGACGCAGCTTGTGGGTCTCGAGCCCGCTCCAAGGCTTCTCGAAATGGCGCGGCACGCGCCGCATCCGGACACTCCGGTCGATCTCGTTGAAGCGTCGGCCGAGGCTATGCCGATCGAGGACCGCAGCATCGACACGGTCCTGACGACCTGGACCATGTGCAGCATTCCGGACGTCGATCGCGCGATGACAGAGGCGCGGCGCGTGCTGAAACCGGGAGGGAAGCTGGTCTTCGTCGAGCATGGCCGCGCGCCCGAGCCGAACGTGCGCTGGTGGCAAGATCGCCTGACCCCCGCATGGATGCGCATCTCGGGCGGTTGCCATCTCAACCGGGACATCGCTGACGTCTTGACCCGGAACGGCTTTCGCATCGACGAGATGCGCACCGGCTATATGAACGGGCTGAAGCCCATGACGTTCATGTACGAGGGCCAGGCGAGCCCTCGTTGATGCCTTGAGATCCAGCGATGAGGAAAGGAATCCGAAGATGAGGGAACGCGGACATGTGATGACCCGTCGGTCGCTTGCAGGGCTGATGGCGGCGGCAGCGGCGGCAGTCCTGGCGAGGCCTGCCGTTGCGGCGCAGGCCGGAGAAACGACCGTCATGGTGCATAGGGATCCGAGCTGCGGCTGTTGCGCGGGCTGGGTGCAGCATCTCCGGGACGCAGGATTTGTCGTCCAGGTGGAGGAGACTGCCGATCTCGACGCGGTTCGGAATCGTCTCGGCATCCCCTCGGACCTGGCCGCGTGTCACACGGCAGAGGTCGCAGGTTATCTCATCGAGGGACATGTGCCGGCCGCAGCCGTGCGGCGCCTCCTCTCGGAGCGCCCCATTGCGAAAGGGCTCGCTGTGCCGGGCATGCCGGTCGGATCGCCCGGGATGGAAGGCGGCAAGCCGGAGCCTTACACGGTCGTGCTGTTCGGTGCCGATGGTCAAAGGCCATTCATGCGCTTTATCGGCTCGCAGGCGATCGGTTGAGAGCGCCTTGATCAGGGAGCGCTCCCAGCCGCCGCCGTCATGGAAACCGAGATCGCAACCTGCAAGGTCCCGCGTAGATCACCGGCGATGTTGCCGTTTACGCCATCGCCGAGTCATGATTGGTTGACGTCCTGCAACATGGGTAGAAAGTCATGAAGATCGTCGTTTTGATCATCGCCTTGTTCGCGCCCGCTGCCGCTTGGGCGCAGACGCCGTACGCCGGCATGCAGTCCCGCCACGTCAAGGCGCTTTCGGACCAGCAGATCGGCGATCTGCGGGCGGGGCGCGGCATGGGGCTCGCACTCGCGGCCGAGCTCAATGGTTATCCCGGGCCCTCCCACGTGCTCGAACTCGCGGACCAATTGGGATTGAACCCGGAGCAGCGGAGCAAGGTCGAGGCGATGTTCTCCGAGATGAAGGCCGAGACCACTCCCATCGGCGGCAGATTGATCGAGAACGAGGCGGAGCTGGATCGGCAGTTCGCCAGCCGCACGATCACCGACGAGAGCCTGGGATCCGCCACCGCGGCGATCGCGAAGACTCAGGGAGAGCTGCGGCAAGCCCATCTCAAATATCACCTGCGCACCGCGGCGGTTCTCGATCAGGCGCAATTGGCAAGATACGCCGAGCTGCGCGGGTACACGTCCGGCGGCGCGTCGCAGCGCCATCGTCACCATCAATGAGCTGGCGCACGGGCCGAGCGTTGCCGATCCCTGGATGACGCCAAAAGAGCCGGTGTCATCTTCCGCCGCTACGGCTGTGGAGGATAGCGGTCGAACGCCGGCAGTTCGTGCGCATGCTCCATCCAGCGAAGACGCTCGGCGACCTGGATCTGCATCGTTGCCGGCACGACCTCGGGATCGTCATAGGTCGCGCTCTGGATGTCGATGATTCCGGGCATGATGTTGGCATTGAAATAGAACAGGCCGGTGCCGCAGTCGCCGCAGAAGTGCCGCCGGCCATGTTCCGAGGAGTGGTACACCTTCGGCTCGCCCTTGGTCACCTTGACGGCATTGTCCGGATACATCGTCCAGCCGACGACCGGGGCGCCGGCGTGAAGTCGGCAGTCGCGGCAGTGGCACAGCGCGTGCACGATCGCGTCACCCTCGACCTCATAACGGATTGCGCCGCAGTGACAGCCGCCGGTGATGGTGCTCATGCGTTCCTCCGATCGAAAATGGTTTTGCCGATCGATAGCTCTCGAGGCGAGCCGCTTCAACGCCGCAATCGATCTGTGGTTGCGTCCTACTGTCGCCTGACAGCTGCTGCCATCACTCGCTAGAGCATGATCCGGACCCCAAGGGCCGCGTTAACGCATAGTGTGCAGCGGTTTTCCGAAAAGATCATGCTCAAGCAACAACCCAAAGCACGATGACGATTCATCCCGATCTCATCGCGCTTTGGTGTCAGATTGGACCGTGAGTTCAGGCTTCCGCGGATGCATCGCTTCTTCCATCCTCGTCGGCCTGGAGGATGGTTTCCGAAAGGAGTTCCGCGGCCTTCTGAAGCGGCGCGATGAACCGATCGAGTGCGGTGAAGCTCACCCGCGCCACGGGAACGGACACGCCCAGGCACGCGATCAGTTCGCGATCCGGGGACAGGATGGGAACTGCGCAGCCGACGACGCCTCTCACATATTCTTCGTTGGTCTTGGCCCAGCCCCGTCTGCGGGTTTCATCGAGCACCTTCATCAGGCTCTCGACATCGACGATCGTCGTTTCGGTATATCTGGTCAGAGCAAGGGCACGGCACAGCTTCTCTCGCGCGCGCTCGGGCAAGCGGCTCATGTAGATCTTGCCGGTCGACGTGCAGTGGAGTGGCGCCGCTTCTCCCGGATTGAATTGCAGGCCTTGAGGTTGCGAGACGCGGACGCTGTCGACATACGAAACGACATTGTCACGCACGACGCCGATCTCGCATTGCTCGCCGATCTCCGCGGCGACAGCGCGGAGCACGGCGTGCCGGCGAGCGGTCCGGAACGCTGCGCCGATCACCCGGGCCGACAACGTGACCAGTTGATTGCCGACCACATAGCGCTTTGTCCCCAGGGCTTTCTGCAGAAGCCCGCGCAGCTCCAGATTGCCGATCAGCCGGTGCGCAGTCGGCAGCGGCAGTGACAAGGCGCTCGCGATTTCCGCGACCGAGGCCGCTCTGGTCTGGCCGGCGACGTAACCGACGATCGCGAAGGCGCGGTCGAGCGGTCCGTTGAGGCTGGCTTCCGACATCTTCTTTCCCTCTATCAAACTTCGGAATCAAAAATTATCATTTTTCGGAATAAAAACTACTGAAATATGAAAATCAAAGTAGCCGGTTCGACGCTCTGCCCATATCGTTGGCGCTGCCCGGCGGTGAGCAGGAATTGTGCAGTGCGAGCCGCCGCGGACGCGCTCAGGAGAATGGGATGTCAGGACATTACGATGTTGATGCCGTGCGGAAGGAGTTTCCGGCTGCCGAGCGGATGACCTATCTCGACTCCGGCTTCCAGACGCCGCTCGCACGTCCCGTCAAAGCCGCGATCGACCGTTTCCTGAGCGAAGGTCTGGAGAGCGCAGGCCCCAAGAGCGTGTGGCTCGATCGCGTCGAGCAGACCCGCGCGAAGCTGGCGCGGCTCCTCGGTGCAGCGGCAGATGAGATCGCCTTCACCAAGAACACCTCGGAGAGCATGAACATCGCCGCGAACGCGCTGCCCCTGCACGCTGGCGACAAGGTCCTCATGATCCACGGCGATCATCCGAACAACGCGTACGCATTCCTCAATCTGCGACGCAAGGGCGTCGCGGTCGAATTTGTGCCGATGACCGAGGTCGTTGACGCCGCGAGCCTTCGTCCGCACGTCGATGCGAACACGAGGGCGATCTCGATGTCGCAGGTGACATTCCATGCCGGCCACCGCTTCGACGTCGAAAGCATCGGCGCGCTGTGCCGGGAGAGAGGCCTCTATTTCGTCGTCGACGTGATGCAGGCGATCGGCGTCGTGCCGATCGACGCCAAGGCGATGCACGCGACCTTCATCGGTTCGGGCAGTCACAAGGGACTGCTCGTGCCGCAGGGGCTGGGTCTGTT
Source organism: Bradyrhizobium sp. GW821-FHT13H06 (assembly GCF_058803975.1). Taxonomy (NCBI): domain Bacteria; kingdom Pseudomonadati; phylum Pseudomonadota; class Alphaproteobacteria; order Hyphomicrobiales; family Nitrobacteraceae; genus Bradyrhizobium; species Bradyrhizobium sp. GW821-FHT13H06. The sequence goes on along the minus strand of NZ_JBXAPN010000004.1, from coordinate 765,624 downwards.
GTATTGGGACAAGTCCAGGACCGAACTCGAGCCGGCCTATCTGGCGGCTGCGAGCCTGGCGGAGATACCGGGCGATCTCATCGCCCGCGTCGACAGGCTCGATCCGGCCCCAAGCGCGCGTCGCTTCGAGCTTGGCAATTTCAATCTTCCGGCGATCCATGCACTCGGTGCCTCGCTCGACATGATCGAAGCGTTAGGCGTGCAGAACATCCGGAACCATTGCTTCGATCTCGGCGATCATCTCATCGCCCGGCTCGACGCGCTGGGCGTTCGTCTCGTCGGTCCTCGCGAGCGGCAGCATCGCGCGCCGCACATCTACGTCATCGCGCTGCCTGCCGCCGAATGGCTGGGCCATTTCGAGGAGAACGGGGTCCGCGTGTCGCCGGAGCGGGGCGGCATTCGCGTGTCGTTCGGGATGTTCAATACGTTCGCGGACGTCGACCGCCTGATCGAGATCATCCAGCGGCGCGGCGTGAAGCCATCATCGAGGGCCGCATAGGCCGTCCATCAAGGAGACGTACATGACGAACGTTGCGCGTGTCTTGAGCATTCTGTCCGGCCTCGCGGTCCTGGCCGCCATCAGCGGACCCTCGGTTGCCGCCGACAGTCCCACGCTTGCCAGGATCAAGTCGACCGGCGCCATCACCATCGGCCACCGCGAAGCCTCGATACCGTTCTCCTATCTCGGTCCTGACCAGAAGCCGATCGGCTTCTCGCTCGATCTCTGCGCAGCCATCGTCGAGCGCATCAAGGCGGAGACCGGCCTGCCCAATCTGAGGGTCAATTACGTTCCGGTGAACTCGTCCAACCGCATCCCGCTGATCCAGAGCGGCACCGTCGATATCGAGTGCGGAGGCACGGCGAACGACAGGAAGCGGCAGGAGCAGGTTTCGTTTTCCGTCGCCACTTTCGTGAGCCAGCCGCGCTGGCTGATCAAGGCGGACAGCGGCCTGAAGACGGCCGGCGATCTCAAGGGAAAGACGATCGTGGTGACCCAGGGCTCCAATGCCGTCGGCTTCGCGCAGGGCGTGAATGCGAGGGAGCAGCTCGGCTTCAACATCGTCCAGGCCAAGGATCATGCCGAATCCTTCTTGATGCTGAACACGGGCCGCGCGGCCGCCTTCATGGAAGACGACATCCTTCTCGCGGGCCTGAAGGCCGCTGCGCCGAAGCCGGATGCGCTGATATTTCTCCCCGAGGGCTACGCCAAGATCTATTATGGCCTGATGTTCACGAAGGGCGATACCGGCTTCAAGGCGCTCGTCGATGATGTCCTCTCCAATCAGATGGCGTCGGGTCAGTTCGAGAAGACCTACGCCAAGTGGTTCACCAGGCCGATCCCGCCCAAGGGCGAGAACTTGGCGTTCCCGCTGACGGTCGAGCTCACGGAACGGATCGCGCATCCCAGCGACGCCGTCGACTAGAGCGTCTTCGAGCGAAATGGATTCCGGTTCGTGTCAAGAAACGCGTGAAAACAAGAATCCACTTCGCGGCAAGGCGGAGAGTGTCCCGCAAACCGAGCCCTGAGGTTCGCCATGTTTGCAGTGCTTCTTGAACAGACGGCGGATGGCCAACGCTATATCGACTGGCTTCTGTCGGGCCTCGGCTGGACTCTGGCGCTGGCGTTCTTCGGTTGGTGGATCGCCTTCGCGGTCGGGGTCATCGTCGGCATCGGCCGCACCGTTCAGAACCGGATCGTTGCGGCCGTCGCGCGGTTGTATGTGGAAATCTTCCGCAACGTTCCTGTGCTCGTGCAGATGTTCCTCTGGTACTTCGTCCTGCCGGAGATTCTGCCCGTTGCGCTCGGAAATGCCATCAAGCAGATTCCTCCGCCTTGGGGATCATTCTTCCCGGCGCTCGTGTGCCTGGGACTCTACACTGCCGCCCGCATCGCCGAACAGGTTCGTGCCGGGATAGAGGCGTTGCCGAAGGGGCAAGTCGAGGCGGCAAGCGCGCTCGGGCTCAGCGGATATCTGCCCTATCGCCATATCATCCTGCCGCAGGCGCTGCGCTTGATCATACCGAGCCTGACCAGCGAGGTGATGGGCATCTACAAGAACACCTCCGTCGCACTCACGATCGGGCTGATGGAGCTGACGGCGCAGGCCCGGCAGATCAGCGAAGCGACGTTCCAGACCTTCACGGCTTTCGGCGCCGCGACGCTGATTTATCTCGCGCTGGCTCTGATTGCCTATCAGGGAATGGCGCTGATCGACAGGGCCGTGCGCATTCCGGGCACCGGGCGTGCGGAGAATGCGATCGAACCGGCCCCGACGCGCGCTGCCCAACAGGTCAGCTCCTTGCCCGACGCAATGGAGGTCGTGAAATGAACAGCCTCGATTTCTCCGTTGTTCTTCAGGCGTGGCCTTACCTCTGGTCGGGCCTGTTGTTTTCGCTGGCGCTGACCGCCATTGCATTCGTGGTCGGCCTGATCCTCGGGACCTGTTTCGCCCTGGTGCAGCACTTTGAAGTGCCTGTGATCGGTAAGCTCGTACGTGGCTATGTCGCCTTGATGCGCTCTATCCCGCTGATCCTCGTCCTGTTCTGGTTCTTCTTTCTGGTGCCGATCGTGCTTGGCCATCTCGGCGGGAGTGGCCGCCCCGTCCCGATCGGTGCCACCTGGACGGCGTTTATCACTTTCGGCCTGTTCGAGGCAGCCTACTATTCGGAAATCATCCGCGTCGGATTGAGGGCCGTGAACCGGGGGCAGTTCGAGGCGTGCCAGGCGCTCGCATTGTCCACCTTCGACACCTATCGCTCTGTGATCCTGCCGCAGGTGCTTCGCGTCGCGAGCCCGATCATTCTGAGCCAGACCATCATCCTGTTCCAGGACACCTCGCTAGTCTACGTTCTGTCGCTCACCGATCTACTCGGCGCAGCCTCGAAGCTTGCGCAGCTCAACGGCCGTCTCGTCGAGATGTATCTGGCCATTGCAGTGGTCTACCTCGCAATCAGCTCGGCGGCATCGCAATGCGTGGCATCCCTGCGCAGGCGCTATGCGATTGCGGGAACGCACCGGTAGCGGACCGAACGAAAAATCCTGTTCTTGGGAGAGGAAAATGCTTCAGCACACTGCCGGGAATGAGTCCAGCCGGTCGGCGTCGATCGTCGTCGTGGAGCATCTGGTGAAGCGGTTCGGCCACTTCACGGCCCTGAACGATGTCAATCTCAATGTCGCGGCAGGGGAGAAGATCGTGCTGTGTGGCCCCTCGGGCTCAGGCAAGTCGACGCTGATCCGCTGCATCAACCATATCGAGAAGCACGACGGCGGCCGGATCGTCGTCGATGGCGTCGAACTGACGGGCCGAATCCACGACATCAATGGCGTCCGCCGCGAGGTCGGCATGGTGTTCCAGAGCTTCAATCTGTTTCCGCATCTCTCGGTCGTCGAGAACTGCATGCTGGCGCCGATGAAGGTGCGGGGCTTGTCCCGCACGGATGCGCATGAGCGTGCGATCGCTGTTTTGCGGAAAGTGCGCATCCACGATCAGGCGAACAAATATCCGGGACAGCTCTCCGGCGGTCAGCAGCAGCGCGTTGCCATCGCGCGTGCGCTGTGCATGCAGCCGAAGATCATGCTGTTCGACGAGCCCACCTCTGCGCTCGATCCGGAGACGGTCAAGGAAGTGCTCGACACCATGGTGGCGCTCGCGCGTGACGGCATGACGATGGTTTGCGTCACGCATGAGATGGGCTTTGCCCGCGAGATCGCGGATCGGGTGGTGTTCATGGATCGCGGATCCATCGTCGAGGAAGCCGATCCTGAAACTTTCTTCCGTGCGCCCAGGACTGAGCGCGCGCGGGATTTTCTCGGCCAGATTATCCATTAGGTCGAATGACGTCAGGTCCCGGCCTCCGGCTTTGCATGCGCCTCGCAGCCCGCGCTGCCAAATGAAAAAACCCGCGGCGGATGGCTCCGCGCGGGTGTGACGAACTTTCGATGATGCCAGTATGCCGGTGTTTTGCCCGACGAGTCAAAGGTGCGCAAGCGTCGCCCGGTAGCTTCGTTATCGCCGACGGAAGAACGCAATGATTTCAACGCCCCCGCTACTGTGCATGGGGTTGTTTTCGCAGTTTTTGTTTTGCGCTGCTGAAATGGCCGCGCTCAGCGCCGGCTGCGTGGTGCTTCGGCCTTCGCTGGCGGCTCGGTCTGCGGCGCGCAGGTCGCCGCTGCCAGCGAGGCCTGCGCCTGTGGCATCAGGCCGGGCTCGGGGGCGAGCGCCTTCATCAGGATCAGGCCGGTGGTAGCAGGGGAATCGATGATCAGCCGGTCGGCCGCGGTGACCTCTTCGTCCTCGGGCAGCTCGCTGTGCTGCGCTTCGGTCATCAGGTCGAGTTCGATCACCTTGCGGCCCGCGGAGCGGTCGTTGATGGCGTAATAGGCGATCTCGTTGCGGGTGTAGAACGAAACAGAGGTGTAGGCCTGGCTCACCGGCACCGTCAGCTTGATCGGTCCGCCCGACAGATCGTAGCGGCAGATCGCCAGCGCGAAGGCCGGATCCATGAACGGCATCGGCGAAGTGTTGGGGTCGGCGAGGGGAAGCTGAGTGACGGCGTTCACCTTCGTCATCGGCGTCAGCCGCGAATAGGCATCCTGCGTCGCGATCCGCGGCAGCGCCAGCACGCTGACGAGATGGACCACGAGGCCCAGCACCACGCCGGCAACGATGGTGAACGCGAGCCGGATCATGAGCAGCCCGCCGTCGTGATGCTTGGCATCGGCGCATCGCGCTGGGTGCGCGTTGCGACCCCGACCGGGGTGTCGTAGAGGCGCAGCATCAAGGCGTAGCGCTCGATGCCGCCGGTCGGCAGCCAGTTGCCGGCACGGGAGCGCGAGGCGATGCGGATCTCGAACGAGCCGTCGGACTGCCGGACGATCTCCTGGCTGGTGAAGCCGTAGCGCTGCAGCGAATTGGCGACGAGATGGCCCTTGCGATCATACAGCGTCAGCGTCCAGAACCGCGCCGGCGGCGTCACGCCGGAGACGACGACATCGCAGCGGCCGTCGAGCGCCTTCTTCTTGTCGTCGGTGGTGGCGGTGAAGGCGACGCCGTCGCCGGTGCCGATCGGCAGCTCGCCGTTGCGCACGATGGTGGCGCGCGAATAGGGGTCGGCGTCGGCGGTGCCGGTGCGCGGCCGCGCGGTCCAGGCGCCGATGGTCAGCGTGCCGATCTCGGTGCCGCGCGTCGTCGTCATCCAGGTCGCGCCGACGCCGACCACCGTTGCGAGAAGAAGCGCCGTCAATGTGATCAGGATCAGCCGCACGGGTTTCGATCAGTTCTTGCGCGGAGCAGAGGCGTTGACGTTCTCTTCCGCGTAGTTTTGCGGGAAGGCGAGCGCGCTCGTCGCCGAGGACGGCTTCGCCAGCTTGCTGTCGTCGGCCGCGGATTTATTCGCGGTCCTGGCCGCATCATCGAGCAACTTCTCGACGCGCACCAGGACGTCGGCACCGCGCTTGGTCAGCACCGGCGGCGGACCCGGCTTGGTCTCCAGCACCTTCGCCGCCGCATTGGCCTGCGCGTTGGAGACGTGCTGCGGCGGCAGCTTCTGGCCCATGCCGATGCCGGGGATCTCCCGGACCTCGACGCCCTGATGGGCCGCGAGCATGATGTCGTGCCAGGTCTGCGCCGGCAGCGAGCCGCCGGTCATGCGATTGGTCGGCGAATAGTCGTCGTTGCCGTACCAGACCGCGCAGGTGAAGTTGCCGGTGTAGCCGACGAACCAGGCGTCGCGATACGCATTGGTCGTGCCGGTCTTGCCCGCGGTCGGAATGCCGTCGAGCGCGGCGCGGCGCGCGGTGCCTTCGCTGACGACGTGGCTCATCATGCCGGCCATGTCGGCGGCAACGGACGCGGGGATCGCCTGCCGCGGCTTCGGACCGTCGCGGTCCCAGCGCCAGACGAGGTCGCCGGCGCCGGTGCGCACTTCGAGCACCGCATGCGGCGTCACCGCCTTGCCGCGGTTGGGGAAGGTCGCGTAGGCGACGGCATGCTCGAGCACGGTGACTTCGTCCGAACCGATCGGCAGCGACGGCGTGTCGGGCAGCGGCGCCTTGAGACCGAAGCGGCGCGCGACCTCGACGATCTTGGCGCGGCCGATCTTGGCCGGGTTCGGCGCCTTCGGCTGCTCCCGCCGGCCGATCTCGATCGACAGCTTCACCGGCACGACGTTGATCGAGCGCGTGATCGCCTGCGTCAGCGTCACCGAGCCGGAATAGGAATGGCCATAATTCTGCGGGCACCAATTGCCGATGCAGACGGGGCCGTCGACCACGATCGAGTTCGGCGTGTAACCGTTCAGCAGCGCCGTGGTGTAGACGTAGGGCTTGAATGAGGATCCGGGCTGCCGATAGGCGTCGGTGGCGCGGTTGAACTGGCTGGCGCCGTAGTCGCGGCCGCCGACCATGGCGCGGATGCCGCCGTCGAGATCGGCGACGACGGTCGCAGCCTGCGTCGCGTGATAGTCGCGGCCGAACTGGCGCAGCTGGTTCTCGACCGCGTCCTCGGCCGCCTTCTGCACATTGGCGTCGATGGCGAGACGCACCACGAAGACGCGCTCGATATAGGACTTCGGGAAGGTGTCGACCAGCTTGCGCATCTCGTCGAAGGCGTAGTCGAGATAATAGTTCGGCGAAGCCTCGTCGCGGCGGTCGACGGCGAAGGCCGGATTGCGGCGGGCGCCGAACACCTGGCCCTCGGTCATGAAGCCGGCATCGACGAGGTTGTCGAGCACGACGTTGGCCCGGGCGCGGGCGGCGGGCAGGTTGATGTGGGGGGCGTATTTCGTCGGTGCCTTGAACAGGCCGGCGAGCATCGCAGCTTCCGCCAGCGTCACGTCGCGCGCCGACTTGTTGAAGTAGAAATGCGCCGCGCCGTCGACGCCGAACGTGCCGCCGCCCATATAGGCGCGGTCGAGATACAGCTTGAGGATCTCGTTCTTGGTCAGGCGCCATTCCAGCCAGATCGCGAGGAAGGCCTCGTTGACCTTGCGCTCGATGGTGCGCTCGTTGCTCAAGAACAGGTTCTTGGCGAGCTGCTGGGTGATCGAGGAGCCGCCCTGGCGGACGCCGCCGGCCTGGGCGTTGGTGACGAGCGCGCGCGCGGTGCCGGCGATGTCGATGCCGAAATGCTCGTAGAAGCGGCGGTCCTCGGTCGCCAGCGTCGCCTTGATCAGGACATCGGGAAAATCTTCCAGCGGGATCGAGTCGTTGTGCTTGATGCCGCGGCTGCCGATCGGATTGCCGTAGCGGTCGAGGAAGCTCACCGCGAGATCGGACTTCTTCAGCCAGTCCTCGTCCGCGGTCTCGCGAAAGGCAGGGATGGCGAGGGTGAGCATCACGACCAGGCCGCCGAGCCCGAGCGTGGCGGCCTCCGACAGCGGCTCGATGAACACCCAGCGCTTCCAGCGCCCGACATAGAACCGGTCCATGAAGGTCGAGTAGCGCTCGTAGAGCTCGCGGATGCCTTTGGCCGAGGAGAACAGCGAGGAGTCGATACGCGCATCGAGGTCGAGGAAGAAATTCCGGACCCCCTGCTTCCAATGCGGTGGTATGATCTGTCGCACCTAGAACCCTTGAGGCTTGCTTCGAGCGTTCAAGCACCCGGCCGGGGCGGCATCGAGACGTCTTGGGGGAATCTTGCGGCAAACCCAAGGCGCCCGGCCAGCATCCGAGGGACTTGCTGTTCCTTCTAGCCGAGCGGGGCCCATAAACCAATGGCCACGCTCGCGATTTTGAACAACAGGCCTAATTGACCCCGGGTCATTACGGGCTTCAGAGAGGCCTCGCTTGCACCCTTGCGGCCGCGCCCCCTAGATGGCGTCGCCGTAGCTCTTTCGAATTCTTGTTGAGGCGCATGACCGCAGCTCCCAAACGACCTTCAGGCCAGGAAGAATTCTTCTGGAAAACCAAGACGTTGGAAGAGATGTCGGCGGCCGAATGGGAAAGCCTGTGCGACGGCTGCGGCCGCTGCTGCCTGAACAAGCTCGAAGACGAGGACACCGGCAAGATCTACTTCACCCATGTCGGCTGCAAGCTGCTCGACGGGGCGAGCTGCGCCTGCAAGGACTATCCGAATCGTTCCGACAAGGTTCCGGATTGCGTCCGCCTGACCCCGGCCAATGTCCGCAGCCTGAACTGGCTGCCGCCGAGCTGCGGCTACAAGCTCGTCGCCGAGGGGCGCGACCTCTATTGGTGGCATCCGCTGGTTTCGGGCGATCCCAACACCGTGCATGAAGCCGGCGTTTCCGTCCGCGGCCGCGTCGAGGGGAGCGAGGAGGAGATCCCGGACGAGGAGCTCGAGAACCACATCGTGCAATGGCCGGCCGTGCTGCCGAAACGGGCCCGTCTGAAGCGACGCCCAAGGGACTGATCCGTCGCCCCTCGCGATCACGTGTTCGGGATGACCCCGGGGCGGGATGCACCCATGCGCCGTGGTGCCTGCCCGGGAAGAACTTTGCTGTCTACATTGGATTGCATAGAACGAATCCTTCGCGGCGTTGCGCCGCCACATGACGTCCGATGAGATGAACAAAATCGAACGGCAGAGTGCTGCCGACGTCCAGACATTGCCTGACGACATTGCCGACGAGCTTTCCCGCCTTCCCAGCGAGGTGTTGAGCGTCGATGACGCGCCGTCCATCGCGCCGCCGGTGCCGCTGACTTCCGACGAGGTCCGCACCATCGTCATCAGCCTGATGCTGACGATGTTCCTGGCAGCGCTCGACCAGACCATCGTGGCGACCGCGCTGCCGACCATCGGGCGACAGTTCCAGGACGTCTCCAATCTCTCCTGGGTGATCACAGCCTATCTGCTCGCCTCGACCGCGGTCGCGCCGGTGTTCGGCACGCTCAGCGACATCTATGGCCGCCGCGTCATGATCATCATCTCGCTCAGCCTGTTCGTCGCGGGCTCGGTGCTGTGCGCGATCGCGCCGAACATGCCGATGCTGATCCTGGCGCGCGGACTTCAGGGCCTCGGCGGCGGCGGCATCATGCCTGTCGTGCAGACCGTGATCTCCGACGTGGTGAGCCCACGCGAGCGCGGGCAATACCAGGCCTATTTCTCCAGCGTCTGGATGGTCGGCGGCATTCTCGGCCCGGTCATCGGCGGCGTGTTCGCCGAGCATCTGCACTGGTCGATGATCTTCTGGATCAACCTCCCGCTCTCGGCTGCCGCGATCGCGCTTCTGCTGCCGAAGATGAAGAAGATCCCGGTGTTCCACCGCAAGCGCAAGGTCGACTGGCTCGGCGGCGTGCTGCTGATGGCCTCCGCCGTCGTCTTCATGCTGGTGCTGACCTGGGGCGGCACGCGCTATCCGTGGCTGTCGCCGACCGTGCTCGCGATGGTCGGTGGCGCGGTCGCGCTCGTCGTCAGCTTCGTCTGGCACGCCCGGCGCGCGGACGAGCCGTTCCTGCCGCTGCCGCTGCTCGGCGGAAGCGTCGTGCCATTCGGGCTGATGGCGGGCGGTTGCGCGCTCGGCGCGATCACGGGCCTCACGGTCCAGCTGCCGCTCTACTACGAATCCGTCTATCACCTCAGCGCCAGCGAGGCGGGGCTTGCGCTGATCCCGCTCGCGGCGGTCTCGACCATCGGTGCGGCCGTCGCCGGCCGTACCATGGCGCGGGCCAAGCACTACAAGCGCGTCGCCATCATCGGCACGTCCTGGGCCGCGCTGTGCGGCCTTGGCCTGACGCTGACGACGCTGCCGCTCTGGGGCCTTTTGACGCTGATGGCTGCGTTCGCGCTCGGCCTCGGCACCACCTTTCCGGTCTGCGTGGTCTCGGTGCAGAATTCGGTCGCGCGGCCGCAGGTCGGCACCATCACCGGCGCCTTGAACTTCTTCCGCTCGCTGATGTCCTCGTTCACGGTCGCGGCTTTCGCAGCCATCCTGCTGATCGCGCTGGGTGCCGACATCCCGCTCGCCGGCGAGCATCATGCCGCAGGCGTCGTCAATGCCATTCCCGCCGAGGACATGCGGCATGCGTTCCGTTACGTCTTCGGCGCCGCCACCGCGCTGATGACGGGTGCTGCGCTGTGCCTGATCGCGATGGAGGAGCGGCCGCTGGCCGGCCCCACCGTGACCAAGCACGTCGAGATGGCGGAGTGAGCGGCTTTAGCCGCCGCGATCGGGATCGTCATTCCCTGCGTTCGTCTGCCGCGCTTTCGCCGCAAGCTGCCCCTTCAGCCGGGCGAGCGCCTCGGCCGACCAGTCACGAACATCGGTCACCGCGACCCAGGCGTCGACGTAATGCTCGGGTGCGTAGACATGGCCAAAGCCCATCGGCGTATGGGTCGCGACCGCCATGTCGAGGGCGAGCTGCAGCATCGTGACGATGGGATACCACTGCAGCTCAGGTGAGACGTCGGGTCCGCGCGGCACCGTCATCCAGGCCGGCGCCTGGTAGGCGTCGCGGTAGGAAAAGAACGTGATCGCGTCACTGGCATATTGCAGATAGACGACGCGCATCGCCCCCCAGGGCGCATCTGCCGGCACTGTCGCTCCATTCTGGTTCATGAAGCGGACGAAGCGGCCGTCGCGAAATTTCGGCAGCCACGCCGGCGTGCCCGGGTTGCGGTTCGCGGTGATCGAGCGCCAGATGCGGCTTTCGAACGGCGGCCCGCTCCAGAGCGCGCCCGCAATCGGATCGCCGATCGTCTCGAACAACTCCGCAGATTTTTCCGAGTTCATGGCGCCGAGACTGAGTCCGTGCAGATACAGCTGCGGCCGGCCGTCCTTCGGCAGCGTTGTCCAGTAGCCATAGATTTCAGCGAACAGCGCACGCGAGGCCTCTGCTCCGTACTCCGGCTGGAAGAGCAGCGACAGCGGGCTGTTGAGATAAGAGTACTGTATCGCCACGCTCGCGACATCGCCATGGTGGAGGCATTCCACCGTGTCCATCGCGGCCGGATCGATCCAGCCGGTGCCGGTCGGCGTGATCACGACCAGGACCTTGCGCTCAAAACCGTGCTGACGCTTCAGCTCGTCGAGCGCGAGCTTGGCGCGCGCCCGCGGCGTGTCGCGGCCGGCGAGTCCCACATAGACGCGCACGGGATCCTGGGCGGACCGTCCCGTGAAGGCGCTGATCTCGGCTGCGGTCGGGGCCGAGGCAATGAACCGGCGCCCCATGCGCCCGAGCTCCCGCCACTTCACGAGGGAGTCCGGGCCACCCGTCCGGTTCGACGCGGTCGGCTGCGGCCGCTCCGGCTCGAGCAGAATGTCGAGCTCGCGAAAGGAGGAGTCGAGCGCGTTGAATGCGGTGCGGATCAGGACATTGCTGGCGATCGACCAGAACAGCAAGCCCGCGATCAGCACGCCGATGACGTTCGCCACTTTCGGCGGGATGACGTGCCGCGCGCGGGCGGCGAGAAAGCCGGCGACCAGCGTGAACAGCCGTCCCAGCACCAGTAGCACCACGAACGTGACCAGGGCGATCGCGCAGACCTTGAACGGATGCGCGGTCTCGACCGGTGCCATCTTCATCACGGCGCGGATCGAGTTCTGCCATTCGGTGCTGCGCCATAGGCATACGATGACGACCAGCAGGCAGATGGCGGAGGCCAGCGCGTTCGCAATCGATCTCGCCCGCGCCGACGGTTCGGGCAATTCCAGATAGTGCCACAGCCGCCGCCACAGCACGCCGGCGAAATAGCCGATCGCAAAGCAGCCGCCGGCGAGGGCACCTTGCGTCAGATAGCTGCGCGGGATCAGCGTCGGCGTCAGCGCGGCCGCGAAGAGCAGCGCGCCCAGCATGACGCCGACGCCGGAGAGCGAGAGCAATTGGCGCCGAATGAACCACGCGAGACTCTTCAATGAATCCTCCGAGGTGATGCTATCCCTTGTCGCTCTTCATGGATCCGCTCTTGCGCGGCAGGAGAATCGTGAATTCGGCGAACTCTCCCGGCGCCGTCGCGACGTCGATCGTGCCGCCGTGCTGCTTCACCACGATGTCGTGGCTCATCGACAGCCCGAGGCCGGTGCCTTCGCCGGCCGGCTTGGTGGTGAAGAACGGATTGAACATCTTCTCCTTCACCTCGTCCGGAATGCCGGTGCCGTTGTCGCGGATGCGGATCTCGACGGCGTCGCCGCGGTCGCGCGTCGCGGCAAGCACCACCGGCGCGTAGTCGGCGGCGCCGTCCGCACTGCGCTTTGCGACCGCATGGAAGCCGTTCGAGATCAGGTTCAGCAGCACCCGGGTGATCTCCTGCGGAAACACTTCGGCTTGTCCGGCCGCGGGATCGAGCTCGCGCTCGAGCGTCACGTTGAACCCCGGCTTTTCGGCGCGCGCGCCGTGATAGGCGAGGTTGAGGCTTTCCTCGACCAGCGCGTTGATGTCGCTCGGCCCATGCTCGCCGCCGCTCTCGCGCGAATGCAGCAGCATGTTCTTGACGATGGAATCGGCGCGGCGGCCGTGCTGCACGATCTTTGCCAGATTGTCCTTCAGGAGTCCCGTCAGCTCCTCGACGTCCGCGCGCACGTTCTCGGCGAGCGATACCGGCGCAAGCACATCGTTCAGCTCCTCGGTCAGCTCGGCACACAGCGAGGCGAAATTGTTGACGAAGTTGAGCGGGTTCTTGATCTCGTGCGCGATGCCCGCGGTGAGCTGGCCGAGGGATGCGAGCTTCTCGGTCTGGATCAGCCGGTCCTGCGCGGCGCGCAAATCGTCCAGCGATCTGGCGAGCTCGCTTGTGCGGTCCTGCACCTCGTTGAACAGGCGCGTGTTCTCGACCGCGATCACTGCCTGGTCGGCAAAGGTCTTGAGCAGGTTGATCGCCTTGTCAGGGAAATGACCGGGCTCCGGCCGCGTGACGGCGATGGTGCCGATCGCGACGCCGTCGCGCAGCATCGGCACCACCAGGATGCTGCGGTAACCTCGCGTTCGCGCCAGCTCCTTCATGGCTTCGGTGAGGCCAGGTTCGCTCTGCATGTCGCCGCGGAAGGCATATTGTCCGCTTCGGGCCACCCGGCTGTGAATGCCCGAGCCCGACAGCGGCGCCGGGAAGGAGCTGAGCAGATCGGCGTTGCCGGCTTCATTGTCGGTGGTGAAGGCCGCCAGATGCAGCATGCCGTCGATGACGCGGGTGACCGTAGAGGAGTGTCCGCCGATCAGCGCCTTGGCGCTGTCGGAGATGGCCTGGAACACCGGCGTGACGTCTGATGGTGAGGCCGCGATCACCTTGAGGATATCGGCGGTCGCGGTCTGACGTTCCAGCGCTTCCCTGGTCGCGTTGAACAGGCTGACATTCTTGATCGCGATCACCGCCTGGTCGGCGAAGGTCTGGAGCAGCCGCACATGATGCTCGGCGAAGCTGCCAGTCGCACGGCGCGTGGCGATGATGATGCCGATGGCTTCGCCCTCGCTCATCAGCGGGGTAAACAGCATGCTGCGATAGCCCCGTGCACGCGCGATGTCGCGTGCGGCCGGCTCGAGCTCGGTGTCGGGCAGTTGCGCGGCGGTACCATTGGCAACGAGCTGGTAGGGCGGGAACTGTGCGAACGGCACGGGGAACGAGGCCTGGAGCACGCGATCGCCGGCCGGATCGGTCGGCGTGAATGCCGCAAGGTGGGCGGCGCCGTCGATATAACGCAGCACCGCGGTGGAGAAGCCACCGATCAGCCGGTTGGCATTGACGGCGATCGCCTCGAACACCGGCTGCACGTCGGACGGCGAGCCCGCCATCACCTTCAGGATGTCCGCGGTGGCGGTCTGGCGTTCAAGTGTCTCCTTCGTCTCATTGAACAGTCGTGCATTCTCGATCGCGATCACCGCCTGGTCGGCAAAGGTCTGGAGCAGCTGCACGAGGTCGGGCGCGAATGCGCCTGTTACAGCGCGCGTGACGCTGATCATGCCGACCGGCGCGCCCCGGTTCATCAGCGGCATGAACAGCACGCTGCGGAAGCCGCGCAGCCGCGCCAACTCCCGGTTCAGCGCCGGAACGTCGGCCGCCTCGCTGTCCGGAAACTGGATCGTCTCGCCGTCGCGTACCAGGGCAAAGGTCGGGAAGTCCGCGATCTTGCGCGGGAACGACGCCCTCAGCCCTTCGTCCGCCTCCGGGCTGGTCGGCGTGAACGCCACGAGGTGCAGCTCATCGCCGATGAACTGGAGCACCGTGGCGGAGAAGCCGCCGAGCAGGTGCTTCGAGCTGGACGCGATCGCCGCGAACACCGGTCGCGCGTCGGAGGGCGAGGCCGCGATGGTGCGCAGGATCTCGGCGCTCGCGCTCTGGCGATCCCGCGCGATCGCAAGCTCGCTGAGCAGCCGCGCGTTCTCGGCTGCAAGTTCAGCGGCGATATCCTTCGGAGGGTTGGTCATTCGCAATCCGGCTTGATGCCGCGACAGGCGCAGCACCGAGCCGGATTATCACATCCCGTGCGCGAGGGGCCAGCGTCGACGACAGCGGCACCGAACCGAGATGAACTTGATTGAAGCGACGAAGCCGGCAGGCGGGATCACGTCTCCCCGCTGGGGAGAGGTGGACGGCGGCGCAAGCAGTTGGACTCCATCGAGGGCGCCCGCCTCACGTGCCCGGTCGCGACACCTCGGTCTCCTTGCTGGTGATGAACTCGAGCAGCACCGGGACGCCTTCCTGCGTCTTCTGGATGCCCCGCTTGATCGCGGGCACGATGTCCTCCGGCCTGGTCACCCGCTCGCCATAGCCGCCGAAGGCGCGCGCCATCGCGGCGTAGTCGCCGGAAATGTCGGTCGAGCGATACTTTTCGGTCGAGACCGGCATCACCTTCAATTCGATCGCCATCGAGAAATTGTTGAGCAGGATCGACATGATCGGGATGCGCTCGCGCACCGCCGTCTCGAAATCCATGCCCGTGAAGCCGATGGCCGCATCGCCCCAGACATTGATGCAGAGCTTGTCGGGCCTTGCCAGCTTGGCGCCCATCGCCAGCCCAAGGCCGTAGCCAAGCTGCGTCGTCTTGCCCCAGCCGAGATAGGTGAGGGGCGCGACCGCTTTCCAGAACGGAGAAAGCTGGTCGCGCGGACTGCCGGCATCGTGGGTGATGATGGTGTTCTCGATGTCGACGGTGTGCTGGAGGTCCCACAACACGCGGTACGGGCTCAACGGTGCGTCGTTGCTGGTCAGCTTCGGCATCCATTTCGCCAGCCACTCCTTGTGAGAGGCCGCGATCTCGGCCGCGACCGCCGAGGCATCGCGATCCGTGGTGACGCTCTTGCCGATCTCCTCCAGTAGCACGTCGAGCACGAGGGCGGCGTCGCCGACGAGGCCGATCTTCGCTTCCACGTCCTTGTTGAGATGATTGGGATCGAGCGTGGAGTGAATGATGGCTTTGCCCTTCGGCATCGCGATGCCGAAATTGGTCTCGGTGAAGGAGCAGCCGATGCCGAAGATGACGTCGGCCTCGCTCAGGAACTTCGGAACCGCGCGCGGCACCGCAAGGCCGCCGGAGCCGAGCGAGAGCGGATGCGTTTCCGGAAACGACGATTTGCCTCCGAGGCTGGTGGTGACGGGGATCGCCAGCCGCTCGGCGAGCCGTTTCAGTTGTGGCCACGCCTGTGCGTAATGGACGCCCTGGCCGGCATAGATGACCGGCCGCTTCGCGTTGACGAGGAGGCCGGCCGCTTCCTTCACATGCACGGGGTCGGCGCCGTAGCGGGTGCGCAGCACCGGCGTGTAGTCGAGCGGCTCCGGCACCTCCTCGTTCCACATGTCCGAGGGGATCTCGACGATCACAGGCCCGCCGCGGCCGTTCTTCAGCTTGGTGAAGGCGCGGCGGAAGATGTTGGCGACTTCGGTCGCGAGGATGATCGGCTCGGACGATTTCGCAAATGGCTTCATCGCCTCGCTGGAATTGAAGTTCGGCTCGATATGCGCCAGCCGGCGTTGATAGCCCATCGGCAGCACCAGCACGGGTACGGATTCGCCAAAGCACTGGGCGACGCCGCCCATCGCATTCTCCGCACCCGGCCCGTGCTGCATGCAGAACGCGCCGATGCGTCGCCCCGACGTGACCCGCGAGATCGCATCCGCCATGTGGATGCCGACGCGCTCCTGCCGCACCATGACGGGGCGGATCTCGGCTTTCGCCGCGTGCTCGATCAGATGGTTGACCGGATAGCCGCAGAGGATCTCGATCCCCTCGCGCCTCATGATTTCCGCGATCGCGGTCCCGAGCTTCATGGCGTCTCTCTCCCTGGGGCATGGCCGGTTGGTCCGGCTGGTTGGGGAGAGAGGATCAGGAATTACGCGAGGCGTAAAGCACGCGCGGCTGGCGCGGCGGTAGGCCAGCTATGCATCGCGGGCGTGCACTGGCTTCGGCTGGCGATAGTGGCCGCAGCCGCTCGCCGTCGGCGGCGCGCACCGCAGCAGGTGCGAAGCCGCAGCCAGATCCGGCGTCTCGAAGCCCTCGGCGAAGCCTTCATAGATCGGGGCGAGCAGTCGGACAGCCTTGACCTTGCGGCCGGTCCCGATCCAGTGTGCGGCGAGATCGGTGGCGATGCGCAATTCAAATGTCGCCGCTCCTATGGCGCGTGCTTCGGCGAGTGCCTGTTGCAGCCGCTTTTCAGCGCGCAGCGGCTCGCCGGCGTGGAGAAGGACCGCTGCGTCGACCCGCAGAAGTTCTGGCCGGCACCAGCGCTCGCCCTGACGTTCCTGATGGCCGATCGCCCGCGTGATGGCCTCGCGCGCCTCCGCGATCCGCCCTTGCCGCAAATAGGCGCGGGCGAGGACCGCGAGATAGCTGCCGATCCGCATCAGGAAGCGACATTCGATCAACTCCTCGATCGCCGCTCGCATATCCTCCACCGCGCGCCGATCGCCACGCAGGTCACGAAGGCAGGCGGAGAAATAGCGTTCGACCGGAACCCAGCGCGAGATGCGCTCACGTTCCAGGTTGCGACGCAGACGCTCGGTGAAGCTCGCGAGCGCGTCCAGATTACCGGTTTCGAGCGCGACGGGAAGCGCGGCGAGCCCGAGCGCATTCGACTGTGACACCCAATGGCCGCTGCGATCCGCGGCCTCGACGGCGTCGCGGGCCAGCCTCGCAGCGTAGTCGGCTTGCCCCTGCATCCACGCCACGAACGGCAGGTTGAAGCGGACGGTGATGAACCGGTAGACTTCGTTCGCATCCTTGCGCGAACGGCCCTTGGCGAGCGAATAGGTTGCCGCGAGACGATCCAGAACTGCGCGGCTCTTGCTCAATTCACCGGCAAAGGCGCAGGCCCAGGCCAGCGCGCGGTCGGCTTCGGACGTTGCCGTCAAATCGCGGTCGCGGTCGGCTAGCTCCGTGGCCTCCTCGAGATAGGTTATGGCGCGCGGGACCTGGCCAATCTGCAGCAGGTAGAAGGCAAAACCGACCAGCGCGCGCTGCTGATACTCGATGTTGCCGGCGCTCCTTGCAAAAGCGATGGCATCGAGCCAGGCGACCTCGTTCTCATTCGACATCTTGCGGGCGTAGAACAGGCTCCATCCAAGGGCGCAGGCGAGCTTTGCCTTCAACAGATCGTCGCACGCGACGGTCTCGGCCAAGGCGAGCGCGTCCTCCAGCCGCGCCTGCGCTTCCGACAGGATGGAGGTTTCCGACCACAAGGTGATCGCTGCAACCGTGAGCTTGATTCCGAGGACAGGATCGCCTTCCTCCCCGAATGCCCATGAAAGAGCGGCGCGCAAATCGGCGATGCGACCAAGGTAGCGCTGTGTCCAATCGGCCGGCTCGCGCCAGTTCCATTCCTCCTCGGATTGTTCGAACAGCGCGAGGACGCGTTGCGCATGGCGGGTCAGCGCCTGGCCGCAGGCAGGATCGGCCCGGCGCCGCTCGGCGGCATAGCGCCGAGTGCTGTCGAGCAATCGGTAGCGCAGGCTTGAGCCTTGGGCCTGCGCGCTCAAAAGCGATTTGGCGACGAGACTGCCGAGTCCAGTGACGACGTCGACCGGCGTGAGCCCTGCCGCCTCGGCGACGAAGACCGCGTCCTCAACCTCGAAGGCGTCGCTGAACACCGACAGCAGGCCGAACAGTCTGGCTTCCCTCTGCGAAAGCAGCCTGAAGCTCCAGTCGATCGTCGCCATCAGGGTTTCCTGGCGTGGCGGCGTGCCATCGGCGGCGGGAGCGCGAAAACCCAGATTGTGGTCGAGGATTGCCACCAATTCGCGAGGATTGAACCTGCCGATCTGGGCTGCCGCCAACTCGATGGCAAGCGGAAGGCCGCCGAGCGAGTGGCAGATCCAGGCGATGGCCTCGCAATCACGATCGACGAACTGGTAGTCCGACCATTCGGCGGCGCGGCGAACGAACAACTGCACCGCGGGAAACCTGACGGCCTGATCGACGGTCAAGGCGTAGCCGGATTTCGGTGAGGCCAGCGAACCCAGCCGGACGACATGCTCGGTGGCGGTGCCGAGCGGCTCGCGGCTCGTGGCAAGCAACCTGGAAGGCGATGTGTCCGCCATGAACCGGCCGGCGAAGATCGTCGCGGCGGGCAGCACATGCTCGCAATTGTCGAGAATGAGCAGCATCTGCCGCGGTCTCAAATAGTCGAGGGCCGCAGCCAGACTGTTGTCCGGATTGCCTCTGATGCCCAGCGCCGTCACCAGTGCCGCCCCGAACAGCGTCGGATCGGAGATCGTGGCGAGATCGACGAAGCAGACGCCGTCGCGACACCGTGGCGCAAACGCCTGGGCGACCGCCACGCCAACCGTCGTCTTGCCGATTCCTCCGGCGCCAGCCAGGGTCACGTGCCTGTTGTCGGCCAGCAGGCCGGCGATCTCGACGACCTCCGCTTCACGACCAACGATGCCGCGCGGCAATGGCGGATTGGACAACGGGAGCGGTTCGGCGAGCGCCAGATCATCCTCGATCTCGCCGATGCTGATTTGCACCTCGGCGATGAACTTGTACCCGCGGCGCGCCACGGTCGCGATGTAGACGGGCTCGATCTGGGTATCTCCCAGCGAACGCCGCAAGCTCCACATGTTGACCTTGAGATTGCTGTCGTGGAGGAAGGTGCCCGGCCAGGCCGCGGCCATCAGCTCATTCTTGCTGACGAGTTCGCCGCAGCGCTGCACCAGCACTTGCAAGAGTTCGAATGCGCGCCCGCCCAGTTTGACCGGGCGTCCGTCGAGAAGGAGCAACTGGCGGCGGGGAGCCAGTCGAAATGGGCCGAAGCAGTATGTGAGTTCCTGTCGGAGTGTGGCCCGTTGCCGTGTCTCCGTGGCAGCCCGCATTGATCCATGCCAATCGATCGAACAGATCGCCTGCCATTATCATGCACTGCAAACTGGTTGAAGAGAGTCATTCTGAATTCGCACGATCGCCGCGGGATCTGCCGCGGGATTGCTGCGACAAAATCGCTCATGCGCCGGCCGGAGGTGCCGGCGCGCGGGACGGATTCTCGACCGAGCTCGCTATTTCTGGCGTTTGGCAAGAACCGCCATGCGCATGACTTCGACGCCGCCGTCGGCAAGTTCCGGCAGCTTGGCGAACCAGTCCTTCACATAAGGCATCGCGTTGTGCGCGTCGAAATCGGCCTGGTTGGCGAACACCTCGTAAAAGATGAAATGACCGGGTTTGGCGCGGTCTTCCTGAAGGAAATAGACCAGGTTCTTGGGATCGCCGCGAACCAGCTCGATCAGCGGCAAGGTGGCTGCGCGCAACGCGTCTTCCTTCCCGGGCTTGGCTCTCACCTGCGCCACGACCGAATATGCGCCATCCGGAATCTCCCGATAGCGCACGCGCGGCGCTTCCCCGGCGACCGCGGACGGCGCCGTCATGGCCATCGAGGCGGCGGACAGCAGGACGCAAAGCGAATTGCGGACGAGACTTTGCATGATGAGCTCCTTCACATGTGATTGTGAGTTCGGAGCGACCGGCATCGAACGGTCGCCCGCCACATTTGAGGCGTCAGCGCACGACTTTCTGCTGCCGCTTTGCCAGGGCCTCGCTGAAGCGCTTCTTGACCGGGTCGAGCGCTTTGACGAATTCGAGTTGCTCGCCCTCGGGACCCTTGCAATAGATCAGTTCCCAACCGTTCGAAGGCTCCGCCGTCACGCGGTTCGTGTTGGCGCTGCGGGGAGCCGCCTTGCGGTCTGCTTCCGTCATGACGCGGATGGTGCGGTTCGCTCTCACCTGTGTCATGCCGCGGCGCGCGGACTCGGCTTCGAGGTCGGCGATGAACTTGTTGAAGTCGACGTCGTCGCGAACGTAGAAGCAGATGTGCATCATGCGCGGAAAAGCCGGGCTCATGTGCTCCAGCGGCTCGGCAAAGCTCTTCGCGCTGCCCATGGGTTGATCGGCCTCGCGATATTGCAGCAGTTCGAGCACCATGTTGTCGAACTGGATGAAGCGGACATCGAGCCGCTGCGCTCCGCTTCGCAGGTCGGGAACGCCGATCGTCCGCGGATTGACCCCGCGTGCGTTCGCCTCGATCTCCTGGTCGGCCAGCAGCGTGTTCTGCACCCCGTCGCCCTGGAAGTCGCCATGACGAAAGACCTCGGTGCCGCCGAGCACCTCCGTATAGAATTCGTAAGCCCGCTCCATGTTCTGGACCGTCAACCCGAAATGCTGCACGCCCTGCAGCCGCGCGCCGAGCGGCGCCTCGTTGCGCTCGGCTGGGGACATGCCGTCCGGCGCCGCGGACGCGGCTGACGGCATGCTGCCGACCGCAAGACCGGTGATCATCGCGGCGCCTGCCGTGCGAAGCAGGTTGCGGCGTTCGATTTCGGCAACGTTGCTGCTTTCGTCGGTCATTCTCGTCTCCTCGGTCTGTGGGTGATGTCGTGTGCCGGTCAGCCGGCGTCCGGAAGCGGAGCAGCTGGATTGACGAGACCGGCCGATCGAAGTTCGCGCCAGAAATCGCCGGGTATTGATTGGTCAAGCGCCGCGCGGTCCTCGGCGATGCGGCCGGGCCGGCTCGCCCCCGGGATCACGGCGGCGACCACCGGGTTTGCCAGCGCGAACTGCAGGCCTGCGGCCTTCATGCTGATGCCATAGCGATCGGCGATCGCCTTGATCCGCGCCACCTTGTCGAGGATTTCCGGAGGCGCTGGCGCATACTCGAAGTTCGGACCGCCGACGAGCGCGCCCGAACTGTAGGGTCCGCCGACGACGATCGCGAGCTCATGCTCCGCAACCATCGGCATCACCCGCTGAAGCGCCCGGGCATGGTCCAGCAGCGTGTAGCGGCCCGCGAGCAGGAAGCCGTCGGGGCGCGGCTCTTCGAGCGCGAGCAGCAGCTCGATCGGCTCCACCCGGTTGACACCCAGCCCCCATGCCTTGATCACGCCCTCGTCGCGCAGCCTGTCGAGCGTCCTGAACGCGCCCTTGCGCGCACTTTCGAAGATCGAAAGCCACTCGTCTCCGTAAAAATCCTGCGCGACGTCATGCACGAAGGCGATATCGATATGGTCGGTACCCAGCCGCTTCAGACTGTCTTCGATCGAGCGCAACGTCCCGTCCCGGGAGTAGTCGTTCACGATCCTGTTCGGACGACCATGTTTGAAGACGCCGCCTTTCTCGCCGAGATCGCGGGCACTGACATCCTCGACCTCGTCCAGGATCAGGCGCCCGACCTTCGTGCTGACGACATAGTCGCTCCGCGGTCGGCCGGCGAGCGCTGCACCCATGCGGATCTCGGCAAGTCCTGCGCCATAGAAGGGCGCCGTGTCGAAATAGCGGATGCCGTCGTCCCAGGCCGCATTCACCGTCGCGAGGGCTTCCTGCTCAGGGATGTCGCGAAACATGTTGCCGAGCGGCGCCGCACCGAAACCCAGTCTTCCCGGCAGAATATCCTTGAGAGCCATGCTGCATATCCTTCGCTGGTAACGGACGGGACCATCGTCGGCGACTGCGGCAACGTCGACCTCGGCGATCGCGCTTTCGGTCTTCGTCACATCGATCCGGCAGGACTGCCGTTCGATGGACCATCACTGGCTCATCCGGCCATTGCGGTATTTCCGGTTCCTGCGCGATGACGGACGCATCTTGCTGATCGGGACTGGATCAGCCGTTCGAGCCAATCGAGCGCATCGTCCAAGCCTTTGCTTTGGCAGTCTTTTACCTCTTTTAACCGCGCCGGCTCTGGACTTCGCTCCAGCGGCTTGTGAGAAGTTCGCATCGGTGTGGCAGCGATCGGGCTGCAACTCGTCACCGGATGGAATGATGGCTCGCTCGCGAGACGGGGCCGGGATTCGCCGCAACTGAAGCGGAGGTCGTGATGGCGCTCGTGACGCATGGAGATCAGAAATATCAGAACAGCGAGAAGCTCGCGGCGGCCAGCGACTGGCCGGGGCTGAGCATCGAGCATCGCAAGTTCGAGGCGGGACGCCAGGCAACGCCCGTTCCCATCTGCACCGAGCTCGTCATGCTGCTGTCAGGCGGCGGGATGGTGTGCCGCGCCGGCAACGGTGAGGTCCAGAAGAGCCTGGCGCGGCCGGGGATGAGCTACCTCGTGCCCGTGGGAACGCAGGAGAGCCATCTCGAGCTTGCGGACCGGATGGAATGTCTGCATCTTTATCTGCCGCCGGCGCTGCTCGACCACAGCGCCCTTGCGGATTTCGATATCGACCCGGCAAAGATCGAGATCGCCTACGCTCACGGTCTGGCGGACCAGGTGCTCTTCCACATCTGTTCGCCGCTTCGCGACCTGCTCCATCGTCCCCGCCAGCCGACTGACGCGCTGTTCGTGGAGGGAATCCAGGTCGCGCTCGCAGCGCATCTTCTGGGAAATTATACGATCGAGCGCTGGCGCGCGCCCGAAAGGTCGCCGTCGCTCGATCCGCGGCGTCTTCAGCGCGTGCTTGACTATATCGAGGCCTCTCTTGGCGGCGACATCAGGCTCGAGGATCTGGCTGCGCAGGCCTGCCTCAGCCCCTATCATTTCTCACGGTTGTTTCGTGAAGCAACCGGACTGTCACCGCACCGCTACGTCACCGATCGCCGCGTCCAGGCTGCGCGGCACGAGCTCGGACGCGACCGCCTGTCCCTGGTCGAAATTGCCCTGGAGTTCGGTTTCGGCTCGCAGGCCAATTTCACGCGCGTATTCCGCAAGGCCGCAAGTCTCACGCCGGGGCAGTATCGCGAACTGTGCTGTGGCCAGGCGGCCGTGAATGCCGATCGCAACGATACGGCATTCCGCAGAGATTGCGCATGATCCCGCAGGATTCGGGAATACGGCTCGGTTTGCATCGTGCAGTGCTGTCACGACGACCAGATACGCGAGGGGATATACCGACATGATCGAGATCACGGTGAACGGGATCAAGCGCCAGGTCGACGTCGTTCCCGAGATGCCCTTGCTGTGGGTGCTGCGCGACGAGCTCGGCATCACCAGTGCCAAATATGGCTGCGGAGTCGCGCAATGCGGCGCCTGCACCGTTCACATCGACGGAATGGCGGTGCGGTCCTGCCAGTCGCATATCGGCGAGGTCGCGGGCAAATCGGTCGTCACGCTCGAAGGCCTGGACAACAAGGATCACCACCCGGTCTTGCAGGCCTGGATCGAGCATCAGGTCCCGCAATGCGGCTACTGTCAGACCGGACAGATCATGCAGGCCATCTCGCTTCTTGGATTGATCCCTGAACCAAACGACGAGCAGATCAATCAGGTGATGTCCGGCAATCTCTGTCGCTGCGGTACCTATCCGCGCATCCGCGCGGCGATCCATGCGGCGGCGAAGAAGAAGATGGCGGAGAAGTGACATGGGCCACATGCAGACCCTTTCGCGTCGAGCGTTTGTCGTCGGCTCCGCCGCCATCGCCGGCGGCATCGCTTTCGGTGCCTACGCCAGTGCCGAAGCGGCCACCAGCGCAAGCGACAATCCGTTGGCCGCCGGTCTTGGCCCGAACTCGGTCACCTTCAATCCCTGGGTCGAGATCAGCCCGGACAAGATCACGCTGATCGCCCAGCACGCCGACATCGGCCAGGGCGTCGGCTCGGTGCAGCCGATCATGATCGCCGAAGAGATGGACCTCGATCCCGGCCAGTTCGAAGTCCGCTTCGCCGGCCCCAGCCCGGCTTATTTCAACACCGGCTTCGCCGACGAGTTCGCGCCGTTCGTGGCCGCGGACCAAAGCCCGGCCGCGGAGGAAGCGCGCGCCAAGTCGCTCGAATGGCTGAGACAATCCGGCTTGCAGATGACCGGCGGGTCGAGCACGCTGCCGGACACCTATGACAAGCTGCGTGTTGCCGGCGCGGTCGCACGAGAAACGCTGAAGGCCGCCGCTGCCAAACGGTCGGGCGTCGCCGTGGCCGACCTGCACACTCAATCGGGCCATGTGATCCTGCCCAACGGGACCAAGATCGCCTACGTCGATCTCTCTGCGGACGCCGCAAAGATTCCGCCCGTGCTCGATGCCAAGCCGCGCAATCCCTCGACATGGCGGATGCTGGGCAAGCCGATGATGCGGCTCGACATCCGCGACAAGGTCATGGGAGAGCTGAAGTTCGGAATCGACCTGAAGATGGAGGGCATGCTGTATGCCTCCGTCAAGCTGAACCCCAGCAAGGGGCAGCCGCTGAAGTCATACGACGCCGGCAAGGCGCGGTCGATGCCGGGTGTCAGGAATATCCTCGAAATCAAGAATGGCGTCGCGGTGATCGCCACGAACAGCTGGTACGCGATGAAGGCGGTCGACGCCATCGCTTGCGAGTGGGCGCCCTCGGCCTATCCCGCCGAGCAGGCCGACCATTGGAAGGTGCTGGAATCCTCTTTCAAGCCGGAATTTCTGGGCAAGGAGTGGCGAAAGATCGGCGACATCGAAGCCGGCCTGAAGGCGGGCAAGCTCGTCGAAGCCGAATATCGCGCACCCTATGTGGCGCATCAGCCGCTCGAGCCGCTGAACGGGATCGGCCTCGTCACCGACAAGGGCATGGAGATCTGGGTTGGCCATCAGAGCCCGCGCTTCGTGCAATACGTCGCTGCGACCGCGATCGGTCTCAAGCCGGAACAGATCACCTTCCATAACCAGTGGACCGGCGGAAGTTTTGGCCACCGTCTCGAATACGAGAACGTCCGCGTTCTCGCCGAGATCGCCAACCAGATGAAGGGCACGCCGATCAAGCTCGTGTTCTCGCGCGAGGAGGATTTCCTTCAGGACATTCCGCGGCAGATTGCGATCGCGCGGCACCGCGGCAGCGTCGACAAGGGCAAGATCGTCGCCGCCGATCTGCAACTGGCCTCGACGACGCCGCTCAAGGGATTGCTCGAGCGTTCGGGCACGCCCTCGAAGGATCCCGACGGGCAATTGGCCGCCGGCCTGTGGAACGTCTACTACGACATCCCCAATTTCCGGGGCACCAGCTACGAGGCGCAGGGACTGTCGCCAAGCACCACGTGGCGGTCGGTCGGCGCCTCCACCTCGGGCTTCTTCACCGAAAGCTTTATCGATGAGCTGATCCACGCGGCCGGTCTGGATCCCATGAAGGCGCGGATTGCGATGTGCACCGTTCCGCACTACCGCAAATTGCTGGAGACGCTCGCGCAAATGTCGGATTGGAAGGGGCCGCTCGGCAACGGCCGCGGGCGCGGCGTCGCGTTCGTCGAATCCTTCGGGACGCCGGCAGCCGAGGTCGTCGAAGTCACGATGACCGACAGAGGCATCAGGATCGACAAGGTCTGGGTTGCCGTCGACGTCGGCAAGGTCGTGGATCCCGTCAATTTCGAGAACCAGGTGCAGGGCGGTGTCATCTGGGGACTCGGCCACGCCATCAACTGCGAACTCACTTACGCGAAGGGCGCGGTGCAGCAGACCAACTACAACCACCATGAAGCGATGCGGATCTATCAGTGCCCCGTCATCGAAGTGCGCGGGCTCGAGAACGATCCGAAGGTGAGGGGCATCGGAGAGCCGCCGGTTCCGCCGGCCGCGCCTGCGCTCGCCAATGCGATCTTCGCGGCCACCGGAAAGCGCATCCGCGAAATGCCCTTCAACAAGTTCATTGATTTCGTGTGAGGCGAGCCATGAGGAGATCTCTGATTGCGGTCGTCTTCGCGGCTTCAGCCGTCGCGGCGCTCACCGGGATCGTTGCGGCCAAGGACGAGGCCGCCAAGGACGTGCTGCCGCCCGGCAGCGTCAGCCGTGTCCAGGGATTGGAAGCCTGGAAGCGGATTGAGGCCGTCGTGACCCATCCACGTTGCGCCAACTGCCATGTCGATGCCAAGGCCATACCCATCTGGACGCCGGCCGGCGAAACCAAGCCGCGCCCGCATGGCATGAACATCCATGGCGGCGAGAGCCGCATCGGCGCGGAGGCGATCCCGTGCTCGACCTGTCACATGACCTCCACCCAGGCGAACGAGCCGGCACCGTCGCCGCCGCGCGCCGGTATCGACTGGCAACTCGCGCCGGTGGCGTTCATCTGGTTCGGCAAGAGCGGTGCCGAGATTTGCGCGCAGATGAAGGACCCGAAGCGCAATGGCGGCCGTGACGCCGCTGGCCTTGTTGAACATTTGCGGCACGATGCGTCCTTGAACGGCTTCATCCCGCGGGGCTGGGCGCCCGGTGCAGGCCGCTCGACGCCGCCGGGCACCTTCGAGGATCACGTCAAGGACATGGCCCTGTGGGGCGCCGCCGGACAGCCCTGTCCGAATTGACGACCGCGCGCCTTGACTGCGCGCGATAGTATCGGCCACACGACCCGCCGGCTCAGATCAACGTGCCCGCGTGCAAGCTCGCATTGGCAAGCAGCGACTGGATCACGACGTTGTCGCCGGGCCCTCCGTCCAGCACGTCGAGGCCGCCGCCGCCGATCAGCACATCGTCGCCGAGCCCGCCGAGCAGCGTGTCGTTGCCCGCGCTGCCGATGAGCACGTCGTCGCCGACGCCGCCATCGAACACGAGATGCGGCCCGCCCGGGCCGACGCCCGACGCCTCGATCACGTCGTCGCCGCCGAGGCCGTTGATGGTGATGGTGTCGTTGAAGTCGAAGTTCTCGATCACGACTTGGCTGGCCAGGCCGTCGATCACCAGCGCGCCGTTGCTGTTGAGCGACAACATGATGACGTCGTCCCCGCCGGTGCCGTTGATTGTGATGTTGTCGACCGCGCCGTCGCCGCCCGGGGTGCCGGGAACGCCGCCGAGGTCGATCTTGACCTCAGTCACGTCGGTGCCGCTCATGTCACCGACGGTGATCTTGTCGTCGCCGCCGCGGGCGTTGAACGCGATCGTCTCGACGCCGCCCGTGTCCATCGTGATGGAGGCGACGTCCCGCGTCAGCTCGGCACGGGCGCCGTTCGCGAAGATGTCGACGGTTTCGGCGATGTTGGCGCCGTTGAACAGCAGGGTGTCGCTTCCGGCCTGGCCCTCGATCGTGTCGTTGTCGTCGCCCGGATTCCAGACGAAGGTGTCGTTGCCTGCGCCCATCAGCGCGACGTCGTTGCCGTCGCCGCCGTTGATCAAATCGTCGCCCTGGCTGCCGCGGATGGTGTCGTTGCCGATGCCGCCGTTGATCGTCAGCTGCAGCACGCCGGCAGCGAGCCCGCTCGCGTCGATGGAGTCGTCGCCAGCGAGGCCATTGAGCGTGAGCTGATCGGTTCCGTCCATGGAGGTGAGGTGGGTCGCCGCATGCAGGCCGGACACCGTCACGCCGCCGGCATTGCCACTGACGCGGATCGTGTCGGCGCTCTGGGTGGCATCGACAAGGACGGTATCGACGACGCCGTCGGGCGTTCCGGCCGGACCGGCGAGGTCGATATTCACCCGCGTCACGTCGGTCCCGGTCAGATCGCCCACCGTGACATGGTCGGCGCCGCCCAACGCGTGGATATCGACGTGCTCGACCCCGTGCAGATCCATCGTGATGCCGGCGACGTCGCGCGTCAGCAGCGCGCGATCGCCGTTCGCCACAACGGCCATGGTTTCCGCAATGTTGGCCCCGAAGAACCGCAGCGTGTCGACGCCGGTGCCGCCCTCGACAATATCGCTGCCGTCGCCGGGATTCCATATGAAGATATCGTTGCCGGCGCCCAGCAGGGCGGTGTCGTTGCCCTGGTTGCCGTCGATGAGATCATTGCCGTCGCCGCCGATCAGCGTGTCGCTGCCGCCGCTGCCGAGGATCGTATCGTTGCCGGCGCCGCCGTCGATCGTCATGTGCACGATCCCGGCGGCAAGCGCTGCGGCCGAGATCGTGTCGTTGCCGCCGAGGCCTTCGATCACGAGCGCATCGTTCGCGCCTTCCGCATTGGTGATGGTGACGGCGGCCGGCAATCCCGCGATCGCAACCGACGTGCCCGAGCCGGATATCTGGATCGTATTGGCGGTGTTCGTGCCCACCAGCGTCACCGTATCGGCCGCACCGTCACCGGCGCCGGCTGATCCGAGATCGATATTGACTTGCTTGACGTCGGTTCCGGCCAGGTTGTTGACGACGATGTTGTCGCCGCCGCCCTGCGCATTGATGGTGACGGTCTCGATGCCATCGAGGTCCATCGTGATGTTGCCGACGTTGCGGGTCAGCAGCGTGTGTCCGCCATTGGCGGCGGACAAAGTGATGTCCTCGCCGATGTTCGAGCCGTTGAACAGCAGGGTGTCGGTTCCGGCCTGTCCGTCGACCTTGTCGCTGCCGTCGCCGGGGTCCCACTGGAAAGTGTCGTTGCCGGCGCCCAAGAGCGCGGTGTCGTTGCCCTGGTTGCCGTCAATGAAATCGTTGCCGTCGCCGCCCAAGAGGCGGTCCGCGCCATTGCCGCCGAGGATCGTGTCGTTGCCGTCGCCGCCGTCGATCGTCAGGGTGACGAGCGCGGCGAGATTGCCGGTGGCGGTTACGACGTCGTCGCCGTCCCCGGCGTCGACCACGAGGTTCTCGGTGCTGCCGATGTCCAGCGAGAACGGTGTCGGGTCGACCCTGTCGAAGCGCACGCGCGCCCCGTTGGCCGTGATGGCGAAGGTCTCGCTGCCGTTGCCGCCGTTCACCTCGGCGGTGTCGATGCCTTGGCCGCCTTCCATCAGGTCGCTGTCGTCACCGGGGTTCCAGATCATGCGGTCGTTGCCGGCTTCGCCGAACATCTGGTCGTTGCCGTCGCCGCCGACCAGCACATCATTGCCGGAACCGCCGAACAGCAGGTCGTTGCCGCCCTTGCCGAACAGAGTGTCGTTGCCGGACTGGCCGAACAGCATGTCGCCGCCCGATCCGCCGGTCAGCGTATCGTTGCCGGCGCCGCCGAACAGATTCGCCGCCGGCATCGCGCCGTTGCTCTCGTCGATCGTGATGATGTCGTTGCCGTCCTGGCCGAAGGCCTGGATCAATTTGGTGTTGGCGACCGTGGCTGGGCCGCCTTTGATCGCGACGGCGCCGCCGTTGACGACGATCGTCCCGGCCGCATTGCGGCCCAACGTGACCGCGTTGTTGTGACCGTTGCCGAGGACGGTGAGAATTCCGGCGGAAAAATTTGCTGTGACAGCCATGGGTGCTTCTCGCTTGACGTGATCGAAATGGGCCGTGCGGCTGGATCGTGACGCTTTGCGCGATGCCGGGACGAACGGCAGACGATCACCTCTGTAGGCCGGGACGCCGGTTCCGGCTTCGCTGAAGTCTTCGGACGGGCTCCTGTTTTGCTTGAGAGCCGCTTGATTTTCGGGAAGGCGAGGCGAAACGGCAGTTCACGCAGCCGTGTTCGCGGCAGCTCGGCCATGCCACCCACAACCTTTTGCGTTGCCCGACGGGCAAAACACGCAAGCGCTGGGTCGAGATCTCTTCGCGAAAATATTCGTATTTACAGAAATTCTGTTTTACCGTACAAGCCGACGCATCCCGCCCGCCACAAGGGGCGTTTCGCGATCGTCACGAAGCGCGGGCCGGGATGCGGTGGCCGCGACGGCGTCGGCGCGCAATGGCGATTGCAGGGCGGGGAAGCCCGTGAGCAGCGACAGGCGCGACACGACACGGCGCTGACAGCGTCTTCGAAGGGCCTCGACGGTGAGCGCACGCCAGCCGTGGAGGACCCAGCGAGGACGTGCGCGGACGGAGAAGTCGTGTGGTCCCGACGCCCGGGGTCTGTGCGTCAAGTCATGCGGTGATGTGGCGGCCGACCGGTGCGCGCATCGATCATGCGCACGGCGACGGGGGCAATAGTGCATCGCTCCCCGAGGAGAGCACGAAGGACACCGTGAAAACCATCGCGCAGGGAAGGCCGGGATGTCCCGGCGTCACCTGTCGTCCACCCCGTGCGCTTTTCTGAAGCACACGCGGGACTTCGGGTGCCAGCCGGCGCCCGGCCTTCCCTGCGCCCTTGCTTTCGAAGAGGGCGGAAGAAGCCAGCAAAGCTCGGGCGAAACGGCCGCGAGGATGAGCAGCCATGTCTATCGCCAAATAACGGTCGTGTGCCCCCGGATGCGGTGCAGCGCCCCCGGCGATGCGAAGCATCGTCCGGCGCGGGGCTCTGTAGCGCCGGGGGCCATGTGTCAGCGGAATGCGCAGCCTTCCGGGTCCCGGCTCTGCGCAGCAGCGTAAGCACGCTGCAGCGCGTCCGGGACACGAGAGACGCGCGCTAAGGCGATGTCATCTCCCCACACTCCGTCATTGCGAGGAGCTCTTGCGACGAAGCAATCCAGAGTCTAACCGCCGAGGGATTCTGGATTGCTTCGCTGCGCTCGCAATGACGGAGTCTGCTGAGACGTCGATGCCTATTACCGCGACCGCTGCCCCGCTACGCCTTCTCCTCCAGCGCGCGGCGCAGCCTTCGGATGATGACGCCGCGGGCGCGGTCGTCGGCGGCGGCTGCGACACGATCGTTGATGTCGAGCATGAGTTCGGACATCTCGTTGTGCCAGTCGAGACGGGTCACGGCCTCCGGCGCGAGCCGCCGGCGATGATCCACGTCGAGCACGCGCGGTTCGGGGGCGGCGAGCTCATAGATATCGTCCAGCATCGGCTGGTAGACCTTGGCCGCGGGAATGATGCGTTCGGCCACGCGCTCGGCGAGCCCTGCAATCGCCCCTTCCTCGCCGTGGACCAGGAACAGCCCGCGGGTGATCGGGCGGCGCGCCGCGATCCAGCTGGCCATGCCGGCCCCGTCGGCATGGCCAGAATATTCGTCGATCATGCGGATCCGGGCCGCGACCTTGATCTCCTCGCCCTGGATCCGCACGGCCCTGGTCCCGTTCTGGAGGAAGCGGCCGAGCGTGCCGTTGGCCTGGAAGCCGGCGAGAAGCACGGTCGCGCGCTCGTTCCAGAGCCAGCGCTTCAGATGATGGCGGATGCGGCCGGCGTCGCACATGCCGCTCGCGGCGATGATGATGTGGAATCCGGTGAGGCGCATGATCGCCTTGCTCTCGTCGGCGGTCTCGGTGAATTTGAGATGCGGCGAGTTGAGCAGGCGGGTGGCGTCGACGGATGGGTCGAGGCTCTCGGAATGCCGGCGGAACACTTCGGTCGCCCGGATCGCGAGCGGCGAGTCGAGGAAGATCGGTGCGGTCGGAATCCCGCCGTGCTCCATCAGGTCGACGAGATCGACGATCAGCTCCTGGGTGCGCTCGACCGCAAAGGCGGGAATCAGCAGCGCACCGCCGGCCGCCGCGGCGTCGCGTACCTCGGCGGCGAGGTGCTTGCGGCGGAGTGCGGGTGTCGTGGCCTCGCGTACCCGGTCACCATAGGTCGATTCCGAGATGACGTAATCGAAATCGGTCGGTGCTTCGGGATCGGGCTGGAGCAGCTTGGCCTCCGGTCCGACGTCGCCGGAGAGCAGCACGCGCAGCGGACGCGGCGAACCTTGCTCGGCGATTTCGAGCTCGATCGAGGCGGAGCCGAGCAGATGGCCGGCGTTCCAGTAGCGCGCGCGGACTCCAGGGATCACGTCGGCCCAGCGTTCATAGTCGACCGGGCGAAACGATTGCAGCGATGCGATCGCATCGGCCTGCGTGTAGATCGGCTGCACCTCCTTGCGCCCGCGCGAGGCGTTGCGCCGGTTGAGCTGGGTGACTTCCGATTCCTGGATGCTGCCGGCGTCGGGCAGCATGTAGGAGCAGAGATCGATCGTGCCGCGCGTCGCCAGGATCGGCCCCTCGAATCCCGCGCGCACGAGTTTCGGCAGCAATCCGCTGTGGTCGATGTGAGCATGCGTGAGCAGCACGGCATCGATATCGGCGGGGCGAAACGGAAAGGCGCCGTAGTTGAGCTCCTTCAGCGTCTTCTGGCCCTGGAACAGCCCGCAATCGACCAGGAAGCGGCCCGTCGCGGTCTGGAACAGATAGCTCGACCCGGTCACGGTGCGGGCGGCGCCGCAAAATCGAACGGTGATGCTCATGTCGTCGTCTCCGGAAGATGTGTCGTGGCCAGTTCGGACCGCAAGGCGTCCGCGAGAATCTCGTCGAGCGAGATCGCATTGGTCGGATGCGGCACGCTGTCGGTCGAGCGGATCGACCGTATGCCGGCCTCGGTAAATACGGCGGTCATCGCGGATGGAAACAGCGCGTGCGTCACGACCGCATCGACGACCGTCGCCCCCATCGCTCTCAGCGCCTTCGCTGCGGCCGTCAACGTCGTCCCGGACGAGACGATGTCGTCCACCATGAGCGCCGGTCGTCCCGAGAGCAGGGCAAGGTCGGCAAAGCTGACAGCGACGGAGCGATCGCCGTGCCGCGTCTTGCGCGCCACCGTATGCTGCAACCCCAAGCGGCTCGCGACATCGCTCACCCAGGGCTCGGACTCCATGTCGGGCCCGATCACGACGGTCGTAGGATCGATGCCGCCGGCCGCCAGCGCCTTCGCGATCGCCGGCATGGCGGACAGGTTCTCGGCTTCGATACCAGGAAACACCGACCTGATGTCGGGAGTGCGATGCAAATGCGCATCGACGGTGACGACGCGGTCCACGGTCGTTGCAAGCAGATTGCCCATGGCGCGCTGGCTGATGGCCTCGCCCACATGAAATGCAGCATCCTGCCGCATGTAGCAGAGATAGGGCGCGACCAGGACGAGCCGCTTCGCGCCGCCACGTCGCAGGGCCTCCGCAGCGAAGAGCAGGGTGACCAGCTTGTCGTTGGGTTGATCGAGCGGGGCATAGAGGATCGTGGTGTCGCTCGCCGGCGCGACTGCAACGCGCAGTTCTCCGTCCGGAAAGCGGTGCACGGCGATCTCTCCGCAGGCAAGCCCAAGCCGCGCGGCGAGCCGCTTCGCCGCATCGGCGCCGGACGGCAATGTCTGGAACGCGATCGTGCTCACGGCGCCGTCGTGCCCTGCAGGGCTTCGTGACCGTTGACGAGGTAACCGGTCTCTTCGGCGGCGGCATCGGCGACCAGATCATGCTCGGGATGGTCGAAAGTGTAGACGCGATAGAGTGGCTCGCCCTGCTCGACGCGATCGCCGATCTTCTTGAACAGGCGGATGCCGGCGCCTTTGTCGAGCGGCGCGCCGGCGGTGCGGGCGAGGCGGTTCAGGCGCAGGCAGTCGATGGCGGACACGATGCCGTCATGCATCGCCTTGACATCGAAGCTGAGCGGTCCCAGCTCGTTGCTGCATGTCGATGGACCCTGTGCGTCGATGATCTTCTGCATCTGCTTCAGCGCCGCGCCGCTGTCGAGCAGTTCGCGCGCCCGGGCATAGCCGGCGCCGCCGCGCAGCTTCGGGTCGTATTCCAGGAGATGGGCGGCGAGCCGGAGCGATTTCTCGCGCAGATCGCGCGGCGCGCCCGGCTCGTTGCCGAGCACCGCCATGACGTCGTTGGCTTCGAGCACGGGGCCGATGCCGTTGCCGATCGGCTGGCTTCCATCGGTCGTGATCACCTCGACCGAGCGGCCGAAGCGGTCGCCGACGAATTCGAACAGCTTGCGCAGCCGCATGGCCTCGACGCCGCCGCTGACCTTCGCGGTCGGCCCGACCGGAATGTCGATCAGCAGATGGGTCGAGCCTGCCGCGATCTTCTTGGACATGATGGAGGCGACCATCTGCTCGCGGGTATCGAGGCTCAGGGGGCGCTCGACCGAGATCAGGACGTCGTCGGCCGGCGACAGGTTCACGTGCCCGCCCCAGATCAGGCAGCCGTTGCAGGCCGAGACGATCGCCTTCATCTCCTCGACGCCGACATTCACCCGTGCCAGCACCTCCATCGTGTCGGCGGTGCCGGCGGGCGAGGTAATGGCGCGCGAGGAGGTCTTCGGGATCGGCAGGCCATGGGCGGCGACGATCGGCACCACGACCATCGATGTGCGATTGCCGGGGATGCCGCCGATGCAATGCTTGTCGACGACGATCGGGTTCGGCCAGACCAATTGCGTGCCGGCCTGCGCCATTGCCCCCGTGAGGGCGAGAAGCTCGTCGCTGGTGATGAAGCTCGCCGAACCGATCAGGAAGGCGGCGATCTCCATGTCGGAGTAGCGGTAATGCGCGAGGTCGCTGATGATCGCGCCGATCTCGGCCTGGCTCAAGGTCCGTCCGCGGATCTTCGCGCGCACCGCTTCCAGGCTCTCCGGAGGCGAGGCGGGCCTGACCGTGACCGGCGTGCCGACGGCTTCCGCAAAGCGCCGGAACGCAGGTTCGGAGAGGCCGATCTCGTCCGAAGCCACCAGCGTATCGTCGTCCGTGATCAGCAGCGTCGCCAGCAGAACCTTGTCGCCACGACGAAGCTCGACGCGGCTGAAGCCGCGGAAGATTTCCGCGCGCAGCGCCTTCGAGTGCCTGGAGACGACGACGACGTTTTCGCGGCCGGTATCGAGGCGGACGCGGCGGATCTTCAGTTGGGAGTGCGGGAGGTCTGGATGCATGGACAGGCCGGCAGCAGGGGAGTTGGGCCTCCATGCTTAACCGTCGCCGTTCTGGCGCTGTTGACCCAGATCATGGCCCGCGGGTCGGGGAGACATGGGGCGAGGGGCGTGGCGCGCCGTTACGCAGGCCAGGGCCGGCCGTTACTTCATCGCCGAGCTGATCGAGTTGAATTTGTTGTTGAGCAGCGCGCCGCCCGTGTTGTTCACGACGGTCACGATTGCCAGAGCGATTCCGGCAGCGATCAGGCAATACTCGATGGCGGTTGCGCCATTCTCATCGGCAAGAAAAGACCTCAGCAGACGCATTGCCAGCTCCTGTTCATCCGATCCAATGCATGGTCGCGTCCTAATCGGACTCGTAAATCGATCGAATATGTCTTTGTGCGTGCCGGAAGAATTGGGCTCGCGCGATCGCGACCCCGCTCATACGATGGCATTCATTAAATTAAGGTTCCGTCGATCCGTCCAAATGGTTTCAAATCGGCAGCCCCGGGGCTGCGCCGGCGCAGGGCCCCGTCAAGGCGTCATCGTGCGGCCGCTTAACCGATTGTTGAGCCTGTTCGTCAACGGACCGGCAAGGACATCTCCATCGCGCCTCATCCGCTCCGGCCGTCCCTATTCAGCGCCCGCAACATGGCGATGCGGGCGAACATCACCCATCCGCCGCCCGTCTCGGCCGCATTGATCAAAGTCTCGATGGCGGTCTGCCAGTGCGCCTCGTGCTGGGCGTCATCGGGCAGCTGCATGATGTAGTCCGCCGCATCCTGAAGCGTGAGCAGCTTGCGCTTGTTGCCCACGCGAACGGGATCGTCGAACGCCGTCGACCAGGGCATGTCAGGCCGGCCGATCGGCGGGGAGAGACATCACGGCGCGATCGCGGGGCGTGATGCTGCTAGCCGGCCTTCTTCGCCCGCGCCGGTGTCCGCACCGGCTTGTCGGCCTTCTTCGAAGCGTCCCTCGACGCTTCCCTGGTCGCTGTCTTCGCCGCGGTGTCCTTGCCGCCCTTGCCGGCGATCGGCAGCAGCATCTCGCGCTGGCCCTCGACGCGCCTCTTCGGCCTCTTGCCCTTGACGGTCTCCTTGGCGACCTTCGCCGCGGGAGCAGCGTCCTTCTCGTTCGCGATGCTCTTCTTCAGCGCGTCCATCAGATTGATGACGTTGCCGCCGGTCTTCGGTGCGGCCTTCGCGGTGATCGGCATGCCGCTGCGCTTCTTGTTGATGAGATCGATCAGGGCGGTCTCGTAATGGTCCTCGAACAGTTCTGGCTCGAACGCGCCGGACTTCTTCTCGACGATGTGTTTTGCGAGGTCGAGCATGTCCTTGGTGAGCTTCACGTCCTGGATGTCGTCGAAATATTCCTTTTCGCTGCGGACCTCGTAGGGGTAGCGCAGCAGCGTGCCCATCAGCCCGCTGTCGAGCGGCTCCAGCGCGATGATATGCTCGCGGTTGGTCAGCACCACGCGGCCGATCGCGACCTTGTCCATGCTGCGGATGGTCTCGCGGATCACCGCATAGGCATCGTGGCCGACCTTGCCGTCCGGCACGAGGTAGTAGGGGCGGATCAGATAGCGGTTGTCGATGTCGGCCTTGGGCACGAACTCGTCGATCTCGATCGTGTGGGTGGAGTCGAGCGCGATCTCGTCCAGCTCGTCCTTGGTGACCTCGATATAGGTGTCGGTGTCGACCTTGTAGCCCTTGACGATGTCCTCGGAGGTCACCTCGTCGCCGGTCTCGGCGTCGACCTTGAGGTATTTGATCCGGTGGCCGGTCTTGCGGTTGATCTGGTTGAACGCGACCTTCTCGGTATCCGAGGTGGCCGGATAGAGCGCGACCGGGCAGGTCACGAGCGACAAACGCAGAAAACCCTTCCAATTGGCGCGGGGGGCCATGGGCTACTCCAGACGCAACAGAGGACAAGCGCCAAGGATAACATCGCCCAGGTGCGAATCATAGCAACCGCCGGCGCGGAATCTTGCAACGGCGTTAACCGCCTGCGCCGTATTGCCGGACGGGCCCTCGGTCCGGAACATCGCCCGAGATCACGCGTTGCCCCGGGCACTTCATAACCGCGAGGAAGTCGCGGTCATCGCAAGCGACAGCCACAGATTGAGGTCACCATGGCAACCACGCGAGAGCAGAACCGCATCGTGGAAACTCCGACCGAGGCGCGCCAGGGCGAGCCCGGGCCCTCGGTGGCGGCGCTGCTTGCCATCTCGACCGGGCTTGCGATCCTGATCCTCGCCGTCGTCTGGTTCGTCTTCTTCCGGACCTGACCGCCGGATCCGGACGCCGGCTCCCCCCCCCCGGCTCGCCGCGCGACGCGGCACATTGCGCCCGCCATGCCCCGGTTCGTCCCGCGGCATGGCGGGCGCAGTCGCATTGGCTTGCAACAGGTTCTATATGACCAAAAAGTAACGTAGGCCGGTTCCCTGCGTTCATATTCAGTTCACGCCGGAATTGCTCATCTCTGGCAGTGTTCATGCAGCCTGTTCTTGCAGCCTTTGGAGAGAAGCGTGCGCCTGCTCGTTGTTGAGGACGACCCCGATCTCAATCGCCAGCTCACCAAGGCGCTGACCGACGCTGGCTATGTCGTCGATCGGGCCTTCGACGGGGAGGAGGGGCACTATCTCGGCGACAACGAGCCCTATGACGCCGTGGTGCTCGACATCGGCCTGCCGAAGAAGGACGGCATCTCGGTGCTGGAGGCCTGGCGCCGCAACGGCCGCACCATGCCGGTCCTGATCCTCACCGCGCGCGACCGCTGGAGCGACAAGGTGCAGGGCTTCGATGCCGGCGCCGACGACTATGTCGCCAAGCCGTTCCACCTGGAGGAGGTGCTGGCGCGCATCCGCGCCCTGCTGCGCCGCTCGACCGGCCACGCCCAGAGCGAGCTCAGCTGCGGTCCCGTCACGCTCGACACCAGGACCGGCCGGGTCAGCGTGTCAGGCAATCCGGTCAAGATGACCTCGCACGAATATCGGCTTCTGGCCTATCTGATGCACCATTCCGGGCGGGTGGTCTCGCGTACCGAGCTGGTCGAGCATCTCTACGACCAGGATTTTGACCGCGACTCCAACACCATCGAGGTCTTTGTCGGCCGTATTCGCAAGAAGCTCGACGTCGACATCATCCAGACCGTCCGCGGCCTCGGCTATCTCCTGACCCCGCCGCCTGCGCCGGGCGCTTGAGGCCCGGCCTTCGAGCGGTCCGGGCTTGACGGCCGCCCTGACACGGGCCTTGGTCGGACCATGACCTCCGACGACCTGACTTCCAGCCCCTGCCGGGACCGTTCCGATGGCCGCTAGCTCGCTTGCGAACCGACTGTTCTTGTCGGCGACCGCCTGGCTCGTGGTGATCCTGGCCATCACCGGCGTGGTGCTGTCGTCGGTGTACAAGAACGCCACCGAGCGCGCCTTCGATCGCCGGCTCAATCTTTATCTGCGCACCCTCATCGCCGAGGTCGCGACCCCCGACGAGCCGCCGGACCGCCAGTTCCAGTCGCTGGGCGAGCCCCTGTTCGAGCTGCCGCTGTCCGGATGGTATTGGCAGATCACGCGCACCGACACCGAAAAGCCGGAGGTGCGCTCCTCGCGCTCGCTCTGGGACAAGAAGCTGCCGAAGCTGGAAGACGAGGGCGCCGAGCTCACCGCCGCCGGTATCCGCCTCGCCTATGTCGACGGCCCGGAGGGGCAGAATCTGCGCATGGTGGAACGGCCGGTCGATCTCGGTGCCGACGGCAAATTTCTCGTCAGCGTCGCCGGCGACGACACCGAGATATTCGATGAAACGCGAAGCTTCGATTACTATCTCGGCGGCACCTTCACTGCGCTCGGCATCGTGCTGCTGCTGACGACCGTGTTCCAGGTCCGCTTCGGTCTCGCACCGCTCAAGCGTATCTCGGAGTCGATCGCCGATATCCGCTCCGGCCGGGCGGAACGGCTCGAGGGTGAATTCCCGGTCGAGATCGCGCCGCTGGCGCGCGAGACCAACGCGCTGATCGATGCCAATCGCGAGATCGTCGAGCGCGCGCGCACCCATGTCGGCAATCTCGCCCACGCGATCAAGACGCCGCTCTCGGTCATCGTCAACGAGGCCGGCGCCCACCTGGCCGATCCGTTCGCGGCCAAGGTGATGGAGCAGGCGGGTCTGATGCGCGACCAGGTCGCCCATCATCTCGAGCGTGCGCGCATTGCGGCGCGGGTCTCGGTGGTTGCGACCGTGACGGAGGTGGCGCCCGCCATCGAGGCGCTGCGGCGGACCATGGAGAAGATCCATCGCGATCGTGGCATCGTCGTCGAGGCCAGGGCTGATCCGTCGGCAAAATTTCGCGGCGAGCGGCAGGATCTGGAAGAGATGGTCGGCAATCTCGTCGACAATGCCTGCAAATGGGCGGCCTCGCGCGTCTTGATCGAGGTGCTGGTCGAGGCGCCGCGCCAGGCGGGTGCGGGTCCGCGCCTGCGGATCATTGTCGATGACGACGGCCGTGGCCTGTCGGAGGCGGAACGCGCGCAGGTCTCCAGGCGCGGCCAGCGGCTCGACGAGTCCAAGCCCGGATCGGGACTGGGCCTCTCCATCGTGGTCGATCTCGCCGCGCTCTATGGCGGCAGCCTTTCGCTCAGTGCCGCGCCGACCGGTGGCCTGCGCGCCGAATTGGTCCTTCCGGGACTCTAGTTCCTTGTTTTGACGTTGTTTTTCGTCTTCGTTGATCTCCGTCTGGTGGAAACCGCGGGCATTCGGACCCACTTCCTAAACGGCTTCTTAAGTGGGGCGTCCTATGATCGCGCCCGGACGCATCCCATGTCCGCCATTTTACCGTGCATTACCCGGGCGCATGAGCCAGACATCGATCGAGCGGCTGAGGGAATATCTCGCGCAGCTCCCGCCGCAGGCGCAGGCCCTGCTGATGCGAGAGTTCGAGCGCGCGCTGGAGCGCGGCCAGGATACGGCCGTCGCGACCCTGGTGCTCGAGCAGCTGCGCAACATCGTCCGCAAGACCGAAGCCGATGAAGCCGCGCCGCCGCGCACGGACGATCTGTCGCGATTGCTGTTCCAGGTGTTGGAACCGTTCCTGGTCGAGGCGGGCACGCCGATCCGGGTTGGCCAGATTCGCCGCTCCTCGCTCCAGCCGATCTGGCAGTGGCTCGGCCGTGACGGCGCACCGGACAAGGTGAACGAATTCGAGGCGCTGCTGTCGCGCTTGCCGGCCGACAATGCAGGGCAGGTCGATGCGCTGGCCTTGAGGCTCCAGGCGGTGGCCGCGGATGCCATCTTCGAGCTGACGGGACCGGGCGGAGGCGACAAGTCGCGCGCTTTGGCCCGTGTCGGTCCGCCGAACGTGATCGAGGATCTCTATTCGATTGGTGCGATACTCCAGGTCCGCGAGGCCATCGCCACCGTGAACGAGCGCCTGCCGCGCTTCCTGCGCACCTTCGGCGATCCCCAGATCGCCTCGGTGACGTCGGCGCTCAACATTCCCGCGCTTCAGACGCCGCAGATGCTGCCCTTCGCGCTCTCGATGGTCGTGCAGCGGATGACCGCCCCCTGGCAGATCATCCGCCTCGCCATCAAGATTGCCGCGTCCGACGACGAGATACGAGTCGCGGCAACCCCTTATGGCGTTGCCGTCACGATCGCGCTGCATGATTTGTCCTGCGTGGCCGCGATCCTTCGCATGGACATCAAGCGCGGCCATTTCGACAACGTCGCCGACAATCTCAAGACGCTGCATGACGGCGTGCGCGGCCTGCGCACCGAGCTCGACCTGCGCAACGATTCCGCCTGGGGCAAGCAGTTGACGTCGATCCGCGCCGACATCTCCAACGCGCTGCAGTCCGAGATCGACAGCGTTCCCGGCCGCGTTCGCCGCATCCTGCGCCAGCGCCCCGAGAAGGACATTCCGCCGGGCGCGCGGGTCGACAGCACAGAGGTAGAGGAAGCGGTGGCGCTGATCGACTTCGTCGCGACCTGCCGCAATTATGCGAGCGAGCTCGCGATCAACGAGGTGACGCTGCGCACCTATTCCGACCTCCAGCAATACGTGGAACGCTCGACCGAGCAGCTGGTGCAGTCGCTGCGCGCCGCCGATCACAAGGTCCGCACCTATCGACAGCAGCAGGTGCAGGCCGCGATCCGCTTCTGCCAGGTCCTGTTCGGCGACGATTACGCCTCGCTGATGAGCCGGGCCGCGGAGAACGCACTCACTGGCGAACGCAAATCGTCGCGCGCGGGCTGATCAAGCGCAAATTTCATCGTCGCAATTTCTGGTTGACCATATCGATGGCGCGCCGTACGGTCCCCGAGCAAGTCCGGGGAATTTCTATCTGTGGGCGCATGAAACCCGTTATCAGCTCGATCGAGATTGAGAACCGCGTCATCGTTGCCAAGTATCAAAGGCTGATGGTTGGCGCCAAGGTGGTGCTGGTCGAGAAGGCGAGCGATCGGCAGCTGCCGGAGACGACCACGACGGTTGCATCTCGGGTTCCGGTCGGAGCGGTGCGCATCAGATTGCCGGAGGCAATCAAGCCGGGAACATACTTCCTGAGGGCCTTCAACGGGCACGGCGAGGACGCGGCGCGAAGCGCGGACTTCGAGATCGGCTAAGCTGTTGGATTTTCAACTCTTCGGGACTGTATGGCGTGCAGCGCTTTGACAATTGTCAATTGCCGCATCGTCCGGCCGTGGTGTAAAGGCACCTATAGGACCTATAGGCGCGGTTCGTGCGCTGCCGGAAGCTTGCCAGATGACTCTATGGTTCGTGTTCGCGCTGATGACGGTCGCGGCGATTTTCGCCGTGCTCTGGCCGCTTGGCCGCAATAGCGGCGCGCAAGATCAGGGCAGCGAGGTCGCGGTCTACAAGGACCAGTTGGCCGAGGTCGAGCGTGACCTCGCCGCAGGACTGATTCCGGCGCCGGAGGCCGAGGCTGCGCGCGTCGAGATCAGCCGCAGGCTGCTCGCGGCGGCAGCCAGTGAGCCCGCAACGGCGCCGAAGTCGAACCTCAAATGGCGCCGTGCAGCGGCCGTGGTGGCGCTGGCCGGCCTGCCGCTCGTTGCCGTCGCCGTCTACATGCCGCTCGGCTCACCCAGGCTTCAGGACTTTCCCCTGGCGCAGCGGGAGCGCGGGCCCGGCATGGCGCAATCGCTCGAGAGCCTCGTCGTTCAGGTCGAGCAACATCTGGAAAAGAATCCGACCGACGGGCGGGGCTGGAACGTGCTCGCGCCGGTTCTGGAGCGGCTCGGCCGCTTCGATGATGCGGTGCGCGCCTATCGCAACTCGCTCACATACAATGGCGAGAGCGCGGAGCGCCGGTCCGATCTCGGCGAAGCGATGTCGGCCGCCGCCGGCGGCGTGGTGACCGCCGAGGCCAAGGCCGAATTCGAGCGAGCACATGCCTTGAACGCCGACGATCCCAAGGCAAATTACTTCCTGGGTCTTGCCGCCGAGCAGGACGGCCGCAAGGACGATGCGGCCACGATCTGGCGCGCGCTGCTCGCAAAGGCGCCCGCGGATGCGCCGTGGCGTGCTCTGGTGCAGTCCTCGCTCGCGCGAGTCGGCGGGGGCGGTACGATGCCCGCGCTGTCCGATGAGACGATTGCTGCTTCCAAGGATATGGACGAAGGCGGTCGCAACGCGATGGTACGCGGCATGGTCGATCGTCTGGCCACGCGGCTGAAGCAGAACGGTGACGATGTCGAGGGCTGGCTGCGCCTGGTGCGCGCCTATCTCGTTATGGGCGAGCGGGACAAGGCCATGGGGGCATCGGCCGATGCCCGGCAGGCGGTTGCCAGCGACGCCGAGCGGCTGCGTCAGCTCAACGACGGCCTGAGGACTCTCGGGCTCGGCGGATGATGATTTCGGGACGCGACGAGCGGAGAACGGATACGCCATGACGCGCAAGCAGCGACGTATGACCATCATCGGCGGCTCGCTCGCCGTGCTCGCGCTCGCGGCCGCGCTGGTGCTCAACGCACTTCGCGACTCCATCGTGTTCTTCTCGACGCCAACCATGGTCGCCGAGAAGCACGTCGAGCCCGGCAAGCGGTTTCGCCTCGGCGGGCTGGTGCAGCCCGGCTCGCTGCAGCGCGGCGACAATCTCGCGGTGACCTTCGAGGTCGCCGACGGCAACGCCAAGCTGCCGGTCGCCTACAAAGGCATCCTGCCCGACCTGTTCCGCGAAGGGCAGGGCGTGGTCGCCGAAGGCGCACTCGACGCCAACGGCGTGTTCAAGGCCGATACCGTCCTTGCCAAGCACGACGAGACTTACATGCCCAAGGAGGTCGCCGATGCCCTGAAGAAGCAGGGGCACTGGAAGGACGATTACGGCGGCAAGGCGTCCGAGGGCACCAAGCCTGCAGCCACGACCGCACAGGGCAACCCGCAAGGAGCGATGCGGTGATCGCAGAATCCGGACATTACGCGCTGGTGCTGGCGCTTGGGCTCGCGCTGATTCAGTCCATCGTGCCCCTGGTCGGCGCGCGCCTGCGCGATGCAGCCCTGATGAATGTCGCGCGCTCCACGGCGCTGGCGCAGCTCCTGTTCGTCGGTGTGTCGTTCGCAGCGCTCGTGATGCTGCACGTGAATTCGGATTTCTCCGTCGCCAACGTGTACGAGAACTCCCACTCGACGAAGCCTCTGCTCTACAAGATCACGGGCGTATGGGGGAACCATGAAGGCTCGATGCTGCTGTGGGTGTCGATCCTCGCGCTGTTCGGCGGATTGGTCGCGAGCTTCGGCAACAATCTGCCGCTGTCGCTGCGCGCGCACGTGCTGGCCGTGCAGGCCTGGGTCGCCAGCGCCTTCTACCTCTTCATCCTGGTGACATCGAATCCGTTCCTGCGCATCGCCAATCCGCCGATCGAGGGGCGCGATCTCAATCCGGTGCTGCAGGACATCGGTCTGGCCGTGCATCCGCCGATGCTTTATCTCGGCTATGTCGGCTTCTCGATCTCGTTCTCCTTTGCCATTGCGGCGCTGATGGAGGGACGGATCGACGCCGCCTGGGCGCGCTGGGTGCGGCCGTGGACACTGGTCGCCTGGATCTTCCTGACGCTCGGCATCGCCATGGGGTCGTACTGGGCCTATTACGAGCTCGGCTGGGGCGGCTGGTGGTTCTGGGATCCGGTCGAGAACGCCTCGCTGATGCCGTGGCTCGCCGGCACCGCGCTGCTGCATTCCGCGCTCGTGATGGAGAAGCGCAATGCGCTGAAGGTTTGGACCATCCTGCTGTCGATCCTGACCTTCTCGCTGTCGCTGCTCGGCACCTTCCTGGTGCGCTCGGGCGTCATCACCTCCGTGCATGCCTTCGCTACCGATCCCACCCGCGGCGTGTTCATTCTGC
Source organism: Bradyrhizobium sp. GW821-FHT13H06 (assembly GCF_058803975.1). NCBI lineage: Bacteria > Pseudomonadati > Pseudomonadota > Alphaproteobacteria > Hyphomicrobiales > Nitrobacteraceae > Bradyrhizobium > Bradyrhizobium sp. GW821-FHT13H06. Next base: position 721,637 of record NZ_JBXAPN010000004.1, on the reverse strand, counting down.
TGATCCTCTGCCTGTTCATCGGCGGCAGCCTTGCGCTGTTCGCGGGCCGCGCCACCTCGTTGAAGCAGGGCGGCCTGTTCGCGCCGATCTCGCGCGAGGGCGCGCTGGTGCTGAACAATCTCTTGCTCACGGTCGCCTGCGCGGTCGTGCTGTTCGGCACGCTCTATCCGCTGGCAATGGAGATGCTCGCCGATTTCAAGATGTCGGTCGGCGCCCCCTTCTACAATCTCACCTTCGCCCCGCTGTTTACCCTGTTGCTGCTCGCGGTGCCGTTCGGGCCGATGCTGGCGTGGAAGCGCGGCGATCTGCTCGGCGTCATGCAGCGCCTGCTCGCGGCGGGCGTTGCCGGCCTCGTCGCCGTCGCCATCGCCTGGGGCTGGGCAACTGGCGGCAGCACGCTGGCGCCGCTTGCGATCGGGCTCGGCGTCTTCGTCATCGCCGGGGCCGTGACCGACATCGTCGAGCGGACGGGCCTGGTCCGGCTGCCGTTCGCGACGGTGCTGCACCGGGCGCGCGGCCTGCCGCGATCGGCCTGGGGCACGGCGTTTGCGCATGCCGGCCTCGGCGTCGCGCTGATCGGGATCGTCTGCGAGACCACCTGGAACAGCGAATATATCGCGACGATGAAGCCGAACGACGTCGCTCATGTCGCCGGCTACGAGCTGAAGCTCGACGGGCTGTTTCAGCGCCAGGGCCCGAACTACCGCGAGATGATCGCCGAGTTCAAGATCAGCCGCGATGGCGAGGCGCTCACGGTCATGACGCCGTCGAAGCGCAGCTTCACCACGCGCGGCTCGTCGACGACCGAGGCCGCGCTGCTGACGCGCGGTGCGAGCCAGCTCTACGTCTCGCTCGGCGACGCCACCGCCGAAGGCGCGATCGCCGTGCGCATCTATTACAAGCCGATGGTGTTGCTGATCTGGTGGGGGCCGGTGCTGATGGCGTTCGGCGGCGTGCTCTCGCTCTCCGACCGTCGCCTGCGCGTCGGCGCGCCGAAGCCGGCGCGTGCCAAGCAGCGCCTCCAGCCCGCGGAATGATCCTATGCGCCGCATGATGGCCGCGTTCATCGCGTTGATGCTGCTGGCCCTGCCTGCGGCCCACGCCGTCCAGCCCGACGAGATCATGTCGGACCCCGCCAAGGAATCGCGCGCGCGGGAGCTGTCGCGCGAGCTGCGCTGCATGGTCTGCCAGAACCAGTCGATCGACGATTCCGACGCACCGCTGGCACGCGACCTGCGGCTCCTGGTGCGCGAGCGCATCGCCGCCGGCGACAGCAATTCCCAGGTGCTCGACTTCCTGGTGGCGCGCTATGGCGAGTTCGTGCTGCTGAAACCGCGCTTCGAACGGCAGAATCTCCTGCTGTGGCTGCTCGGGCCGGTGCTGCTGATCGGCGGGGCCCTGGCGCTGTGGCTGCAGATCCGGCGCCGCGCGCGAAGCGGTGCAGACGTACCGGCGCCGCCGCTGACGCCCGAGGAGGAGGCACGGCTCGCCGCGTTGATGTCGGACGATGCCAAATCTTCCTGACGTCCGACCACAAAATGGAACGGCGGCTGCGGCCGCTGCCGCGCGCTTCATGCTATTTTGACCTTTGTCTGGAAGCTTGTCGCGAGATCGATTCCAGCCTCCGAGTCCTCCCGATGTTCGCGAACAGCAATCTGACGATCCGCTTCCTGGTCGGCGCCGTCGTCACTGCGTTATTGTTCCTGCTGGGCATCGGCGGCGGCACCGGCTTCATCGCGGTGCTCTATCTCAACAACGAGATCACCAGCCTGTCCTCGGACTTCGCCTCGCTGAGCGGCCCCGTGCGCGACCATGCCATGCAGATCTACCAGCAGGCGCAGACTGCGTTCTCCTGGTTCCTGGTCGCCTGCGGCGTGATCGCTGTCCTCGCCGCCGCGATCTGCCTCGCCACCTGGTTCGCCGTGCGCAACGGCATCCTCACCCCCTTGGCGGCGATCGTGCATGCCATGCGCGAGGTGGCCGACCAGAAATTCGAGACCGCCGTTCCCGGGCTCGGGCTCACCAACGAGATCGGCCTGCTCGCCGGCGCGCTGGAGGTGTTCAAGACCAACGGCCTCGAGCGGCGCCGCCTCTCCGAGCAGCAGCTGCACGAAGCACGGCATCAGGCCGAGCGGTCGAAATTCCTGGACGATCGGATCAGGCGTTTCAACGATCTCGTCGCCAGCGTCGTCGACAGTGTGGCGTCATCGGCCGTGCATCTGAAGACCAATGCCGAGACGCTGTCGCGGACGGCCAACGACACCAGCACCAAGGCCAATGCGGTCGCGAGCGGCGCGAACCAGGCCAGCACCAGCGTGCAGACGGTCGCAGGGTCTGCCGAGGAGATGACGAATTCGATCGGCACGATCAGCCGCCGCGTCACGGACGCGACCCAGCGCGCCGAGGGCGCGGCGTCACAGGCGGAGAAGAGCCGCGACACCATCCACACGCTGTCGGATGCCGCCGACAAGATCGGCGAGGTCGTCCAGCTCGTGCAGGCGATCGCATCGCAGACCAATCTCCTGGCGCTCAATGCCACCATCGAGGCGGCGCGGGCAGGGGAGGCGGGCAAGGGGTTTGCCGTGGTCGCGTCCGAGGTGAAGAATCTGGCGCATCAGACCAGCAAGGCGACGGAGGAGATCACCTCCCATGTCGCCAGCATTCAGGGCATCACCGCGGAGACCCGCGGCGCGATCGACGGCATTTCCAAGACGCTGTCGGAGATTTCGTCCATCATGTCCGGCATCGAGGTCGACACCGCCCAGCAGCGCAACGCCACGCAGGAGATCACGCGCAGTGCCCAGGACGCCGCGCGCGGCACCCTCGACGTTTCCAACCACATCGTCCAGATCACCTCGACCTCCGCGGAGACCGGCCGGATGGCCGCTGAGGCGCGGGATTCGGCGGTTGACCTGTCGCAGCAGGCCGAGACCCTGAAGCGCGAAGTCGACGAGTTCATCGTCAGCGTCAGGGCGAGCTGAGAGCGCCAACGTCGCGCTCAGGCGCGGTTCCAGGAACTCGGTTAAGTTCCTGTAGGACCACGATTTTCGGCGTGCGCTGAACTGCCGCATCCACGCACCCCTTCATTACGAAAGTTTAACCCCGCCGCCAGCGCACGGTAAGGCGCGAGCCCCCATGTTCAGGTTCGTAAGGTGCTGGCATCCCGCACCAAAGGAATTCAAGGCTCCTGGAGATTTCTGCATGACCGAACGTCCCGACCTTTCGAACCTTCCGTCGTACCGGCAGCCGCGCCGGTCGGTGTTCTCTGCGCGCAAGCTCGCGCTGATGGCCTCGGTCGTCGCCGGCCTCGGCGCGGCTGTCTACGGCTTCAGCCCTTCGACCTCGCCGGCGGACCTGTTCTCGAGCCCGGCGCATGCGCAGGTCAACAACGAGGTTCGTCAGGTTGAGCGTCCCGTCGGTTTTGCCGATATCGTCGAGCGCGTGAAGCCGTCGGTGATCTCGGTGAAGGTCAACATCAAGGAGAAGATCGCAAGCAACGATGACGGCGATGATTCCTCCTCGCCGTTCCAGCCGGGCTCGCCGATGGAGCGCTTCTTCCGTCGCTTCGGCGGTCCCGACGGCATCCCGGGCATGAAGGGAGGTCGTGGCCGCGTCGTGCAGGGCCAGGGCTCCGGCTTCTTCATCTCGGCCGACGGCTATGCCGTGACCAACAACCACGTGGTCGACGGCGCCGACAAGGTCGAGGTCACCACCGATGACGGCAAGACCTACACCGCCAAGGTGATCGGCACCGACCAGCGCACCGACCTCGCCTTGATCAAGGTCGAGGGCGGCTCGAACTTCCCGTTCGCCAAGCTCGCCGACAGCAAGCCGCGGATCGGCGACTGGGTGCTTGCGGTCGGCAATCCCTTCGGCCTCGGCGGCACCGTGACCGCGGGCATCGTTTCGGCCAGCGGCCGCGATATCGGCAACGGGCCCTATGACGACTTCATCCAGATCGACGCGCCCGTGAACAAGGGCAATTCCGGCGGTCCCGCCTTCGATACCAACGGCGAGGTGATGGGCGTCAACACCGCGATCTACTCGCCGTCCGGCGGCAGCGTCGGCATCGCGTTCTCGATTCCGGCCAACACCGTCAAGAGCGTGGTCGCGCAGCTGAAGGACAAGGGCTCGGTCAGCCGCGGCTGGATCGGCGTGCAGATCCAGCCCGTGACCTCCGACATCGCCGACAGCCTCGGCATGAAGAAGGCCGAAGGCGCGCTGGTGGCGGAACCGCAGGCCAACGGTCCGGCCGCCAAGGCGGGCATCGAATCCGGCGACGTGATCACGGCGGTCAACGGTGAATCCGTCAAGGACGCCCGTGAGCTCGCCCGCACCATCGGCGGCATGGCGCCCGGCGCGACCGTGAAGCTCAACGTGCTGCACAAGGGCCAGGACAAGGTCGTGAACCTCACCCTCGGCCAGCTGCCGAACACGGTCGAGGCCAAGGCCGACACCGACAAGGACAGCGGCAAGGGTGCCAATCGTGGCACCGACGTGCCCAAGCTCGGCATGACCGTGGCCCCCGCCAATTCGGTGGCCGGCGCCGGCAAGGAAGGCGTCGTGGTCACCGAGGTCGATCCGAAGAGCGCTGCGGCCGAACGCGGCTTCAAGGAAGGCGACGTGATCCTCGAAGTCGGCGGCAAGAGCGTGGCCACCGCGGGCGAAGTCCGTGACGCCATCAACGCGGCGCGGACCGACAACAAGAACAGCGTCCTGATGCGCGTGAAGAGCGGCGGCCAGTCGCGCTTCGTCGCGGTGCCCCTCGCCAAGGGCTAGGCCTTCAGGAGGCTTACGAGATGAAGTGTGTCGCCGGCATCAGTCGCCCCCGCCGACGGCGCCCTTCGGGGAAGCAGCGCAATGTTCGCTTCCCCTGTCTACCTTCCGGTGGAATTACGCCCCCCTCCGTCGGAAGGCCTAGGGCGGTGAGGTCCCCCCAGCTTCACCGCCCGCCTTTTTCCTGCTTCGACACTCTCCCGCTCGGCTTGCATGCCGGTGCCGCTCGCGCCATGTTTAGAGAAGGTTGACCTCCTTGACCGCCGCCGAACGCACGATGCGCCTCCTCATCATCGAAGACGACCGCGAATCCGCCGACTACCTCGCCAAGGCGTTTCGCGAAGTCGGACACATTGCCGACCACGCCGCTGACGGCGAGGAAGGCCTCGCCATGGCCGAGAACGGCGATTACGACGTGCTGGTGGTCGATCGCATGCTGCCCAAGCGCGACGGCCTGTCGCTGATCGGCGCATTGCGCGACAAGGGCAGCACGACGCCGGTGCTGATTCTCTCCGCGCTCGGGCAGGTCGACGACCGCATCAAGGGCCTGCGTGCCGGCGGCGACGATTATTTGCCGAAGCCCTATTCGTTCGCCGAGCTGCTGGCCCGTGTCGAAGTGCTGTCGCGCCGCCGCGGCGGCCCGGCCGAGGACACGCTCTACCGGGTCGGCGACCTCGAGCTCGACCGGCTGTCCCATCGCGTCGCCCGCGGCAAGGACGAGCTGACGCTGCAGCCGCGCGAATTCCGCCTGCTCGAATACCTGATGAAGCATGCCGGCCAGGTGGTGACGCGCACCATGCTGCTCGAGAACGTCTGGGACTATCATTTCGATCCGCAGACCAACGTGATCGACGTGCACATTTCGCGGCTCCGCTCCAAGATCGACAAGGGCTTCGAGCGGCCGCTGCTGCACACGATCCGCGGCGCCGGGTATATGATCCGTGACGGGATCAGATAAGATGCGGAGCCCATTTAGTTTTTTTCAAGCGCCTTGATTTTGATTGCCAAATTCTTGCCACCTCTTTTAGCCGTCGGCTCAAAATAAAAGCCCCGCCTAAGCGGGGCTTTCTACGATCGGCTTCCGGGCGTCAGGCAGCGTTTCGAGCCACACTCTCAAATCGTCTGGCAAGATGATTGTGCGCCTCCCGTGCTTCTTGGCCCCAAGTTTGCCGGCGCTGATCGCCTCGCAAATGGAAGTCAGCCCGATCCCGGTAAGGGCGCTTGCCTCCTCAGGTGACACCGAGAGTTGTTCCGAGAGCGGTATCTCTCCCTTCTGTCCGAACTCGTTCATTTCGCCCGCGGTTTCGCATCCAAGCGGCGTGGACTCATAACGGGCGTGGCAAGCTCCCCGCGCAAGTCGGTGTCATAGCCTCGGTCGGCAGCAGCATTGCCCCGGATTTCGAAGAGACAGCAGTTTTTCGCCAAGTCGAACGTCGTGTACCTTGGCCCGGCTCAACGCCAGGCTTACCGGCAGACCATTGTGCGTGGCGGCTTCTCTTCGCGATGCTGCCACTATGGAAGCGGATGCGTCGCGGCAAGACGGATGTCGCGACTAGCTTCGCTCCATCCGTGCTGATGGCATCGTTCGTAACCTGGGTGGCGCTGCTGTTGATTGATCTCGGCCTCGTATCAGCAGCCCTTGATTGCGGAGGCTTTCTTGTCGGATGGCGACTATCGGACACTGCGGGCCCAGAATGAGATCTTGCAACAATGAGCCGGTTGGCCAAAGCCGCAGGCGGTCGCGAAGATTGAAGTAAGTCCAATATTAGAATTAATGCAGCACAAGGGCGCCGCGATTTGCTTTTTCACTCGATTTTCCTGGCTGACGTCGCACAACACACAGCGATTTTCCGCTTTCTAAGCCACGATTAGACAGCCCTTTATCGAACGCCGCTGGTGCGGTGCCGCCGTCAACGAACGATCATCTAATGACTTGACTAGTTCTAAAAAAGAACTGTAGCTTGTCGCCGACGAGAAGGCCGAGCTCAACGGCCGCAGGGCTCACCACGCCGGCCATTCACATTTGGGCGGCGAGGCGCGCAGTTCGCACGGCACGATGCCGGGTGAACAGCCGGGTGACGCGACAAAACACAATGACGTGCCCGGACGGGTACGCATCAGGGAGGACGAGCCATGTTGGCGAAATGGAAGAGTCTTGCGGCTCTGGCTTTGCTTTTGAGCAGTCCGGCGTTCGCAGCCGACGAGCCTGGAGTGACCGCGACCGAGATCAAGATCGGCGGGGTATATCCATTCAGCGGACCTGCGTCGTCGATCGGTCTCGTAGGCAAGGGTCTGATCGCCTACATCCAATCGATAAACGACCGCGGCGGAATCAACGGCCGCAAGATCAACTACATCGCCTACGACGATGCCTACAGCCCGCCGAAGGCGGTGGAGCACGTCCGCAAGCTCGTCGAGAGCGATGAAGTGGCGTTCATGTTCGGCCAGCTCGGCACGCCCGGCCTTTCCGCAACGACAAAATACCTGCGGGCGAAAGGGGTGCCCAGCATCGCCATCATCAGCGGCTCGTCCAAGTTCACCGACGTCGCCAGCTACCCGCTGACGACGACCGGCCTCGTCAGCTACGACACCGAGGGAAAAATCTACGCCAAGTATCTGACCAAGACGCTGCCGAACGCCAAATACGCGATCCTCTATCAGAACGACGATCTCGGCAAAGATTACGTCAACGCCTTCAAGGCGTTTCTCGGCAAGGACTACGATCGAAAGGTCGTCAGCGCATCCTATGAGGTCACGGAGCCGACCGTCGATTCGCAGATCACAACCCTGAAAAGCTCCGGTGCCGAAGCCCTCATGATCGCGGGAACGCCGAAATTCGCCGCGCAGGCGATCCGGCAAGCTTCCGTGATCGGCTGGAAGGCGACGGTGATCATCAACTTTCCGTCCGGTTCGGTCGGCGGCACGCTCGCGCCGGCTGGCCTCGATAAATCGGTCGGCGTGATCGTCGGGACCATCAACAAGGACGTCGTGGATCCCAACTGGAAAGACGATCCCGCGATGCAGGCCTATCGGGCGTTTCTCGACAAGTACCTGCCCGGCGTCGACATCACCAACGGTAGCTATCTCACCGGCTATCAGCAGGGCATCCTGCTCGAGCAGATCCTGAAACAATGCGGCAATGATCTGTCGCGCAAGAACGTTCTGGCGCAGGCCAAGAACCTCAGGGATTTCGTCGTCCCGACCGCGCTGCCCGGGATCAAGGTGAACACCAGCGAAACCGAGAACATGATCTGGACGCAGATGCGGCTGCAGCGGTGGACCGGCTCGACCTGGGAAGCCTTCAGCGAAGTGTTGGACGCCAGGTCCGAGTGAGTTCGCGAGTCAGGGGAGCGGACGCGGCGCGGGCTGCGTCCGAGCCTGCTCTGCGTCGGCGGGCCGCCGACGGTCACGACAGGAACGCACCGTGTGCGGCCTTTCAGCAATTCGGGAGATCATTTTCGATGTCGACAACGGCGCTGACGTTTGCACCAAGAGAGGTCTCCATCGAGCGTCGAGCAGATGGCACGCTCATCTTGAGCTCGCCCCTTGCGTGGGAGCCGTGCGATTGGCGCATCACGGATTTTCTGCCACGCTGGGCCGAAGCCGTTCCGGACCGGATTGTCCTGGCGCAACGCAACGCGAGGGGCGGATGGGACGAGATCACCTATGGTGATGCCTGGGCGCAGGTTCAGGCGGTCGGCCAAAGCCTGATCGATATGGGCGCAAAGCCGGCCGACAAGCTTGCGGTCCTGTCCGGAAACTCCATCGAGAACGCGGTGATCTCATTTGCGGCAATGTCGATCGGGGTCGTTCTGGCGCCGATATCGCCAAACTACACCCTGATGCCCGGGGGCCTTGCACGCCTCAAGGACATCGCCGAGGTGCTGCGCCCGAGTTTCGTGTTCGTCCAGAGCGGCCGCGACTTTTCCGCTGGCCGCGCCATTCCCGAACTGGCAGCCGCGACCTGGATCAGCGTCGATGGTGCACCGGACACAGTGCCTTTCAAGGTTCTGACCGATCGGACCGGGAGCGAGGGATTCGCGCGCGCCTCGCGTGAGGTGCCCTGCGATTCCGTGGCGAAGATCCTCTTCACTTCCGGCTCGACCGGCTTTCCCAAAGGCGTGCTCAACACCCACCGGATGATGGCAAGCTCCCTGCAGATGGGGAGCCTGCTCGTGTCACCTCCGGCTGCGCCGGTGCAGGTTGAATGGCTGCCCTGGCACCATACGATGGGCAGCAACGTCATCCTTCACGGCATTCTGAAGAATGGCGGAACGCTCTATATCGACGATGGCCGGCCGCTGCCGCAGCTCTTTCACAAGACCATCGCCAATCTCAGGGAGATTTCGCCGACCGCGATGTTCAATGTCCCGGCGGGCTACAATCTCCTATGCGACGCGATCGAGAAAGACCCCGACCTTGGCGCCCGCGTGTTCAAGCGGATGGATCGTTTGAGCTACGCCGGAGCTGCAATTTCGCAAGGTACGCTTGAAAAACTCTACCGGCTGACATCGTCGATCACGGGACGCTCAATTCCTGTCATGTCAGGCTACGGCACCACCGAAACCGCCCCGACGATCAGTACGACCCACTGGGCAACCGATCAGCCGGGGGAGATTGGTCTTCCCGCGCCGGGACTTCAGCTCAAGCTGATTCCCGTCACCGATACTTACGAGGTCAGGGTCAAGGGACCCAACGTCACGCCTGGCTATCTCGGCCAACCGGAGTTGACAGAAAGGGCCTTCGATGAAGAGGGCTTCTATCGCATCGGCGATACCGTCTCGTTTCTGGATCCGCAGAAGCCGGAGCGGGGTCTTCGCTTTACCGGCAGAATCTCCGAGAATTTCAAGCTCTCGAACGGCACCTGGGTCGCGATCGGCAATATGCGCGCGGCAATCCTGGCCGCGACCCGCGGCGTCCTGCTCGACATCGTCGTTGCGGGCGAAAACCGCGAGGCGTGCGCGCTGCTCTGCTGGCTGAATCCGACCGAGGCGGCAAGAATTTCGAGCGGCCGAGCCGGCGATTTGACCTGCGATCCTGGCGTGATTCAATTCCTGAAGGATCGTTTTCAGCAGTATAACGAGACCGTCGGGAGCAGCGAAAGGATCTGTTCGTTCTCGCTGCTGAAGGATCCGCCATCAATGGCCGCGGGAGAAATCACCGACAAGGCCTACGTCAACCAACGTGCCGTGCTGAAAGTTCGCTCCGAACAGGTTGAGCGTCTCTACGCCAACGAACCGTGCCGCGATGTGGTCCTGGTGTGACGGGGAGTTCAGCGTTGCTTGCGGCATGCCGGCGCTGCCGTCTCAAGCGGCGCGTGATCGTGCCTTTGTCTTCCTGGTCTCCGGCGTCTTCCCGGTCTCCGGCGCGCTTTTCTCGAGCAGGCCGCCGCGGGCACCCGGCCCCGGGTGAGTGTGAACCTCCTTGGCCGACAATGGCTCGCCGCATTCGGAGCACACCATGACAGGATCGAAGTCCTTTCCGCATTTGCGGTGCTGGTGCAGCAAGGGGCGGCCGCGCTCGTCGACCATATGAGTATCACCCCAATGCACGATTGCCATCATGATCGGATAGAGGTCGAGGCCCTTCTGAGTCAGGATATATTCGTGGCGCTTGGGCGATTCCTGGTAGGGAATGCGGCGCAGAATGCCCTGTCGAACCAGTTTCTTCAGCCGCTCGGCGAGCAAGTGCCGTGTGATTCCCAGCGCCGACTGGAATCCCTCGAAGCGGCGCGTGCGCAGGAAGCACTCGCGCAGGATCAGAAGCGTCCAGCGGTCGCCGATCACGGCGATGGTCCGGGCCATCGAGCACGGCTCTTCCTCGAGTTCTTTCCACTTCATCCACACACTCCAGTCGTGCCGGCATGGGCCGTTTCGAATCGCCACAAAGGCCGGCGCGGTCTCTTGCATTCTAGATAGGTACTAAATTCCAAACAATACCCCTCCGGGCAAGGGAAACCAGCGGAGTACAGCCGGATTTGACAGTTCTTTTATAGAACTATACTCTAAATGGGGCTGGCGAGTGGATCGCCCGTCATACGATCTCCGGGAGAAGCCGCGATGACCTTGAAGGTTGAATTCCAGTTCGATTTCGGTAGTCCGAACGCCTACCTGGCTGAAGTGGCTATTCCGGGCATTGAGCAGCGGACTGGCGTGAAGTTCGCCTATGTACCGGTTCTCCTAGGCGGAATTTACAAGGCGACCGGCAACATGTCGCCGTTCGACTCGCTTCGCGGGATCAAGAACAAGCCGGAATATCAGGCGCTGGAAACCCAACGGTTCATCCGACGCCAAAACATCACGAAATTTCGCCAGAATCCGTTCTTCCCGGTCAACACGCTGATGCTAATGCGCGGCGCTGTCGCCGCCCAGTTCGAGGGCATGTTCGAGCCGTATTTTCGCGCCGCCTATCACCACATGTGGGAAGAGCCTAAGAAGATGGACGACCTCGAAATCTTCCGCAGCGCGTTTATCTCCTCTGGCATCGATGTCGACCGGTTGATGGCGCGCGCACAGCAGGATGACGTCAAGAAGCGGCTGATCGATCTGACCAACGACGCCGTCAGCCGAGGAGCATTCGGCTCTCCGACCTTCTTCGTTGGCAAGGAGATGTTCTTCGGCAAGGACCAGCTCCGCGACGTCGAGGAGTCCATCGCCGAGCAGACCAGACAGCCCGTTCCCAAATCGGCCTGACGGACGCCGACGGCCCGGACCGATTGGCGAAAGCCACTCTCGGTTCCAGAACAAAAGCAAAATCAGGCAGAATGCCCATACCGGCGTTCGCGTGCTCGATTTGACCGGCGTGGTGTCAGGCCCGTTCGCGACCATGTTTCTGGCGGATCAAGGCGCCGAGGTGCTGAAGATCGAGCCGATCGGCGGCGGAAGGCTGTCGATCGACGTCAAGAGTGCGCCTGGGCGCGAGGTGCTCAGCCGGCTGGTCGCGCAGGCCGATGTCCTGGTGCAGAATTTCCGGCCAGGGACCATGGAACGTCTAGGTCTCGGCGTTCTGGAGTTACGCCAGCGCCATCCGCGCCTGATCTGCATCTCGATCAGTGGGGTCGGCGATACCGGCCAGTACGACAAGAAGCGTGTCTATGATCCGATCGTTCAGGGACTCTCCGGCTTCGCCGATATCCAGTCGCAGCCGGTGACGAATCGGCCACAGATGATCCGCACCATCGTCTGCGACAAGACCACCGCGGTGTTCACAACGCAGGCAGTTGCGGCGGCGCTGTATGCGCGTGAGAAGAGGGGGCAGGGCGACCCCGTCGCGCCGGCAGATGCAAACCGTATAGCCGCCCTTCGCAAAGCGCCGCGCGACGGCTGCGCCGATCGCATCGCCTGCGCCCACCAGGATCGCCACGCCGCGGCTCTCGATCATGCGTCTTCCTTTCAGTATGTTCTTATTTAGAACGTATTGGTCATTGCTCTCTGCAGGATTGTAAAGATCGCGCGAAAGGGTAGGTCAGCTGCCCCATTCTCGGGCCAGAGCCGAAAGCGACAAATTGGCGATTGACGAGTTCTAAAAAAGAACGTTAGATCGAATTCATGAATGCGCTGCGGCAAAGGACATGCGCTCATCATCCGGGAGGTTGGCAATGGCGACCCTTTCAAGCGCGACCGATATAGCAGGCGGCCATATGCTCACGACCGGCGAATGCCGGATTGGGCCAGGCGCTCCGGCCTCGGCGAAATAGCTTCAACAGATCAACCCTACCGGGAGACGAGCCTTGCAAAAGAGAAGCGCAACCGCGGCCGTGATCGGCGCCGGCGATTTCATCGGCGGCGAGATCGCCAAAAAATTCGCGGCAGAGGGATTCACGATCTTCGCCGGCCGCCGTAACGGCGAAAAGCTGGCTCCGCTCGTGAAGGATATCGAGGCTGCCGGAGGAGAGATCCACGCCCGTTCGCTCGACGCTCGCAAGGAAGACGAAATCATCTCCTTCCTGAACGATGCGGACAAGCACGCGCCGCTGGAAGTCTGCATCTTCAACATCGGGGCGAACGTCAATTTCCCGATCCTCGAAACCACAGAACGCGTTTTCCGCAAGGTCTGGGAAATGGCCTGCTATTCCGGCTTTCTGGCCGGTCGCGAGGCGGCCCGCCTCATGCTGCCGCGAGGGGGCGGCAACATCTTCTTTACCGGGGCGACCGCCTCGCTCCGAGGCGGCAGCGGTTATGCAGCTTTCGCAAGCGCCAAGTTTGGCCTTCGCGCGGTCGCGCAAGCCATGGCCCGCGAGCTCGGCCCGAAAAACATTCACGTCGCGCATCTCATCATCGATTCCGGCGTGGATACCGAGTGGGTTCGGCAACGGCGGCTGGAGGCTCTCGGGCCGAACGCTCTGGATGATCCGGACGCCTTGATGCCGCCGTCCTCCGTTGCTGCATCCTACTGGCAGCTCTACCAGCAGCCGAAAAGCGCGTGGACGTTCGAGATGGAGATCCGTCCCTTCGGCGAGAAGTGGTAGCGGAGCCTGCTACGATGGAGCTCAAGCTTTCCCGCGAGGATACCGCGTTTCGCGACGAGGTGCGCACTTTCATTGCGGAGAACTATCCGCCGGAAATGCGCGTTCCCAATCCGGAGACCGAACTGACCAAGGAGCAGTCGCTGCTCTGGCACCGGATTCTCTACAAGAAGGGTTGGATCGCGCCGCTCTGGCCCAAGGAGTATGGCGGCCCGGGCTGGTCCGTCACGCAGCGCTTTATCTTCGAGCAGGAAACCTCTCGCGCCGGCACGCTGCCGCCGCTCGCCTTCAGCGTCACCATGGTCGGGCCGGTGATCTACACGTTCGGCAACGAGGCGCAGAAGAAGAAGTTTCTGCCGCGGATTCTGTCCGGCGAGGATTGGTGGTGCCAAGGTTATTCGGAGCCGGGCTCAGGCTCGGACCTCGCAACCGTCAGAACCAAGGCGGTGCGTGACGGCGACCACTACATCGTCAACGGCCACAAGACCTGGACCACGCTGGCGCAGCATGCCGACTGGATCTTTTGCCTCGTGCGCACCGATCCGAACGCGAAGCCGCAATCCGGCATCTCCTTTCTGCTGATCGACATGAAGTCGCCCGGCGTCACCGTGCGGCCGATCATCACGATCGATGGCAGCCACGAGGTCAACGACGTCTTCCTCGAAAATGTCCGCGTGCCTGTCGAGAACCTGGTTGGCGAGGAGAACAAGGGCTGGACCTACGCCAAGTTCCTGCTCGGCAATGAGCGCACCAGCATGGCCGGCATCGGCCGGTCCACCCGCTACATCAACAAGCTGAAACAGATCGTGAGGGCCGAGATACCGGTCGACGATCCCGCGCATCTCGAATTCCTGCGCGACATTGCCCGCATCGAGCTCGACGTGCTGGCGCTGGAGGCGACGGAGCTGCGCGTCGTCGCCCAGATGGCGCGCGGCATCGATCCCGGTCCGGCGGCCTCGCTGTTCAAGATCCGCGGCACCGAGATATTTCAGAACATCACCGAGCTCACCCATCGCGCGATCGGCAATTACGGCCTTGCCATCCGGGAGCATCCGGTCAGCGCCAACCGCTTCATGCCCGGTCCCGACTTCGGCCATACCGCCTCGGAAAAATATCTGAACGCGCGCAAGCTCAGCATCTACGGCGGATCCAACGAGATCCAGCGCAACATCATCGCCAAGGCCGTGCTCGGGCTCTAGCCACGGCGGATCGGGAGGATCGGATGGATATTCAGTTCACGGAAGAGCAGGAATTGCTGCGATCCAGCGTCCAGCGCCTGTTGCGCGACCAGTACGACTTCGAGGCGCGGCGCAAGATCGTGGCAAGCGAGGAAGGTTTCAGCGGGAAGCAGTGGGCGGCTTTCGCCGAGCTCGGCCTGCTGGCTGCGCCGTTCTCCGAGGGTGCCGGCGGTCTCGGCGGCGGCCCGTTGTCGACCATGATCGTCATGCATGAGTTCGGCCGACACCTCGTGGTCGAGCCTTTTGTCGAGACGGTGGTGCTGGCCGGCGGCCTGATCGAGCACGCCGGCACACCCGAGCAGCAGCAAAGCTTCATCCCGGGTATCATCGACGGCTCGAAGATCTGGGCGCTGGCCTGGACGGAGAAAGCATCGCGTTTCGATTTCGCTCATGTCGCGACCAGGGCGCGGCGCGAGGGGAGCGACTACGTTCTGACCGGCGCGAAGACCATGGTGATCGGCGCGCCCTGGGCCGATCATCTGATCGTCTCGGCGCGGACTTCCGGCGACGACCGAGACCGCGGCGGCGCGAGCCTGTTCGTGGTCGATCGTCGTGCTAGCGGCGTCGATCTCCAGAGCTTCAAGACCATCGACGGTCGCCGGGCCGCCGAGGTCAGCCTGCGCGATGTGCGTGGGCAAATGCTCGGGCGGGAAGGCGAGGCCGTTGCCGCACTGGAAGCCTGCCGCGACCGCGCCATCGGCGCGCTCTGCGCGGAAGCCGTCGGCGCCATCGGTGAGCTGAACTCGGCGACGCTGGAGTATTCCAAGACCCGCAAGCAGTTCGGCACCACCATCGGCTCCTTCCAGGTGCTGCAGCACCGCATGGTCGACATGTTCATCGCCCATCAGGAGGCGCTCTCCTTGATGCAGCATCTCAGCCTCAGCCTCAGCGCCGGCGATTCCGGAGTATCGCGGCTTGCCTCCGGCGCCAAGTCGAAGATCGGCTATGCGAGCAAGTTCGTCGCCGATCAGGCGGTGCAGCTTCACGGCGGCATGGGAATGACCGACGAGCTCAACGTCGGGCACTATTTCAAGCGTATCTCCTCCATCAACATCCAGTTCGGCGATCCCGCGTTCCACGTGCTGCGCTACGCGCAGCTGGACACGGCCGCGTAAGCAGAGAGGCCAGCCAGCATGACGACAGAAGCAGTCATCGTTTCCACCGCAAGGACGGCCGTCGGCAAGGCCTATCGTGGCGCGCTCAACAACACGGACGGCCCGACCATGGCCGGGCATGTGATGGCCGAAGCGGTGAAGCGCGCCGGCATCGCGCCCGGAGAGGTGGAAGACGTGGTCCTGGGCTGCGCGATGCAGCAAGGCACCATGGTGATGAACGTGGCGCGCAAGGGCGCGATCCGCGCCGGCCTGCCGGTGACGGTCGCCGGCACGACCATCGACCGGCAATGCGCCTCCGGCTTGCAGGCCATCGCGGTGGCCGCACGCTCGGTGATGCTCGACGGCGTCGAGGTCGCGATCGGCGGCGGCATCGAGTCGATCAGTCTCGTGCAGAACGAGCATATGAACAAATTCCACGCCGTCGACGCCGAACTGATGGCGATGAAGCCCGAAATGTACATGTCGATGCTGGATACGGCGGAGGTCGTCGCCGAGCGCTACAAGATCGGCCGAGACAAGCAGGACGAATATAGTCTCGAATGCCAACGCCGCGTCGGGGCCGCGTTGCAGGCTGGCCGCTTCAACGACGAGATCGTGCCGTTCACGACCAAGATGGCGCTCGTCAACAAGGACACCAAGGAGGTCAGTTACGAGCAGGTGACGCTCACAAGGGACGAGGGTCCGCGTCCGGAAACCACCGCCGAAGGCCTCGCCAAGATCAAGCCGGTGTTCGAGGGCAAGACGATCAGCGCGGGAAATGCCAGCCAGCTTTCGGACGGTGCCTCGGCCTGCGTGATCATGAGCGACAAGATTGCAGCCAGGAAGGGCCTCAAGCCGCTCGGCATCTTCCGCGGCTTCGTCGCCGCCGGCGTCGAGCCGGACGAGATGGGCGTCGGCCCGGTCGCGGCGATCCCGCGCCTGCTCAAGCGCCATAACCTGAAGATCGACGACATCGACCTCTGGGAGCTGAATGAGGCTTACGCGGTGCAGGTGATCTACTGCCGCGACAAGCTCGGGATCGATCCGGACAAGCTCAACGTCAACGGCGGCTCGATCGCGATCGGCCATCCCTACGGCATGACCGGGTCGCGGCTCACCGGCCATCTCCTGATCGAGGGCCGGCGGCGCAAGGCGAAATACGGCGTGGTGACCATGTGCATCGGTGGCGGCATGGGCGCAGCCGGTCTGTTTGAAATCATCCACTGAGCGGCAACGCGGGGAGATCATTCGTGAAGACAGCGATCACCGAACTGTTCGGCATCGAGCACCCGATCATCCAGGGCGGGATGCACTATGTCGGCTTCGCCGAAATGGCGGCCGCCGTCGCCAACGCCGGCGGGCTCGGCCTGATCACGGGCCTGACGCAGAGAACGCCGGAATTGCTGGCCAAGGAGATCGCGCGCTGCCGCGATATGACGGACAAGCCGTTCGGCGTGAACCTCACGTTCCTGCCAACCTTCACCGCACCGCCCTATTCGGAATACATCGCTGCGATCAGGGACGGCGGCGTCAGGATCGTCGAAACCGCCGGGCGCAGCCCCGAACAGTACATGCCGGCCCTGAAGGCGGGCGGCATCAAGGTGATCCACAAATGCACCTCCGTCCGGCATTCACTGAAGGCCGAGCAGATCGGCTGCGATGCCGTCAGCGTCGACGGCTTCGAGTGCGGCGGCCATCCCGGCGAGGATGACATGCCGAACATGATCCTGTTGCCGCGCGCGGCCGAGGAACTGAAGATCCCGTTCGTTGCCTCGGGCGGCATGGCGGATGCGCGCAGCCTGGTTGCCGCCCTGGCGATGGGCGCTGCGGGCATGAACATGGGCACGCGCTTCATCGCCACCAAGGAAGCGCCGGTGCACGAGAACGTCAAGAAGGCGCTGGTCGCGGCGACGGAACTCGACACCAGGCTCGTGATGCGCGCGCTCCGGAATACAGAGCGGGTCCTGAACAACAAGGGCGTCGAGCAACTGCTCGAGATCGAGCGCGAGAAGGGCAAGAGCCTCAAGATCGAGGACATCCATGACCAGGTGGCGGGTGTCTATCCCAAGGTGATGATCGACGGCGACATGGATGCGGGCGCCTGGAGCTGTGGCATGGTCGTCGGGCTCATTCACGACATTCCGACCGTGAAGGAACTGATCGACCGCATCATGGCGGATGCCGAGCGACTGATCAGGGACAGGCTGACCGGATTTCTCGACGCCGACAGCGGAGCCGCGCGGAAGGTCGCGTGAGGACCACGGGGATCGGCGCTTCAAGCGCCGCTTCCCGCGCATTCGTCTGGTGAGGGGCCCCCGATCTCGGCTCCCTCACCGGGGCCGCTGCTAGGCGGCCATTCGCAGCAGACCGACGATGTCGGATTCGTCTTTGAAGGGGCGCGGATTGGCCTTTACGAAGCGATGATTGATCGCGATCCTGCTGATCTGATCGAACTTGTCTTCACCAATGCCGACGTCGGCCAGCCGCGCAGGCAGTCCAAGCGTCCTGGTGAATTTCGCGAAGGCATCTGCGGCTTCGCCGCCCGGCGCGCCCAGGGCCGTCGCCAAACGCTTCTGCGCATCTTCGGTGAACGGCTTGTTGAAGCGTAGAAGGCTCGGCATGATGACGGGCGTGCAATAGTAGTGGGGAACGTCGAACGTTCCGCCAAGCACGTGGCCAATGCCGTGACTTGCGCCCATGGGGACGCGAGCCTGCAGCCCGTACGACGCAAGCCATGAGCCATATTGCGACAATTGGCGTGCCTCGAGATCGTCAGGCTGTTGCAAGGTCTGGAGCATTCCCTCACGCAGCGTGCGGATGCCCGCCAGGACGACTTCGTCAGCCAAGGGAGTGCCGGCCGGCGAGCACAAAGCCTCGATGCCGTGATCCATCGAGCGGGTGCCCGATCCCATCCAGAGCTTTGTCGGCGTATGAAGGGTGAGGGCGGGATCGAGAATGATGGCCACCGGCATCATCTGGGGGTGAAAGAAGATCTGCTTCAGCTTCTGGCGCTCATCGGTGACGAGCGCTGCGGCATTGTATTCCCCGCCGTTCAGCGTCGACGGCACCGCGATCTGCCGAACTGCCGGCGCGCGGAAGGGAGATTGGCTCACGCCCGGCCCTATCGAAAAGGGATCGAAGCCCGCTTCATCGCGGATGTCGTGCTCCATCGCCATGATGACGATCTTGGCGAGATCGACCGCCGACCCTCCGCCGACAGCCACGACCAGATCGGCTCGCGCCTCTTTTGCATGTAGGGCGACCTCGGCAGCCTGCTTGCGCGTCGTGTGCTGTGAAATTCCGTCGAAGGTCGCTGCATGCTTGTCGCCGAGCGTAAGCCGGATTTTATCGATCTCGTCGGTCTTGGAGTTCAGGGTCCGGCTGGCGAGGAGGAAGACGCGCTTTGCGCCAAGTCGCTCCGCCTCGTCGCGGACAGCTTCGGCGGCGGCTTTGCCATAGATGACCCGATCGATTGCCGGAAAGTTATGGACACCAGTCCTGCGCATGTTTTCCTCCCACGGGACGCCCGACTACCGGGCGTTATATTATGATCATCATGTAAATTAGGAGCGGCCTTTCGGCAAGTTGGAGCTTTGCGATGCGCTGAAGATTAAATGGCGACGGTTGCCGTCGCCGATCAACGGCGTCTTCAACCCCGAGCGTCTTCAGGAGTTCGACGATGTCGTTGGCCATCGTCCTCTTGTCATAGCCGTTCGGCGGCTTGTCGGTCTCGCCGTATCCGCGCAGGTCCGGCGCAATCACCCGGTAGTGGGAGGCAAGCGCCGGAATCTGGAAACGCCAGCGAAGCTGGTCTCCGGGAAGCCGTGCAACAGCACGATCGGGGGGGCCGGCCCCGGCCTCCAGGTAGAATTGGCGGATGCCGTTTGCCCGGCAGGTTGCTCGACGAATGGTGGTCACCGATCTCATGCCCGGGGTGCGAGGTTTCCGGGCGCGATCCTTCGTCAGGTCGGAGGGGACTGATTGCAGGTTTTCACGGCGTTTTGCACGATTGCATCCCTAAAGCTGCGGGAACGCTGGGTTGGGTACCGAATTTTACCCTGGCGGCGGTTCCAAGATCGGGAGAAAGTCCAAGACGCGCGGAGATGTTCGGGGTTGTCTCTCGGGAACGAGCAGCAACCAGAGGGAGAACGAGGACCCGCGCGGCGGAAATGGTGCTCCGAACGGGCGGCCTCGGGACCGAGGATTAGGCAGCAATTGCGTGAACGCACGGGGACTTCATCACGTCACAGCGATCATCGGTGACGTACGCCGCGCCGCCGACTTCTACGCGGGTGTGCTGGGCCTCAAGCGGGTCAAGAAGACCGTCTGCTATGACGATCCCGGCAGTTACCACGTGTACTATGGCGACGACATCGGCAATCCGGGTGCCGTGATTAGTACGCTCGCCTGGAATTGCGTGACGCCGGGGCTGAGCGGCGTCGGCGAGGTCGTGCAGACCGCCTTCCGCGTCGCACCGGATTCGCTCGATGGGTGGGTGGATCGGCTCAACTCTTCGGGGGTCCCCAATCGATTGGACGTGTCGCCCTTCGGCGAGCGCATGCTCTGCTTTGCCGATCCCGATGGCACGGCGCTGTCGCTGGTCGAGACGTGGGAAAAGCTGCCAGCGACAACCGTCCAAAATTCCACGGCCGATCGTGCGCTACGCGGCCTTCATGGCGTCACGCTGAACGTCCGTGAGGAGGATGAGACGATCGACATCCTTCAGAAGGTTTTCGATTTCCAGCTGGTCTCTCAGAGAAACGGCGCCATGCGCTTCGTGGCTCATGACGGTCCGGGTGGCACGATCACCTTGTGCATGATCGGAAAGTCTTCGCGGGGGCGCCTCGGCGGTGGCACCATCCGGCACGTCGCCTTCCGCGCGAGCAATCTGGACGATCGATCGGAGATGGTCGAGAAACTTCAATCTGCGTACGGCATCGTGGTGAGCGATCCGATCGAGCGAACCTACCTGAATGCGGTCGGCTTTCGCGCACCCTGCGGCGTGCTTTTCGAGATCGCGACCGACGGCCCGGGATTCGCGGTCGACGAGGCGCCGGAGCGGCTGGGCCAGCAACTTCAGCTTCCCGCCTCTCTCGAAGAACGCCGCGCCGAACTGGCGGCGATCCTGCCCCCGCTCACGTGAACTGCCTGTCGATCAACGCGAGCCCGACCTTCCATGAAATCGGTCAGCCGTGGGCACATGAAGTCGAGGAATGCTCGCACGCGTAAGGGCAGCCGCGGTCCACCGTGATAAAGCGCATGTATTTGCTCTTCGTCGCCCGCCGTGCCCTCGAGCACTTCGACCAGGCGGCCAGCCGATATGTCGTCGCGGACGTGATAGTCGGCGAGCCTTGCAAGGCCGATGCCCGCGATTGCCATTCGCCGAAGGCTTTGCGCGTTGTTCGCAAGCAGCGAGCCGCTGATCGCCCGGTCGACAATTCGCCCGCTCTCCTTCAGGGGCCAGACCGGGGCAGAGCGCCGGAAATTGAATCCCAGACAGTTGTGACGTGAAAGATCCTCGACCCTCTTCGGCTCACCCAGGCGATCGATGTAGTCTGGAGACGCAACGATCCTTCTCTTGACGACCCCGATGCGTCGGGCGACCATCGCGGAGGCCTGCAAGGGGCCGACGCGGAAGGCGATATCGGTCCGCTCGAGGTACAGATCGACGATCTCGTCCGAGAGTGAGATATCGACCACGATCTCGGGGTGAGCTTGCCAAAAGGCGGGGAGCAGGGGCTCAAGGCCGAGAATGCCGAAGGAAACGGTGGTGTTGACCCGGATCGTTCCGCCCGCTGCCGCTGCACCCCGAGAGATGCCGCGTTCGATGCCATCGAGCTCGGCCAGCAGCGCAACGCTCTTCTCGTGGTACATCCGACCCTCGGACGTCAGCGACAGCCGCCGCGTCGAACGCTCAAACAGTCTGACACCGAGCCGTGTCTCGATCCTTCCGATGAGCTTGCTGACGGTGGACGGCGTCATCAACAGCCGACGAGCCGCCTCCGAATAGCTCTTGGCTTCCACCACACGGAGGAAGACCTGCATTTCGCCGATGCGATTATCCATCGCGTATCCATCTATGAAATCGTTTCACAGATAAAGTGGAATTGGAGCGGATTATCAAGCCCGGTAAATGTCACCTATGGTGGATCATCGTTTCCTTATGCAATCGGTTTTCCGGCCAGCACATCGCTGTCGGATCGGTGACTTGAACGGGGACGACTATCGCTCTATGAGGAAAAATTGATGCGGTGGACGTGATCTGCACGTGGTCCTTCGGATTCACTATGGCGGCATATCCAACGGTGGATAGCTTTGAACACCCCGATGATGGAAGAGTCTGATAGTACGGCGGGCGGCTTCTATGGTCGTCGCCTCAGCCAGCACCTGGGAATGGAGGGCGACTGCCTGCTGCGCATCAAGCGCGAAGGGCAATTGGCGCTAGCGATGACCCGGCTGACATGCTCCCAATTCATTCGGGAGCGGACCGCGGCGATTCCTTCCGAGCCGGCCTACAGCATCCTACAACAGCTCGGCGACCTCGATCGGCATTCCTGCTGGCTCGCCGGACGACCGAGATATTCGGGAGCTTTCGGTGCGGGGAGCGTCAGCGTGATCAACCTGATGGACAACCCCCAATGTGAGTTCAAGGGCCCGTTCGATGCCGTCCAATACTACGTGCCGCAGACGGCCCTCGACGAGTTCGCTCGCGAGCACGGAGCCAAGCCGGTCTCGACGCTCAAATGGAGCAGGAATCAGCGTGATCCGTTCCTGTCGACCCTGTCCAGCGTTCTGCTCAGTGCGGTGGAGCAGGATCCGACGAGCAATCAGCTCTTCGTCGATCAGATCGGGTTGAGTGTCCTGGCCCATTTCGCCCAGACCTACGGCGGAATGCGCCCACAAGAAAAAGCTGCGGGTGGAGGCCTCGCTCCCTGGCAGGAGCGTCGCGCCAAGGAAATCATGCGAGCGCGTCTCGCCAGCAATCTCACGATTGCCGACGTCGCCGCGGAATGCAAGTTGACGCCGAGCCACTTCGCGAGGTCGTTCCGGCGCAGCACAGGCGTTGCCCCGCACGAATTCCTGTCCCAGCTTCGCATCGACGAGGCGAAGCGCCTGATGTTGAGTACGAAGCTTCCGCTCGCCGATATCGCGCTCATCTGCGGCTTTGGCGACCAGAGCTACTTCACGAGGGTGTTTTCCCGCAACGTCGGGGCCAGCCCCGGAGCCTGGCGAAGGGCCCGCTCCGAGGGCTGACGCGAGCATGCCCCTGTCTTAAGCCGGTCGGATCATCTCGCGGGCGTAGGCCAGGCCGATCCCGTAGCCTCCGGCGTGAGATTCGACGATGGCACGTGCGCCATCGTAGGTTTCATGCCTCGTCCAATCGCGCTGCATCTCGAGCAGAACCTGGATCCAGGACGTGAGGCGGGCGCCGGCGGCCTGCATCCGGCCGAGAGCCAGTTCGTGGCTCCCAGTCGTCAGCCCTCCGCAGGCGTCGCCGACGACATAGACCTCGAGGCCGGCTGACAGCGCCGAAAGCACCGCGAACGTCACGCATGCCTCGGTCAGCAGGCCCGAAACGATCAAGCGGTTTCGACCGGTGGCGAGCACGGCCTCGCGCGTCTTGTCGTCCTCCCACACGTTCATGCTGCGCCGGTCGATCGGTTCGACGCTGGGAAGCGCCGACTTGACCGCCGGCATCAGCGGCCCGCTGTACACTTTCGTCGCCGAGGTGGACGCGACGACAGGCAGGCCGAACACCGTCGCGGTCTTCGCGAGCGCGACAACGTTGTTCATGAGAGCCTGCCGGTCGATCGAGCCCACTCCGAAAGCCAGGCCGGCCTGTTGGTCGATCAGGAACAGGGCGCAGTCCTTGGGCTCGAGCAGATGAAGTGGATTCGTGGCCATCGACTTTTTCCGGCTAGGCCTTCAGGAACGCGAGCAGGTCAGCATTGACCTGGTCGGCATGCGTCGTTGCCGTCGCGTGCGGAGCGCCCGGATAGGTCTTCAGCTTGGCGCCCTTGATCATCTCGGCGGCCAGCTTGCCCGTGTAGGGGAACGGCACGACCTGATCGTCCTCGCCGTGGATCACCAAAGTGGGTACGTCGATCTTGGCCATGTTGGGCCGGAAGTCGGTTTCCGAGAACGCGGTCACGCAATCGATCGTCGCCTTGACCGACGCCTGAAGCGCGATCTGGAGGGTCTGCTTGAATACACCTTGCGATACCTTCATGCCGTGGTTCGTGCCGTAGAAGAGGGGGCTGAAGTCGTCGAGGAACTGCGCGCGGTCCTTGACCAAGCCGGCCTTGATGCCGTCGAACACCGACTTGTCGACACCGTCATGGTCCGAGGTCTTGATGAAGAGAGGAGTCACGGCACTGATCAGGACGAACTTGACGACCCGCGACGTTCCGTGGCGCGCCACATAGCGCGCGATGTCTCCGCCGCCCATGGAGAATCCGACGAGTGTCACATCTTTCAGGTCGAGGTGCTTGATAAGATCGGCGATATCATCGGCGAACGTATCGTAGTCATAGCCTGTCCATGGCTGGCTCGACCGGCCGAAACCCCTTCGATCGAATGCCACCGTTCGGTAACCACGCTCGGCGAAGAAAAGCATCTGCGCGTCCCACATGTCCGCGCTGAGCGGCCAGCCATGGCTGAACAGGATCGGCTTTCCGCTTCCCCAGTCCTTGTAATAGAGCTCGGTGCCGTCCCGCAATTCAAGCAAGGCCATCGTTCGCTCCTGTGACGAAATATGACCGAACGTGATCCTGCGAGGCGGTTCGGTCGTCCTGCCCGCAAGTTCACGGATGGAGCGCGGATTGGCTTGCACGATCTGCGCGTCGTTTGGACATGCTGGCGATCTCGGACCAGCGCCGCCGATGTGCGCCCGGCAATTCGTCGCACTTGGATGAGTCATCGGGCCGAAATCCAAGCTACGACGAAATCGTCCAAGCGTTGGCCGGTGTTCAGGGGGCACGATGAAGCCACTTGCTCCATTCCCTTTCGCTCGATCGCCTATGCCGATCGCAAGGAGAACTTCTCGATGTCGAAACTCGATATGCTTACCCCCGACAACAGCGCCATCGCGCTGATCGACTATCAGCCGGCCATGTTCCAGGGCGTTCAATCGCATGACCGCCTGGTCACGGTTAACAACGTCCAGATCCTGGCAAAGGCCGCCAAGCTTTTCAAAATCCCGACCGTGCTGACCACGGTGGCCAGGGATTCCTTCTCCGGGCCCTTCATGCCGGAAGTCACCTCGCTGTTTCCGAAGCACGACGTCATCGACCGCACGTCCATGAATTCCTGGCTCGATGGGAACTTCCGCAAGGCGGTGGCTGCCACCGGTCGCAAGAAATTCGTGCTGGCCGGTCTCTGGACCGAGGCGTGCGTGATCTTTCCGACCTTGGACATGCTCAAGGAAGGTTACGAGATCTACATCGCCGCCGATGCCTGCGGCGACCTCTCCCTCGAAGCCCATAACCGCGCCATGGAGCGCGCCATCCAGGCAGGTGCGGTCCCCATCACCTCGTCGCAATACGCCTACGAGCTTCAGCAGGACTGGGCTCGCAGCGAGACCTACGAAGGCATGATGGACATTCAACGCGCGCATTCGCCTTACGGAATCCAGATCCGCTTCTCGAAATGGGCGCTCGGAGAGCACGCCTCCGAAGGAGGCGCGAAAGCCGGCTGAACGTCCTCCAATCGCGGATCACCGTGATGAAAATCTATCTGTTGTCTCTCGGCGCCGGCCTCTTGGTCGGCGTCGTCTACAGCCTTCTCAACGTGCGCTCACCGGCGCCGCCGCTGGTGGCGCTGGTCGGGCTTCTCGGCATCCTCGCCGGCGAACAGATCGTCCCCGTAGCCCGGCAGCTGCTGTCCGGACACGGGCTGGCGTCGGCGTGGCAGCAGGCCAAGTGCGCTCCGCACATGTTCGGCCTGCTGCCCGGACGTCAAACCGACCAGTCGAAAAATGCCGCCCCGGCAGACGGCCTGGAGAAACATTCATGACCTCCGCACCCGATATCATCCTGCAT
The DNA here is from genome assembly GCF_058803975.1 of Bradyrhizobium sp. GW821-FHT13H06. Taxonomy (NCBI): domain Bacteria; kingdom Pseudomonadati; phylum Pseudomonadota; class Alphaproteobacteria; order Hyphomicrobiales; family Nitrobacteraceae; genus Bradyrhizobium; species Bradyrhizobium sp. GW821-FHT13H06. The sequence goes on along the minus strand of NZ_JBXAPN010000004.1, from coordinate 696,025 downwards.
CGCGGTCTGTTCACGACGCTCGATCGCTCGAACCCGACGGCTTCGGCGGTCGCGATCGCCGACGGCCGCTTCGTCGCGGTCGGGCACGATCATGACGTGATGAAGCTGGCCGGGCCGTCCACGAAGATCGTCGATCTCAGGGGACGGCGCGTTTTGCCCGGCTTGATCGACAACCACCTTCACATCATCCGCGGCGGTCTGAACTTCAACATGGAATTGCGCTGGGACGGGGTACGCTCGCTCGCCACTGCGATGGACATGCTGAAGCGGCAGGTCGCGGTCACGCCGCCGCCGCAGTGGGTGCGGGTCGTCGGCGGATTCACCGAACACCAGTTCGCGGAGAAGCGGCTTCCTGCGATCGACGAGCTCAATGCCGTGGCACCCGATACGCCGGTCTTCCTGCTGCATCTCTACGATCGGGCCATCCTGAACGGCGCGGCCCTGCGTGCAGTTGGTTATACGAAGGACACGCCCGAACCGCCCGGCGGCGAGATTATGCGCGACGTCAAGGGCAACCCGACGGGTTTGCTGCTGGCCAAGCCCAATGCCAACATTCTCTATGCGACCCTCGCCAAGGGGCCCAAGCTGCCCTTCGACTACCAGGTCAACTCGACCCGTCATTTCATGCGGGAGTTGAATCGGCTGGGCGTGACCGGCGCGATCGATGCCGGCGGCGGATTCCAGAACTATCCGGAAGATTACGCTGTTATCCAGAAGCTGAACGACGAAGGTCTCCTGACGATACGGTTGGCCTACAACCTCTTCACCCAGAAGCCCAAGGGCGAGAAGGAGGACTTCCTGAACTGGACGAAGACCTCGAAGTACAAGCAGGGCGACGACTATTTCAGGCACAACGGCGCCGGCGAGATGCTGGTGTTCTCGGCCGCCGACTTCGAGGATTTCCGGGTGGCGCGTCCGGACATGCCTGCGGAGATGGAAGGCGAGCTTGAGGAGGTCGTACGCGTCCTCGTTCAGAACAAGTGGCCGTGGCGGCTCCATGCGACCTACGACGAGACAATTTCGCGGGCCCTGGACGTGTTCGAGCGGGTCGATCAGGACATGCCTCTGGAAGGGCTGCACTGGTTCTTCGATCACGCCGAGACGATCTCGGACCAGTCGATCGATCGCATCGCGGCGCTCGGCGGCGGCATCGCCGTGCAGCACCGGATGGCCTACCAGGGTGAATATTTCGTCGAACGATATGGGCTGGGTGCGGCGGAAGCGACGCCGCCGGTCAAGAAGATCATCGACAAGGGCGTCAAGGTCTCTGCCGGCACTGATGCGACGCGCGTGGCTTCCTATAATCCCTGGGTCTCGTTGTCATGGCTGGTCACCGGCCGGACCGTCGGCGGACTGCGCATCACGCCGCAGCGCAACTGCCTGGATCGCGAGACCGCGCTGCGGATGTGGACCGAAAACGTGACGTGGTTCTCGAACGAAGAGGGTAACAAGGGCCGGATCCAGGTCGGCCAGCTCGCCGACCTCGTCGTCCCCGACCGCGACTACTTCTCCTGTAGCGAGGCAGAGATCGCCGATACGACCGCGCTGCTGACCATGGTCGGGGGAAGGATCGTGTTTGGTGCGGGAGACTTCTCCAGGCTGGAGAGTGTCACTCCGCCGCCCGCGATGCCGGACTGGTCACCGGCCCGCCGCTTCGGCGGGTACGCGGCCTGGGCCGATGACAAGGCACAGACGAAGGATACCAGCCTCGCGATGAAGGCCACGCAAATGTGCGGCTGCGCCAACTCATGTGGCGTCCATGGACACGACCATGCGGCGGCCTGGTCGAGCCGGCTGCCGGTCTCCGATCTCCGAAGCTTCTGGGGCGCATTGGGATGCGCCTGTTGGGCGGTCTGAGATGCAGGCCAGCGCCGCACCTGGCTGGATTTCCACAATCTTGCGCTGGCCGCTGCTGTGGCATGCGACCAGATTGGCCTTGGTGTCCGCCTACATCCTCGGCGGTTTTGCCAAGTTGCTCGATTTCGCAGGCGCGGTGGCTGAGCAGGAACACTTCGGCCTGTATCCGGGCTGGCTGTGGGCCGCCGCCGCCATCGTGGTCGAACTCGGCGGGTCTCTGCTTGTCGTCATGAATCGTTTGGTGTGGTTGGGCGCCGGCGGGATCGGCGTTCTGACGTTCGTCGCGATGCTTACCGCGAACGCCTTCTGGACGATGGGAGGCCACGAGAGATTCATGGCAACAAATGCCTTCTTCGAACATCTCGGGTTGATCGCGGGCCTCGTCATAGTATCCATTCTTTCCGACGAGGCCTCTCTCCGTCCGAACCGCGCTGCGCGACCTCAAACCGTCCAAGGAACGCCTCAATGAAATCAACAAGTGCCATCGCTCTCGCGGCGTTTATCGCGATTGTCGCCGCGAACACGCCGGTCGCCGCAAGGGACGCAACGAAGTCCAAGGAAGCGGCGGTTGCCGTCGCGCCCCAATACGACACGACCCACGTCTACGTGGCGCCTGAGGACGTGGACAAGTTCGCGGCAAGCTTTCTGGCGACCTTTGGCGGCAAGAGCACCAAGCAGGTGGTGGCGACGGTTACGCCCACGCCGAGCAGCACCACGTCACAACTGCTGCAGACGCCCGTCGGCACCGTCTCGCTGTTCGGCTTCAAGACGCCGATTCCATATCCGTTTGGCGCCGAGCGCAACGGCTACCTGGTCGCAGACATGGACGAGGCGATCAAAGCAGCGCGCGGCGCGGGCGCTGACGTGATCGTGTCCACCTTCCCGGATCCGATTGGGCGCGACGCCGTGGTCCAGTGGCCGGGCGGTATCAACTTGCAGCTCTACTGGCATACGACGAAGCCCGACTACGCTGCCTTCGAGCGAATTCCGGAGAACCGCGTGTACGTCTCTCCCGACAGGGCCGCTGCTTTCACCCGGAGTTTTCTTGCATTCTCCCGCGGCAAGGTCGTCTCGGACGACGCGAAGGCGCCCGGCTTGGAGATCGGAAGATCGGATGTGACCTACAGGCGCATCCGGATCGAGTCCCCATTCGGGAAGATGGTTGTATTGGTCACGGACGGTCATCTGCCCTATCCCTACGGTCGGGAGACGACGGGTTATGAAGTGGCCGACCTCTCTTCGACGCTCGGCAAGGCAAAGGACGCCGGCGCAACGGTGCTGGTCGAATCCTACACGTCAAGCGGCCGCTCTGCGGCGTTCGTCATGTTCCCCGGCGGGTACATCGCCGAGATCCACGCGCTTGGCCCGAAGAGTGCATCGCGGTCGGACGGCAAATGAGGTGACGTCTGCCGATGTTGGCACGGGTCGATATGCGTAACTTCCGGATCGTCTTGACGCTTGCGACCCTTGGCGCCGGCATCGGCTTCGCGCGGGCCGAAGACGGGGACGCTGCGGTCCCCAAGAGGCCCGCGATCCAGGCGAACCGCTGGGCAGAGGACTGGTCGGTCCTCGCCGATCCCAGGTTGCGGACCGAACCGTTTGACGGGCTCAAGTACATCCCGCTTTGGGCGAGCGATCCGAAAAGCTACGTCTCGCTGGGGGCCACACTGCGGGAACGCTTCGAGACCAATAGCGCGTCGGCGTTCGGCACCGGCAACACGCCCTCGGACAGCTATCTCATACAGCGTTTGCAGGTGCACGCCGACATTCACTTCAACGAGAACTGGCGAGTCTTCGTTCAACTCGAGGACGATCGGGCCTTCGACAAGCTGAGCGTCTCTCCGGTCGACCAGGACCGTGCCGACCTGCGCCTTGCCTTCCTCGAGTATGTCAACACATTCTCGGGCGGGACCCTGAAGGCGCGCATCGGACGACAGGACTTCGCCTTTGACCTGCAGCGCTTCGTATCGTCGCGGGATGGACCCAACGTGCGACAATCATTCGATGCGATCTGGGCTGACTGGGAAACCGGCGTCTGGCGCTTCATCGGTTTCGTCAGCCGTCCCGTCCAATATTTCGACGTTCGCCCTTTCGACGACACGTCGAACGATAATTTCCGCTTCAGCACGCTCCGGGTCGAGCGGAAGGTCTTGGGTGACAACGAGCTGTCGGGCTACTACTCGCTGTACGAGCGCAAGGCCGCCAGATATATCGATGCCTTGGGCGACGAAAGCCGTCACATTCTGGATGCAAGATTCGCAGGAAAGTCCCAACAGTTCGACTGGGATCTCGAAGCCATGGGGCAGGCGGGGCAGGTGGGTACGAAGGACATTCGTGCCTGGGCCGTCGGTACGCGAATTGGATACACTTTGTCCGGTGTTCCCTGGCTGCCGCGCATCGGCCTCCAGTTCGACGCTGCGTCGGGCGACCATCACTCCGGCGACGGCACGCTGGGAACGTTCAATCCGCTCTTCCCGAACGGCTATTATTTCACGCTGGCCGGCTATACGGGATACGCGAACATCCTTCACTTCAAACCCTCCATAACCGTCAGTCCGGCGGACCGGCTGAAGGTGATGGGAGCGATTGGCTTGCAGTGGCGCGAAACGACGGCCGACGCGATCTACGTCCAGCCCAGCGTGCCGATAGCGGGGACCGCCGGCAAGGGCAGCAACTGGACGGGAGCCTACGGTCAGCTTCGCGTCGACTACGCGTTCAACGACCACCTGACCGGCGCGATCGAGGCGGTGCATTTCGACGTCGGCGACACGATCATCCGCGCTGGTGGACACACCAGCAACTATCTGGGTGTCCAGCTTCAATATGGTTGGTGATATGCCACGCAATATACTTTTGCTTCCGCTCCTCATGAGCCTGAATGCCGGCTTCGTCGACACCGCCGGCTTTCTCGCGCTTCAGGGGCTGTTCACTGCGCATGTCACCGGCAATTTCGTCACCTTCGGTGCGGCCATGGTGCTGGGGACGTCCGGTGGCCTGGCGAAGCTGCTCGCTCTGCCGGTCTTCTGCTTCGTAGTTGTCGTCACCAGAATCTTGAGCTTCTATCTCCCGGCAATGGGACTTCCGATCTTCCGCTCGATGCTGGCCCTCAAGACGATACTTCTGGCGGTGGGCGGTGCGTGCGCCGTCTATTTCGGACCATTCACGCAGGGCGATAGCTGGCAGGCGATCTGTACCGGCATGATTCTGGTCGCGGCCATGGCCATCCAGAATGCCGCGCACCGCATCCATATGGGTACCGAGCCTCCCAGCACGTTGATGACGGGCACCACCACCCAGATCATGATCGACGTCGCCGACGTTTTTCGCGGCGCGCCAGCGTCGGTGCTGACCGTCGCCAAGCCGCGGCTCGGCAAGATGGCAGCGAGCGTCGCTGCCTTCGCATTGGGATGCGCAGCCGGCGCCTGTCTCTATGCGAAGTTCGGAACGTGGTGCTTCATCTTGCCTCCGCTGATCGCGTTACCGGCGGTGTTTCTGGCCGCGGCCGAGCCGAAGTGACGCGGCGTGAGCGATCCGAATTGAAAAACCTTGCGAATAGCTCGGGCCCGGTCGACCCATGTCGATCGGGTACCTGCAGAAAGTCGAGAAGTCGCTGATCAAGAGGCCATCGCATACTGCATCGCTTCGGCCAATCACGAGCGGGCATCGCGACGACGGCCTGCAACGGGTGGTCTAACGGGAACGCGCGATGGTCAACCTTGGCTCCCGCTGTCGAAAGTATGGCCGCCAGCGCATCCGCATTGTCGCCCGGAACGATGGATCCTGCTGTCCGGACATCAAGACCGGCTTCGCGTCGAGAGGTGCGGCAGGCAATGCGCGAGGAAACTGAAATGGCTTCTGAGACTTCCGATCCATCCCCTCGATCCTATCCCCAGTCGGTCACGTTCGTGCGAAGAGCCGGTCCGATCGCGGTCGCCGTGGGCATCGCGGACAATTTCGCCGGGATCGAAAACTGGCTGCTGGAAGAGGCCTCCGCCGAGCGGCAGATGATCGACCTCCTCGTCAAGCTGATCCGTCAGATGAAGGCCGCCGGCTCTTCGGTCGATCGACTTACCCTGCATATCGGCACGCTCCATCCCCAGCTTGTCGGATTCGCATGGGTCTGGAATGCCGACGATGGCTTCTGCGACGAGGTACGGGTCGCCGACGCCGCGGTCGATTCTGACGCCTACAGACTCAATCCGCTGCAACGTATCGTCGAGACCGGCGAGACGATCCGGCGAACGCCCAGCGAGCCGTCGACGCAGGCGGAATTTCCAATCATGATCGAGCTCGCGGCCGCCGGCATGACCGACTACGCCGCGATTCCGTTGTCCGGCCTGGATACACGCAACGTGATCACCATCGCGACGAAAGTGGCCGGTGGCTTCGCCGAGGCGGAGATAGACTGCTTGATCCACCTTTTCAAACTATTCGCCTTGCATGTGCAGCGGCATAGCGAGTTGAAGATTTCCGAAAACGCGTTGGGCGCGTACCTTGGTTACGGCGCCGCCGCCAAGGTGCTTGAGGGCGCGATCAAGCGCGGCGCGGGAGACTCGATACGCGCCGTGATTTGGGTGTCGGACCTCAGAAATTTCACGAAGATGTCGGACGTTCTGGCTCCGGCCGACATGCTGGTCCTGCTCAACGCCTACTTCGAGGCGATGGTAAGTGCCGTAGCCGCTCACGGCGGCGAAATTCTCAAATTCATCGGCGACGGTATGCTTGCCGTCTTTCCGGTGACGGTGGGCGTCGCCGAATCGTCCCGCGCGGCCGTCTCGGCGGCGAGGGACGCGATCGCGCGACTCGAGGTTTTCAATCGGACTATTCGTGTTGCGTTCTACGCCGAAGGCTGCCACCTGCTGCGGGCCGGCATCGTCCTCCACGAAGGTGCAGTCTTTTTTGGTAACGTCGGCGCTCCGGATCGCCTGGACTTCACGGTTATTGGCGCCGCCGTCAACGAGGCCTGCCGCGTGGAAGCGCTCACCAAGACCATAGGCCGGGACCTGCTCATGACGGAAGCCGTCGCTCGGCACGTTCCACGGGACGTCGAGCATCTCGGTGAGCATCAGCTGCGAGGAATCTCCGCTAGGATGTCTATATACGGACTCGCGGGATGACGATCGCCGTCGACCTGTGCGATTGTGTCTGCACTAAGCTCGCGCTGCGGCCTCTCTGCTGACGGTCTCGAGCGTTGGGTAGTCGAGATACCCGGAATCCGAACCGCCGTAGATCCCGAACGGCTTTGGGGAGTTGTAGGGGCCTCCAACTCGAATCCGCGCCGGGAGGTCTGGATTGGCGAGAAAGAGGCGGCCAAAGGCGACTGCATCCGCTTCGCCGGAACTGACGATTTGCTCTGCGTGCTCGGGAGTGATGCCGGTATTGACGATAAGCGGTCCATCGGCAATCGCGGAAACGATTTCCAGAAGCAACCTGGATCGCCCTTCGGCGTCCCCGCCGTAGTCGTCGGTTCGCAGATTAATGGTCGGAGACAGAAACTGGTGGATGAGATAGCCGTTGGCGCCGTGGATCTCCACGCCGTCGAACCCCGCGCGAATGGCGTTGGCGGCCGCCAGTCTGAATTCGTTCACGGCTCCTTGGATCTCCGCGAGCGACATCGCACGCGACGGTGTGGCGGCGATCCGCACGTAAGCGCCGTTTGCGAGCAGCGCCCATACCTGCAGCCGATCCAGATCGTCGTTAACGCCCGACGGAGACAGCGGTTGTTTGTCCGACAGTAGGCCACGCGCGCTGGCGCGTCCGGCGTGCCAGAGCTGCGCGACGATACGCCCCCCTTTTTCGTGGATCCGATCGACGACGGTTCTCCATCCCTCGGTCTGTTCGCCGGTCCAGAGACCGGACGTCCGATCGAAGGCGCAAGAGCTGAGCGGCACCACGGTGATGGTGAAGGCCCCCCATGTCCGGCTCTGTCACAGCCGCATGCTGTTCGTACGGGCCTATCCTCGGGAGACGCAGGAGATGGTGTTCGACGCCCATGACCGGGCGTTCGCCCTGTTCAAGGGCACCTGCAGCCGCGGCATCTACGACAACATGAAGACCGCGGTGGAGACGATCTTCGTCGGCAAAGACCGTCGCTACAATCGCCGCTTCCTGCAGATGTGCAGCCACTACCTGGTCGATCCGGTTGCCTGTACGCCAGCCTCGGGCTGGGAGAAGGGCCAGGTTGAGAACTAGGTCGGACTGGTCCGGGAACGCTTCTTCACGCCGCGGCTGCGGTTCAAAACCGGGACGAGTTAAACGCCTGGCTGCTGGACAAATGCATCGCCCATGCGAAGGCGCATCGCCATCCAGAGCTGGCCGACCAGACAATCTGGGAAGTGTTCGAAGCCGAGCGTCCCAACCTCGTTCCCTATGCCGGTCGGTTCGACGGCTTCCATGCGGTGACGGCGTCGGACTCGAAGACCTGTCTGGTGCGCTTCGACAACAACAAATACTCGGTCGCAGCCAGCGCAGTTGGGCGCCCCGTCGAGGTCCAGCCGATCGCATCGTGATCGGTCAGGACGGGCGCATCCACGATGCTTCGGACGCGGCGAGACCGTCTACGATCCCTGGCACTATGTGCCGGTGCTGGCGCGCAAACCCGGCGCCTTGCGCAACGGTGCACCCTTCAAGGACTGGGTGTTGCCGGCAGCGGTCGAGCGGATCCGGCGCAGGCTCACAAGCACCGACGATGGCAATCGTCAGATGGTCGACATCCTCAACGCGGTGCTGACTGACGGTCTACCCGCGGTGGAAGCCGCCTGTGCCGAAGCTCTCGGTCATGGCGTCCATTCTGCCGATGTCGTGCTCAACATCCTGGCGCGGCAACGTGAACCTGCTCCACCGGCCAACATCATGACGCCGGCCGCACTGACGCTCCGCCATGCGCCGATCGCCGGTTGTGTCCGCTACGACAACCTCCGGATGATCATCTGATGGAACGAACCCAAATCTTCGACCTCATGGGCGAACTCAAGCTCTACGGCATGAAGGCTGCGTTCGACGAGATCATGGCAACTGCCGTCAAGCGTCGCCGAGCATCTGACCCGGATGGACTTCATCGTGCTGGATGAACAGGTGAGGGCAACCGAACTATTTTGACCATCAGAACATTACAACGCTTCCCGTCGCTACACCTTTTCAGGCCAAAAATGTCAACGGGGTGGAGGCCGAAACGTCCCACCGCGATCATGATGTGACTTCGGCTGCTCTGAATGCAGGCAATGCGGCTATTTGCGTAAAGCAGACATCCTGCCGACACGCCAACTGCTTAGGGTCAAATCGGTCCTCGCTTTGCTCAAATTGGACGCAAGTACGTCTCCAATCGTCTGAAAGCAGACGCAGGATTGGAAGGGCTCTGATTGATCCCCAACGATAAGGCCGATCGCTCGTTTGGTTGCAGAATTCATTTGCCGGTACGCTCCACCTGAAAAACGTCGCCATGGCAGATCGCCGCGGCCGCACGCTCGGCGATCAGGATCGTCGGCGTCTGGATGTTGCCGGAGATCATGATCGGGATCACCGAGGCGTCGGCGACGCGGAGGCCTTCGAGGCCATGCACTTTGAAGGTCTGGGGATCGACCACCGCCATCTTGTCGTTGCCCATGCGGCAGGTTGAGGAGGCGTGATACAGCGTGGTGCAATGGCCGCGCACATACTCCGCGATGTCGGCGTCGCTGGTCGCCTCCACGCTCGGCGTGACTTCAGTCTCGATCAGCTCTTTGAGCGGTGACTGCGCGGCGATACGGCGGTTGATGCGCACGCCCTCGACCAGCGTCGCGATGTCGCGGCCACTCGGATCGGACGAGAAGTAGCGCGGGTCGATTGCCGGATATTCCAGCGGATCGGCCGAGCGCAAGGTCAGTTCGCCACGGCTGTTCGGCCGCTGCAATGTCGAGTGCAAGGTGATGCCCGGCTTCGAGGACAGGAAGCGGACGTAGTCACGGTGCGGGCTGATCGCGCCATAGAGCTGCAGATCGGGCTCGACGTCCGGACGGCTACGGACATGCGCGCCAGCCGCGACCCAGGGCGAGGAGCGGGGACCGCTGCGGCTGTCCTGCCATTCCTTCAGGCTGGCCTCGAGGGTCTCGTCGGTCCAGGCGCCGACGCCGATCTTTTCCTTGGTGTAGAAGGTAGTGGGGATGTTGATGTGGTCCTGCAGATCCTTGCCGACGCCGGGCAGGTCGTGCACCGGCGTCACACCGACGTTCTTGAGTTCGTCGGCGGGGCCTATGCCCGACAGCAGCAGTTGCTGCGCGGACCCGATCGCACCTGAGGACATCACGACATCGCTCGATGCCTGCGCAGTCTTGAACTGGCCGTTCTCGAGGTACTCGACGCCGGTAGCGCGCCCCTTCTCTATGGCCACCCGGATCACGCGTACGCCGGTCTTGACGGTGAGATTGGGCCGCGACAGCGCCGGACGCAGATAGGCCTTGCCGGTGCCGAAGCGCTCGCCCTGCTTGATCACGAATTGGAAGAAGCCAGCGCCTTCCTGGCTCTCGCCGTTGAAGTCGCGATTATGCGCATGACCGGCGGCCTTGGCCGCCTCGAGCCAGAGCTGCTCGTTCGGGTCGACGAACGGCACGTGCGCGACATAGAGCGGGCCCTTGGTGCCGTGCATCGGGCTGTCAGTGAAGTCGGCATTGTTCTCAAAGGCGATGAAATCCGGCAGCACTTTGCGCCAGCCCCAGCCGGTGCATCCGGCCTTTTCCCAGCCGTCATAGTCGGAGGGCAGGCCGCGGATATAGATCATCGCATTCATCGCACCGGAGCCGCCGACCATCTTGCCGCGCGGCCAGAACACGCGGCGGCCGCGGCAACCGGCCTGCGGCTCGGTGTAGAAGCCCCAATCGACCGCGGTGTTGAACATCGTCGGCCAGTCTGACGGAATGTCCGACGCCAACGGCGCGGCGCGGCCGGCTTCCAACACCAGCACCTTGCGGGCCGGATCTGCAGACAGCCGGTTGGCCAAGACGCATCCGGCCGAACCGGCGCCCACGATAATCGTATCGTACATCTCTCGCTCCATGGGTCACGCCGGCGTTTCGCCGGACATCTCTGCTGTCATCCCGGGGTTGCGCGTGCGCAAGCGGTCCCAGATGCTCTCAAAGAGGCCGATCAGCCCGTTTGGCATCAGCACCATGACGGCGGCGATGATGATGCCGAGCCCGAGCGACCGGAATTCGCCGATCTCGCGCATCGCCTCGTCGGCGGCCACCAGCACGATGGCGCCGACCAGCGGCCCCCATAGCCGGCCGATGCCGCCCACGACCACCATGGCGATGATGAAGAACAGTTGCGAGAACGACAGCACGCCAGGACCGATCGCGTTGAAATGCGCGGCGTAGAGCCCGCCGGCGAGGCCGGTGAAGAATGCCGACAGCCCGAACACCAGGAGCTGCATCTGGAAGCGGCTGATGCCGCGAGCCATGGCGCAGCCGGGATTGTCGCGCAACGCCCGGAAGGCGAGCCCGATCGGGCCGCGGATGATCGCCCAGGTGAACACCATCGTGATGGCGAACAGCGCCACGACTAGCGCGTAGTTGGCGACCAGGAACTTGGCCTTGAACATCGCGCGCGTGCCGAGATCGCCGAAGCGAGCGAAGCCAACCGCGCCGCCGGTGAGTTGCCGGCATTGGGTGCCGACCATCACGAAGCAGTCCGTGTCGGTGACGATCAAAAGATACATCACCTGCGCGACCGCAAGTGTCAGCAGCGCGGTATAGGCGCCGCTCAGCCGCAGGCAGGCCGCCCCGATCACCAGGCTGAATAGCACGGTGGCAACAGCCGCGAGCGGCATCGCGGCCCAGATGTTGAGGCCGAAATAGAAGCACAGCATCGCGGTGGCGTAGCCACCGAAGCCGAACAGCGCCATCTGCGCCAGCGAGAAAACGCCGGAGAAACCGAACAGCAGGTTCCACTGCGAGGCGACGATGGCATAGAACAGGCCCAGCGTGACCTGGCCGATCACGTAACGGCTGTCGACATAGAACGGCAGCGCGATCGCCGCGGCGAGGACGACGAGGCCGACCAGGAGATGGGCGAGATCTTCGCGTTTCACATGGACCTCACAGACGCCGCACTTCAACCCGGCCGAACAATCCGCCCGGCCGGCGGATGAGCACCAGGATCACGATGGCGAGCAGAGCAGGGAAACCCCATCGCGCGCCGGCCAGGAACTGGACCAGCGCCTCGACGATCGCGAGACCGAACGAGGTGATGATCGCGCCCGGCAGATTGCCGAGCCCTGCCACCACGCACATGATGAAGGCCTTCAGCATCGGATCGGCGCCGAGCGAGGGAGAGAGCTGGGTAATCGATGACACCAAGACACCGCAGACACCGGCGAGCATCCCGGACAGGATCAAGACCTGCAGATAGACCCGCGCGACCGGCACGCCCATCAGCTTGGCGGCATCAGGGTTCTGTGCGGTGGCACGGATGGCGCGGCCCGTTTTGGTGCGGGTCAGGAACAGCGCGGTGGCGCCCATCAGTGCGATGGCGCTGACGACGATGATGAGGTTCTGCCAGGGTAGCGCGAAGCCGCCGAGATTGATCGCGCCGCCAACCGAGAGCGGTTGCCCCAGCGGCTGGCCGCCATAGAGCCGCAGCACGGCATTCTCAAGCGTGAGTGCGACGCCGAAGGTCGCGATCATGATGGTGGTCTCAAAGGTCTCCGGGCTGCGGCGCGACAGCGGGTAGGCGACCAGCGCGAAGATCAGCGCCCCGATCACGCCGCCGACCGCGGTAGCGGCAAGCACCGCAAGCGGCACCGGCAATCCGAGCTGGCTGGCTGCCGTGAAGGCCGCGTAACCGCCGAGCGTCAACAGTGTGCCATGCGCCATGTTGAGCATGCCGAGCGAGCCCCAGACCAGCGACAGACCGAGTGTCGCCAGCGCGTACAGAGCGCCGGTGGTGATGCCAGAGACGAGTACGGGTCCTATGATCTCCACGTCGTCAGCCCCCGAGATAGGTTGCGAGCAGCTCGTCGCGCTGCAGCAGCACGGCCGGCTCGCCCGACCAGACGAAGGCGCCGTTGTCGAGCAGATGGATGCGGTCGGCGATGTCGGCGACGCGGGCGGGGTTCTCCTCGACCAGCAGGATGGTGCGACCGCTCGCCTTCAGCCGCGCGATCACCTCGTAGATCTGCTCGATGATGATCGGCGCGAGGCCGAGCGACGGTTCGTCGATCAGCATCACCGAGCCGTTCATCATCAAGCCGCGGCCGATGCCGACCATGCGCCGTTCGCCTCCGGAGAGGCTGGCGGCAATCTGAGTCTGGCGCTCGGCAAGCTTGGGCAGCAGGGTGAACACCCCCTCGAGCCGCCGCGCCACTGCCGCCTGATCGGAATCGAGATAGGCGCCCATCAGCAGGTTCTCGAGCACGCTCATCCCTGCAAACAACAGATCGCCCTGCGGCACATGGATCACGCCGCTGGATGCCACGCGATGCGCCGGTTGGCCGGAGATCACGCGGCCGTTCAGCGATATCGATCCCTTGCGCACCGGAAGCAGGCCGGAGATCGCACGCAGCAGGGTGGATTTGCCGTGGCCGTTGGGGCCGACGACGGTGACGAGCTCACCCGGATCGACCGACAGCGATACGCCGGTGAGGACGTTACGGCCGTCGTAGCCGGTGACGAGCCCATCGACGACGAGACAGGGAGAGTTCGACGGTTCAACCATGTGCGCTCATCTCGGGCTGTTTGACGAAAAAGGCCTTCAACCGGCTGGTCGCGGCCTTGCCGAGATAGGTCTCGACCACGGTCTGGTCGTCGGCCACCGCCGCGGGCGCGCCTTCGAAGATCGATTTACCATGGTGCATGATCACGACGCGCGTCGACAGCGAGAGCAGGAAGCGCATGACGTGCTCGATCAGCAGGATCGCAATCCCCGAGGCCGAAAGCCGCTTCACGACGTCGGCGATCCGGTCGACCTCTGACGGGCTGAGGCCGCCGACCGGCTCGTCGAGCAGCAGCAATTGCGGCGAGGTCGCAACGGCGCCGGCAATCATCAGCAGCTTGCGGTCGAGCACCGGCAGGTCACGTGCGATGCGTTTGCGCCCTGCAAGGCCGACGAGATCGAGCGCTGTGGCGGCGCTCTGCCTGGCGACACGACTGATGGCAAAACCGGGAAAGCGGCGTTCGCTATGGCCGAAATGCGCGGCCACCTCGATATTCTCCTGCACCGACAGGCTGTCGAAGGCCGCATTGAGCTGAAAGGTACGGGCGATGCCGGCGCGGCACACCTCGTGCGCCGCAAGACCGGTGATGTCACGTCCCGCAAACAGGATGCGGCCGTCGGTGATCGGGGTGACGGCAGTGACGACGTCGAAGAAAGTCGTCTTGCCGGCGCCATTCGGCCCGCCGAGGCCGACCACCTCGCCGGGCCGGACGGTCAAGGAGAGACCGTCCACCGCGCGGAGCGACCCGAACGTCTTGGTCACGTCCTCGCAGACGAGCAGTGGATCGTTCGTCTGGTCAGGAGAGGTCACCGCGCCAGCCTCTCACGCCTTGATCCACGGCGGCAGCTTCATCGCGTCGATGGCGTAGAGCGAAGGCGCGATCAGCTTGGGATCGGTGCGATAATCCTGGTGTTGCAGGAACTGGTGCGCCATCCCGAGCGAGGGATCCTTGACCTGGGTCGGATAGCAGAACGCGGACTGACCCTTCGGATCGGCGTGATAGATGCCGTTGACGCCGCGATAGATCAGCCGCTTCATCGCTTCCGAAACCTTGCGGGTCTGCTCCTTGTTGTTGGGCTCGCTGGCGCCGCCGGCGATCGCTGCCGACAATGCGTAGTGCCAGAGCCCGTCATAGGTCTGCGAGCCCGTGATGAAGGCAGCTTTGGCGCCGAACTTCTCACGATAGGTCTTGCGGTAGGCCGCGGAGAATTCATCCGGCAGGCAGCCGATTACGGTGGAATAGATCACGCCGTTGACGGCTTCCTTGCCGATCTCGCGAAACGCCGGTAACGAAGGTCCGTACTGCATGTAGACCAGGCTCTGCGTCGGCTCGGGCAGGAACTGGGTCATGAACTGCGCCAGATCCTGCGGTAGGAAATGCGTCACCGCAATCGCAGCCGGCGGATTCTGGCGCAGCTTGGCGAGCGTAGGTCCCCACTGATTGGTCGGGAAGGGCACCGTCTCGTAGAGCCCGAGCTCGAAGCCGAACTCCGTGAGCCGGTCGCGGATCGCGTTGGCGATCACGATCGAATACTCGTTGGCCGAGGGGATGATCGCGATCTTGTTGTTCGGCGGATTCCACTGCTTGCTGTCGATCAGCGACTTCAGAAACAGCAGGAAGCCGGGGCCGTAATAGAATTCGGGCGGGTCGCCTTGGAAGCACGAATAATAACGCTGCGGGTCGCTGAGGAACTTGGTGTTGTGCGAGATCAGCGTGTTGTAGTGCACGAAGATGACGTCGTTGTCGGCGGCGACATCCATCTCCACCATGTTGGTGCCGACATTGTAGCCGTTGATGATGGCGCCGGCCGAATGGCGATCGATCAGGCGCTGCATCGCCTGGGTGACGATGTCGGCGCCCATCTCCTTGGTGTCCTCGATCTCGATCTGGATCGGGCGTCCGAGGATGCCGCCGGCGGCGTTAATTTCTTCGGCGGCGAGCGTGAGGCCGTTCTTGAACTCGATGCCATCTGCGGCGGCAAAGCCCGACATCGGCAGTGCCGAGCCGATCTTGACCGGTGCTCCCGCGGCGTGAGCTCCACCGTTCAGGCTCGCCAGCATTGCAATTGAACCTGCGCCGGCGGCAACGCCGCCGAGAAGTGAACGTCGGTCAATCATGATCGTCAGTACCCTTCGTCAATGGCGCGGACAATCCGACGCCTCCCTCTAAAGCAAGAGATGCACGGCGGTCGTTGCTGCACGAACCATGCCATGGCATCCGGCAATCCCGTTCATCGACAACACCATCGAGTGAACTCAGCGCGTGGCAGGAAGCTGCGCCACCAGTGCGGCGGCGGCCTCGATCACTGCGGCTTGATGCGGCTGCAGATCGTTACCGCCCCATGCGGCCATCAGCGGCTCCCAGGGATCGGCCATATGTGTCCGCACACCCGACAGCTCCTCGAGCACCGCAAGCCCGCAATACGGCGCATACATCTCGGAATAGCCGCCTTCATGTGTCATCAGGATGCGGCCGTTGCACAAGGTTTTGGCGGCGGCGAGCAGCATGCGCGTCATCTCGCGATAGGCCGCCGAGGACAGCATCATGCGGCCGAGCGGATCGACACCTGACGCATCGAAGCCCGATGCGACCACGATCATATCTGGCGCAAAGCGATGCAGCGCGGGCAGCACGACGCGCTCGAACGCCGCGCGATAGGCACCGATGCCCGATCCCGGCGGCAGCGGCACGTTGATGTTGTAGCCTTCGCCGGCACCAGCGCCGTTTTCAGCGAGCGCGCCCGAGTTCGGCGGAAATAGATTGTCCTGATGCAGCGAGACGGTGAGCACGCTGGGGTCTTCGTAGAAGATCGCCTGCGTCCCGTTGCCGTGATGCACATCCCAGTCGACGACTGCGACGCGGCCGACCTTGCCCGTCGCCTGCAGATGGCGGATTGCGACCGCTGCATTGCCGAACAGACAGAAACCCATGCCGAGCTCGGGGCGCGCATGATGTCCGGGAGGGCGGACCAGTGCATAGGCATTGGTCACAGCGCCGGATGCGACCGCTTCGCCCGCGACGATCGCGCCGCCGGCCGCGAGTAGCGCGATCTCGTAGCTGCCGGCGCCGAGCGGCGTCAGCTCGCTGGCATCGCCGCCGCCCGCATCGCTGAGGCGCTTGATATGCGCGATATGCTCTGACGTGTGGACGCGGGCGATCTCGGCGACCGTAGCCGAACGCGGCTTGATCTGCACGAGCTCATCGAGCAGGCCGCTGACCTCGACCAGATTGCGGATGCGGCGCTTGGTCTCCGGATTTTCTGCATGGGTCCCTGGCTGGATCGTCAATCCCGGCGGAAACACCTGAGCCCAGTTGCCGGTGTTGTGCCACATGTAAAGTTCATGGCAGACAAACCCAGTAGCCATGCATGCAATCCTTCGTCCTGGCGCGCCGCCCTCGTGTTGATCTATTCGACCGCGCTGATCGCCTCGTCGAACGTGTCCGCAATCTTATCGGCATGTTCGGTCGTAAAGGTGAGCGGCGGGGAGATGATGAACGTATCGGCGAGGTTGCGGATCAGGATGCCCTTGGCAACGCATCTCTCCCAGATCCGCTGGCCGAAATTCTCCGCCAGATCGAACGGCCGCTTGGTTTCAGGATCGGCGACCAGCTCGATGCCGATCATCAGTCCCTTGCCGCGCACGTCACCCATGTTGGGATGGCGCTTCTGGATGTCCTTCAGCCGAGCCAGCAGATAGGCGCCGACCTTGCCGGCATTGGCCGGCAGTTCTTCCTGCTCGACGATGCGCAGATTGGCGATCGCGGCCGCGCAGGCGAGGGGATGCCCGGCATAGGTGTTGCCGTGCATGAAGGCGCGCGGCGTGAACTGGGACTTGTCGTCGGACTGGAAGGCCGCTGCAACCTTCGCATTGATCAAGGTCGCGCCAAGCGGGATGTAGCCGCTGTTGATCCCCTTGGCGAACACCATGATGTCGGGCTTCACGCCCCAGGCGCGGCTGCCGAACATGCTGCCGGAGCGGCCGAAGCCGGTGACGACCTCGTCGGCGATCAGCAGCACGCCGTGGCGATCGCAGACCTCGCGCAGCAGCGGCCAGAAATTCGCAGGCGGCACGATCACGCCGCCGGCGCCTTGCACCGGTTCGGCCATGAAGGCCGCGACGCTGTCCGGACCCTGATAGATGATCTCGCGCTCCAGCAGCTCGGCGCAGAGCCGGCCGAGTGCCTCCGGATCCGACGTGAAGGGATTGCGATAGACGTGCGGTGTCTCGACCTGGAAGAAGCCCGGCAGCAGCGGCGTGAATTGCTCCTTGTAGACATTGACGCCGCCGGCCGACAACGCGCCGAGCGTCACGCCATGATAGGCGCCGCGCAGCGAGATGATCTTGGTGCGCAGCGGCTGGCCGGCGAGCCGCCAATACTGCTTGGCGAGCTTGATGGCAGCTTCATTCGCCTCCGAGCCGCCGGATGAGAAGAATGTACGGACCATGCCTTCCGGCTCGGCGAGCCGGCAGAGCCCGTCCGCGAGCGCGACCGACGGGCTGTTGGTGGTGTTGCCGAAGGTGGAATAGAAGCTGAGACGATCGAGCTGTTCGATGATTGCCTGTTTGATCTCGGGCCGGCCATGCCCGACATTGACGTTCCACAACCCGGCCTGTCCGTCGAGATAGAGAGCGCCCTGGCCGTCCGAGACATAGACACCGTCACCGCCCTCGATGCAGATTGGCGGGTTCGCGGCGAGGAAGTTAGCATTCGCGAAGGGGTAGACGACGTGACGAGTCAGCGTGTCGTTGTTGCGAGCGGCTGCTGTGGTCATGTTCTCGTTCCTTTTTTCCCCGCAGCTTCGATGTTCCCCTGCCTCAAGGATAAACACAGGAGCCAAAACTGGTCAAATGACCAATTTTGTGCAACATGCAAATTTGTGCGCCACGGGATAGACAATCGCGCGCGCATTGGAGAGACGGATGACAACTGCGGCACGTGAGCAGGTCGGCGCCAAGGGCGAACGGACGCGACGCCAGATCATCGTCGGCGCCTTGCAGGCGCTCGCGACCGGGGGCGTCGCGGCGACGACGACCCGCGACATTGCGGCCGGTGCCGGCGTTCGCCTCGCCACGCTGCACTACCATTTCGAGAGCAAGAGCGCGCTGCTGCTTGCGGTGCTCGAACATCTGATCGATGAGACGACCACGGCGCTGCGCGAGGAGACCGGCGAGGCGGCTGACATCGCAAGCTGCATCCGCGGGTCCCTGCGTGCCGGCTGGCGCTATCTGACGCGAACGCTCGAGCTGCAGATCGTGCAGTACGAGCTAACCTTGTACGCGCTCCGCCGCGACGATGCAGTCGGGCTCGCGGGTTATCAATATGATGCATATATCAAGGTCTATCAGGACATCCTGCAGGGCGTTGCTGGGCGCACCGGCGAGCTCGATGCGGCTGAGTGCGCCGACGTTGCGCGGTTCATGCTGGCCGGTATCGATGGACTATTGTTGCAGGAGCTGGCGAAGCCGAACAGGACCAGATCATCGCACGCGATCGAGACGCTGATCGCGGCGACTCAGGTATTCGCAAGCGGGCTGTCGAACAACCGTAAAGCGCGAAAGGCGCGGAGGCCCGCGACGCGGGGATGAGCGCTGCTGCATAAGTCGGCGGAGTCGGCTATCAGCGCAGCCTGGCGCACAACCGTCGCCCGCACCGGATGCGAGACGGGTATATCTGCCCGCTCGTCCACACGGACAAGCACTGGCGGAGTTTCTTCGCAGCTATCGGGCAGCCGGTTGTTTTCGAGAACGACAAGCGGTTCTCCTCGCAAAGCGAGCGGCTCGCTCACAAGTCTACGGATATCTGGCCGGCGTGCTGGCAACCCGCACGACGGCGGAGTGGATCGGCATTCTTGCCGAAGCTGACATTCCCGTGGCGCACATGAACTCTTTGGGGGATGTCGTGAGCGGCGAGCACCTGCTCGCCATCAACTATTTTCGAACGATCGAGCATCCATCGGAGGGACTGGCCGTCCGAATGGCAAGTGTCGCTCGGCGATCGAAAAACGAAGAGATGGTGCCATATTGATGCTAGCGGCGGAGCCGCCGCGCGGTCTTCGTGGGCTCGCGCCCAACGATCGCCTCGAAGATGCGATGGTGATCCTCGTGGCGGCGGCGAACGTCTCCTTCTTCAAACGCCACGACATTGCGTGGCGACGAGACCGGCACCTGCTGACACGGATAGACCATGTCGTTGAGGAGCCGCGAACCGGCAGACGCATGGATCGTGACGTGGAAAGATGCATTGATCCGGCTATACTCAGATCGATGCTCGTCGGTGATCTGCCCATTGCGAAGCAAATCGTCGCCGTCCCGGAGCGCCTGTTGTAAGGTCCCTATCTCGCCGACGTTAAGCCCGCGCTCGGCGCTGAGTCGCGCCGCAAGGCCCTCCAGCACGGCTCGCACTTCATAGGCGCTGATCACTTCGTCGATTGAGAATTCCCGCCGCGTATAGCCGCGGTTGGGCGTGTAATCGAGCAGTCCCTCCGATGCGAGCTTCTGAAGGGCCGCGCGGACGGGGGTGCGCGAGACGCCCAGCAGCGTCGTCAGCTTGACGAGAGGGACGAGCTCGTGCAGATGCTGGCGAACGCGTGGGGTCTCGCCGCCGCGTTCAGGGGCGTGAGCGGTATTATGCAGTCATGTTCGATCGCGTCGAGGGTGGCCGTGTGCGCCTGGTCAAGCGTGTGCACGACGAGATCGTGCTCGCCAGCGAGCCATTCGCTTGGCAACTCGACCGCAAATACAAAGTTGAGCTGCGCGTGGCCGGCACGTGTATCGAGACGTATGTCGACGGCAAGAAGATGTTCACCGTTAAAGACACTGGCGAACTGCCGCTGACCGGTGGAGCGGTCGCGCTTCTGGTTGACAGCGGTTCGATCTCGACTGAAGAAATACGCGTTTCCTCGAATGCGATGCGCGAAAGCTGGTGTCCTGAACCAGAAGTTCGGAATATTGCTCCGTTTTCTGCCGGGGCATTGTATCGGCAGAAGCGCTCGCTGGAAGCAAGGATGCCATCAGCGGACTTGGTCCATCGGAATGGTTTCGGATCGGCATCGTGTCGTTCGATGAACGAGGTGATATCCGCCCTGAGGGCAGCGACACTGCGATAGACGCCGCGCGGGGACAATCAGGGGCAACGCGCACCAAAGCGCGAGAGCAACTGTGATCGCCGGCCGGAGCGATCCTGCTTGTCGGATGCCCCGCTGTCGACTGAATGATTTCGCTCAGCACGATCCATACAGTGCAGGTGTCGTCCTCGAAGATCGCCAAAGCCTGGTCTTTTTGACAATTGCGAACCGCATGGGTAAATTCCGAACGGATGTTCGTTAGTCGAACAAGCAACTAGATGAGTTGGGGATGATGGATTTACGTGGCCATGGTGCCCGCGGCGCGAACCGCAGCGAGTCCATCGGCGCGCCCGATACGATTTACACCAACGGCAAGTTCCTCAAGGTTGACCCGCTGTTCGGCGTGGCGAGCGCGGTCGCCGTGAGAGACGGCCGCTTCGTCGCAGTCGGCAAGATCGATGAAATATCTGCGCTCGCGGGCCCGAACACGGCCGTTATTGATTTGGACGGTCGAACCGTCCTTCCGGGCCTGATCGATACCCATGCTCATGTCGAGCGGGCGGGATTGATCAAGTACACGGTGCAGCTGAACGACGTCACCACGGTCGAGCAGGCATTGACCCGTATCGGGGAGCACGCTGGCAGATTGCCCAAGGGGAAATGGGTTCGCGGTGCACAATGGCACCCGGTCTCGCAATTGGCCGAAAAGCGCTTCTTGACGCGCGAGGAACTCGATCGGGCGGCTCCCCACAATCCGGTGTGCTTGCCGATTGGCCACTTCACTCTCGTCAACTCGGAGGCATTGGCCCTCGCGAAAATAACGAAAGACACGCCTGATCCGGATGGCGGGATCATCCATCGCGACAAATCCACCGGCGAGCCGAACGGTACATTGGAGGAGGCCGCGGAGGACCTTGTTCACGACCTTTTGCCCGAATGGTCGGACGAGGATCGCGATGAGCAGATGAAGTTCGCGATGCGATACTTCAATCAATTTGGGCTGACCTCCGCAATTAGCGCGGCAGTCGATCCCGCAACTTTCCGCGCCCATCAGCGAGTCCGGCAAACCGGACAGGCGTCTTTGCGCATCAGCGCCATGTACGCGCCGACGGGCGGCCTCAATCCCAGCATGACGATCGAAGAATGGGAGCTGTTCTTCTCTCGCATCGGCGCAGCTTCAGACTTCGGCGACGATTGGTTGAGCTATTCCGGTGTCAAGCTTCAGATCGACGGCGGGATGACATTGCGAACAGCCGCGATGCGGGACGGTTACCCCGACGATCGCGAATACAAGGGGACCATCGTTATCGAGCCATCCAGGTTCAATGCCCTGGTTGCAGCGGCCAATCGCTATGGCTGGCGCGTCGGTGTTCACGCCGTTGGGGACGCCGCCATCGATCGTGTCTTGGACGCCTACGAGCTTGCGGATGCTGAGAGATCTATCAAGGGAAGGCGCTTTATCGTCATCCATGGCAGTCTGATGCAACCAGATCAAATGCAGCGTGCCAAGAAATTAGACGTGCGTGTCGATGCGCAGACCTCGTTCCTCTGGGACAAGGCGGCTGTCGTGGCGAAATTTCTCGGCAAAGATACCGCCGACCGGGCCTTCCCCATGCGAACCATGATCGACATCATGGGCTTGAAGTTGATTGGGCAAGGTACCGACTATCCGATCAACCTCCTAAATCCATTCGTCAATATGTATGTCATGGTGACCCGCCGCGACAAGAATGGCGACGTGTATGGAGAAGGCGAACGGATCAGCCGGAAGGAAGCTATCCAGCTCTACACGAGCGCAGCATCTCGATACTCGTTTTCAGAGGACAAAGTCGGATCAATAGAACCGGGCAAGTATGCCGACATGGTTGTTCTGTCCGACGATATCATGACGATCCCGGAAGAAAGCATCAAGGACATCACGGCTGTACGGACCATCGTTGGGGGGCGAACGGTCTACGACGGTGAGGCCATCTCATGAGCGCGACCTAAAAACGAGAACAACGTCATGCCGCACTTGGTGATCGAATACTCGGAAGGGGCGCTCGCTCGCGACGACGTAACAGGCTTGATGGAAGCGCTCTTTGAAGCCGCTTGGCGAACGGGGATCATGAAGGCGGAGGACGTCAAGGTGCGGGCGTGCGTCTACAACGATTTCCTGGTTGCCGGGAAGCGTGACAGCTTCGTGCATCTGTCGGTCTACTTGCTCGAAGGTCGATCGCCCGACCAGAAGGTTGAGCTGAGTACGAGCCTTCGACGGACGATGACAGAGCGATGCCCGGATGTGGTCAGCATAAGCGTGGATGTCCGTGACATGGACCCGGTCGCCTACAAGAAACGGCTGAAATGACGGGTGCTCGCCAAAAGGCGGCAGCTTCTCAGACGAGCAGGGGCTGCGCGGCGAGGGACATCTCTTTGAGGAGAGGCAGGAAGCGATCGATCATCTCACCGGTCGTGATGCGATCGACATGAGCGCCAATATTTGCGGCTGCGATGACGGCGCCATCGTAGCGGCGAATTGGCACCGATATGGAGCGAAAGCCCTCTTCGGCTTCCTGATCGACAAGGCTATACCCCTTGGTGCGGTCGGCAATGATTGTCGCAATCACTGCCGATTTGTCGAGCAGCGTCCACTGGGTCTGAGCCGCCAGCTTCATGCCGTCGACCGTTCTCGTCAGCTCGTCGTTTGCCAATCTGCCCAGCAGAACGCGTCCCACTGACGTGCAGAAAGCCGGCAGCCGATATCCTATGTCCAGTCCGCTCGAGAATACCCGCGCCGGACTCGAGCGGGCGATAAAAACGACCTCTTCGCCATCAAGGATCGCAAGGGAGCAGACCTCCTTGGCCTTGCCGGCGACCTCGTCCATCAACGGCTGCATCACGGTGCTGATTTGGTTCGACGTCAAATAGGCTGAAGCCAAAAGCAGTACCCTGGGCGTCAGCGAAAACAACCGCTCGTCGCTCACGACGAATCCGGATTTTACGAGGGTCATCAGGATCCGGCGCACCGTCGCACGCGGAAGATTCGCGCTCTTGGACAGGTCGCTGAGGGTCATTGGACGGCGATCGATGCCAAAAGACTGTATCACGCGAAGACCCCGATCCAGGGTCTCGATGAACTCGCTTCCCTCCCGCGCCTTTTCCTCTTCTTCCGTACGCTTCAGCCTCGGCATTTTATTGGGCGGTCCCTGTCGGCGGCCTCTCGGATGTGAGAACCATCACAAATCCGCGCGTCAGGCGCCAGCCTTGTCTCCGGCTGTCACCAGGGATTTGAGGTCAAAGGAAGCGTCTGCGGCCTGCTCCGGTGCAGGGGAGATCCCCGCGGCAATCAGGCGTCTGGCTGCCATTTGCTCGCCTGGCCGGTTGACGCTGTCCACCGCGACCAATCGGCCCTGGCGATAGTAGAAGACCGAGAACCTTCCGTCGTCGACCGAACCTCGGACCGCCTGCCGATCATACTGTCCGGCCAGCCCGACGATCTGCAGCTTGACGTCATATTGGTCGGACCAGAATCTCGGCACACTCTCATAGGGCGCTCGAGCGCCGGCGATCGCCAGTCCAGCGGCCTTCGCTTGATCCTGGGCGTTTTGCACCGATTCCAATCTGACCCAGTTTTCGCAAAAGCGGTTGAAGTGGTTGGCGCAGTCACCGGCCGCGAAAATGTCCGATGTTTCGGATTGTCCGTGCTCGTCAACAACAATTCCATTCGTGCATCTAAGCCCCGCCGAGCGCGCGATCTCGTCATTGGCGACACCACCAATTCCCACCAGCACCAGGTCGGCGCGGACATTGGCACCGTTGCCCAGCACGACAGCGGAAACTTTTCGATCGTTTCCTTTGAAGGAGGTAACCGTTTCGTCGAGCTTCACGTCGACGCCAGCCCGCAAATGCGTATCAAGAAGAAAGGTCGACAAGACCGGCGAGACCGCACGCTCAAGCAGGCGGCTGCTCGCTTCTACGACAGTGACCTTCTTGCCCAGCTTTGCCGCGGAGGCCGCAACTTCCAGCCCTATAAAGCCGCCCCCGACAATGACGATCTCCGCGGCATCGGCCAGCCGTGCTTTCAGGTCGATCGCATCGGTCACCGAACGCAGATAGAAAATTCCATCGAAGTCCGCGCCCTCGACCGCGATGCGCCGCGCGCGCGAGCCTGTGGCGATGAGGAGTTTTTCAAACTCCAGAGCGTTGTCGCCGGCCAGAGTGACCTGCCGCGCGCGCAAGTCAAGCAGCGTGGCGCGCTGCCCAAGAACGAGATTGATCTGCTTGCCTTCGAAGAAAGTCTCGTCGCGCAAGATCAGGTTTTGCTCGCTGATGCGCCCGAGAAGGAAGTCCTTGGATAGCGGCGGCCTCTGATACGGCAACCACTCTTCGTCGCACACAATGGTGATGGGCTGAGAATAGCCGGCGTCACGAGCAGTGAGAGCGGCTTGAATCCCGGCATATGAGGCGCCGATGATGACCAGCCCGGTCATGACCGCCTCGCCGGCACATGGACCACCAGCTCGTCGAGAGGGGCCAACACCTTCAGCTGGCAACTCAGCCGACTGTTCGGCTTTCGCTCTCCCGAGACGGCGGATAGCAACTCGAGCTCTTCTTCGCTCGGCTGAGGGAGAGAGCTTGTTTGTTCTTCGTCGACGTAGACGTGGCAGGTCGCGCAATCGAGGGAGCCGCCGCATTCGCCGTCAATACCGGGAATACCGTTGCGAACGGCCGCGAGCATCACGCTCAGGTCGCGTCCGACCTCGACGGATTTTTCGCTGCCGTCCTGCTGGACAAATCTCACTCGCGGCATTCGACCTCCGTTCTTGGTCTCTGTTCTGTCTACGAACATAAGTTCGTTAATCGGTTACAGTAAATCTAGGAGCCCCTCAATATCGATGTGGCCGCCGCCGTTGCGGTTCCATTAGGCACAGTTTGCGGAAATATTTTGCTTGCTCGCTCGTCACATTGGAGTCATTCTGAAACAAATCGAACCGTTGTTCGTCTACCGAACATGTAGGAAGACCGCAATGAAGCTGACGACAGCGATCGTGGGAGTGGTGCTGACATCGAGCGCGGCGTTTGCCCAGCAGCAGGAGGCCAATGCTCCCTCGCTTGCCCTGATCAACGGCAAGATTTTCACCATGGACGGTCAGTCAAAGGTTGCGGAAGCGCTTGCCGTTCGCGACGGAAAAATCTTGGCCGTCGGAGACACGGCGACGATCAAGGCGTTGGCCGGAAATCGCACCCGCACGATCGACTTGCAGGGCAAGACTGTCGTTCCCGGGCTGATCGACACGCACGCGCATTTCAGGGCCGCCGGTCTGTCGGACTACGTCGTAAATATGAGTGGCGCCAAGACTGTTGCGGATGCCCTCGCAAGCATCAAGCAGTTCGTGGCGAAGAAAAAGCCCGGCGAGTGGATCATCGGAAGCGCCTGGCATCCCCCGTCACAGCTCGCGGAAAAGCGCTACCTGACACGTCAGGAGATCGATGGCGTCGCGCCGAACAATCCGGTCTATCTCCGGACCGTTGGCCACTTCTCGATGGCCAATTCGATGGCGCTCGAGAAGGCCGGCGTAACCAAGGCCACCCCAAACCCAAGCGGCGGATCGTTTGAGCGCGACAGTGCTGGTGAGCTGACCGGCGTTCTGGTCGAGACGGCGATCGACAAGGTCGAAAAGGCCGTTCCGGAGTGGACAGCGGACGACGAGTTTCGCCAATTCAAGCTCGCGGAAGGTGTGCTAAACTCGTTCGGGATCACCAGCGCCGTAGAAGGGGCCACCTCGCCCAGAGACATCGCGGCCCTGCAGCGAGTGGCGCAGGCCGGTGAAGCAACGCTACGGGTCGGTCTCATGTGGCGCCCGGAGCCCCCCGCCGAGAACGCAGCCTGGGAGGACATCATGCGCGGCAACGGCGCCTCGTCGGGCTTTGGCGATGACTGGCTGAAGTTCGCCGGAATCAAGATCCTTTACGATGGCGGCATGACGCTCAAGACGGCGCTCATGCGCGAGGCCTATCCGGACTCGCATGATGACTACCACGGCATTGCCCAGCAATCGCCGCAACGTCTCAAGGAGCTGGTGTCCATTTGCAATCGCCACAATTGGCGCGTGGGTGTTCATGCCGTCGGCGACAAGGGCATCGACCAGGTCCTTGATGCCTTCGAAGCAGCCGACAAGGAAAAATCGATCAAGGATCGTCGTTTCGTTCTGATCCATGGAAGCTTGATCGTGCCCGAGCAAATGGAGCGCGCGAAGCGCCTCGGCGTCAGAGTCGACTTCCAGAACGTGTTCATGTGGGACAAGGCGACCGCCGTCGAGCGTTTCCTGGGTGCGGCGGTCGCCAATCGGGCTGTGCCCACGAAAACTCTCATCGAGAAGGTGGGGCTGAACAGCCTCGGCGCAGGCACCGACTTCCCGGTGAACACGATCAATCCCTTCATCAACATGTACATCATGGTGACCCGCAAGGATCCTGCCGGACGCGTTTATGGAGCGAACGAAGCCGTCAGCCGCGAGCAGGCGCTGCGCCTCTACACCAGCGCGGCATCGCACTACATGTTCGAAGAGAACGAGAAGGGGACGATCGAGGCCGGAAAACTCGCGGATCTGACCGCGTTGTCGGCGGACCTCATGACGGTCCCCGAGGAACAGATCAAAGACATCAAAGCCGACCTGACAATTGTCGGCGGCAAGATCGTGTTTCAGCGTTAGTCTGCGTCCCGATAGCAAGAGGACGCATCTCGAAGCCGGAGAGAGGAGACCCAAGTCATGATGAGCCAAGAGCAGAACGACCTCATTACCCGCGTCGGACCAAAGGCGCCTGCGGGAAAGCTGATGCGGATGTATTGGCAGCCTGCTGCACTTGTCGACGAACTCGAGGAGGGACGCCCCATCAAGGCCGTCAAGCTTCTCGGTGAGAACCTCGTTCTGTTCAAGGACGAAACGGGGCGCTATGGTCTGCTCGATCGCGACTGCCCGCATCGGGGCGCCGACCTTGCCTTCGGCCGGCTCGAGAACGGTGGCCTGCGCTGCGCCTTCCACGGGTGGCTGTTTGACACCACGGGACAGTGTCTCGAGACGCCCGCCGAGCCTGCAAACTCCTCGCTCTGCAAGAACATCAAGCAGCGGTCCTACCCCGTCCTGGAGAAGGGTGGAATCCTGTGGGCGTATTTGGGTGAAGGCGAGCCGCCGGCGTTTCCGGAGATCGACTGCTTCGCGGCGCCGGGCGAATACACCTTCGCCTTCAAGGGCCTGATCGAATGCAATTGGCTGCAGGCCCTGGAAGTCGGCATCGACCCGGCTCATGCCTC
Source organism: Bradyrhizobium sp. GW821-FHT13H06 (assembly GCF_058803975.1). Lineage (NCBI taxonomy): Bacteria > Pseudomonadati > Pseudomonadota > Alphaproteobacteria > Hyphomicrobiales > Nitrobacteraceae > Bradyrhizobium > Bradyrhizobium sp. GW821-FHT13H06. Next base: position 668,127 of record NZ_JBXAPN010000004.1, on the reverse strand, counting down.
GTTCCTTCACCGGTTCTTCGAGGATGAGGATACATCGGCGGCCTACGGCAAGCAGTTTCGCGGTGCGTCGGCCGACTCGGAAATGCCCATGACGAAGGTCCTGCGCGAGTACGACCGGCCGATCATCAACGTCGAGCACACCGAATACGGCCTGCGGCTCATCGCCTTGCGAGAAATCGACGAGCAGCGCACCCACGTTCGCGTCACCAACCAGCTGTTCCCGCATGCGTTCGTCATTCCGATGAGCACGGAGATGACGATTACCCAGTGGCATGTGCCCGTCGACGACGAGAATTGCTATTGGTATGCGATTTTCACCAGCTACGCCGCGCCCGTCGACAAGGCGAAAATGCGCGCGCAGCGCCTCGAGCTTTACGAGTTGCCGGAATACCGCTCGCGGAAGAACAAGTCGAACGACTACGGCTTCGACCCGCACGAGCAGGCGACCGAGACTTACACCGGCATGGGCGCGGACATCAACGTCCATGACCAGTGGGCCGTCGAGTCGATGGGCGCCATTCAGGACCGGACGCGTGAGCATCTCGGGCAATCCGACAAGGCGATCGTTCAGTACCGCCGGCTGCTTCGCCAGGAGATCGAGAAGGTGGCTGCCGGGGGCAAGCCGCTGTTGTTCCTCGACGCTGCCAGCGCGCGCAGCATCCAGGGGCCGGCCACAATGGACGGCATCGGTCCGACGAAGGGCTGGGAAACCTACTGGATGGAAGTGGACGTCAGGCGTCGTCGGGGCGCTCCCTGGGCCGCGCCGGTGCCCGCCGAGCTCGCCAAGAAGGTGCCTCACCTGACCGCCGCCGAATAACCCAGGCCGGCCCAGCTCAGCAAAGGAGATGTCGTTGAGTTTCGTCGAAAAGCACGGTCTCTGGTCGGCCGAACAGAAGGAGGCTGCCATCCGCATGCGGCGGATGGCGGAGGAGCAGGAGCTGCATACGATCCGGCTCTCCTTTCCGGACCAGCACGGCATCTTGCGCGGCAAGGCGCTGGTCGCTTCCGAGGCGCTCTCGTCGATCGAGAGCGGCTGCTCGATAACGACGACATTGCTCGCGAAAGATACCTCTCACCGCACGGTGTTTCCCGTCTTCACCGCCGGCGGCGGGTTTGGGATGAACGAAATGCAGGGGGGAGGCGACGTCATGATGGTCGCCGATCCCACCACCTTCAAGGTTCTCCCCTGGGCACCAAAAACGGGGTGGGTGCTTTGCGACCTCTACTTCTCCGACGGACGACCCGTGCCCTTCGCTACCAGGGGCCTGTACAAATCCGTGCTGGGGCAGCTCAAGGACCGGGGCTATGATTTCAAGGCGGGCCTCGAGGTCGAATGCCACATCTTCAAAGTCGAGAATGCCCGGCTAGCACCTAGGGACGCCGGCAGTCCCGGCCAACCGGGTGAGCCTCCGGAGGTCAGCCTGCTTTCGCAGGGCTATCAGTACCTGACGGAGCAACGTTATGACCAGATGGAGCCTGCGCTCGAGCTGATCAGGCAAAACATCGTGGCGCTGGGCTTGCCGCTTCGGTCGATCGAGGTGGAATACGGGCCGAGCCAGTGCGAGTTCGTGTTTCAGCCCACCGTCGGCATTGAGCCGGCGGACACGATGGTACTGTTTCGCACGGCAGTGAAGCAGATCTGCAACCGCCACGGCTATCACGCGACCTTCATGTGTCGGCCGCGGATACCGAACGTGATGTCATCGGGGTGGCACCTTCACCAATCGCTGGTCTCCCGAACAGACGGCGCCAACGTGTTCATGACGAGCGAACCGGCCGGTCTGTCGAAACTTGGCAAGCACTATATGGCGGGGCTGCTGGAGCATGCCAGGGCATCCGCGGTCTTCTCGACACCGACGATCAATGGCTACAAGCGCTACCGTTCCTATTCGCTGGCTCCGGATCGGGCGATCTGGGGACGCGACAACAGGGGCGTCATGATCCGCGTGCTGGGCGGTCCCGACGATAAAGCCACCCGGCTCGAAAACAGGATCGGCGAGCCGGCCGCAAACCCCTATCTGTACATGGCGTCGCAGATTCTGGCCGGCCTCAACGGCATTGATCGCCAGCTCGATCCCGGTCCGTCGGCGGACACCCCCTACGAGACCAAGGCGAACCTCCTACCGACCTCCTTGCGCGAGGCGGTGTTCGCGTTGCGCGATGACCCCTTCTTCCGCGAGGCTCTGGGAGAGAAATTCGTCGACTACTACGTTTTCATCAAGAACGCGGAAATCGAGCGCTTCCAATCGACGGTCACCGAGTGGGAGCAGCGAGAATATTTCGAAATGTTCTGAAATGGCATCACCGAAGCAGGAGAAGAGAGACATGGGCTTGAGGTTTGGACTTGTTGGGGCCGTCGCGATTGCCACCGCCTGGATCTCGCCGGCACAGTGCGACACGATCAAGGTGGGGATCATTGGCACCATGTCCGGTCCGTATGCCTTGTTCGGCCAGAATTTCAAGTACGGCATTGACGCCTGGGTGGCCAAGCATGGATCGAAAGTCGGCGATCATCAGATCGAGTTCGTCTATCGCGACGAAGAATCGCCGAACCCTGCCAAGTCGAAATCATTGGCTCAGGAGTTGATCGTCAAGGAGAAGGTTCAATACGTCGCGGGACTGTACTTCACTCCGGACGCGCTGGCCGTCGCTCCACTTCTCGAGGAAGCGAAGGTACCTATGATCGTCATGAACGCCGCTACGTCCGCGATCGTCGAGAAGAGCCCCTACATCGTGCGGACGTCCTTTACGATGTGGCAGAACACGGTCCCCGCGGCAAAGGTGGCGAAGGCGAGAGCGGCCAAGAAGGTGGCGATCGCCGTCAGCGATTACGGTCCGGGCGTTGATGCCGAAGCAGCCTTCAAAAAGACGTTCGAGGCAGATGGAGGCACCATTGTCCAATCGGTCCGGATGCCGCTCAATACGACCGATTTCGGCCCAATCATGCAAAGGATCAAGGATTCCGGCGCTGACATGATCTTCACGTTCTTGCCGGCCGGTCCGCCGACCCTGGGGTTCGTCAAGGCCTATATCGACAACGGACTGAAAGCGTCCGGCGTGAAGTTGCTGTCCACCGGTGATGTCGTGACCGAGCCAGATCTTCCGAACATTGGTGACAGCGGCGAAGGCATCCTGTCGACTTACCACTACGCGGTCTCGCACGACTCTCCAGAGAACAAGGCCTTCCTGGCCGATATGATCAAGGCGGGCGCCAAGCCTGACGACATCACCATGGCGTCGGTCGCGGCCTATGACGGTGCTCGGCTCATTTACAAGATGGTCGAGGCCACGAACGGTCAAAAGGATCCGGACAAAGCCCTTGCGGCCGTGAAGGGCATGAAATGGGTCAGTCCGCGCGGCCCCGTGTCGATCGACCCGGATACCCGGCATATTCGTCAGAACGTTTATCTGCGCGAAGTCGTGAAGCAGGACGGCAAGTTCCTCAACAAGGAACTGCAAACGTTCGATGCGCAGCCGGACTGGGGCCTGGCGAAGAACTAGAGCGGATTGCTCGCGAAGTAAATCTCGCGAGCAATCTCTTCATCGTGTCGGAGAAGGGCCCAGAATGAGTGGTCGGCCGCAGTCTATTCGCTTCGTCGCCGGTCCCACCAATCGCGATGCCAGCGACCGAATTCCAGACGATGCGCTGGTGACGCAAAATGGCTCCATTGTCGGCGTTCAGGACGAGGCCCTCTCACGCAGCCAGACGATCGCGAGCTACACGCAGGGCGGCGCGTATGTGATGCGACAGGAGAGCTGGCGGGGCACTCTTCGCGCCGGTCGCGCCGCGGACCTGATCGCCTTGGAACAGGACCCGTTCGACTCGTCAGTCGACCTGCGGTCGGTCAAGACCTTGATGACGGTGGTCCGCGGGACCATTCAGCATGACGCGTTGGGGTCGCAACATTTCAAAGCCGCGGAAGTATTCAACTAATGGCGTGGACGGTTCTCAGCATCGGGCTGGATGCCCTCTCGTACGGCATGGTGCTTTTCATCATCTCCATCGGGCTGTCCATCATGATGGGCCTGATGAGGGTAGTGAACCTTGCTCATGGCGCATTTGCGATGATCGGGGGATATCTCGCGTCTTTTGCGCTCAAGAGCGCAGGAGTTGGATATCCGCTCGCGATTGTCCTGGCGGTCCTCGGCACCATCGTGATCGCCTTTCCGCTTGAGTTTCTTCTCTACCGCCGGATTTATCGCAAGTCCGATGAGCTGACCCAGATCTTGCTCACGATCGGCATTGCGTTCGTCATCATCGGCGTTGCCAACTACATTCTTGGCCCGACAACCAAATCCATTCCGCTGCCTCCGCTGCTGAGCGGTCCCGTCGATCTCGGCTTCCGAATGATCCCAGCTCATCGGATTTTCGTGATGATTTGCGGAGTGTGCACCGCAGGCTTGCTCTGGCTGCTGATCGACCGCACCGAGTTCGGGATCCGGCTGCGTGCCGCGGTCGACAACGGTGATATGGCCGAGTCGCTTGGAATCAAGACGCAGATCCTTTTTTCCGCGACATTCGCGCTTGCGGTCGGCCTGGCGGCGTTCGGGGGTGTGGTGGGCGCCGAACTCTTGCCCGTCGAACCATTTTACGCGCTCAGATATATGGTGACTTTCCTTGTCGTCGTCTCGGTCGGCGGGGCAGGATCGATACCAGGCGCCGTGGCGGCATCGATATTGCTTGGTCTTGCGGACACGACCGGCAAGTACCTTGCACCCGAATATGGTGAGTTCTTCTTCTATCTTGCGGTCATCCTGGTCGTGTTTCTGTTTCCGAACGGCCTTTTGGGCAGGAGGCACTGACGTGACCGATCGAATCATGGTCGATGGCATGAGCGCGCCTCGTTTCTCCGTCCCGCTCGAGCTGCGCGCTGTCGTGATCACGCTGGTGCTCGGAGCGCTCGGCTATACGCTTTTTCCGGACGACCTCGCGTTTCTGACAAGGCTGATCAGCATCACGCTTCTGGTGCTGTCGCTCGATCTGGTCACGGGATATTGCGGTGTCGCCACCCTGGGGCATGCGGCGATCTACGGTGTGAGCGCCTACGTCGTTGGTAACGCCTGCCTTGCCGGGCATTCCGACCCCCTGCTGCTGTTGCTCGTGGGGGCGGTGGCCGGTGCTCTGATGGGGTTGGTCTCAGGGCTCCTTGTCACGAGGTTCAAGGGTCTCCCCCAGCTCGTGCTATCCATTGCCGTCGGACAGCTCATCGCGGCGCTAGCCAACAAACTGTCCAGCCTGACGGGCGGAAGCGACGGATTGTCCGGCATTTCGCCTGGACGAATCTTCGGGGTCTATGCTTTCGACATGTACGGGCGCACCGGCTACGTATTCTCCGTTGCGGTGCTCATGGTCGTGTTCGTGGTGCTGCTTCGAATCGTGCGCTCTCCCTTCGGCCTTCTCTGTCAGGCAATCAAGGATGACAGCCTTCGGGCACGGATGATCGGTGCCCGCGTGTATCCCCGGCTCGTGCTGATGTATGGCGTGTCGGGGGTTGTTGGCGGAATTGGTGGCGCTCTCAACGCCATCAATACAGGCGTCGTGGGACTTGATAGCGTCGGATTTGAGCGGTCGGCTGAAGCTCTCGTTATGCTCGTCCTGGGTGGCGCGGGCAGTCTCTGGGGCGCGCTGATCGGATCCATCGTCTTCCAGGTGTTCGAGCACTATGTCTCGGCTGCAAATCCATTCCATTGGATGACCATGGTCGGTGCGTTGCTGATTGCGGTCGTGTTGTTCGCCCCCAAAGGCCTGGTATCCCTGGGGGGCTTGCTTGCTGGTCGCACCGCGTCGCTGCTGAGGAGGCGCCCGTGAGCCAGTCCCTGCTTGAACTGCGAAACGTTTCGATGTCCTTCGGCGGGATGAGGGTCAACGATGATATCTCCTTCAGTATCGGGAAGGGAGAAAGGGTCGCATTGATTGGCCCGAACGGCGCGGGCAAAACCACGCTCGTCAACGTTATCTCCGGTGACTTGACCCCTTCACAAGGGGCCGTACACCTCGCCGGTGTTGATGTGACCGCGCTACCGATTTCCGATCGCGTCGATGCCGGCTTGATCCGGACATTTCAGATTACGAGGCTCTTCAAGAGCCTGACGGTCGCACAGAACGTCGCGCTCGCCGTGATGCAAAGGAAGGGGCTCACGAGACATATGTTCTCCTCCCCGATTGATCGGCCGGACGTTCGCCTGGAGTGGGAACGGGCCCTTGGAACGCTCGGTATCGCACATCTAGCCGACAGGCAGGTCTCGCAACTGGCGTACGGTCAGCAGCGCCTTCTTGACCTGGCAATCGGGCTTGCTCTTGAGCCGAAGGTCCTGCTCCTGGATGAGCCCGCGGCAGGGGTGCCGTCAGAGGAGTCTTCCAAGATCATCGAGGCGATCGACAGATTGCCTTCTGATATTGCGGTTTTGATGATCGAGCATGACATGGACCTGGTCTTCAGATTTGCCCGCCGTGTGCTCGTTCTCGCCAACGGAAAGCTGATCTTCCAGGGCGATCCGACAGAAGTCACGAACCATCAGGAAGTCCGTCGAGCCTATCTAGGTAGCTACGCAGATGCCCGCCACGCGTCTTGAAGTCAAAGGTCTCAGTGCTGGGTATGGCCTCACGCGTGTCGTGGATGACATGTCTTTCGAGGTCTTGCCTGGAGGTCGTCTCAGCGTCCTTGGTCGAAACGGAGTCGGCAAGACGACCTTGCTCGCATCGCTAATGGGTCTGACAACCCATCATGGCGGGAAAGTATTCCTGGGCGAAGCAGATCTCACGGATTCCAAGGCATCTACACGTGCTCAGCGAGGTCTCGGCTACGTACCGCAGACACGCGACATTTTTCGGTCGCTGACGGTGGAAGAAAACCTGGTCGCAGGTCTCAAAGATCGAGGTCGAGAGGCGCTTGAAGAGGTCTACGTGATGTTCCCGAGGCTGGCTGAACGCCGGCGCCACTTCGGGACGCAGTTATCGGGCGGCGAGCAACAGATGCTTTCGCTTGCCAGAACGCTGCTAGGAAGGCCCTCGGTTCTCCTCTTGGACGAACCGCTTGAGGGTCTCGCCCCGGTGATCTGCGATCAGATCATGGACATCATCACGGCGTTAGCAAGCTCTGGCGAGATGACCATCGTTTTGGTCGAGCAGCAGATCGAACGAGCACTACGGTTTGCCGATCAGGTCATGGTGGTTGAACGGGGCAAGGCGGTCTGGAGTGGGGAGTGCGCGCACTTGCGCGACGACCCTAAGATGGTCGAGCGCCTGCTCGGTGTCGGATTACATTAAAGCGGGCGGTGTTCCTGCTGACCCAATATGACGGTTCGGCATCATCGCCGACACGATGCGACAAGCAGAACTCAAGCACTTCGCGGCGAAAATTCTGTTTGGGCTCTAGGTCGCCCTTTATCTTCATCTTCTCAGCTGGAACCATCCACGTCTTTGCTTCGAAGTCGAGCTCGGTCCATTCCATGAGCCGGATTTCTTGGCTGCGCGACACGGTGAGGATGCCGACTTCTGTGCAGCGCGCGGCATTGCCGGGATCAGAGCGCAGCCCTGTCATCATTTGCGGCATCTTCGTGTAAGGCTCGGACCGATGTCCCTTTTTGCGATTCAGCTTGCGGGGCGACGGCAGCAGGTATTTGAGGTTGCCGCGCCATGCGGCCTTCTCGTGCAAGCTCGGCACGTCGCGGATGGAGAGCTGCCATTGAGTTTACTCCTCTTTGACGCGCGGATCGATGCCCTGGCGCTTCAATGCAACCTTGTATTCGCGTGCCTTCTCGCGCGCTGCTTAGGGTCAGAACGTCACCCCCTGCGCTGTCGCGGTCGCCAGCCTTGGCGAACTCCATCTGCGCCCGTTTGCCCTCGGGGTCGGTGAAACGGAAGGCCCACACCCGATCACCGCTTCCGCGCACGACCAGGTGGAGCCCGCCAGTGCCGCATGAACGCCAGCTTGCAGGGATTTAACTTGGTTCGAATTGAGCGCCGCTTTAACGTTCCCCTTTCGCTTACCACTTACCGGCGCGGATGCTTTGCCCGTCATGGTCAGTCGTTCCACAAGCACCAGTCGGATGTGTGACCGTCACGGATACTTTCAAAGAGGCGGATGTGCCGCCTTACCACTTTTTGCAAAGACCGGCCGGCGTTCGGCGATTTTAGGCGAAGACAGACGATAGCCTATGAACCCAAGGTACTGTAAATAAAGCAGAATACGAAGGGTGACGATGCTCGGTGATAGCAGACGCGACACTGAAATTGGATACATGATCCGTGACGGCATTCGGTAAACTCGTCCGCACCACGGCGTTCCGGCTGACGCTGGTCTATCTGCTGCTGTTCGCGATGTTCGCGGCCTCGCTGCTGGCCTATTTCGCCTGGAACACGCGGCGGCTGATCACCGAGGAGATCACGCAGACGGTCAATGCCGAAACCTCGGAGATCAACGAGATCTACGGGCGCCGCGGCCTGTTTGGCCTCGTGCGGACGATCGAATATCGGGCGCTGCGCCCGGGCGCGAACCTCTACCTCGTGACCACCCCGACCGGGCAGGCGGTCGCCGGCAATGTCGGCTCGCTGGCCCCGGGCGTGATGGCGACGCGCGGCTGGTCCGAAACCGCCTACCGGCGGATCGAGGACGCCGATGACCGCGATCATCGCGCGCTGGTGCGCGTCACCGAATTGGAGAACGGCTTCCGCCTGCTGATAGGTCGCGACCTCGCCGAGCGGCGGCGTCTGTTCGGCATCGTCGCCAAGGCGGCGCAATGGTCGGTCCTCATCGTGGTCGTGCTTGGCCTCGCCGGCGGTATTTTCGTCGCGCGGAGGGTGCTGAGGCGCATCGACGCCATGACCGGCACGGCGCAGCGGATCATGACCGGAGATCTCAGCGAGCGCCTGCCCGTGGGGCGCAGCGGCGACGAGATCGATCGTCTCGCCGAGAACCTCAACGCCATGCTCGAGCGGATCGAGGCGCTGATGGCGGGGCTGAAGGAGGTTTCGGACAACATCGCCCACGACCTCAAGACGCCGTTGACGCGGCTGCGCAATCGCGCCGAGGAGGCGCTGGCGAGATCAGGCTGCGAGGCCGATTACCGCGCCGCGCTGGAGCGGACCATCGAGGAATCCGACGGGCTGATTCGTACTTTCAACGCGCTTCTGATGATCGCGCGCGCCGAGTCCGGACAGGCGCGCGGCAACATGGATGATTTCGACGCCGCCGAGGTCGCCAATGGCATCCACGAGCTCTACGAGCCCCTGGCGGAGGACGACGGCATGACCTTGAAGGTGAAGGCCGATCCGACACCGGTTCATGCCAACCGCGAGTTGATCAGCCAGGCGCTCGCCAATCTGGTCGAGAATGCGATCAAATACGGCAAGCCCGCTTCGCAGCCCGCGGGAACCGTGGTCAGCATGGATAGCCGGCAGATTACGATCGAGGCCCGGCGCGAGGGCGATCAGGTGCTGCTCAGCGTCACCGATCGCGGCCCCGGTATCCCCGAAAGCGACCGCAAGCATGTCGTCGAGCGATTCGTCCGCCTGGAGGCGAGCCGCACGCTGCCGGGCTCCGGTCTCGGCCTCAGCCTCGCCTCGGCTGTTGCCACGCTGCATGGCGGAGAATTGCGGCTGGGCGATGCCCATCCCGGTCTTGTCGCCACGCTGGCGCTGCCGGCGCGCGCGGGCGACAGGGTTGCTCCGCCAATGCCGGATGTGCCACAGAAGGTGGCATGAACCACTCCGCGCCGGGAAACGCGGACAAGCATGGTGAGAGGCTGGCCGCACGCTTCGCGGAAGCTCCCCATATTGCCGCTTCCACAACCGACGAACGACGTTTGGAAAGCTGGCTGGCCGAGCTTGAGCCGGCCCACTCGGCGCGTCTGGAAGCGCTCCTGGGCCACCCCTTCGCCCGCGACATCCTGGCCGGGATCGCGGAATTCTCGCCCTATCTGTTCGATCTGGTGCGCGCCGATGCCCTGCGCCTGATCCGGCTACTCGAATGCGATCCGGATACGCATCTCGCCGCACTGATCGCTGAGGCGAGGGGCGCGGTGCTCGCGGCACCTGACGAGGCCGAGGTGATGCGGCTGCTTCGCCGGATGAAGGCGGAGGCCGCGCTGCTGATCGCGCTGTGCGACATTGGCGGTGTCTGGCCCGTGATGCGGGTGACGGCGGCGCTCACCGATGTTGCCGTGTCCTCCGTGCAGGCGGCGCTGCAATATTTGCTGCGGCAGGAAGCCGCACGCGGCAAGCTCTCGCCGCCCAATCCGGAGGCACCCGAAGAGGGCTGCGGGCTGATCGTGCTCGCGATGGGCAAGATGGGCGCGGGCGAGCTGAACTATTCCAGCGACATCGATCTGATCGTGTTCTTCGATCCCGATGCGACAACGCTGGCGGCGGACATCGAGCCGCAGCCGTTCTTCGTCCGTGTCACCCAGGGGATGGCGCGCATCCTCCAGCAGCGCACCTATGACGGTTACGTCTTCCGCGTCGATCTGCGCCTGCGGCCCGATCCGTCCTCGACACAGGTGGCGATCTCGCGGGACGCCGCGCTGCATTACTACGAGCGGGAAGGCCGCACCTGGGAGCGCGCTGCGATGATCAAGGCGCGGGCCTGCGCCGGCGATCCCAGGGCGGGCGAAGCGCTTCTGGCAGAGATCGCGCCCTTCGTCTGGCGCAAGCATCTCGACTTCGCCGCGCTCGCCGACGTTCACGACATGAAGCGGCAGATGCAAACCTATCGTGGCCAGAGCGAGGTCGCGGTCGAGGGACATAACGTCAAGGTCGGGCGCGGCGGCATCCGCGAGATCGAGTTCTTCGCGCAGACTCAGCAGCTGATTGCGGGCGGCCGCCATCCGGAATTGCGGGTGCGGCCGACGCTCGAGGCGCTCGATGTACTCGCCTCCAGCAAGTGGATCACCTCTGCGGCGCGCGACGAGTTGACGACGGCCTACGAATTCCTGCGCCGGGTCGAGCATCGCCTCCAGATGATCGCGGACGAGCAGACCCATACGCTGCCTGAGGACAGGCAAGCGGTCGATCGCTTCGCCTGGTTCTTCGGCTATCAGGATCGCGAAGCCTTTGCGCGCGACCTGTTGCACCAGCTCCAGATCGTCCAGGGTCACTACGAAAAACTGTTCGAGGGCGACGATCCGACCGGGACGGCCAAGCTGCCGGCGCTCGACTACGGTGCAGGTCCCGACGATCCGCGTCTGCTCCAGCACCTGGTGACGCTGGGCTTCAAGAAGCCGGCCGCGGTCGCGCAGACCGTGCGCGACTGGATCACCGGTGACTACCGCGTATTCCGCAATGAGGCGACGCGAAGCGCCTTCGTCGAATTCGTGCCGGCCTTGATCGACGGTCTTGCCCACGCCGAGGAGCCGGATCGCGCCGTCGTGGCGTTCGATCATTTCCTCGGGGCACTGCAGCGCGGCGGCCGGCTGATCACGCTGCTCGGCCAGAACCGCGATCTCGTCGCGCTGGTGGCGCTGGTGCTGGGGGCGGCGCCGCGGCTCGGCGAGATGCTGGCGCGGCAGCCGCAGCTCATGGATGGTCTGATCGACCCGCGCTTCTTCGGCGCCATGCCCGACAGGCAGGAATTGTCGGGCCGGCTCGCGGCCACCGTGCGAGACGCGGACTCCTACGAGGAATTTCTCGATCGCCTGCGCCTGTTCGGCCAGGAGAGCCTGTTCCTGATCGGCACGCGCATCCTGTCCGGCACGGTTTCGGCGCAGCAGGCGAGCACCGCCTTTGCCGATGTCGCCGAAGGAATCGTGCACACCGTGCATGGCCTCGTCGCCGATCGCTTTGCCGCCCAGCACGGCCGGATCAAGGGGCAGGAGACCGCGATCATCGCGATGGGCCGGCTCGGCAGCCGCGAGATGACGGCCTCGTCCGATCTCGACCTGATCCTGCTCTACGATTTCGACAGCGGCGATCCGGACTCCGATGGACCGAAATCGCTTCACGGCGCGCATTATTTCGCGCGGTTCACCCAGCGCCTGATCAGCGCTTTCACGACGCGCACCAATTACGGCGTGCTCTATGAGATCGACATGCGCCTGCGGCCGTCGGGACGCGCCGGCCCGGTGGCCTCGAGTCTCGTTTCATTCGCGGACTACCAGGCCACCGAGGCCTGGACCTGGGAGCACATGGCGTTGACGCGCGCGCGCGTGGTGTCGGCATCGCCCGAATTCCGGGAACGGATCGAGCGTGTCATCCGCGATGTCCTGACCCGCCGACGCGATCCCGCAATCACGGCCAACGACGTCGCCGACATGCGGCGCGCGATCGCGCAGGAGAAGGGCGAGGCCGATTGCTGGGATATCAAGCATGCGGCCGGCGGCATGGTCGACATCGACTTCATTGCGCAATATCTCCAGCTCGTGCATGCCCACGAGAAGCCGGACATTCTCGATGTCGGCACCATGCAGGTGCTGGAAAATGCATGCCGGCTCGGCGTGCTCGCACAGTCCGAGACCGAGATCTTGCGTGCCGCGGCGCGGCTCTATCACGACCTGACGCAGATCCTGCGGCTTTGCGTCAGCGAGCGCTTCAAGCCTGAGACCGCCGGCACCGACCTCCTGCGCGTGATGGCGCGCGCGGGCGACGCGCCGGACTTCTCGTCGCTGGAGGCGCGGGTGAAGGAGACCCAGACCGAGGTGCGGCGCGTGTTCAGGGCGCTGCTGGAAGGGACGTCGCCTGCTTCAACGAGGTGATGGCCTCGCGCACATCAGGTTCGAGGCCCGCACCGCCGGCATCGAGATGAGCGAAGATCGCGCGCTTCATGCGGGGATCCCAGAATTTCTTGATGTGCTCGGCAATCCCCGGCACGGACTTGTCATGGCCCTGGCTCCGGAAGAATCTGCCGATCTGGTTGGCCATGTAGATCAGGCGGTCAGGCGACATCGGCAACCTCCGTGGCATGGCGCGCGACGATCCGGTTGCCATGCGAGAATATCTCGAACCCGTCCTGCCGCGCGATCGCGATCAGCGTGATACCGGCGGCTTCCGCCGTGCGTACCGCGAGCGCGGTCGGTGCGGACACGGCGATCATCACGGGGGCGCCGATTGCGGCCGTCTTCTGCACCATCTCCACCGAGACCCGGCTCGTCAGCAGCACCATGCCGCCGCGCGCATCCGCGCGGCTGCGCGCCAGGGCCCCGGCGAGCTTGTCGAGCGCGTTGTGACGGCCGACATCCTCGCGCAGCGCGACGATGCCGTGTGCAGGGGACCAGAACGCGGCGGCGTGAACGGCGCGGGTTTGCATGTTGATCGATTGCAGGGGCGCGATCGCCTGCATCGCCGCCATGATTTGCTCCGGCGTGACGGTCTGCCCCTGCGGCACCACGGCCGCCGGCCGCACCGCCTCGGCAATGGACTCGATGCCGCAGATGCCGCAGCCCGTGGGTCCTGCGACGTGGCGGCGGCGCTCGTTGATGCGGGCTGCATCCTCCGATGCCAGCCACATCCGCAGCTCGATGCCGTCGTCGAGACGGACCACGTCGAGAGAGCGAATGTCGTCGACCGACCCGACGATGCCTTCGTTCACGCTGAAGCCGACCGCAAAATCCTCGAGGTTCTGCGGTGTCCCCATCATGACGGCGTAGGTGCCGCCATTATAGGTCAGCGCCAGCGGAGTTTCCTCCGGGATCAGCCGTGTGCCCTCTGATGCGATGCCATCACGCCAGATCTCGCGGTCGGTGGCCTGGACCGGAACGTGCATGCGGTTACTCCGCGGCCTCGGCCGGTGCGATGCGGCGGGAGTGCCGCGCCTGCGCGTCATAGGCCTTCTGCCAGTCGGACGGGCCGTTCGAGGGCGAGATCTGCACCGCCGTGACCTTGTATTCGGGACAATTGGTGGCCCAGTCCGAATAGTCGGTCGTGATGACGTTGGCCTGCGTGTCCGGATGGTGGAAGGTGGTGTAGACGACGCCCGGCGCGACGCGGTCGGTGATCTCCGCGCGCAACGTGGTCTCGCCGGCGCGGCTCTTCAGTCGCACCCAGTCGCCGTCGCGCACGCCGCGCTGCTCGGCGTCGTGCGGATGGATCTCGAGGCGGTCCTCGGAATGCCAGACGACGTTCTCGGTGCGCCGGGTCTGCGCGCCGACATTGTACTGGCTGAGGATGCGCCCCGTCGTGAGCAGCAGGGGATAGCGCGGGCCGGTGCGCTCGTCGGTCGCGACATATTCGGTCACGACGAACTTGCCCTTGCCGCGGACGAAGCCGTCGATGTGCATCACCGGTGTGCCCTCGGGCGCCTTCTCGTTGCAGGGCCACTGCACCGAGCCGAGCTCGTCGAGCCTGGCATAGGAGACGCCGGCGAAGGTCGGCGTCAGCGCCGCGATCTCGTCCATGATCTCGGACGGATGGCTGTATTTCATCTCGAAGCCCATGGCCTTGGCGAGGCCGATGGTGACCTCCCAGTCCGCCATGCCGTTCTTCGGCGTCATCACCTTGCGCACGCGCTGGATGCGGCGCTCGGCGTTGGTGAAGGTGCCGTCCTTCTCGAGGAAGCTCGAGCCGGGCAGGAAGACGTGGGCGTAGTTCGCGGTCTCGTTCAGGAAGAGATCGTGGACGATGACGCATTCCATCGCCGACAGCGCCGCCACCACGTGCGAGGTGTTGGGATCGGATTGCAGGATGTCCTCGCCCTGCACGTAGATGCCCATGAAGGTGCCTTCGACCGCGGCATCGAACATGTTGGGAATGCGCAGACCGGGCTCCGGGTTGAGCCTGACGTTCCACAGCGCCTCGAACTGCTCGCGTACCGCATCGCCCGAGATGTGGCGATAGCCGGGCAGCTCGTGCGGGAACGAGCCCATGTCGCAGGAGCCTTGAACGTTGTTCTGGCCGCGCAGCGGGTTCACGCCGACGCCGGGACGGCCGATATTGCCCGTTGCCATCGCGAGATTGGCGATCGCGATCACGGTGGTCGAGCCCTGGCTGTGCTCGGTGACGCCGAGGCCGTAATAGATCGCGCCGTTGCCGCCGGTGGCGTAGGTGCGGGCTGCCTCGCGCAGGTCCTTCGGATCGACGCCGGTGAGGATGGCGGTGGCTTCCGGGCTGTTCTGCGGTTGGGCGACGTAGGCGGCCCATTCCTCGAACTCGCTCCAGTCGCAGCGCTCGCGCACGAAGGCTTCGTTGACGAGTCCTTCGGTGACGATGACGTGCGCCAGCGCCGTCATGACCGCGACGTTGGTGCCGGGCATCAGGGGCAAATGCAGCGCCTTCACATGCGGCGATTCCACCATCTCGGTGCGGCGCGGATCGATCACGATCAGCTTGGCGCCCTGGCGCAGCCGCTTCTTCAGGCGCGAGGCGAAGACGGGGTGAGCGGAGGCCGGGTTGGCGCCGATGACGACCACGACATCGGTCTCCTCGACCGAGTCGAAATCCTGCGTGCCGGCGGAGGTGCCGAAGGTGGTGGCGAGGCCGTAGCCGGTGGGGGAGTGGCAGACGCGGGCGCAGGTGTCGACGTTGTTGTTGCCGAAGCCGGCGCGGATCAGCTTCTGCACCAGATAGGTCTCTTCATTGGTGCAGCGGGACGAGGTGATGCCGCCGATGGCGTCGCGGCCGTATTTCTTCTGGATGCCGCGCATCCTGGCGGCGGCGAACGAGAACGCCTCGTCCCAGGACACTTCGCGCCAGGGATCCTCGATGCGCTCGCGGATCATCGGCTTGAGAATGCGTTCCTTGTGGTTGGTGTAGCCCCAGGCGAAGCGGCCCTTGACGCAGGAATGGCCGCGATTGGCCTTGCCGTCCTTGTAGGGCACCATGCGCACCACTTCCTCGCCGCGCATCTCGGCCTTGAAGGCGCAGCCGACGCCGCAATAGGCGCAGGTGGTGACGACGGAGTGCTCGGGCTGGCCGATCTCGATCACGGACTTTTCCGTCAGCGTCGCGGTCGGACAGGCCTGGACGCAGGCGCCGCAGGAGACGCATTCCGAGCCGAGGAAGCTTTCGCTCATGCCGGGCGAGACGCGGCTGTCGAAGCCGCGGCCGGAGATGGTCAGCGCGAAAGTGCCTTGCACCTCCTCGCAGGCGCGGACGCAGCGCGAGCAGACGATGCACTTGGAGGGATCGTAGGTGAAGTACGGGTTGGACTCGTCCTTCGGCATCCAATTGTCGTTGGTGCAGCCGTCCGTTTTGGCGAAAACGTGGTTTTCGCCCTCATAGCCATAGCGCACGTCGCGCAGGCCCACTGCGCCGGCCATGTCCTGCAACTCGCAATCGCCGTTGGCGCCGCAGGTGAGGCAGTCGAGCGGATGGTCGGAGATATAGAGTTCCATCACCCCCTTGCGCAGCCGCTTCAGCCGCTCGGTCTGGGTGTGCACGACGAGGCCGGGCATCACAGGCGTGGTGCAGGACGCCGGCGTGCCGGCGCGGCCCTCGATCTCGACGAGGCAGAGACGGCAGGAACCGAACGCGTCGACCATATCGGTCGCGCAGAGCTTTGGAATCTGGTGGCCTGCATCCATCGCGGCACGCATGATGGAAGTGCCCTCGGGCACCGTCACCTCCTTGCCGTCGATGGTCAGCGTCACCATCGTTTCCGATTTGGAAGCCGGCGTGCCGAAGTCGATTTCTTCGATCAGAGACATTGTCGTTCTCCTATTCCGCGGCCTGAAGCGTGGTCGGTACCGGCGCGAAATCCTCCCGGAAGTGCTTCAACGCACTGAGCACAGGGTAGGGCGTGAAGCCGCCGAGCGCGCAGAGCGAGCCGAATTTCATGGTGTTGCAGAGGTCCTCGACGAGCGCGAGGTTTTCGCTCACCCGCTCGCCCCTGATGATCTTCTCGATGGTCTCGACGCCGCGGGTCGAGCCGATCCGGCACGGCGTGCACTTGCCGCAGGATTCGATGGCGCAGAACTCCATGGCAAAGCGCGCCTGCCTGCGCATGTCGACGCTGTCGTCGAACACGACGATGCCGCCATGGCCGATCAGGCCGTCGCGCGCGGCAAAGGCTTCGTAGTCGAACGGCGTGTCGAACAGGGCGCGGGGGAAGTAGGCGCCGAGCGGGCCGCCGACCTGTACCGCGCGGACCGGGCGGCCCGTGAACGTGCCGCCGCCGATGTCGTCGACGAGTTCGCCGAGCGTCACGCCGAAGGCGGTCTCGAACAGTCCGCCGTAACGGATGTTGCCGGCGAGCTGGATCGGCATCGTGCCGCGCGAGCGGCCCATGCCGAAATCGGCATAGGCCTTGGCCCCCTCGGCGAGGATGAAGGGAATGGCGGCGAACGACAGCACGTTGTTGATCACGGTCGGCTTGCCGAAGAGGCCGTGATGCGCCGGCAGCGGAGGCTTGGCGCGCACGATGCCGCGGCGGCCTTCGAGGCTTTCCAGCAGCGAGGTCTCCTCGCCGCAGACGTAAGCGCCGGCGCCGACGCGCACTTCGAGATCGAAGGCTTGGTTCGAGCCGCCGATATTCGCGCCGAGGTAGCCGCCGCGCCTGGCCGCCACGATGGCCGCGTTCATCGCCTCCACCGCGTGCGGATATTCGCTGCGGATGTAGATGTAACCCTTGGACGCGCCGACGGTGATGCCGGCGATAGTCATGCCCTCGATCACCAGGAACGGATCGCCTTCCATGATCATGCGGTCGGCAAAAGTGCCGCTGTCGCCTTCGTCGGCGTTGCAGACGATGAATTTGCGGTCGGCCTTGGCCTGGGCAACCGTCTTCCACTTGATGCCGGTGGGGAAGCCTGCGCCGCCGCGGCCGCGCAGGCCGGACGCGGTGACTTCGTCGAGGATTGCGTCCGATCCAAGCGAGAGCGCGCGCGCGAGGCCCTTGTAGCCGCCATGGGCGCGGTAGTCGTCAAGCGAGCGCGGGTCGATCACGCCGCAACGGGCGAAGGTGAGGCGGGTCTGGCGCTTGAGCCAGGGGATCTCGTCGGTCGCTCCCAGCCGCAAGAGATGCGGCGTGTTGCCGGCGAGCGCGTCGAACAGCGAGGGCACGTCGGTCTCGGTGACAGGCCCGAAGGCGATCCGGCCCTGGGGCGTCGCCACCTCGACCAGCGGCTCCAGCCAGTAGAGGCCGCGCGAGCCGGTCCTGACGATCTCCACTGCAACGCCGCGCTTGGCGGCGGCCTGCTCCAGCGCAAGGGCAACCTCGTCGGCGCCGACGGAAACCGCACCGGCATCGCGCGAGACGTACAGGCGGATGCTCATCGCTGCGCCTCCGCAACCAGCGCATCGAGGCGCTTCTGATCGAGCCGCCCGACGAGGCGGCCATCGAGCATCGCAGACGGCGCAGTCGCGCACAGGCCAAGGCAGTAGATCGGTTCCAGCGTGACGCGATCGTCGGCCGTGGTGTTGCCGAGCGAGACGCCGAGCCTTGCCTCGGCGCGCGCAGCCAGCGCATCGCCGCCCGCGGCCTGACAGGCTTCCGCACGGCACAGCTTCAGCACATGGCGGCCGGCCGGCTTGTGGCGGAAATCATGGTAGAACGTGAACACGCCGTGGACCTCGGCCCGCGACAGATTGAGTGCCTTCGCCACCATGGGAATTGCCGCCTCCGGCACATGGCCGAACGCCTCTTGAAGCGCATGCAGGATGACGAGCGTCGCGCCTTCCTGCCCGGCATGTTCGGCGATGATCTCGGCGCCGCGCGTCTCGTCCCAATCATAAACCGCTGTCATTCGTCATTCTCAACCAGAGCGTTTCCTGCTCCCAAACTATTTGGAATCATTCGAAGATCAATAAAGCTGTCCCGTGCTGCGATTGCGAATTCAGATCGATTGGCGGGCGCGATCACTCGATTTCAAATTGCAATCGAAGCCGTTCCCGCAGGCGGTTTTTGCGTGTTGCGGAGGAGTGGGCGTGCTAGCTTGCATGCCACCACAGAATCCGAAGGGATAACCGGTTGATCGACAAGCTTGAACTGCTGCTGGCGCTGGCGAAGGAGCGGCATTTCGGACGCGCGGCGGAAGCCTGCGGCGTGACGCAACCGACGATGTCGACCGGGCTCAAGCAGCTCGAGGAGATCCTCGGCGTGATGCTGGTCCAGCGCGGGTCTCGCTTCCAGGGATTTACCCCGGAAGGCGAGCGGGCGCTCGACTGGGCGCGGCGGATCGTGGGTGATGCCCGCGCGATGCGCGACGAGATCAACGGGCTGAAGCATCAGCTCTCCGGCGAGATCCGCATCGCCGCGATCCCGACCGTGCTCGGCATGGTCGCCTCGCTGACGACGCCGTATCGCGCCAAGCATCCCGAGGTGCGCTTCCGCATCCAGTCCACCACCTCATCCGAGGTGCTGGGGCTGCTCGAAAATCTCGAGGTCGATGCGGGGCTCACCTACATCGAGAACGAGCCGATCGGCAAGGTGCGCACCATTCCGCTCTACAACGAGAGCTACCGCCTGCTGACCGCGCCGGATGCGATGTTCGGCGACCGCGAGACGGTGACCTGGAAGGAGGTCGGCCAGGTGCCGCTATGCCTGCTGACGCCCGACATGCAGAACCGCCGCATCATCGACCGCGCATTGCGCTCGGTCGGCGCGGAGGCGACGCCGACGCTGACCTCGAACTCGCTGCTGGTGCTGTTCACGCATGTGAAGACGGGGCGTTGGGCGAGCGTGATGCCGGCCAAGCTCGCCGAGACGCTCGGCCTCTCCGATACGGTGCGTTCGATCCCGATCGTCGACCCCGAGGTCAATTACAGCATCGGCATGGTGATCCCCCAGCGCGATCCGATGACGCCGCTGATCGCTGCGCTGGTCAATGTGGCGCGGGAAGTGGCGCCGACGCTGCAATTGTAGATTCGAGCAAGCGCCTCGTCCTTCGAGACGCCCGCTTCGCGGGCTCCTCAGGATGAGGCTCCGTTGTATCGGTGTTCGCTGAAGCTGCTGCCGCGCACGCAGACCTCATCCTGAGGGCCCGCCGCAGGCGGGCGTCTCGAAGGATGGCCTCAGGCGAACGTCCCGCCGTGCGCTAAGCCGCGGCCGATATTCCGGACGCCGCCTTGATCGCGTCGCGCGGCAGGGTCACGCGCACGACGGTGCCGACCTCGAGCTTGGAGCGCAGCCGCATCGAGCCGCCGTGGAGCTGCGCCAGCGAGCGGGCGATCGCGAGGCCAAGGCCCGAGCCGTGATAGGTCTTGGTGAGCTGGCTCTCGACCTGCTCGAACGGGCGGCCGAGCCGCGCCAGCGAATGTGGCGCGATCCCGATGCCGGTATCGGCGATCATCAGCACGATCCTGTCCTCGAGCTGCCGGCTGCGCACCACGACGCGCCCGCCCTCGGGCGTGAACTTCACGGCGTTGGAGAGCAGGTTGACGATGATCTGCTTGGTCGCGCGGCGGTCGGCGACGACGGAGATGGGTTTTGCGATGTCGGCGTCGAGCGTCAGGCGCTTGTCCTGCGCACGGCCGGTGACGACCCGCAGGGACTCCACCAGCGTCTTCGAGAGGTCGAGCTCTTCCATGTCGAGCTTCATGCGGCCGGCTTCGATCTTGGACATGTCGAGGATGTCGTTGATGACCTCGAGCAGATAGTGGCCGCTGGTCAGGATGTCCTGGCAGTATTCCTGGTATCTCTCGCTTCCGAGCTCGCCGAACATGCCCGAGCCCATGATCTCGGAGAAGCCGATGATGGCATTGAGCGGCGTGCGCAGCTCGTGGCTCATATTGGCCAGGAATTTCGACTTGGTCTGGTTGGCTTCCTCGGCGCGGGTCTTCTCGCGCTGGTACTTCTCGGCGAGATCGGCGAGCTCGATCGCCTGGCGCTCCAGCGCGGCCTGTGAGCGCTTCAGGTCGATGACGGTGGCACGCAGGCGCAGGTCGTTGTCGACCAGCTTCTGCTCGTGTTCCTTGATGCGGGTGATGTCGGTGCCGACGGAGACGTAGCCGCCGTCCTTGGTGCGGCGTTCGCTGATGTGCAGCCAGCTGCCGTCGTCGAGCTGCGCCTCGAAGGTGCGCGCCCCCGGGCCTTGGGCAGCGGTCTCGTTGTGGCGGGTGCGCACCTCCGGCATGCGGCCGACCTCGAGCACGGTCTCGTAGGAGGTGCCGGGAATGACGGCCGTATCGGGCAGCCTGTGCAGGCGCTGGAAGTGCGAGTTGCAGAGCACGAGCCGATCGCTCGCATCCCACAGCACGAAGGCTTCCGGAATCGTCTCGATCGCATCGCGCAGGCGGAGGTCGGCTTCCACGGTCTTCTCCGCGAGGCTCTTCTGCTCGGTGATGTCGACGGCGATCCCGATCAGGTGCACGCTGTCATCGGTCGCGCCGCGCGTCTTCTCGCAGCGCACGCGGAGCCAGATCCAGTGGCCGTCGACATGCTGCATGCGGAAGGTCTGGTCGATGTGGTCGATCTCGTCGGAGATGAGCTGGTCGGCGATCGCGAACAGGTCGATGTCGTCGGACTTCACCAGCGCGTTGACCTCGCCGAAGGTGAGGAGCTCGTGGCGGCCGTCGAGGCCGAGCATCGAGAACATCGACTGCGACCAGAAGATCCGGCCGCGCGACAGATCCCAGTCCCACAGCCCGCAGCGGCCGCGGTTGAGCGCGGT
This sequence comes from Bradyrhizobium sp. GW821-FHT13H06, assembly GCF_058803975.1. Lineage (NCBI taxonomy): Bacteria > Pseudomonadati > Pseudomonadota > Alphaproteobacteria > Hyphomicrobiales > Nitrobacteraceae > Bradyrhizobium > Bradyrhizobium sp. GW821-FHT13H06. The sequence continues at coordinate 646,653 of NZ_JBXAPN010000004.1, read as the reverse complement.
GTCGATGCGGCCGCGCACGGCGTCGTTGATGATGTCGCCCTCGCGGGCGCGGGTCGACTGCCAGTGGAAGGCGAAGCCGAGGATCAGGACGACGAAGCCGGTGGTCGCCGACAGCGTGACCGAGAGCGCGGCGTCCGAGCCCCAGATCGGCTCGTTGCGCTCCTGGATCACGGTGACGAAGCCCGGCAGCGACTTGATCTGGCGCGAGGTCGCCATCGCTGCGTTGCCGCTCGGCAGCGTCAAGTCGGAGACGTTGCCGTCGCGTGGCGGCGCCGCCATCAATTGCGCGGCCGTGATCGCGTCGAGCAGGCGGTCGTTGCCGACGGAGTCGTTGTCGGCCGGGATGCGGGCGAGGATACGGCGGTCGACGCCGGCCGAGGTGACGATGACATGGCGGCCCGAGGCCGTGCCCCAGGACGGGATCAGATCCGGCAACAGCGCCGGCAGGCTCTCGATGTTCTTCAGCCGTTCCTGCCGCACCGTGGTGAGGCGGTCGATGCGCTCGGCGAGCAGGTCGGCGAGTGCCGAAATGTCGTGGCTGATCACCAGCCGCTTCTGCCGCGTCTGGTCGACCACCTGCACGAACGCGCCGAGGCAGATCGTGATCAGGAATGCGATGATGAGTGTCGGCACGGCGCGGCGCAGCGCCGGCTCCGCGATCAGGAGCCGATGATAGGCAGGTTTCGCGATCGATTGCGCCAATCCCTTGATCGAATCGGATTGGACGCATGCGTTCGCGGCGTCTGCACGCGACATGCCTTCGGCCCCCTGAAAACCTGCTTGCAACTGAAGTTCGGAAGCAGCCCCACGTCGCTTCCGAATCACACTGATTTGAATCCAGTTTTCGCGGGCTGTCGAGAGTCAACGAATCGTTAACGCGAAATTATTCTTATCCAACGCGCAGTTTGTGCATGGTGTGGCCGCAAACTCGCGCGCGCGAGGAGTCCGAAACGAGAACGTGCGACTCCCCGTGCGTTCTGCGTCACGCACGCGGCGGTTCGGCGTGACTGATCACGCGCTTCACGCTCGGAAACGCACGCCGCAACGCGCGCTCGATCGCATCGACATGCTCGTGCACCTTGATCACGCTCATCGACGGTGCCGCGCGGCAGTGGAAATTGACGATCTCGCCAGCGTCGGTGTTGCGGACACGCACATTATGGATGTCGTGGATCTCGCCTTCGCCGGCGAATTCGGCCAGCGCGGCGGCGATGGTCTGCACCCGTTCCGGTGCGGCATCGACGCCGAACGGCAATTCCGGTTCCAACGGCTCGATGTGAACGTCGACCTCGACGTCCTCGCCGAACTCCTCTTGGATGTTGCGCTCCAGCGTGTTGGCGACGTCATGGGCGGCCTCGAGCTGCATGTCGGCGTCAACCTCGAGGTCGATGCTGACGGTCAGCTTGGCGCCGAGATCGTGCACCGTGACATGGTGAACGGCGAGGCCCGAATTGTGCGCGATCACCATGATGCGGTCGCGCACGGTCTCGTTGTTGCGTGCGACGGGGACGGCGGTGAAGGTGAGGTCGGCGTCGCCGAACGCCTTGTCCACGGCGATTTGCGCGCTGCGCTTGATCTCCTCGACGCGGTCGATCGGATAGGTTCGCGGCACCTTTGCGATGGTGTCGATGAACGTGGTCGCTCCGACCATGCGCACGCGCAGCCGGTCGACGTCGATCACGCCCGGCACGCTCCGGATCGCGGCGGTGGCCTTCTCCTGCGCGCCTTCCGGGGCGCGGTCGACCAGCGTCTGCACGGTGGAGCCGGCCATGCGCAGCCCGAGCAGGGCGATCATCACGGCAACCGCCGCGGCCGCCGCCGCGTCGCCCCACCAGAAGCCGAGGCCGGCGAGGATCAGGCCCACGATCACGGCGAACGAGCCCATCACGTCGGAGGCGAAATGCAGCGCATCCGCCGCCAGCGCCTGGCTCCGGGTCTCCAGCGCGGCGCGATGCAGGGCGCGGGCGCGCCAGAGATTGACGGCGATGTCGAGCACCAGCACCACGAACGGCACGGCCGAAATGGTCGGCGGCGGGGTTCCCTCGCTCAGCCGGCTATAGGCCTCGACCAGGATGCCGCCGGCAAGCACGTAGAGCAGGGCGGTGACGCCAAGTGCGGAGACGCTTTCCAGCTTGCCGTGGCCGTAATGGTGCTCGTCGTCTGCGGGCTTGTCGGACACCCGCACCACCGCCCAGGTGATGATGGTCGCGACCAGGTCGATCGAGGAATGCAGGGCCTCGGAGATCAGCGCCAGCGAGCCGATCGCGATCCCGACCGCGAACTTCGCCGCCGCCATGCCGCCACTGGCGAAGATCGAGATCGCGGCGACCGAGGTTTTGTTGTGCTGAGAGGCCATGGCGGGGATTTAGCAGGGCGTGGGTGAACATCAAGCGACGATCCACAGCCGTAGTCGCGAGTGACTTGCAGGAGCGGGGGTGCCGTCATTCCGGGGCGCCCAGAGGGCGAACCCGGAATCTCGAAATTCCGGGTTCGATGCTGCGCATCGTCCCGGAATGACGGTCGCAAAGTTCTAAGCGTCGCTCACAGCGTCACCACGATCTTCCCCAGATGCCTGTTCGCCTCCATGTGCTCGAACGCCTGATCGATATCGTCGAACGCGAACACCTTGTCGATCGGCAGCTGCAGCTTGCGCGATTCCACCGCGCCCCAGACGTCCTTGCGGACCTCCTCGAAGATCTCGCGGACCTCCTCGATGGTGCGGGTGCGGAAGGTGACGCCGACATAGTCGATGCGGCGGGCCGCATGCAGGTCGAAATTGAAGTCGGCGTGGGTGCCGCCGAGCCGGCCGACATTGACGATGCGGCCCTTGATCTTCGTCGCGGCGAGGTTCTGGCTCGCGACCTTGCCCGAGACCTGGTCGACGATCAGATCGACGCCTTCCCCGTTCGTCGCCTTCAGCACCTCGTCGACCCATTGGGGATCGGAGCTATCGACGGCGAGATCGGCGCCATGGTCCATCAGCCGGCTGCGACGAGCGGCATCGGTCGACGAGCCGATCACGAGCTTTGCGCCCTTGAGCCTGGCGATCTGCATCGCCATCAGGCCGACCCCGGAGCTCGCGCCCTGAATCAGCACGCTCTGGCCCACCTGCACCCCACCAACGGTGACGACGGCGTTGTGCATGGTCGTGAGCGCGACGGGCAGGGTGGCCGCCTCCTCGAAATTCATGTTTGAGGGGGCGTGGAATAGCCGTCCGTGATCGGCCAGCGTATATTCGGCAAAGGCCGCGCCGCCCGAGCCCATGATGCGGTCGCCGACCTTGACGCCTTTGGCATTCGGTCCAAGCTCGGCGACTTCACCGGCCCATTCCATGCCGAGCACGGTGCCGACGCCGCCGGCCGCCCCATGGGCGTGCCCCTTGCGCATGGCGGTGTCGGCGCGGTTCAGGGCGCTGGCGCGGACGCGGACCAGCACCTGCGTGCCCTCTGGCTTTGGTTGAGCGACATCGGAAATCGTAGCGCCACCAGGGCCGTAGACGTAAGCCTTCATGAATTGCTCTCGCTTCCTGCGGTGACTATTCCGCGGCTTCACGTTGCGGATGAACGATCATGCCTTCGAGCCGGCCGCGGATGATCGCTTCCGCCTCGCGCACGATGCGGGAGACCAGTTCGGCGCAGCTCGGGATGTCCTGGATCAGGCCCTGCACCTGGCCGGCCGACCAGATGCCTTCGTCGGAATCGCCGGTGGCATAGACCATCTTGCCGCGGGCGCCGGCGACGAGCTCGCGGATGTCCTCGAATTTCGCGCCCTCCTTCTCCATGGCGACGACCTTGCTCGAGATCGCGTTTTTCGCCACACGCGAGGTGTTGCGCATGGTGCGGAAGATCAGCTCGGTCTCGCGCTCGTCATTGGCGACGATCTTCTCCTTAATGAGCTGGTGGATCGGGCTTTCCTTGGTGGCCATGAAGCGCGTGCCCATGTTGATGCCGTCCGCGCCCAGGGCCAGCGCCGCGACGAGGCCGCGGGCATCGGCAAAGCCGCCCGAGGCGATCATCGGGATCCTGATCTTGTTGGCGGCGGCCGGGATCAGGATCAGGCCGGGGGTGTCGTCCTCGCCGGGGTGGCCGGCGCATTCGAATCCATCGATCGAGATGGCATCGACGCCCATCCTTTCGGCCGAAAGCGCGTGGCGCACGCTGGTGCATTTGTGCACGACCTTGACGCCGTGCCTCCTGAACTCGTCGACATGCTCCTGCGGCTTGTTGCCGGCGGTCTCGACCACCTTGACGCCGCTCTCGATGATGGCGGCGCGGTATTCGGCATAGGGCGGCGGCTTGATCGCGGGCAGGATGGTGAGATTGACGCCGAACGGCTTGTCGGTGAGGTCGCGACAGCGCGCGATCTCCCTGGTCAGGTCCTCCGGCGTCGGCTGGGTCAGCGCGGTGATGAACCCGAGCGCGCCGGCATTGGCGACGGCAGCGACGAGCTCGGCTCGGCCGACCCACTGCATGCCGCCCTGGACGATCGGGTGCTCGACGCCGACGAGTTTGGTGAACCGTGTCTGCAACATGATGTGTTTCCCCCGCCTGCGTGGCGCTCTGTTATCGGTTGATGGCGGGAGGATGCCGCTGGGGGTGGCAAAAGTCTATTGTTAGGGTGTGCGGTATGGGCGGGGTGGTATGCGAAGGACGGGGCAGATTCCGCAGCGCGGATAATTCGAGGTGCGGGGCCTTCGTCGGGACAACGATGAGGCTGTCGAGATGCGCTGCCTCAACCGCGTCATTGCGAGCGCAGCGAAGCAATCCAGATTGTCTCCGCAGAGGGATTTTGGATTGCTTCGCTGCGCTCGCAATGACGGTAGAGCTACTCCGCCGACAGCCGCACCATCTGACGGCCGCCGTTCATTTCCTTGAGGCGGTTGACGAAGTTTTCCGGGCGTTGCCAGCGGTTGGGGACCTGCAATCCCATGAATTCGGCGATATCGCCGATGAAGCCGGTGCAGTTGGCGGTCTCCGCGTTCCACACCGGTGAGTTCGCCTGCAATTTCTTGATGTAGGCGAATACTCGCTTTGCGTCCGCTTCGTTCAGGTAGACGCGATAGCTCGCGGTCAGATATTCCGGATCGAGATCGCCGTAGCTCGCGCCGGTCTCGGACGGCACAAAGGTGAGGTGACCGAGCACGTAAGCGAGCGTGTCGCCGGCCGGTGTGAGCCCTGCGACCTCCACGGCGCGCTCGCTGGTCTTGCCGTACCAGACGAAGGCATGGCCCCAGCTCGCGGCGGTACGCGCGCGGAAGTCGACGTAGTAGGGGCCTGTCTCCGCGCGCGCGACGGAGCGCCGCGTCGATTGCGGCTGAGGTCGCGAGGCGGTGTCGGTCGTGGCAAGCGCGTTCGCATCGGCAGCGCGCTTGTTTGCCTGGTGGGCCGAGGCCGAGGGCGTCGTGCACGAGAGCATAGCCGCAAGAGCGAAGCCCGCGAGGATGCAGGATCCCGATCGATCAGCTTTGTTCGTCACGCGACACCCCTTGACTGTCGGCTGCTACGCAGATCTGCGCGTATTCCGCTGCGCGTCAGTAGCGCGCTGCGACCGGGCCGGGCGCCTTGCCGATCGGGGCTTTTCCAACGGGGCTCTTGCCAATCGGCATCTTGCCAATCGGCGCCTGTTCGGCCGGATAGGCCGGCACGGGCTGCCGGCGCGGCAGATCCGCAGCGTTCGCAGCCGTCGCCAGAGCAAGCGTAGCACCGAGAGCAAATACAATCTTCTTCACAGTCATATACCCCTGAAGGTTTGGTCCAAACACGGCAGCGCCGTGCCCCCAGACACGCCACACAAAAGGGCGACCGAATGCGTCCAAGTTGCGGCAAGCGCGCGACATGTTGGCGGCATATGTCAAGCGCGCGCAGATGTGATGTGTCCGAATGCTTCGGAAATGTAGACGCGCCTCGGACTATCGTTTCCGAGAGATGTTCGAGCGCATCTTGTCGGCGAACCAAACGACGAAGATCGCAACGAACGAGAGAGCGAAGTAAAGGGCCGTCCACAAAAGCGCATTGCCGGCATTCGTCATGGCGTCCTCCCTTGCATCAGACATTGATTTCTTGCGGAAGGATAGCGGTGGCGGCGACGTCGCGGTTTGCGCCGGATCAATTTTGCTGCGCTGCGGGGCAATTAGCCGGCGAGCCGCCAATGACGGAGCAGAGGTCGTAGCCCGCATGAGCGCAGCGACATGCGGGGTGTCACACGACAGTCCTCCCGGATGTCGCTTCGCTCATCCGGGCTACTGCACCGTGTTGGTGGTTACAGCCGAAACTCGTTGGTCAGCTCGCCGATGCCGTCGATCGCGACGGTGACCGTGTTTACCGGCTCCTTCATCACGCCGACGCCGACGGAGGTGCCGACGGCGATGAGGTCGCCGGGCAGCAGGGTCATGTCATGGGAGATCCTGCTGACCAACTCCTGAGCGCTGAAGATCATGTCCGAGATCGGATAGTTCTGCCGCTCCGCGCCATTGAGGATGGTACGGACCACGAGCCCGGCCGGATCGATGCCAGTCGCGATGACAGGGCCGAACGGGCCGTAATCGTCGATGCCCTTGGCGCGGGCCCATTGCGGGAAAGTGGGATCCCTGGTCAGGATGTCGTTGGCGGTGATGTCGTTGACGCAGGTGTAGCCGAAGATGAAGCTGTCGGCTTCGTCAGGCGAGACGCGCGCGCAGGCCTTGCCGATGACGATGCCGAGCTCGCCCTCATAGGTCGTCTTGCCGTCGTAGGAGGACGGGCGGCGGATCACCGCACCGGGGGCGGCGATGCTGGTGGTGGCCTTCAGCAGATAGAGCGGCTCCGGCGGCTCGGGTTGGTTGAGCTTGGCCGCGAGCGCGTGGAAATTGTTCCAGAGCGCGACGATCTTGCTGGGCGCACAGGGCGCGAGCAGCTCGACCTCCGACAGCGACAGCGTCTTGCCGGTAGCGGTGCTGCGGCCGAACATCTCGCCTTCATGCACGCTGATGCCTGATGGGCTCAGCGTGCCGAAGCCGGTCGTGCCATTGCTCCGAAAGCGGAGCCACTTCTTGATCTCGCTCGCCATCATGCCACCGCCAGTGCGCGCGGATCTGATGGCGTCGAGACCCCGTCATAGAGGCCGGCGATGCGGGCGCGCTGGGTCACCATCGCCAGCACTGAATCGAGCGCGGGCGTGGCGATCCCGGTAAGGCGGCCCATCTCCTGCACCACCGTGACGAGCGGATCGATCTCCATCGGGCGGCCGCGCTCGAGATCCTGGAGCATCGAGGTCTTGTGCGCGCCGACCTTGCGGGCGCCCTCGATGCGGCGCTCGACGTCAACGCGGAACTTGACCCCGAACGTCTCGGCGATGGCTTGCGTCTCCACCATGATCGCGCGGGACAGTGCGCGCGTCGCCGGATCGGTGCAGATCACGTCGAGCGTGGCGTGGGTCAGCGCACTGATCGGATTGAAGCAGACGTTACCCCACAGCTTGAGCCAGATCTCGTCCCGGATGCGGTCGAGCACCGGCGCCTTCAGCCCGGCGGCGACGAACAGGTCGGCGAGACGCTGCACGTCATCAGTGATCTCGCCGGAAGGCTCGCCGAGCGGAAAGTTGCTGCCGTAGACGTGGCGGATCACGCCGGGCGCCTCGATCTCGGTGGCGGGATAGACGATGCAGCCGATGGCGCGCTCGGCGCCGATTTCGCGCCACTGCCGCCCGCCGGGGTCGATGCTCTCCAGCGTCGAGTTCTCGTATTGCCCGCCGTGCTTGTAGAAGTACCAATAGGGGATGCCGTTGACGGCCGTGACGATGCGGGTCCGAGGCCCGAGCAGCGGCTGCATCTTCTCGATCACGCCGGTGATCGAATGCGCCTTCAGCGTGATGATGATGTAGTCCTGCACGCCGAGCTCGGCGGGATCGTCGGTGCAGCGCGGGTGCACGGTGTGCTTCTCTTCGCCCGCGAGCAGCGTCAGGCCGCGCTCGCGCATCGCGGCAAGGTGCGGGCCGCGTGCGACCAGGCTGACATCGGCGCCCGCGCGCGCGAGCTGAACCCCGAGATATCCGCCGATTGCGCCGGCGCCGTAGATGCAGATCTTCATGAAATCCTCGCGGGACCAAGATTGGCAGTCAGTTGGATCGATCAGGCAACGGGCTCCCTGCACCTCTCCCGCTTGCGGGAGAGGTCGGCGGGTTCGGAGAACTCGGCGGGTGAGGCTCTATCCTCTTGGGGAGTCTCCCCAGCGGATGCAGCCCTCTCCCCAATCCTCTCCCGCAAGCAGGAGAGGAGGCGCAGCTCTTCCGTGGCTGGACGTGAGGGGGGGCTTTAGGCTGCGGCTTGCGGCGTGCCGTTGAGGGCCTCGTCGACGGCCGCGGCGATGTCGCGCATGCTGATGACGGAGATGAGGCTGTAATCGTCGATCACGGGCAGATGGCGGATGTGATGACGGTTCATCAGATGGCGGACGTGCTCGATCGGATCCGAGGAGGTGCAGGACACGAGCTGCTGCACCGAGACGAGCTGCGAGACCTTGACATTGACGGCGTTCGCGCCGTGCTCGGCGACGGCGCGCACCACGTCGCGCTCGGTGAACATGCCGACCGCGGTGTTGCCCTCGGAGCGGACCACGTCCTTCACCACCAGCGCGCTGATGTTGTTGGCGCGCATCAGCTTGGCCGCGATACCCACCGTTTCGTTCATACGCACCGTGACAACGCGCGGCGTCTTCTTGCGCAGTATGTCTCCGACCAGCATTGCAACCTCCCTGGGTGAGTGACGGGAGAAGTGTGGTATACATAATGCCAATCGTCAAGCGCTGGATTTGGCTGATCCGAAAAATCTTGCGACAGCCATACTGACCGTTTGTCCTGAGCCAAAGAGACCAAAGAAAAAGGGGCGCATCGCTGCGCCCCTTCTCACGCATGCGATCTGTGTGGTGCTTACGCCGTCTCGGTTTTGGCAGTGCCGGTGGCGGCGCCGGTGCTCTCGGCTTCCTTGCCGAGGATGAAGGAGCGGCGCAGCGGCTTGATCACGAGCAGCGCCATCAGCGCCGCCGTTGCGTTCAGCGCCACCGCGACCACGAACACGGCCTTCCAGCCATAGGCGGTGGAGATCACGCTTGCGAGCGGGACGAGCAGCGAGGCCGTGCCCTTGGCGGTGTAGAGCATGCCGTTGTTGGTGGTCGCGAACTTCGCACCGAAGGTGTCGCCGCAGGTCGCGGGGAACAGCGAGTAGATCTCGCCGAACACGCCGAAATAGACCGCGGTCGCGAGCACGAAGATGGTCGGCAGGTGGCCATAGGCCGACAGCGTCAGCAACATCAAGGCAGCCGTGCCGAAGGCGATGAACATGGTGGGCTCGCGGCCGATCGTGTCGGAGACCCAGCCGAAGAACGGACGCCCGAAACCGTCGAAGATGCGGTCGAGCGAGATCGCGAACGTCAAGGCCGCCATCTGGAAGCCGGCGAGCGTTACCGGACTATTCGCGATCTTGTAGTCGTGCGCGATCGGACCGATCTGCGCCGCGGTCATCAGGCCGCCCGAGGCAACCATCACGAAAACGAGATACATCACCCAGAAAACGGGGGTGCGCAGCACCTGCGGCGGGGTGAAGTCGATCTTGGTCTGCGGCAGATTGAGCTGCTTCCTCTTCGGCGGAATCGAGATCCGCGGCGGCTGGATGAAGAAGGCGAGCACGAACACGACGACGCCCTGGGCGATGCCGAAGGAGAGGAAGGCGTGCTGGTAGCCGCTCGAGGCGATCATGCTCGCGATCGGCACGATCGTGAGCGCGGCGCCCGCGCCGAAGCCGGCGGCGGTCGCACCTGCCGCGAGACCGCGACGGTCGGGAAACCATTTCAGCGCGTTGCCGACGCAGGTGCCGTACACTGCGCCCGCGCCCAGGCCGCCGATGATCGCGGCCGCATAGAGCAGGGTGAGGCTGTCGGCGTAGGAGTTGAGGATCCAGGACAGCGCGATCATCGCGCCGCCGAACATGACGACGATGCGCGGGCCGTATTTGTCGACGAACCAGGCCTCGACCGGCACCAGCCAGGTCTCGGTGACCACGAAGATCGTGAAAGCGAGCTGGATCGCGGCGCGCCCCCAATGATGGGCGGCGTCGATCGGATCGACGAACAGCGTCCAGCCATATTGCAGATTGGCGATCATCGCCATGCAGACGATGCCCATGCCGAGCTGGAGCCAACGGAAGCCGGTGCGAAGCGGCGCGGCGGTGGCGGCGCCATCCGGGCTGGAAATCATCAGAACCTCCCAACGCGCCTGTCTTGCGTACATCAGATTGCCAAGGTGACCTGATGTCGCAAATGTTGTGTCTTATCGTCGCAGGCGTCGCCCGGAGATTGGTATACGATATTCCAGAATGCAAGCCCTATCTTGGCTCCGCGCTCACAAAATGCGGCGGGGGTTCGGGCCGCATCCCGCCAATCGCGGCGGTCTTCTGCCAAACGAAAACGCCCGGCCGTGAGGCCGGGCGTCGTATCCGCGCGAACTGCGGTGGAGCGGTCAGATGGTCGATTTCGCGACCACGACCTTGCGCCAGGGTTTCAGCACCGCGATCGCCAGCAGCGAGGCCAGGATGTTGGCGCCGGCCGCGATGATGAACACGCTGTCCCAGGTGCCCGACGATTGCTGCATGTAGTTGCCGATCGGCACCAGCAGCGCGGCGGTGCCCTTCGCGGTGTAGAGCAGGCCGGCATTGGTGGTCGCGAACTTGGCGCCGAACGTGTCGGTGCAGGTCGAGGGGAACAGCGAGTAGATCTCACCCCAGGCGAAGAACACGAAGCCCGAGAGCAGCACGAACCAGATCGGATCGTGGCCCCAGAGGTAGAGCATCCAGATGCCGAACCCTTCCATGCCGAAGGCGATGAACATGGTGTTCTCGCGGCCGATCATGTCGGAGATCCAGCCGAAGAACGGACGCGTCAGGCCGTTGAGCACGCGGTCGATGGTGGCCGCGAAGGTCACCGCCGTCATCGTCACCGCCATCAGCGTCACCGGCACGCTGTCGACTTTCCAGTCAACCGCGATCGGCTTCAGGTTCGCGGTGACCATCAGTCCACCCGCGCCGACGATCACGAACATGAAGTACATCAGCCAGAAGATCGGCTGGCGCAGCACCTCGGTCGGCTGATAGTTGCGGCGGGTCTGGATGATATTGGCATTCGCCACCACGTTCGGCACCTGGCCCGCTTTCGGCGCGAGCAGGAAGAAGGCGAGGATGCAGATGATGATGCCTTGCCCGAGGCCGAAATAGAGGAAGGTGGTCTGGAAGCCGCTGTCCTTGATCATGGCCTGGATCGGCGCGACGGTCAGCGCAGAGCCTGCACCGAAGCCCGCCGCGGTGATGCCGGCGGCAAGACCGCGCTTGTCCGGAAACCATTTCAGCGCATTGCCGACGCAGGTGCCGTAGACGCCGCCGGCGCCGATGCCTGCGATGATCATGCCGAGATAGTAGCCGTTGAGCGAGGTGGCCTGCGCGTTGATCGCCCAGCCGATGGCGCAGAGCACGCCGCCGACCAGCACGACGATGCGCGGGCCGTATTTGTCGACGAACCATCCTTCGATCGGCACCAGCCAGGTCTCGAACAAGACGAAAAGGGTGAAGGCCCACTGGATCGAGGCGCGATCCCAGCCGAACGTCTTCTGGATGTCGGGGACGAAGAACGTCCAGCCATATTGGTAATTGGCGATCATCACCATCGCCATCACACCGATCGCCAACTGCGCCCAGCGATACGCATCGCTTACGCGTGCGGCACTGGGGGCCGCTGCCGACTGCACCATGTCCGTCATTAAAAACCCTCCCGAATGCGCCGATCATTTTTATGCATGCGCTGTCCGCATCCTGGTATTCATTATGCCAAGATTCAAGCGGCGGACGGGAGGTGCGGCGAAATAACGCGGGCCTGTTCAGATGCGCCATGAGGGCTGGATTGTAAAGCCCCAATCGCTGCCGGCATGCGCGCGGAAGTGGCGATTGATCCTGTCCAAGTGATTGATTCCGCGTATATTTTCGCGTCGTTCCGACGCCGCAAGACCGCTGTTGAAAGCCCGCGCGTTTGGGGATTCTCCACGCGCGCGCTGCCGACGCGCGGTCCGTCGCTGACCACGCCATTCCTGGAATTCTATATTCCAGAAGTCCGGCCTGCGGCAATTTGGCGAGGGAAGCGGCGCCGACTCGCGGCGCCTCACGCCATCGACGTGCGCAGCCGGCTATAGCCTTCCTGGATCGCGGACCAGAACAAGGCGACCAGACCGAGCGCCATGATCGTGCTGACGAGGCCGTTGGAGAAGAACACCCCGAGCGATCCCTGCGATCCCAGCAGCGATTGGCGGAAGGCTTCCTCGGCCTTGTCGCCGAGCACGATGGCGAGCACCAGCGGGGCGAGCGGGTAGTTGCACTTCTTCAGGAGATAGCCGAGCACGCCGAACACCAGCATCAGCATCACGTCGAAGGTGCTGTTGTGCACCGAATAGGCGCCGATCGCGCAGAGCACCAGGATGAGCGGCGCGATGATGCCGAAGGGCACGCGGAGGATCGCGGCGAAGATCGGCACGCAGGTGAGCACGACGATGAGGCCGGCGAGGTTGCCGAGATACATCGACGCGATCAGGCCCCAGACGAATTCCTTCTGCTCGACGAACAGCATCGGGCCCGGCTGCAGGCCCCAGATCAGCAAGCCGCCGAGCAGGACGGCGGCGGTCGGCGAGCCCGGCACGCCGAGCGAGAGCATCGGCAGCAGCGCGGCGGTGCCCGCGGCATGTGCCGCCGTCTCCGGCGCGATCACGCCTTCGATCTCGCCCTTGCCGAAATTGTTGCCGCGTCGCGACAGGCGCTTGGCGATGCCGTAGCTCATGAAGGAGGCCGGCGTTGCGCCGGCGGGCGTGACGCCCATCCAGCAGCCGATCAGGCACGAGCGCAGCGAGGTCATCCAATAGGCGGGCAATTCCCGCCAGGTCTGCAGCACCACCCGAAGATTGATGCTGGCGTTGCCGCCGCGGAACGCCAGCCCTTCCTCCATGGTCAGCAGGATCTCGCCGATGCCGAACAGGCCGATCACGGCGATCAGGAAGTCGAATCCGTTGAGCAGCTCCGTGATGCCGAAGGTCAGCCGCAACTGTCCGGTGATCGAATCGAGGCCGACCGCCGCGAGCGCAAAGCCCATCATCATCGCCGCGATGGTCTTGAACGGCGGCTCCTTGCTGAGGCCGACGAAGCTGCAGAAAGCGAGGAAGTACACCGCGAACTTCTCCGCCGGACCAAATCGCAGTGCGAAGCCCGCAACGAGCGGCGCGACGAGCGTGATCATGATGACGGCAAACAGCGCGCCCACGAAGGAGGAGGTGAAGGCGGCGGTCAGGGCTTCGCCGGGTCTGCCCTGTTGCGCCATCGGATAGCCGTCGAAAGTGGTCGCCACGGACCAGGGCTCGCCGGGTATGTTGAACAGGATCGAGGTGATGGCGCCGCCGAACAATGCGCCCCAATAGATGCAGGACAACATGATGATCGCCGATGTCGGCGGCATGCTGAAGGTCAGGGGAAGCAGGATCGCGACGCCGTTGGCGCCCCCCAGCCCCGGCAGCACGCCGATGATGACCCCGAGCGTGATGCCGATGATCATCAGCATGATGTTGTAGGGCTGCAGGGCGACCGCGAAGCCGTGAAACAGATTGGCCAACTCTTCCATATCGATACGTCCTGCAGCAGTGACGGAAATGACGGCGCGGCCCTTACAGGCCGAGCCATTCCTCGAACGGACCCTTGGGAAGCGGGACGAGGAACCAGCGCTCGAAAACGAGATAGGTCAGGACCGGCATTCCGACCGCGATCGCGATGGTCGTCAGCCAGCGATAGCCGCCGAGCCAGCGCATGAACCAGGCGATGAAAACCATCGAGGCGACGTAGAGGCCGATGAACGGCATCGAGCCGACATAGATCGCGGTCGGCACGACGACGCTCATGACCTGGCGCAGCTGTCCCCATTCCGCGAACAGCCGGCCGTCGTCGTCGCGTTGCGCATGCCAGAGGTTGATGGCGCTCGCCACGACGATGGCGGCGCCGATATAGAAGGGGAAGAAGCCGGCACGCGGGCCCTCCGCGCCCCAGTTGATGCCGGCCTTCAGGCTGCCGAAGATGACGACGAGGCCGAAGACGCCGATCAGCAGCGCCATCCCGATTTCCAGCGTCTTGTGGGCCGGGCCGGATGCGGATCCGGATCGTTCAGTCATGGGATCGTTCAGTCATGGGGCCTCCAGGCGGAAACGCAGTCTTTCGCGGTCGCGGCGGGCGTGAGGACGAGCAGCGTCCTCAGCCATCGTCGATGCCGCGGCTCAATTCCCCGATGCGAGGAAGCCGGCTTCCTTCATCAAGCCTTCGTGGCGCTTCTCCTCCGCCTCGACCCATTTGGCGTAGTCGGCTCCGGTCATGAAGGTCGTGTTGAAGGCGCCGCTCTTCATGAAGTCCTGCCATTCCGGCGTGGCGCGCACCTTCTTGAACAGCTCGACATAGTATTCGATCTGGTCCTTCGTGGCCTTGGGCGACATGAAGATGCCGCGCAGCATGAGATATTCCATCGCAAGGCCCTGCGACTTGCAGGTCGGAATATCCTTCCAGGCCTTGCCGTCGGCGATCGGTTCGTCATAGGCCATCGGCTGGGCGTCGAACACGCACAGCGGGCGCAGCTTGCCGCCGCGCCATTGCGCGACCGCCTCGATCGGATTGTTGACGGTCGAATCGACGTGATTGCCGACGAGTTGGACGGCGACTTCGCCGCCGCCCTTGTAGGGAATGTAGGTGAACTTCGCGTCGATCGCCTTCTCGATGCCGACCGTGATGATCTGGTCTTCCTGCTTGGAGCCGGTGCCGCCCATCTTGAACGAGCCGCTTGGTGCCTTCTTCGCGGCGTCGACGTAATCCTTGACGCTGTTGTACGGCTTCTCGGCATTCACCCAGAGCACGAATTCGTCGAGCGCCAGCATCGCCACCGGCGTCAAATCCTTCCAGTTGAACGGAATGCCGGTGGCCAGCGGCGTCGTGAACAGGTTCGACAGCGTGATGATGATCTTGTGCGGATTGCCCGACGACGTCTTCAGGTCGAGGAAGCCTTCACCGCCCGCGCCGCCCGCCTTGTTGATGACGACCATCGGCTGCTTCATCAGGTTGTGCTTGGTGACGATGCCCTGAATGGTGCGCGCCATCTGATCGGCGCCGCCGCCGGTGCCCGCGGGCACGATGAACTCGACCGGACGGACCGGCTCCCAGGCAGCCCGGCTTGCGGTGCTGCTGGCGCACGACATCGCGATTGCCGCCAAAGCGACACTCAGAACGGATGGCTTCATTTGTTTCTCTCCCTGTCGAACCCTCAACGCAGCCGCTCTTTGTCGACTTGCGTCAGCCCATCTCGATTCAGATGCCTGGTGTCACCATTGCGGTCGATGTCTCCTGGCAGTCCCGATAGAAACTGTATGAGGAGGGACAGCGCGCGGCATCCGCTCCTTTCGGCTAAGGTTCCGCCAAGGTTCGCGGTGCGTGTGCCCTCGGCTGTTCCCGTCCTGCGTTACGTTTCCCCGCCTTACACCTTGGATTGTGCAATCGCTCTTGCTTGTCCAATGGTATGCGCGATGCCAGCGAACAAACAATCGGCTCGGCGGAGGTCCGGAGGGACGAATCGTCGCAGTTGCGGTCACAAGCCCAGGCAAGGCGGCAAAAGAAAATGGCCCCGAACATGCGGGGCCATTTGACCGAACCTGGCGTCTTGCGGGGTCCGTCAGCCCGCCGTTCGGCGGGAGGACAAGGCCTTCTTACAGGCCGAAACGCGGCAGGTCGCCGTTGTGATTGGAAATCTCGGCGCTCGCCATCAGGAAGCTGTCGATCGCGGCCATCAGGCGGGCGAACAGCGAGGCGGAGGGGGCGAGGGCAACGGAAGCGGCGGTCTTGGACATCGGAAATCCCTTTCTTGAGACAGTCAGTCTTGCTGCCTCATTTCGAAAGGCAGTTTATGTATACCAGATGCCAGCGTCCATGCTCTTGTTTGCATAGCAGCATTCGTTCTTCCGCATTGCGGCATAGCCGGTGAGGCGCCCAGGGCGGGCACCTTGACATCGCCCGCCGAACCAAGAATGTTATGTTATAACATAACATAGTGAGATGCCGTGTCTCGCCGTCCTCGACCCATCCCGCTCAAAAGGCTGTTCGATCTCCATGCCCAAACTCCCCGTCACCGTCTTGTCCGGCTTCCTCGGGGCTGGAAAGACCACTTTGCTGAACCACGTCCTGAACAACCGGCACGGCCTGAAAGTAGCGGTGATCGTGAACGACATGAGCGAGGTGAACATCGATGCGGACCTGGTCCGCGATGGTGGTGCCAACCTCTCGCGGACTGATGAGAAACTGGTGGAGATGACCAATGGCTGCATCTGCTGCACCCTGCGCGACGATCTCCTGAGGGAGGTACGTGCGCTCGCCGAAAGCGGGCGCTTCGATTATCTGCTGATCGAATCGACGGGCATTTCGGAGCCGCTCCCGGTCGCAGCGACGTTCGATTTCCGCTCGGAGGACGGCGAAAGCCTCTCCGACATCGCCCACCTGGACACGATGGTGACGGTGGTCGACGCCGCCAACCTGCTGAAGGACTATTCCTCGACCGAGTTCCTCGGCGAGCGCGGCGAGGCGTTGGACGGTGACAAGCGGACGCTGGTCGATCTCCTCGTGGAGCAGATCGAGTTCGCCGACGTGATCATCCTCAACAAGGTGGACGATGCCTCGCCGCAACAGCGCGAGGCGGCACGGCGGATCATCCGCTCGTTGAATCCCGAAGCCGACATCATCGAAGCCAATCACAGCCGCGTGCCCTTCGACCGCGTGCTCAACACCGGCCGGTTCGACTTCGAGAAGGCCCAGCAGCACCCGCTCTGGTACAAGGAACTCTACGGTTTCGCCGACCACGTTCCTGAAACGCAGGAATATGACCTGAGGAACTTCGTCTACCGTGCCCGCCGGCCGTTCGATCCGTCGAAGTTCGACAAGTTCGTCAAAGGGGCCTGGCCCGGCGTGATCCGGGCGAAGGGTCATTTCTGGCTGGCGACGCGGCCGCAATGGCTAGGCGAGATCAGCCAGGCCGGAGCGATCGTGAGGACCGAAGCGCTGGGTTCCTGGTGGGCGAGCGTCCCAAAGGAGCGCTGGCCGAACGATGAGTCCTTTCGCAAGCGGCTCGGCCAGTATTGGGACAAGGTCTACGGCGATCGCCGCCAGGAGATCGTGTTCATCGGCACCGGCATGGACGAAGCCGAGATCCGCCGCAGGCTCGACGCATGTCTTGTCCCGGAAACGTCCGCCATGGACATCGCCGCATGGTCCGCTCTCGCCGATCCGTTTCCGGCCTGGCGTCGAGGCGATCAATCCAGCTGATCGACGTGAATATCAAAAGCCTTGGCGTAAGGTCCGGGCGCGACCATCTCCGGCCAGGTCTTGCTCCGACCAGGTCTTGCAAGGGGACGGCAAAGCCGTTAGTGCTCTGCCCCCTTCCAATCCTTCATCAGAGTGGTTCATGTCGAGCGCCTCGCCCGCCGTCTCGATCGGCATCGATTTTGGGACCAGCAATACGGTCGTCGCGATTGCGGCGGACGACCGCCGGGTCGAGGCCATCCGCTTCGATCATGGCGGACAGCGCCACAGCGTCTACGTGTCGGCCCTGTGCTTCTGGGAGGACCGGCCCGGCGCCGGCGCCCAGGCCGAGGGTGGTCCGTGGGCGATCGAGCAGTTCCTCGAAGGCCGCCACGTCTACCGCTTCCTTCAGTCGTTCAAGACGTTTGCAGCGAGCAGCAGCTTCAACACCACGCAGGTGTTCCGGCAGCGCTACAAGTTCGAGGATATTCTGGCGGCGTTCCTGCGGACGCTGGCGCGCCATGGCGGTGGGAAGTTCGGCTTCGAGGCGGCCAACATCACGGTCGGTCGCCCGGTGCGCTTCGCCGGCGGCAATCCCGACGAGGCGCTGGCGATGCAGCGCTACCGGGCCGCGTTCGAACGGCTCGGCGCCGGTCACGCGCGCTATGTCTACGAGCCCGTCGGCGCGGCGTTCTCCTTCGCGCGCCGGCTGGAGCGGGATGCCACCGTGCTGGTTGCCGATTTCGGCGGCGGCACCAGCGATTTCTCCGTGATGCGTTTCTCGCGTGCCGGCGGCAGCCTTCGCGCCGAGCCGCTCGGCCATGCCGGCATCGGCATCGCCGGCGACACCTTCGACTATCGCATCGTCGACCACGTCGTCTCGCCGCGGCTCGGCAAAGGCTCCAGCTTTCGCTCATTCGACAAGGTGCTGCCGGTTCCGAGCGGCCACTACACCAACCTCGCGCGCTGGCATCAGCTCGCGATGATGAAGAGCAACGGCGATCTGCGCGAACTCCGCGAGCTCCAGCGCACTGCGCTGAAGCCTGATCTGCTCGAGGATTTCATCACCATTGTCGATCTCGACCTCGGCTTTTCGCTCTACCGCGCCGTGTCCGACACCAAGGTCGCGCTGTCGGCGCAGGACGAGGTGGACTTCCGCTTCAAGGGCGGCGGCGTCGATATCGGCGCGGCCATCACACGGAAGAATTTCGAAGCCTGGATCGCCGACGATATCGCGCGGTTGGGGGCGACGGTCGACAAGGTGCTGGGCGAGGCCGGCATCACCGCGCGCGAGATCGAGAAAGTGTTCTTGACCGGCGGCACGTCCTTTGTGCCGGCCGTCCGGAAACTGTTTGCTGAACGGTTCGGCAACGAACGGCTGATGTCAGGCGATCAGTTCGAGTCGATCGCCTATGGGCTTGCGCTGATCGGGCATAGTCCCGATCCGGATCGCTGGGCGGCAAGTCAGGTCGCGTAGCAGGCGGCGAGCGGCGCTATTTGGTCGCTATTTCTGCTGAATTCGGTTCAGGTAATCGATCACGGCGAGAATGCGAGTCCGCACGACGACCTCCGGGTTTTGCTGCGGCCCGGCCTTTTGCCAATAAGTGGGATCGACAGCGTGAGGCAGGCTGACGATGGGGTTGAACCGCTCGCCCCAGACCGGCATTTCACGCGTTCCGTGAGCCGGGACTGATTTCGACCCATACAAGGTCTCGTAAACGGCGTTGGTGGGAAACACCCCGTTGTTGTTCTTGGCCAACATGGTCAGGTCGGAAGGCGGTGTCTTGAGCTGGCCGCTGATCGGGCCTTTGCCCTTTGCGTCGGCGCCATGACAACTCGCGCATGAAGACAGAAATTCTGCCTTCCCGATGTCAACTTCTTCGGCCTTGGCGGCAGCGGCGAAACCAGCGGCAAGACCGGCAATGATCAACCATCCGATAGCAGATCTCATCATCTCGCCTCCGAGGCCGGCAGGGAAGACTCCTGCTCCTAGCCGTTTTGCCCTTTAGACAGTTTGACGCACATCAAGACCGCACAGCCAGAACCGAAGCGCGCACATGACTTTGCACGGTCGCTCGCTCGCCGACGTGACGTCGTCAGTTCTCCATGGCCTCATAAATCAGCTGCTTGACGGTCCTTTGGATGCGCTGGCGCTCCGAGGGAGTCTGCTCGAGCAAGACGAAGAACATGTCCTGCTTGGGGTCGATCACGAAATAGCAGCCGCTGGCGCCGTCCCATTTCAGTTCGCCCAGATTGCCTGGCGGCGGCGGTTTGGCGTTGCCCGGATCGGTGCGTACGGCGAGGCCGAGCCCAAAGCCGAAGCCGTCGCCGGGAAAGTAGAAGAAGTCCCGCTCGACGCCCGATCCGGGCCCGACCTGGTCCGTCGTCAGCAGCTTGAACGCCTTGGGGCTGAGAATCGTCTTGCCCTCGTAGGTGCCGCCATTGAGCAGCATCTGAGCGAAGCGGGCGTAGTCCGCCATCGTCGAGACCATGCCGCCACTGGCGTACATCATCTTTTTCGGCTTGGTCGGATCGTTTTCGCGGCCCACCCGGAAATCGCTGTCGTTCGGCATCGGCTTGGCGAGCAGCTTCTGCTTTTCGGGGTCGCCGACGAAGAAGCCGGTGTCCTTCATGCCGAGCGGATCGAGCAGTTTTTCCTTCTCGACCTCGATCAGGGACTTCCCGGACGCGATTTCCATGATCCGCGCCAGGATGTCGGTGGAATGGCCATACTGCCAGAGCGCGCCGGGTTGATTGTGCAGCGGCAGTTTTGCGATCCGCTCGGCGAACTCGGCGAGGTCGAAATCGCCGGCATAGATATCGGCAGCCTTGTAGGCCTTGCGGACCAGGCTGTCGCCGTAGAAGCCGTAGGTGACGCCGGAGGTCTGGCGCATCAGGTCAAGCACCGTCGGCGGCCGGTTCGGCGGTACCAGTTCGAGCGTCTTGGTACCGTCGCTGGCTGCCTTCTCGACGCCGACCTTCACATTTGCAAACGACGGAATGTATTTTGCGATCGGGTCGTCGAGGGAGAACTTGCCCTCATCGATCATCTGCACGGCAACCACGCTGGTGATGGCCTTGGTCATCGAGAACAGGCGGAAGATGGTATGGTCGGTGATCGGAGCCTTCGACTCCACATCCTGCACGCCGAAGGACTTGTGATAAACCGGCTTGCCGTGCTGTTGGATGAGCAGGATTGCTCCGGGAATCTTCCCCGTCGCGACTTCGTTGCGGAAGAACTCGTCGAGTTTTGCCAGCTTGTCCTTGTTGAAATGTGCTCCCGCGGGAATTTCAAAAGTCCCTTCGGCCCGGGCCGAAGCTGTTGCGGCCGCAACGAGCAGCGCGCCACAGGCAATCATCCGCAACGCCTGGAATGGTTTCATCAACCCCCTCCCGATTCCTCCCGAGTGTAGCCTTCCGCTCGACCGGCACAAGGGGCATCGGACTGCGGGGAGCGCCTGCAACGCAGGCGGGAGGGCGCCTGCCGCGCCGCCGTCGGATACCGTTTCGCACGGACCCGGTGGCGGTCTCCTTGAGAGCCCGCCAATGGCGGGCGTCGCGAAGGACCGCCACAGGGAAATCGCGTTCAAATGCGATGGCGCTGCGCAAGCGGAGGAGGCTGAGCGAGCCTGCGGCTCACGTCGACTCGGCTCAAAGCCATTGCGCCCAGCCTATTGATTGATCTCGGGCTCGACGAGCCTGGCCAGATTCCGCAGCGATTCCTGCCAGCCGAGATAGCAGGCCTCCGGCGGGATGACATCCGGGATGCCCGACTGCGTGATGTCGATTTCGGTTCCGACCGAGACCTTCTTCAGGATCACGGTCACCTCGATCAGGCCGGGCAGATTGGGATCGTCAAACTTGTCAGTATAGCGGATGCGTTCGCCGGGCACGAGCTCGACATATTCGCCGCCAAAGGAATGGCTGTTGCCCGTGGTGAAATTCCGGAACGACATCTTGAACGTGCCCCCGACCTTGGGCTCGAAATGATGCACGGTGCAGGTGAACCCGTTCGGCGGAAGCCATTTCGCCATCGCATCGGCCTCCAGGAAGGCGCGATAGACTTTCTCCGGCCTGGTGGCCAGGACGCGGTGCAGGCGGACGGTGTTGGGCATGGTTGTTGTCCTCAGTGATCGATGGGCCCGAGTTTGGCGTCTATGGCCCATTCATGTCACGAGGACGACGGGCAAGCCGCCGATCCGACAGGCGCCATGGATTTTTTCGTTCGACTTGGATTTTTTTGTTCGAGTCTTGTTCGGCCGGATTGCTAGACGGCAGCGACATCCTGAGACGTCATCGTGAATGCCAGCCTGTAGCGGCCAATTCCAGGGTTTTCGCAAGCGCCAGCCGCGTGAAGCGATGACGGCGAGAGTCGTCCGGCGACCACGTCCTCGACGGCATCGGAATCGTAACCGGACAGCAGCACGATCCAGTCGGCAGCGCCGTCCTTGCCGCGGATCTGCTGCTCGGTGGTGGGCGCGCTCGTCCGGGGCGTGTCGGTGAGCAGGAGGTGGGCGCCTGTCAGTCCTGGCTGCTGTGCCAATGCGGCGAGCGTGTCCGAAAGGTGCGCCTGCAGCTCCGCATCCCGCCCGACGTTTGGCGACAGCCTGATGGTCGCAAGCGAGGCCGCCACGCCACCGCCAAAGCTCGCGATGATCCGGCACTGGCTGCGGACCATGCCGAGATGATGCGGCATCATCTTCCTCGACCACGGCGTCGGCGCGTTGAGCCGGTCGAGATATCCCTTCGACGTGAGCACCTCGTATTGCTCGAGCTCGTAGAGCACGAAGAAGCCCTCGGCATCCGTCGTGCTGCTCCAGCGCGATCCCCGCCGGAAGCCGGGAATGCTCATCCGCTCCGGAAAATGCTCATGCGAGTGCCAGTCGCCGAACTCGCTGCGCTGCTCCGGGCGAACGCTCCACCACATCGCGACCGCGGCCTTGCCGAGCAGTGACATGCTGACCTCCTTGTCTTGCGCAGGGCTATCGCATTTTTCCTTGCGGCCATCCTTCGAGACGCCCGCTTGAGGCGGGCTCCTCAGGATGAGTGCGCGGCAGCAGTTTCAACGAGCACTGACGCCGATGAGCCTCATCCTGAGGAGGCGCGTCAGCGCCGTCTCGAAGGACGAGGCGTGCGCGCAGGCCGCAACCAGTCATATGCGATAGCCCTGACTTCTTGCGGCCACTTTGCCTGAACACCGACGGCGGCGGCAAGTGTCCCCGCTCGGCGAGCCGAAGCCACAATACCGCTACCGTTTCTCGTTCAATTCCTGCGGGAAATCAGAGGGGCTTCCGTTGCGCAGCACGCTCTGGGCTTTGGCCATCACGCTCTGCTGTCTTGGTTCGCCGGCCGAGGCTGCGGGCATTCAGCTGCTCGACGCCGATCCGGCGCTGTCAGGTGCGATCTGGTCTCCTTGCGCGGCGGAGCCGACGCATGTGGCGCTTGGCCGTTTATCGGTCGGCGCCGATTTCGACCTGATAGGCGTGAAGGACTACCCTGTCACGGGCGCAAAGCTCCCAGAAGTCTAATCGGCCCTTCAACTCACCTGTGTGCCCTTGTGTTATCGTATCCCTTCCGAGAACTCGATGGAGGGAAGGATGGACATTCGATCGAAATTGACGGCGCTGTGTGAAGCGTTCAACGCGCACGACTTGGATTCCATCATGGAGTTCTTTGCTGACGATTGTGTCTTGGAGATGCCGAGGGGAAGCAAGCCATGGGGCTCCCGCTTCGAGGGCAAACGCAACGTACGAGACGGGCTCGCGACGCGCTTTGAAGGCTTACCGGATGTTCACTACGGCGACGCCGAGCATTTTGTGGATACGATGGCAAACACGGGAATTTCAAAATGGACGCTAACGGGCACTACAGGCGAAGGAAAAAAGATCGAAGTCCGAGGATGTGACTTTTACACTTTTCGCGCGGACGAGGTGGTCCGCAAGGACTCGTACTGGAAGATTGTTGAAGGACCTTCGTCAACCTAACGACACATATGTTCGAATGTGGCCCATTGCGTCAGTGGGCGTAGTGCAGCGACATGTCTGGGTGCAGGGGAAGACCGGAAGTCGCACGTGTAACGGGAAACCGCTGCGATTGACCCAAAAGAGACACCGGTTGTCCGAAGTGTTAGTATGGCTAGATGCCACCGGAGCCAACCGCTTGCCGTGTATCCTCAGAGTGCCAACAGTTGAAGAGCTTCCAGCGCTCTCGGCATTGTGCTTGAGGTCGAAAGCAGTGTGGGGCTACGACAACGACTTCATGGAAGCGTGCCGAAAGGAACTCACCATTGAACTAAGCGACTTGCGATCAACGTCGATTGCGGTTGCAGAAGAGAACGGCAAAGTCGTTGGCGTTGCGCAGATAAAGATAGTCGGAAGTGAGGCAGATTTACTCAAGCTGTTTGTTGAGCCGACGATACTTCGTGGCGGCGTAGGGAGAACCCTCTTTGTTTGGGCGACCGAGATGGCAACAAGCAGAGGTGCTGATCGCCTGATGATCGAAGCTGACCCGGATGCTGCGGCCTTCTACAGGCGAATGGGCGCAGAAGATTATGGCTTTGCACCGTCCGGCTCAATAGCCGGAAGGATGCTGCCAAAGCTGGTCAAGGAACTACGTCAAAGTTAAACGGAACGTCGCTCATCGGCCCATCGCTGCCGCATGCCACGGTCGAGGCTATGTCGTCTGTCAAGGGTAGACTGGACCTAACTTAAACCGGGCCAACCGTCGCGATTGACCGTTACCGACCTGCGCGACAGTTCAGCGCGTCGCGCTCGCCTTCATCAAAACGAACAGGTGAGAACCGGCGGCAATCAGCGAGAAGATGACTATCCCTAATTCAGCACCGTGGACGTGCTGCGGCGCATATGTCGAAGCCAGCCAAATGAACAACCGGACGGCCGCCATAAAGGCAATCATTCCCCACATAGCGAGCCATTTTGGAGCGTACCAAGTTGGCTCGCCGGTAGACCCCCATTGCATAGCGACGCGTTCGCTTTGAATACGCGGGCCAAGATAAAGGTTTAACCCGACGACCAACGCGATAGCGAAGCCAAAGACGTAGTCTGCTGGTACCATGCTTTCCGCCCTCGAAACGCCAGCCGAGATTACCAAGATACCCAGGCAATCCATTCTTGTTGAGATGGAACGGCCCGCATCCACTCCTTATGGTTGCTGGTGGATTGATCGGCGGCGATGACTGCTTCTCGCCCATAGCTGACGTCCTTGCGCCTCGCGCTGACGTGCGATCGCCCTTGGACTCCAGACCTCTGCAGCCCCTTCCGCGAACGGGGATGGTCGGGGAGCCGCTCCGATCTGCAGCAGCCAGCGCCCCGATGTGCACTCCCGGCATGACATCCACGATGGCACAATACCCCTGTTTTGCCCGACGGGTCAGAAATTTTTCGTCGAATCAGAAATATCGTTGCGGGCCAATGAGATGGCTACTGTGCATGGGGTTGTTTTTCCACTTTTTGGTTTGAACCCCCGACCTCGCGCCTTCGCAAGCAAATAGGGCCGCCCCTTCGGGCGGCCCTTTCATCTCGTCAATGCGGTCCAGCTTACTCCGCGGCCTGCTTCTGCGGCGGGTCGAGCGCGCCGGACTTGTGGATCTCGGCGACCTGATGGTCGCTGAAGCCCAGCACAGAACGCAGGATCTCGTCGGTGTGCTCACCGAGCAGCGGGGAGCGCTGCACATCGCTCGGAGAGTCCGACAGCTTGATCGGGTTGCCGACCGAGACGTACTTGCCGCGGGTGGGGTGGTCGACCTCGACCACGGTGCCGGTCGCGCGCAGCGACTGGTCCTCGGCGATCTCCTTCATCGACAGGATCGGGCCGCAGGGGATGTCGTCCTTGTTGAGGATCTCCATTGCCTCGAACTTGGTCTTGGTCATCGTCCACTGCTCGATGCGGCCGAAGATCTCGTTGAGACGCGGCAGGCGCGCCGCCGGCTTGGCGTAGTTCGGATCGGTCTTCCAGGAGGGCTCGCCGATCACGTCGCAGATCTTCTCCCAGACCGGGGCCTGGGTGATGAAGTAGATGTAGGCGTTGGGATCGGTCTCCCAGCCCTTGCACTTCAGGATGCGGCCGGGCTGGCCGCCGCCGGAATCGTTGCCGGCGCGCGGCACGGCATCGCCGAACGGCACGCCTTCACCGAACTGGCTGTACTCCTTGAGCGGCCCGTGGGCGAGGCGCTGCTGGTCGCGCAGCTTGACGCGGCAGAGGTTGAGCACGCCGTCCTGCATCGCCGCGGTGACGCGCTGGCCCTTGCCGGTGTGGGTGCGCTGATAGAGCGCGGTGACGATGCCGAGCGCCAGATGCAGGCCGGTGCCGGAATCGCCGATCTGCGCGCCGGTGACGAGCGGCACGCCGTCGCGGAAGCCGGTGGTGGAGGCGGCGCCGCCGGTGCACTGCGCGACGTTCTCGTAGACCTTGCAGTCTTCGTACGGTCCGGGGCCGAAGCCCTTGATCGAGGCGACGATCATCTTCGGGTTGATCGCTTGAATCTTCTCCCAGGGGAAGCCCATGCGGTCGAGCACGCCGGGGCCGAAATTCTCCACCAGCACGTCGCACTTCTTGATCAGCTCGGTGAGGACCTCCTTGCCCTTGGGGTTCTTGGTGTCGAGCGTGATCGAGCGCTTGTTGTGGTTGAGCATGGTGAAATACAGGCTGTCCACGTTCGGGATGTCCTGCAGCTGGCCGCGGGTGATGTCACCCACGCCCGGGCGTTCCACCTTGATCACGTCGGCGCCGAACCATGCCAGCAGCTGCGTGCAGGTCGGTCCGGACTGGACGTGGGTGAAGTCGAGAATGCGAACGCCCTCGAGCGCTTTGGTCATCGTGTTGCTCCGTACTCTTTGTCTGCCCCTGCACCCGGCAGGGAATAAGGGTTGAGGGGTGGACTTACTTCTTCTTCTGCAGAACGCTCTGCGGATTGAGGTTTCCGATGCGGCCGCTCTCCGAGCCTGCGGCCGGATCGATCACCGCGTTGATGAGCGTCGGCTTGCCGGACGCCATCGCCTCGTTCACGGCGCGCTTGAGCTCGTCGGGCGAGGTCGCGTTGACGCCGACGCCGCCGAAGGCCTCCATCATCTTGTCGTAGCGCGCGCCCTTGACGAACACCGTGGTCGCCGGGTCGGCGTTGGCGTTGTTCACGTCCGTGCCGCGATAGATGCCGTCATTGTTGAAGATGACGACGCAGATCGGAAGGTTGTAGCGGCAGATGGTCTCGACCTCCATGCCGGAGAAGCCGAAGGCCGAGTCGCCTTCCACTGCGAGCACGGGGTGGCCGGTCTCGAGCGCGGCTGCGATCGCCTGGCCCATGCCGATGCCCATCACGCCCCAGGTGCCGACGTCGAGACGCTTGCGCGGGCGGTACATGTCGATGACGCCGCGGGCGAGGTCGAGCGTGTTGGCGCCCTCGTTGACGAGGATCGCCTCGGGGTTCTCCTTGATGACGTTCTTCAGCACCCCGAGCGCGCCGTGATAATCCATCGGCGATTTGTTGTTCATGAGCTTCGGCGCCATCTTGGCGACGTTCTCTTCGCGCTTGGCTGACACGGCCTTGGTCCATTCGGCGGGCGGGGCGGTCCAGCCCGACGCAAGCGCCTGGTTGAACGCGGAGACGACCGAGCCGATGTCGCCGACGACGGGCGCGACGATCTCGACGTTGGAGTCCATCTCCTTCGGCTCGATGTCGACCTGGATGAACTTCTTCGGCGCTTCGCCCCAGCTCTTGCCCTTGCCGTGCGACAGCAGCCAGTTCAGCCGCGCGCCGATCAGCATCACGACGTCGGAGTCCTTCAGCACCGTCGAGCGGGCCGCGCCGGCGCACTGCGGATGCGTGTCGGGGAGGAGACCCTTGGCCATGCTCATGGGCAGGAAGGGAACGCCGCAGTTCTCGACGAAGCTCTTGATCTCCTCGTCGGCCTGCGCGTAGGCCGCGCCCTTGCCGAGGATGATGAGCGGACGCTTCGCGCTCTTGAGCACGTCGAGCGCGCGCTTGACCGAAGCGGGCGAGGGGATCTGCGCGGGCGCCGCGTCGATCACCTTGACCAGCGACTTTCGGCCGGCCTCGGCGTTCATCACCTGGCCGAACAGCTTTGCCGGCAGGTCGAGATAGACGCCGCCCGGACGGCCCGAGACCGCGGCGCGGATGGCGCGGGCGAAACCGATGCCGATGTCCTGGGCGTGCAGCACGCGATAGGCCGCCTTGCACAGGGGCTTCGCGATCGCGAGCTGGTCCATTTCCTCGTAGTCGCCCTGCTGGAGATCGACGATCTCGCGCTCGGAGGAGCCCGAGACCAGGATCATCGGGTAGCAGTTGGTGGTGGCATGCGCGAGCGCGGTGAGACCGTTGAGGAAGCCGGGCGCCGAGACCGTGAGGCAGACGCCGGGCTTCTTGGTGAGATAGCCGGCAATGCCTGCGGCGTAGCCGGCGTTCTGCTCGTGGCGGAAGGAGACCACGCGAATACCGGCGGCCTGCGCCATGCGGCCCAAATCCGTGATCGGGATGCCCGGCACATTATAGATGGTGTTGATGCCGTTCAGCTTGAGCGCGTCGATGACGAGATGAAAACCATCCGTCAGTTCCTGCTCGGTGCCCGGTGCTTCGGACTTGGTCGCGGTATTCAGCATGGGCCTTGTCTCCCTGGTCTCAGTACTGGGGCGAGTGCTTCGCCCTTCTGGTGAAGGTTTGCTAGGTCAAGAGCTACGTGAACAGTTCCTGGCCGTGCGCTTCGACGTAAGCGGCGAGGCCGAGGGTGTGATCGCGGGCGCGCTTCTCGGCGAGCTCGGTGTCGCGCGCTTCGAGCGCTTCGATGATGCCGAGATGCTCGGGCAGCGAGGTTGCGGTGCGGTCCTTGCGTCCGATGGTCAGCTGGCGATAGCCGCGCACGTGCAGCAGGAGGTCGTTGGTGAGATCGACCAGCACCGGCGATTCCGACAGCGAGATCAGCGCCTGGTGGAAGGCGATGTTGGCGCGCGAATATTCCTCGACGTGATCCTCGGGCAGGCGGTCCTTGCCGAAATCCTTGAAGAAGTCGCGCAGCGCGGTGATGTCCTTCTTGCGTGCGGTGGTGGTGATGAGGCGCGCGGCCATGCTCTCCAGCGCCGCCCAGGCGCGGATCATGTCGACGATCTCGCTCTTGGTCCTCCGCACCACCATGATGCCGCGGCGCGGCACCGTCTTCACAAAACCGTCCTGCTCGAGCATCGCGATCGCTTCGCGGATCGGCGTGCGGCTGACGCCAAGCCTCTCGGACAATGCGCGCTCGTCGAGCATCACCGGCTCGGGCGTCGAGTAGATGTCCATCTTGAGGATGGCTTCCTTCAAGGCGTCATACGCCTTGTTCTTGAAGCTGCTCTCCGGGGCAATACGAACGATTGCGATGTCTGCCTCGGCCATGTTCGGCAACGCCTTGGTTGGTTTCCGTAGTGACACGACGAATCTCCTCCAGTGGGAGTCGTCTTTTACAGGAATAATGACGGGAAAGTTTTTGGCATACCACATGCCAGAATGTCAAGGCGGCGATTTTTTGCGGCGTTCTAAGACAAGCTCCAGCTTGACAAGTTGGCTTCTGGCATACCAAATGCCATCGCCAGCCATTTTTGATCCAAGCCGGCGGAGTAGTCTCGGGCTTTATGCCACTCCGTTCCGCCGCATGGAACAGAGCGCGGCGAATGGCAAGCATCACCGGCAGCCGCTAACCACGCGCGCTTTGAAAAGAACGAACTCAGGTCAAGGGAGAAGCCAGATGTCCAATTCCAAAGATGCCGTCCGCAAGGTGCTTGACCAGGTCAAGGCGGACAACCGCACCAGCCTGACGGCGCCGGAGGGCAAGCTGGTCTGCGACGCCTACGGCATTCCGGTGCCGAAGGAGGGCGTGGCAAAGTCGGCAGGCGAGGCCGGCAAGATGGCTTCGGCCATGGGCTTCCCGGTCGTGATGAAGATCGTCTCGCCGGACATTCTCCACAAGACCGAAGCCGGCGGCGTCATTGTCGGTCTCAAGACCACCGAAGAGGCCGAGAAGGCCTACGAGACCATTCTTTCCAACGCCAAGAAATATAAGTCCGATGCCAAGATCGAGGGCGTCCAGGTGCAGCAGATGCTGGCCGGCGGCACCGAGGTCATCGTCGGCTCGATCACCGACGGCTCGTTCGGCAAGCTCGTCGCCTTCGGCCTCGGCGGCGTGCTGGTCGAGGTGCTCAAGGACATCACCTTCCGCCTCGCGCCGGCGACCAAGGAGGACGCGCTCTCGATGCTCGACGGCATCCAGGCGCATGAGATATTGAAGGGCGTGCGCGGCAGCGAGCCGGTGAATCGCAACGCCCTCGCCGACGTCATCGTCAAGGTGTCGCAGCTCGTCACCGATTTCCCCGAAATCGTCGAGCTCGACCTCAACCCGGTGTTCGCGACGCCGAAGGGCGCGACCGCCGCGGATGTGCGCATCGTCGTCGACTTCGCCTTCAAGCCGAAGCCGAAGCCGCGCCCGACCGAAGAGATCGTCGCGGCGATGAACCGCATCATGCAGCCGAAGGCGGTCGCCGTGGTCGGTGCCTCCGCCGAGGACGGCAAGATCGGCAATTCCGTGATGAAGAACCTCATCAACGGCGGCTACAAGGGCGAAATCTATCCGATCCATCCCAAGGCCACCGAGATCCTCGGCTACAAGGCCTACAAGAGCGTCAAGGACGTGCCCGGCGTAATCGACGTCGCGGTGTTCGCGATCCCCGCCAAGTTCGTGGCTGCGGCGCTCACCGAGTGCGGCGAGAAGAAAATCCCGGGCGCGGTGTTGATCCCGTCGGGCTTCGCTGAAGCCGGCGCGCCGGAGCTGCAGGCCGAGATCGTCGAGGTCGGCAAGAAGTACGACATCCGCCTGATGGGGCCGAACATCTACGGCTTCTACTATACGCCCGCCAATCTCTGCGCGACTTTCTGTACTGCTTACGACGTCAAGGGCCATGCGGCGCTGTCGTCGCAGTCGGGCGGCATCGGCATGGCCATCATCGGCTTCTCGCGCTCAGCGAAAATGGGCGTCTCGGCGATCGTCGGTCTCGGCAACAAGTCCGATATCGACGAGGACGATCTGCTCGCCTTCTTCGAGCAGGATCCGAACACCAACCTGATCGCGCAGCACTGCGAAGACCTCAAGGACGGCCGCGCCTTTGCCGAAGCGGCAAAACGCGTCTCCAAGAAGAAGCCGGTGGTCGTGCTCAAGGCCGGCCGCACCTCGGCCGGTGCCAAGGCTGCGTCCTCGCACACCGGCGCGCTCGCCGGCAACGACCGCATCTACGAGGACGTGTTCAAGCAGTCCGGCGTGATCCGTGCTCGCTCCTTGCGCCAGCTGCTCGAATTCGCGCGTGGCGTGCCGGTGCTGCCGACGCCGAAGGGCGAGAACGTGCTGATCATCACCGGCGCCGGCGGCTCGGGCGTGCTGCTGTCGGACTCCTGCGTCGACAACGGCCTGTCGTTGATGTCGATGCCGCCGGATCTCGACGCGGCCTTCCGCAAGTTCATCCCGCCGTTCGGAGCGGCCGGAAATCCTG
Organism: Bradyrhizobium sp. GW821-FHT13H06; assembly: GCF_058803975.1. NCBI lineage: Bacteria > Pseudomonadati > Pseudomonadota > Alphaproteobacteria > Hyphomicrobiales > Nitrobacteraceae > Bradyrhizobium > Bradyrhizobium sp. GW821-FHT13H06. The sequence continues at coordinate 615,746 of NZ_JBXAPN010000004.1, read as the reverse complement.
TGGACATCACCGGCGGCGAGCCGCCGATCACCTACGTCAACACCGTGAAGCTGGGCCTGTCGGATGAGCGCATCCATGCGCTCATCCTCGGCTACTGGCACACCATCGTCACCCCGCCGATGGTGTTCGCCCGCAACATGGTCGAGGTGAAGAAGGAGATGGAGGCCAAGGGTTTTGTGAAGCCGATGGTCGCGTCTCTGGCCGGCGACGTCGAGGTCGAGGAAGCCGCCGAATATCTCTACCAGAATGGCATCCCGGCCTATGCCTACTCGACGGAGCTACCGGTCGAGGTGCTCGGCGCGAAGTACAAGTGGGCGCGCGGGGCAGGGCTGCTCTGAGCCTAACTCTCCTGTCATCCCGGGCGATGCGGAGCATCGAACTATGGTGCGCAATTGCGCACCTGAGGATCTCGAGATTCCGGGTCTGGTACGCCAGGCCCGCGCTGCGCGCAGTCCCGGCGTACCATCCCGGAATGACGGATGCACAAGCGGCAGGTCGCGATGAGCAAGAACTTGATCCGGCGCAAATCGCTCGAGCCCAAATCGGTCGCGGAATCCGATCACGAGGGCCGCGACGGCGGCGTGCAATCCGTTGACCGCGCGCTGTCGATCATCGAGACGCTGGCCGAGGACGACGAGGGTTATCGCCTCAGCGATCTCGCGATCCGTACCGGCCTGTCGGCGTCCACCGTGCACCGGCTGCTTGCAACCCTCGAAAGCCGCCGCTTCGTGCAGTTCGACCGCGGCGAATCCAAATGGCATGTCGGCGTGCGCAGCTTCACCGTCGGCGCCAGCTTCGCGCGGCGCCGCAATTTCTCTGCGCAGGCGATTCCCTATCTGCGCAAGCTACGCGATCTTACCCGCGAGACAGCCAATCTCGCCGTGGTCGACGACGAGTTCATCATCGTGCTGACCCGCATGGAAAGCCGCGAGATCATGCGCTCGCTGACCAAGGTGGGCGGCCGCGTTCCCATGGTGACCTCCGGCGTCGGCAAGGCCGTGCTGGCGACCTATTCGGACGAGGACGTCGGCGCCGTCATCCGCCATCACGGCATGCCCCGCCTGACCGAGAAGTCGATCGTTCGGCCGAGCGACCTGTTCAAGGAACTCGAAAAGATCCGCAAGCAGGGCTACGCCCTCGACGATGAAGAGGCCTGTATGGGCCTGCGCTGCGTTGCGGCGGTCGTCTACAACGACTGCGCCGAGCCGCTCGCGGCGATTTCAGTCTCCGGCATGACGGGCCGCTTGACCGATCAGCGGTTGCCGGAGATCGGGCAAATCGTCCGGCATGTTGCTGCCGATCTGACGGCCGCGCTCGGCGGGGTGATCCCGGCGCCCCGCTGACCAAGACCCCTGGGGGATGTCACTGGACAGTATCGGCCGTTTTGGCTGATATGCGACCAAACGACACAATGCGGCAAACGTCCGCATGAGCCTGGAGATGCCCCATGTTTCGATTTCCCCCGCGCCTTGTCGGCGCAGCCGTCGCGCTGACCCTGGCGGCAGCCAATCCGGCCTTTGCCCAGCAACTCGAGCTCAAGCTGATGGCACCGGCAGCTCCGGGCGGGGGCTGGGACCAGACCGCGCGCTCGATGCAGCAGGCGCTGGTGGCTTCGGGCGTCGCGCGCAGCGTGCAGGTCACCAACGTTCCCGGTGCCGGCGGCAGCGTCGGCATCGCGCAGTTCGTCAATGGCGCCAGGGGCGACGGCAACCAGCTGATGGTCAACGGCTTCGTCATGGTGGGCGCGCTCGCCATGAACAAGTCGCCGGTGACGCTGGAGCAGGTGACGCCGATTGCCCGCCTCACCGAGGAGATCCAGGTGATCGTGGTTCCCGCGAATTCGCCGATCAAGAATGCGCAGGATCTCGCCGCCGCGGTGAAGGCCGATATCGCCAGAGTCACCTTCGCCGGCGGCTCGGCCGGCGGTGTGGACCACGTGATGGCAGCCCTGTTCGCCGGCGCCGTCGGCGCAGATGCGAAGAAGATCAACTACATCCCGTTCTCGGGCGGCGGCGAGTCGCTGGCCGCGATCCTCGGCGGCAAGGTCACCGCGGGCATTTCGGGCCTGAGCGAATATGAAGGGCAGATCAAGTCCGGCAAGCTGCGCGCGATCGGCGTGACCTCGGAGAAGCGCATTGCCGGCAGTGACATCCCGACCTTCAAGGAGCAGGGCATCGACCTCGTGATTGCCAACTGGCGCTCGGTGGTCGCGCCTCCCGGCATCACGCCGGAGCAGCGCAAGACCTTGAGCGATGCGGTCGAGAAGATGGTGAAATCCGACGCCTGGAAGGAGATCCTCAAGCAGAAAGGCTGGGAGGACGCGTATCTCGGCGGCGACGCTTTCGCTGACTTCCTGAAGAAGGAAACTGTGCGCGTCACCGACGTGCTGAAATCGGTGGGCCTCGTCAAGTCATGACCTCAGGCGATCCTGCGCAGCCGCCGCGGCGCGTCGACCGCGCCGGCCTCGTTATCGCCGCGTTGCTCGCAGGGCTCGCCGCGGTGCTGGTCTGGGATGCACGCGGCCTGCAATCTGCCGCGATGTACGGGATGGGGCCCGAAGCGATGCCGGTTGTGGTCGCCTCCGGCCTTGCCTTGCTCGCGATCGGCAATCTCATCGACGCGCTGCGTGGCAACCTGCCGGCGCGCGAGAGCGCCGATCCCGTGCCGGTGTTTCTGATCCTGGTTGGCCTCGGGCTGCTGATCGCGATCATCGGCTTCGGCGGCGGCTTCATCCTGGCGACGTCCGCGCTGTTCGTGACGACGTCGGCGGCGTTTGGGCGCCGTGCCATCCTGGTCGACAGCATCATCGCCCTCGTGATGTCGACCGTCATCTATCTCGCGTTCGACCGCCTGTTGACGCTGAGTCTTCCGGCCGGGCCCCTGGAGCGACTGCTGTGATGGATACTTTTGCCGCGCTGGCCCACGGCATGGCGGTCGCCGTCCAGCCGATGAACCTGCTTTATGCGCTGATCGGCGTGTTCCTCGGCACGGCCGTCGGCGTGCTGCCCGGCATCGGCCCGGCGCTGACGGTCGCGCTGCTGCTGCCGGTGACATACAAGCTCGATCCCGGCGGCTCGCTGATCATGTTCGCCGGCATCTACTATGGCGGCATGTATGGCGGCTCGACCACCGCGATCCTGATCAACACGCCCGGCGAGAGCGCCTCGATGGCGACCGCGCTCGAAGGCAACAAGATGGCCAAGGCCGGCCGTGGCGGGCCGGCGCTTGCGACCTCCGCGATCGGCTCTTTCGTCGCCGGCACCATCGCCACCATTGGGCTCGCCTTCCTTGCGCCGTGGCTGGTCGATTTCGCCGTGCGCTTTGGCCCAGAGGATTATTTCGCGCTGATGTGCGTCGCCTTCGTCACGGTGTCGGCGACCTTCGGAGATTCGCCGGTTCGTGGCCTGACCAGCCTGTTCATCGGCCTGACGCTGGGCCTCGTCGGCATCGACAAGCTGACCGGCCAGGCGCGGCTCGCGTTCGGCGTTCCCGAGCTGCTCGACGGCGTCGAGGTGACGACGCTCGCGGTCGGCCTGTTCGCGGTGGGCGAGGCGCTCTATGTCGCATCGCGCCGCCACCATACCGAGGAGAAGCTCGAGCCGGTGCGCGGCTCGCTGTGGATGACAAAGGAAGACTGGAAACGATCGTGGAAACCGTGGCTGCGCGGCACCATGTTCGGCTTTCCGATCGGCGCCCTGCCTGCGGGCGGCGCCGAGATCCCGACCTTCCTGTCCTATTCGACCGAGAAGCGCCTGACCAAACACCTCGAAGAATTCGGCAAGGGCGCGATCGAAGGTGTGGCGGGACCGGAAGCGGCCAACAACGCCTCCGCCGCCGGCACGCTGGTGCCGCTGCTCACGCTCGGGCTGCCGACCTCGGCGACCGCCGCGATGATGCTGGCGGGTTTCCAGCAATACGGCCTCAATCCGGGGCCGCTGCTGTTCGCCGAGCGGCCCGATCTGGTGTGGGGTCTGATCGCGAGCCTCTTCATCGCCAACTGCATGCTGCTGGTGCTCAACCTGCCGCTGGTCGGACTGTGGGTGCGCCTGCTCGCGATTCCGCAGCCCTGGCTCTATGCCGGCATCCTCGTCTTCGCGACCATGGGCACCATCGCCGCCAAGCCGTCGGTGGTGGAATTATCGATGCTGGCCGGCTTCGGCGTGCTCGGCTTCTTGATGCGCCGGTTCGATTTTCCGATCGCTCCCGTGGTCGTCGGCCTGATCCTCGGCCCGATCGCGGAAAGCCAGTTGCGTCGCGCACTCGCGATCAGCCTCGGCGATCCCATGACGCTGGTCCAAAGCCCGATCTCGGCGACGCTGCTGGTGGTGGCGTTGATCGCGCTGCTGGCGCCCTTCGTGATGAAGGGGCTCGGGCGATTCAAGGCGAACGAAGATTAGCCGTCGAGACGCGCGCATGTTCTAATGCTGCGTCCATCCCGTGGAGAAATGCAATGCCGTCGGAACTTCGCTCGCCCCGTCTGGCCGTCCTGATCGACGCCGACAATGCCTCTGCGAAGATCGCGGATGGACTTTTCGAGGAGATTGCTAAGATCGGCGAGGCCAGCGTCCGACGCATCTACGGCGACTTCTCCAATGCGCGTTCCAGGGCCTGGGCCGACATTCTGTCGAAGCACGCCATCATCCCGCAGCAGCAATTCGCTTATACGACGGGAAAGAATGCGTCCGACATAACCCTGGTCATCGACGCGATGGACCTGCTTCACAGCGGCCGGTTCGACGGCTTCTGCCTGGTGTCTTCCGACAGCGACTTTACCCGTCTCGCCGCCCGCATCCGGGAGCAGGGCGTCGACGTCTTCGGGTTCGGCGAGCAGAAGACGCCGGAAAGCTTCCGGCAGGCCTGCCGGAGATTCGTCTACACCGAGAACCTGCTTGCCGCCCCGGCGAACACCCAGGATGCCGCCTCGAGGTCGCCGCCGCTTCAGCCACCCGATGCCGCCACGCCCATCATCAAGAAGGTGATCACCCAGATGGAGAGCGAAGACGGCTGGGTCGCTCTCGGTGAAGTCGGGCGGCAGCTCGCCAACCTGGCTTCGGATTTCGATCCGAGGACGTTCGGCTTTCGCAAGCTGAGCGATCTCGTGCGAAAGACGAATGCGTTCGAGATCGATGAGCCGAAAGGCCGGTCGATGCGAATTCGGGTCAAGCCCACTGCCGCACCGCCGAGGCGACCGCGGAACCCGCGCAGGCCTCCGGGCGCGGCAGGCGTTTCGGCGCCGAAGACGTAAGCAGGTCCTGCCGCTATATTTGAGCTTGCCCGGGGTGGGGCTGGGCGTAACCATCGCTCGGCCGTAACGTCACCAGAGAGCGCCGATGACCAGACTCACCCGTTTCTCCGTTGCGCCGCTGCACAGCATGACGCGTCGCCTCGCCGACGTCGCCTCGGCGCGCGTTGCGCCCGATCTCGTCGTCACGGGGGCCCGGGTGCTCTCGACCTATTCGGAGCGCATCCATCCGGGCCGCGAGGTCTGGATCACCGGCGGCCGCATCGCTGCGGTGAAGCCGGCCGGCACGGCGAAGAAGGTCTGGAGCGGCGTGCCGCTCTATGATGCGGCCGGCGGCATCATCGCGCCGGGGCTGGTCGATCCGCACATCCACATCGAGTCCTCGATGGTGACGGCCTGTGCCTACGCGGAAGCTGCGCTGCTCAACGGAACCACCACGATCTTCTGCGACAGCCACGAGATCGGCAACGTCATGGACGTGGCCGGCGTCGAGGCGATGCTGGAGGACGCGCGCGAGGCGCCGCTCTCGATCTTCCTGACGGTGCCGAGCACGGTGCCAGCAACGTCCGCGGAACTGGAGACCGCCGGCGGCGACCTCACGCCGGACAAGATCGCGGGCCTGTTCGATCGCTGGCCCGAAGCGGTCGCACTCGGCGAGAAGATGGATTTCGTACCTGTCACCATGGGCGACGAGCGCAGCCATGCCATCCTCGCCGCGGCCCTGAAGCGCGGGCGTCCGGTGTCCGGTCATGTCTATGGCCGCGAGTTCGTCGCTGCCTATGCGGCGAGCGGCGTCACCGATACGCACGAGGCGATCGACCGCGACATCGCCGACGACCTGCTCGACGCCGGCGTCTGGGTGTTCTTGCGCGGCGGCCCGCCGACGACGCCCTGGCATTCGCTGCCGCAGGCGATCCGCACCGTGACCGAGCTCGGGGCCTCGCACAAGCGCACGGCGGTGTGCACCGATGACCGCGATGCCGACGATCTCCTGCTGTTCGGCCTCGACTGGGTGGTGCGCGAAGCCGTGAAGGCGGGGATGTCGCCGGAGCAGGCCTGGTCGATGGGCTCGCTTCATGGCGCGACGCGTTTCGGTATGGAAGGCGATATCGGCGGGCTCGGTGGCGGCCGCCGCGCCGATCTCGTGCTGATGGACGACCAGCTCAAGCCGCAATGCACCTGGTACGGCGGCGAGCTCGTGGTCGAGAACCGCAAGATCACCGGGCTTCTCGATCATGCCTTGTCGCAACGCTATCAATATCCGAGAGCCGCCTACGCCACGGTGAAGCTTCCGGAGAAGCTGAAGCTGACGCCGGAGCTGCCCGCGAAGGCCTGCACCGTCAACGCGATCAAGACCGCGTTGCCCGGCATCACGCTGATCCATGAGAAGGTCGCAATCGAACCTGCAAAGGATTGGCCATCCCTGTTTGCCCGCTACGGACTTTGCTTCGTCACGGTCGTCGAGCGCCACGGCAAGTCGGCCGGCAATGTCGCCCATGGCCTTCTCAAGGATTTCGGCCTGAAGCGCGGTGCGGTCGCCTCCAGCGTCGGTCACGACAGCCACAACATCATCGTCGCCGGCACCAATGAGCCGGACATGCAGGTGGCAATCGCTGCGATCAAGGAGCATCAGGGTGGCGTCTGCGTCGTCGCAGATGGCAAGGTGAGGTCGCTGGTTCCACTGCCCATTGCCGGGCTGCTCTCCGACAAGCGCGTCACCGAAGTGGCGGAAGAAATGAAGGTGCTGAAGAAGGAATGGGCGGAGGCCGGCTGCACCATCCCCTACATGGGCTTCAATTTGATTCCGCTATCGGTCATTCCGGAAATTCGCATCACCGACAAGGGCCTCGTGCTGGTGCCGCAGATGGAGCTGGCGCCGCTGTTCGAGTGATCCGCTTTCACGCGTTCCTCGATATAACCGATTGAGACCGCCGCGATTTTTCCGCGGTTGCCGCATCGTGGAAAATAAAGCCGATCTCGTTGAGATCGGCTTCTGCGCATCTGATGATCGCGCTCGCTGACGCAACTGAAGCGAGGTCCGATATGGCGAAGATGCGAGCCGTCGATGCAGCCGTGCGTGTCCTGGAGAAGGAAGGCATCTCGACTGCCTTCGGGGTTCCCGGGGCCGCGATCAATCCGCTTTACTCGGCTCTCAGGAAGCGCGGTTCGATCCGCCACATCCTGGCGCGGCATGTCGAGGGCGCCTCGCACATGGCGGAAGGATATACGCGGGCCAAGGCCGGCAATATCGGCGTCTGCATCGGCACCTCGGGGCCGGCCGGCACCGACATGATCACCGGGCTCTATTCCGCGATCGCCGATTCCATCCCGATCCTCTGCATCACCGGACAGGCGCCCCGCGCACGGCTCTACAAGGAAGATTTCCAGGCGGTCGATATCGAGTCGATCGCGAAGCCCGTGACCAAATGGGCGGTGACGGTGCGAGAACCCGCGCTGGTGCCGCGCGTGTTCAGCCAGGCTTTTCACGTGATGCGCTCGGGCCGGCCGGGGCCGGTGTTGATCGACATGCCGCTCGACGTGCAACTCGCCGAGATCGAGTTCGACGACGAGACTTATGAGCCGCTGCCGGTCTACAGGCCCGCCGCGACGCGCAAGCAGGTCGAGAAGGCGCTGGAGATGCTGAACGCGGGCGAGCGGCCGCTGATCGTTGCCGGCGGCGGCATCATCAATGCCGATGCCTCGGATCTGCTGGTCGAGTTTGCCGAGATCGCCAACGTGCCCGTCGTCCCGACGCTGATGGGATGGGGCGCGATCCCCGACGACCACGTGCTGATGGCCGGCATGGTCGGGCTTCAGACCAGCCACCGCTACGGCAACGCCACGCTGCTGGAATCCGATTTCGTGCTCGGTATCGGCAACCGCTGGGCCAACCGCCACACCGGCTCGGTCGAGACCTACACCAAGGGCCGCACCTTCGTGCATGTCGATATCGAGCCGACGCAGATCGGGCGCGTGTTCAATCCCGATCTCGGCATCGTCTCGGATGCGAAGGCTGCGCTCGAGCTGTTCGTCGCCGTCGCCAGGGAGTGGCGCCGGTCAGGCAGGCTCCGCGAGCGCCAGGCGTGGCCCGCGTCCTGCCGCGATCGCAAGAAGACGATGCTACGCAAGAGCCATTTCGACGACGTGCCGATCAAGCCGCAGCGCGTCTACGAGGAGATGAACAAGGCGTTCGGCCGCGACACCACTTATGTCACCGTGATCGGCCTGTCGCAGATCGCCGGCGCACAATTCCTCGGCGTCTACAAGCCGCGCAACTGGATCAATGCCGGGCAGGCGGGACCGCTCGGCTGGACGCTGCCCGCCGCGCTCGGCGTGCGTGCGGCGTGTCCGGATCGCGACATCGTCGCACTCTCCGGCGACTACGACTTCCAGTTCCTGATCGAGGAGCTCGCGGTCGGCGCGCAGTTCAATCTGCCCTACATCCACGTCGTCGTGAACAACTCCTATCTCGGCCTGATCCGCCAGGCCCAGCGCGGCTTCGAGATGGACTATCAAGTCCAGCTCTCCTTCGAGAACATCAACGCACCCGAGATCGGCGTCTACGGCGTCGACCATGTCGCAGTTGCCGAAGGCCTCGGGTGCAAGGCGATCCGCGTCACCCGCCCCGAGGACACGCAAGCGGCGTTCGCCACCGCGCGCGAACTGATGGCCAGGCATCGCGTGCCCGTGGTGGTCGAATTCATCCTCGAACGCGTCACCAACATCGCGATGGGCAGCGAGATCGACAACATCGTCGAGTTCGAGGAGGTGCTGGACCTTCCGCTCGACGAGGTCGAGCGGGCGCGCCCGGGCGTGCTGCAGCCGGCGGAATAGGGGAGAGTTTCATGCCGAAGTTTGCCGCCAACCTCACGATGATCTTCAACGAGATGCCGTTCCTCGACCGCTTTGCCGCGGCGAAGGCGGCGGGTTTTGCCGGGGTCGAGTATCTCTTTCCCTATGATTTCGACAAGGCGCAGCTGCGTGAACAGTTGGAGGCCCACGGGCTGACGCAGGTGCTGCACAATCTGCCGGCCGGCAATTGGGCGGCGGGCGAGCGCGGCATTGCCATCCTGCCCGATCGCGTCAGTGAATTCCGCGACGGCGTATTTCGCGCCATCGACTACGCCAAGGCGCTCGATTGCGAGCAGCTCAACTGCCTCGTCGGCATCGCGCCTGTCGATGCGGACTCGCGCGAGCTGAACGAGACGCTGGTCGGAAATTTGCGCTTTGCCGCCTCGACGCTGGCGCGGGAGAACATCAAGCTGCTGGTCGAGCCGATCAACACGCTCGACATTCCCGGCTTCTATCTCAACGGCACCGAGCAGGCGGTGCAGCTGATCTCGGACGTGCGGTCGAATAACCTCTTCATCCAGTACGACATCTATCACATGCAGATCATGGAGGGCGACCTCGCTCGCACCATGCAGGAATATCTGCCTGAGATCGCCCACATCCAGCTCGCCGACAATCCCGGCCGCCACGAGCCCGGCACCGGCGAGATCAACTATCCCTTTCTGTTCCGCCACCTCGACGCGATCGGCTATCGCGGCTGGATCGGCTGCGAGTACAAGCCCCGCACCACGACGCTCGAAGGTCTGTCCTGGCACGCGGCACAGACGTTCGAGACATAGAGGATATCGAAGCCGCAGTGACGGTGCACTCCCTCTCCCGCTTGCGGGAGAGGGTTGGGGAGAGGGGTGCTTCCGCAATGGGATTCGCGGTGCGGTGAAAATCCCCAAGCGGATGGAGCCCTCACCCGGCGCGCGGGTCGATGCTTCGCATCGACCGGACGCGCCGACCTCTCCCGCAAGCGGGAGAGGTGCACCGAGCCAACGGATGAATCTTGCATATGCAACTGAGGAAAGCTTGACATGATCGACATCGGTTTCATCGGACTTGGCACCATGGGACGGCCGATGGCCGGCCATCTCCTGGCCGCGGGCCATCGCGTTCTGCTGCATGACGTCGCGCCCGTTGCGCCGGAGCTGATCGCGGCCGGCGGCATTCCCTGCAACTCCGGCAAAGAGGTCGCGGAGAAGGCGGATGCGGTCGTCATCATGGTGCCGGATACGCCGCATGTCGAAGCCGTGCTGTTCGGCAAGGACGGGGTCGCGAGCGGCATTTCCAAGGGCAAGATCGTGGTCGACATGAGCTCGATCTCGCCGCTGGCGACGAAGGAATTTGCGAAGAAGATCGAGGCGCTTGGCGCCGACTATCTCGATGCGCCGGTGTCGGGCGGCGAGGTCGGAGCGAAAGCTGCGAGCCTCACCATCATGGTCGGCGGGCCGGAGCGGGCTTTTGGCACCATGAAGCCGATCTTCGACAGGATGGGCAAGAATGTCACGCATGTCGGCGCCAATGGCGACGGCCAGACGACGAAGGTCGCCAACCAGATCATTGTCGCGCTGACGATCGAGGCCGTGAGCGAAGCGCTTCTGTTCGCATCCAAGGCCGGCGCGGACCCAGCGCTGGTGCGCAAGGCGCTGATGGGCGGCTTCGCCTCGTCGCGGATCCTCGAAGTGCATGGCGAGCGCATGGTGAAGCGCAATTTCGATCCGGGCTTCCGCATCGAGCTGCACCAGAAGGATCTCAACCTCGCGCTCGAAGGCGCTCGCTCACTCGGCTTGTCGCTGCCGAGCACGGCAGTGGCGCAGCAATTGTTCTCGTCCTGCACGGCGCATGGCGGCAAGGCGTGGGATCATTCGGCGATGGTGCGGGCGCTGGAACTGATGGCGGGACACGAGATCGCCGCAGCCTGATGTGTTACGGCGTAACAGTCTCCGGATTCTGACGCTTCTTTGGCCGCAGGGAACCGGAACAATGCCTGCGCCCCGCGGTTGAAGGCGCAGGACAATCCACTGGAGACATAAGCACATGAAAACCCGTCTTGCGATTACGTTCGCCGCCGCCTCGCTGCTGGCGTCGAGCGCAGCCTTCGCCCAGTCAACGACCGCTCAGGGCGCCGCGGATGGCGCGCGTGCGGGTGGCGACATCGGCGGCCCAATCGGCGCGATGGTCGGCGGCACCGTTGGCGCGGCCGTCGGCGCCGGTCTCGAAATTCCGAATGCCGTGCTGGGCGGAATCCCGCGAAGCGATTCGGTCGTCGTGGAGGAGCGCGTTGTCGTCGGCGAGCCGCTGCCGCCCACCGTTGTGCTCCGCCCCGTGCCGAATTACACCGAGTATCGCTATGCGGTCGTGAACGATCGCCGCGTGATCGTCGAGCCGCGCACCCGCCGCGTCGTCAAGATCATCGACTGATCGGCGGCAATCCAGCGCTGACGAGACAGGCCCTGCGGAGTGTCACTCCGCGGGGCCTTCGCTTGTCAGGGCAGCGCTGGTGCGAAAGCGCGCGAGCAGCCAATCGGCCGCGGCGGCGAGCGCAAAGCCGAGGCAGGCGGTGGCGGCATCGACCAGAAAATCCTCCAGCCGCGCATGGCGGCCGGGTGCCCAAAATTGCATCAGCTCGAGCACGCCAATCAGCACGACCGCGGCGGCTGCGACCAGCAGACGTCGTCGCCGATAGGCGAGCCCGAACGCCAGTCCCACCAGGATGAAGGCGAGCGCATGTTCGCCGTCCTGGCCGAGGTCGGAATGGGGCCGTAGGCCGGGGGGACCGAGGGTGGCGAAAGTGACGGCGGCCGCGAGCAGCCAGGCAACGCTACGAATGAAAAAGGACATCCGGACCGCTTAGCACGGATCTGGCGGGCTTGTCGCGAGGTCGGTATCAGATCGCCGTGTAGTTAATGACAAAATGTTAAAGTGGCTCGCGCGCGCCGAGGCCGTGCATGAAGCGTTCCCGGATCTGCACGGGGTCGCGGCGGGTGGTGCCCACGCCCGGTTTGTCGTCGATCCGGACTGCGATCAGGCCCGGCTCGCTGGCAGCCATCGCATCGTCGACCAGCCGCTCGAAATCCTCCTCGTCCGCGGCCCAGGCGCTGTTGACGAGGCCGGAGCCGATGGCGATGGCGACGATGTCGGCGACGTTCGCTGCCGGTGTCGGCTGCGCGCCGGTGATTTGGTAGACGCCGTTGTCCATCACGATCATCGTCAGGTTTTTCGGCTTCAGGGCTGCAATGGTCGACAGCGCGCCGAGCTGCATCAGCAGCGAGCCGTCGCCTTCGAGTGCGAAGACGCGGCGACCGGGCTGCGCCAGCGCCACGCCGAGCGCGATCGGAAAGGCGAGCCCCATGCTGCCCAGCATGTAGAAATTCTGCGGGCGGTGGCCGGCGGCCCAGAGATCGAAATTGGTGTTGCCGATGCCGCCGATCACGGCTTCCTCGTGCTTGAGCTTCGCGATGAGGCGCGAGGTGACGTCGAAGCGGTTCATGACCTTGGTGTTGCGCGTGTTCATGACCGGCCTCACTTGTCGAAGACCTTGCCGCCCGTGAGCAGCGGGTTGAGGATCAACGCCACCGGCGCCTGCGTGGTGACGGCCTGCTTGATCGAGCGGTCCGTGATGAATTCGAGCTCGTCGAGTCGGGTGATGGTGTGGTGCTCCAGCGCCAGTGAATCGAGCACCGGGCGCATGGTCCGGCAGACCAGCGACTGGCCGTAATTGAACTCGCCGAGCGTGCCGCGCTCGGACACGAACATGATCAGCGGGATCTGGTAGGGCACCGCGAGCGAGGCCAGCACGTTGGCCAGCGTGGCAAAGCCGGAGGTCTGCATCAGCACCGCCCCGCGCCGTCCGCCCATCCAGGCGCCGGAGACGATGCCAACCGCTTCCTCCTCGCGGGCGGTGGCAAAGGTGGTGAAGAAGGGATCGGCGTGCAGGTTCTTTATCAGCGGCGTCAGCACGCGGTCGGGCACGTAGGGGATGAGGCTGATCTCGTTCCGCTTCAACGTTTGCAGGACGATGCCGTGCCAGCTTCCTTCGCCGGAGCTTTGAGCCGCCTGGGGCGAGGTCCGTTGTTCCGCAATCGCCATTGCGTTCTCCCTTCAGCCGCGCATGCTTCTTTCTGGCCGTCGCGGCGGCCCGCCGAACTTGACGCAGGCAGTGGGATTGTCAACATGTCCGGGCCGGCACCGTGATCTGCGCCAGAAGGCCTGCCGTGGCCGGCACCGCCATGTCATAAGTGCGGCAATGAAGAAACGGGAGGAAGCACCGGAGGCAGCGCGTCGCGCCGACCTTGCCGAGCTCCCTCGCGAGCGAGCCGGAAGGGTCCTGATGTCCGTCAACAACAAGCGCGTCTTCTACGTCAAATACCTCGCCAATCCGATCTACATCGACATTCTGAAGGCGCGGCCCGACGTCCGACTCGATCGCATCGAGAACGAGAGCCCTGAAGATTTCTATGCACCGATCCTGAGCGCGGCCCATGTCTACCAGATCGGCGCGGCCCGCGACGAACTGGCGCCGCATTTCCACGTCGATGCCGCCTTTCTGAAGCGGACGCCGAAATTGCTGCTGGTCTCCAGCAATGGCGCGGGCTTCGACCCTGTTGACGTCGAGGCCTGCACGGACGCGGGGGTTCTGGTCGTCAACCAGTCCGGCGGCAATGCCCATTCGGTTGCCGAACATGCGCTGGCGATGATGTTGACGCTGTCCAAGCGCATCATCCAGTCGGATCGCCGCCTGCGCCGCGAGCGCGACGTCAACCGCAACGAACTCGTCGGCAACGAGGTCGAGGGCAAGACCGTCGGCATCATCGGCCTCGGCAATGTCGGCCGGCGCATCGCCGCCCTGTGCAAGGGCCTGCTCGGCATGACGGTGCTGGCCTACGACCCGTATCTGTCGGCCGAGGTGATGGCGGAGCGGGGCGGGGAGAAGGTCGAGCTCGACGAGCTCCTGCGCCGCGCCGATTTCGTCTCGATCTCCTGCCCGCTGAACAAGGGCAGCCGGAACATGATCAGCGTGCGTGAATTCGCGCTGATGCAGCCGCATGCCTATTTCATCACCACGGCGCGCGGTTTCATCCACGACGAGGACGCGTTGCTTCAGGCGCTGCGCGACAAGCGCATTGCGGGTGCCGGCCTCGACGTCTGGTCCAAGGAGCCACCGCCGCCGGAGCATCCGCTTCTCCAGTTCGACAACGTGCTGGCGAGCCCGCACACGGCAGGCGTCACCATCGAGGCGCGCCAGAACATGGGCCGCATCGCCGCCGAGCAGGTGCTTGATGTGCTCGACGGCAAGCGACCGCCGCGCATGATCAATCCCGAAGTCTGGCCGCGCTATGCGGAGCGCTTCAAGCAGGCGTTTGGTGTGACGCCCGGGTAAGGGGCCGGCCGCGCCAGGTTGGATTGCGCTCCGATCATTGGTTACCACGATTGAAAGCCAAAGCGCCGCATCTTATCGATCGGGTAAGTGAACGCGTATCACTTGTCCTGTAGTTGAAAGTCCATGAGCGTCTTTTCGATTGCGACATCCGGACTTTCTGCGGCAAGTTTGCGCGTGAACGTGGCCGCGAGCAATATCGCCAACGTCCGCACGACCGGCCCGCTGCCAGCGTCAGGCGGATCGGGCACGTCGGCCGGTGCAGCCAGCTCGAGCACGAGTTCGACTTATCCCGCGGCTTATGTGCCGTTGCGCGTCGATCAGGTCGACCAATCCAGTGGCTCGATGCCAGGCGGTACGAAAGCGGCCGTGTCGACGGTTTCGCCGAGCTATGTCGCACAATCTGACCCAGGCGCTCCCTTCGCAAACCAGGACGGCCTGGTCGCGGCGCCGAATGTCGATATCACCCGCGAATTCGCTGAGCTGGCGGCCGCAAAGTACAGCTTCATCGCCAATGCGAAGGTCATTCAGGCCTACTCGGAAACGACGGAGTCGCTGCTCGACATCACGACGTGATGGCTGATGTCGGCTCTGTCCCGCCTGCCTTCGCTCGTCCGCCTCCACCGGCGAGATGCCAGGGCAGGGCGTCTACCCGAACTTCGTGCCGAGCTGCTTGAACACGGCCTCGCAGGTCATGAGGTCGAGATGGCCGCCGCCCGCGTTTGTGAAGAAGGTGATGTCGGACGGTGAGGCGCGTCCCTGCGCGCTGCCGCTGGCGAGATCGTGGAGATCGCCGAGGACGTCGGTCTCGCTGATCGTACCGCTGGCGATCGGCTGCAGGATGTCGTCGACGCCATGGAAGGACGGTT
Organism: Bradyrhizobium sp. GW821-FHT13H06; assembly: GCF_058803975.1. Lineage (NCBI taxonomy): Bacteria > Pseudomonadati > Pseudomonadota > Alphaproteobacteria > Hyphomicrobiales > Nitrobacteraceae > Bradyrhizobium > Bradyrhizobium sp. GW821-FHT13H06. The sequence goes on along the minus strand of NZ_JBXAPN010000004.1, from coordinate 600,421 downwards.
ACCGCCGGTCCACGAAGACGCGCGTATTGCGCCCCTCGCCGCCGAGAAAGGCGTCCAGGACTTCCATCTTCGGCCGGCGATGGGCCTCCTCCAGCGCGGCAATGAGGATAGGAGACGTCGGAACTTTCGTGACTTCGGTATCGGAGACGAGGTGCAAGGCAAGATCCTCATGGGCGCGGCTGGAATTCCGGCTTCTCCCCGGCCGGCAGGTTCCGCAATGGATTGTCCTTCCCGCCTTGATCCGCGTCAAAATCTCCTTCCCCGCGCCGCCCTAAATGGGACTAGAGTGCTGCGAGGGCAGCAGGAGGTCCCATGGCTACTTATGTCGTCAGGTTCATGAAGAACGTGCTCGGCGAATACGGCCGACAGAGCGAGGTTTGTCAGGGTACGCTCGAGATCGATGCCGCCGACGAGAATGAGGCCAAGGAGCGGGCGAAAGCGAGATTCTGCAAGGAACAGGCATTGCATGACTGGTCGCTGCATGCCGACCGCATCCATGTGAGACCGGCCGACTTTCCGTCGTAAGGCCTACCGGCCCGGCGTCATGATGGGCGGTGGTGTTGTCGTCCCGGCGCCGAGCGATCGCTGCACCATCACGGTGTCGGACCAGCGGCCGTGTCGATAGGCGACGCCGCAGAGCAGGCCGGCGCGTGCGAAGCCGAACCTCTCGTGAAGCGCCAGCGAGGGCGCGTTGTCGGCATCGATATAGCCGATCATCTGGCGGAAGCCGGCCGCCGCACAGGCATCGATCAATTCCTGGAGCAATAGCCGTCCGACTCCGCGGCCGAGATGCGCGTGGTGGACGTAGATCGAGTGCTTGGCCGTGTACCGATAGGCGGGACGCTTGCGGAACAGCACGGCATAGGCATAGCCGACGACCTCGCCGCGATAGGTCGCCACCAGATGCGGCAGGCGGGTCTGCTTCAGGTTCTTGCGCCGCTCGCGCAAATCATCCGGCTCAGGGGCGCCGGTTCCCTCGACATCGCGCGGCACACCATTGCGGACGTGATGGCGGTAGATCGCCAGCATCGCCTCGACATCGCTTTCGCGTGACGGCCTGACCAGAACGGGCTCGTCACTCGCGCGCGCAGCTGTTTCGTTCATCGGCGCTACTCGGCGACCACGTAAGTGTAGAGCCCAATGCGCCCGTTCGCATCGACCTCCTTGTAGACCCCCTGGATCTCGACGTCGAAGCCCGGGAACGTGTTGAAGCAGGTCTCGAACATCTTGAGATAATCGATCATGGGTTTGGCCCGCTCCGTCAGCCGCTCTCCGGGCACGATGGTGGCGATGCCGGGCGGATAGACGACGAAGGGTGTGGTGGCGATGCGGCCGGCGATCGCCTCGATCGGCAGGTAGTCGACATCGTTGCGGAACAGATAGCGCGCGGCATCGCGGGGCGACATCGCGATCTCGGGCATGTGCTCGGGCATGAACTGCCGAGCCTGGAGCGCACTGACGTCGGCGGCTCGGAAGAAGCGGTGCATCTCGCCGCAGAGGTCGCGCAGACGCACGCCTGCGTAGCGCGCCCGTCGCCGCTGATGGAATTCCGGGATCGCGTCGGCCAGCAGCGCATTGTCGTCATGCAGCCTCTTGAACGCGACGAGGCCGGAGATGAGCGTGCCGGCCTTGCTTGCCTCGACGCCGGGCGTGAGCAGGAAGAGCAGGGAGTTGAGGTCGTTCTTCTCGGGGACGATGCGGTTTTCGCGCAAGTATTGCGCGACGACCGGTGCGGGGATGCCGTGTTCGGCATAGGCGCCGGTCGCACGATCGAATCCGGGGGTGAGCAAGGTCAGCTTGTTCGGATCGGTCATGGCAAAGCCTTCCGCGAGATCGGGAAAGCCATGCCAGTTGGTGTCCGGGGAGAGCTGCCACAGCGCGGGATTGGTCGCGAGCTCGTCGGTGGAGAGGGTCTCCCAGGCGACGTTGTGCGCGGCGCCGGGGCGGCTGACATCGGGAATGGCGACCCGATCGGGAACGAAGGGCTCGAAGAACCAGCGCCGCTCCGGATTTTGCTCTTTCTCCTCGAACTCCCTGCGCATCGCCCGGATCTTCTTGCGCAGCTCGATGCCGAGCCGGATCGTGTCGTCCCACAGCACTTCGCCGGAGCGACCCTTCATCATCTGCGCACCGACGTCGAGCGAGGCGAACAGCGGATAGAAGGGGGACGTCGATGCGTGCTGCATGAAGCTCTCGTTGAAGCGGCGGTGCTCGACGCGCCGCTTCTGGCCGCGGATGTGACGATCCTTGATGTGGATCTGCGAGGCCTGCGAGAAGCTCGCCAGCTGCTTGTGGGTCGACTGCGTCGCGATGATGCCGGGCGCCTCAGGAGGAAGATTGGCCAGGCCCATGGCGAAGCGCCCGGCATAGAGCGGATGGAATTTCATGAAGCCGGCCCAGGCCTCGTCGAACAGGATGTATTCGCAGAGATGGCCGATGCGCTTCAGGATCATCTCTGCGCTGTGGATCGAGCCGTCATAGGTGCACTGCTCGACCACGGCGACGCGGAACGGACGCTCCTTGCGCCAGGCGTCGCGGTCCCCGACCAGCGGATGGTTGCGGATGGCCTCGCGCAGGGCCTTCTCGTCGAGCATGTCCCAGCGCATCGGGCCGATCAGGCCCCAGGCATTGCGGACGGTCGGGACGTAGATGGGGACGCCGCCGCTGATCATCAGAGCGCCGTGATGGGCGGCCTTGTGGTTGTTGCGGTCGAACAGCACGAGGTCACCGTCGGTGACGAGGGCGCCGAGCGCGACCTTGTTCGACGTCGAGGTGCCGTTGAGCACGAAATAGGTCTTTTCGGCGCCGAAGATCTGGGCCGCTTCCTTCTGCGCCTTCAGCGCCGGGCCTTCATGGGTGAGGAGGTCGCCGAGATCGAGCACGGAATTATCGAGGTCGTCACGGAACACGGATTCACCGAGATGCTCGACGAACACGCGCCCGATCGGGCTGCGGTTGTAGAACACGCCGCCGTTATGGCCTGGACAGGTCCAGAGCTGGTTGCCTTCCTCGGCATAGTCGACCAGCGCACCGAAGAACGGGGTCTTCAGCGTCTCGGCATATTGCTTGAGACGGCTGATCAGGTTCTTGGCGATGAAGGGCGGCGTCTCCTCGGACAGAAAGACATAGCCGTCGATGAAATCGAGCACCTCGACTGGCAGATCCTCGAACCGCTTGCGACGGATCAGGAGGATGATGGGGAAGTCGAGGCCCCGGCGGCGCATCAGATTGATCAGCGCCGAGGTCTTGCCTTCGAGGCCCTTCTTGCCCCAGTCGACCACCATGCAGCCGATCGCCGCATCGGTCTGCACGGCCATCTCGGCATCCTCCAGCTTGCGCGCCCGGACCACCTCGAATCCGGAGCGCTGGATCTCCTCGATGATCTGGTTGAAGCGAACGCCCTCGAGGTCGTCGGCGTCGAACACGGGTGCTGCGAACAGGAAGTTGAAGCGCTTGAAATAGTCCATGTCGGGTCCCGAATGTGGCAGAGACACAGCTCTCGGCACATTCGATGACAGTTGGATGACACACCCGAGTGCCGCGGGAATGTTCGCGTGTTTGCGGCCTCAGTCCAGCAGCTTGTCCAGCGTGATCGGGAAGCGGCGGATGCGCTTGCCGGTGGCGTGATAGACGGCGTTTGCAATCGCCGCAGGCACGCCGACGATGCCGATCTCGCCGAGACCCTTGATGCCCATCCTGTTGATCCGGCCGTCGGGCTCATCGACGAAAATGACGTCGATATCGTGGATGTCGGCGTTCACGGGAATGTGGTATTCCGCGATGTTCGCATTCATGATGCGGCCGAAGCGGTGATCCATCACCGTCTCCTCGTGCAGCGCCATCCCGATCCCCCAGACCACGCTGCCCATGATCTGGCTGCGGCCCGTCTTGGTGTTCAGGATGCGCCCGGCCGCGACTGCACTCACGACCCGCGTGACGCGGATGACACCCAGCTCCTCGTCGACCTTCACCTCGGCGAAAACCGCCGAATGCGTGTTGCGGGCATGCGATTTATCTTCCGCGAACTGGTTGAGCTTCTCCTTTTCGATCCGCTCGAGCTCGCCGTGGCGCATGACATCCGCAATCGAGACGGCAGCCCCGTCCTTGCCGTTGCTGGCGATCATACCGTCGACCAGGGTCACGTTGGCGGCGTCGAGGTTAGCGAGCGGCGAGCCCGGCATTGCCTTTGCAAGACGTGCGAGCTCCTGGCGAATGTCTTCGGCCGCCCCCAATACGGCATGCGCGCTGGACGCCGCCATCCAGGAGCCGCCCTCGACAGGGGCTTGCGGCAAGGTCGAGTCGGCGAGCCTGACGCTGATGTTCTCGATCGGCAGCCCAAGAGCATCGGCCGCCACTTGCGCCACGATGGTGTACGTGCCGGTGCCGATATCGGACGCGGCGCAGGAGACCTCGGCATGGCCGTTGGCCGTCAGCACGATCCGGACGGCGACCGGCATCTGCAGCGCCTCCCACACCCCCGTCGCCATGCCCCAGCCGACCAGTTCCTTGCCGTCGCGCATGGAGCGCGGCGCGTGGGTGCGCCGGGCCCAGCCGAAGGCTTCCGCGCCGCGGGCGTAGCATTCGCGCAACTGCTTGCTGGTGTAGGGGAGGTCCTCGCTTTGGTCGCGATCCGAGTAGCACTTCAGGCGCAGCTCGATCGGATCCAGCTTCAGCGCGACGGCCAGTTCGTCCATGGCGCATTCGAGGGCCAAGACGCCCGTTGCCGCGCCCGGGGCGCGCATGTCGCAGGGCGTCGAAACGTCGAGGTCAACCAGCTTGTGGGAAAAGTGGCTGTTGGGGCTCTTGTAAAGCTGCTCGGCCCAGCCGGTATCATTGCGCGAAAAATCCTCGTAGCGTGAGGTAACGGCAATGGCTTCGTGGCTGACGGCATCGAGCGTGCCGTCGGGCCTTGCCCCGAGCGCGACATGCTCGATGGTCATCGGCCGATAGCCAAGCCCATACATCTGCTGCCGTGTCAGCACGACGCGGACGGAGCGCTTGAGTGCGAGCGCGGCCAGCGTCGCCAGCACCACCTGGTATTGCGGCCGCAGCCCGGAACCGAATGCGCCGCCGACATAGGGCGAAAGCACGCGGACCTCCTCGGGCTTCTTGTCGAAGACACCGCAGAGGAACTTCTGCACGTTCTGGACGCCTTGGGTCTTGTCGTGGACCGTGAGCTTGCCGTCGCCTTCCCAGACCGTCGTCGTCGCATAGAGCTCCATCGGATTGTGATGCTCGGTCGGAATGAGGTAGTCCGCTTCGTGCCGCAGGGGGGCGGCCGCAAGCGCTGCTTTGGCGTCGCCGCGGGGCTTGTGCGGCTTGTCCATCTCGCGGGCACTGCCGCGCTCGGCCTCGAGATCGGTTGCAAACCCATCCTGCTCGTAATCGATCCGCACCAGCGTTGCGGCGTACTTCGCGGTCTCCCATTCTTTGGCAACGACGAGAGCAATCGGCTGCCCGTTGAACCTGATCAAGTCGTCATATAGCGGCCGGAAGGGCGAACCCTCCGGGGCCACCTCGTCCTTCCAGGCCTCGTCCCTGTCGGCGAGGGAAGGACGATTGGCGTGCGTGAGCACGTCGAGCACTCCAGCCACCTTCAGCGCTTCGCTGGTGTCGAGCCGCACGATACGACCGCGCGGTATGGTGGCCGCCACCACGAAACCATGGACCAGGCCCTCGGCGGTGAACTCGCCGGCATACTTCGCAGCTCCAGTGACCTTGGCCCGGCCGTCGACGCGCGACGTTGGTGTTCCGACATAGGCGTTCATCGGGCCCTCATGCGATCTTCTTGTGAGCTTGTGATTGCGGTCTGGCGCTTGTGGCCTGGATCAGCGCCCGCACGACGGCTCGGCGCGCGAGCTCGATCTTGAACCCGTTGTGCGAGCGAGCGGTTGCTCCCTGCAGCAGCAGGTCAGCGGCGCGCCCGAAATGATCCGGTGTTGCCGCCTGGCCGCGCAATGCCGCTTCGGCTTCCGGACTTCGCCAGGGCTTGTGAGCAACGCCGCCGAGCGCCAGGCGCGCTTCGCCGATTGCGTTGCCTTCCAGCTCGAGCGCGGCTGCGACCGAGACCAAGGCGAAGGCGTAGGACAGCCGGTCGCGGATCTTCAGGTAGCTGTAGTTCCGGGCAAAGCCGCGCGGCGGCAGCTCGATTGCGATGATGATCTCGCCGCTGCCGAGATTCGTATCTCGGTGAGGCGTATCACCCGGCAGCCGATGGAAATCGGTCAGCGCGATGGTGCGCTGACCGTTGGCGCCTGCAATGTGGACGAGCGCACCGAGCGCCGCCAGCGCCACGCTCATGTCGGAGGGATTGGTCGCGATGCAGGACGTGCTGGTGCCGAGGATTGCATGGTTCCGGTTGAGACCATCGCTTGCCGAGCAGCCCGTGCCGGGACTTCGCTTGTTGCAAGGCGTCGTCGTGTCATAGAAGTAGGCGCAGCGCGTTCGCTGCATCAGATTTCCGCCGACCGAGGCCATGTTGCGCAGTTGCGCGGAGGCACCTGCCAGGATGGCGCTGGCGAGCAGGGGATAGCGCTGCTCGATCAGCGGATGATAGGCGAGATCCGAATTCGGCACCAAGGCGCCGATGCGCAGGCCGCCGTCGGCAGTCTCCTCGATGTCGCGGAGCGGGAGGCGGGAGATGTCGATCAGCCGCGAGGGCCGTTCGACGTTCTCTTTCATCAGGTCGATCAGGTTGGTGCCGCCGGCAATCAGCTTCGCGCCTGGATCGGCGTCGAGCAGGCGAATGGCGTCGGGGACGTCGCTTGCGCGGGAATATTGGAAGTTGTTCATGACCGGCTCATTGCCTGTTCGATCGCAGCCACGATGTTGGGGTAGGCGCCGCACCGGCAGAGATTTCCGCTCATCAGCTCCCGGATCTCGTCGGCATCCCGCGCACGGCCTTCGGCCAGCAGGCCGGCCGCCGAGCAAATCTGTCCCGGCGTACAATAGCCGCACTGAAAGGCGTCATGGTCGATGAAGGCCTGTTGCAGGGGATGCAGCGCGCCGTCCTTGGCAAGGCCTTCGATCGTCGTGATCTCAGCGCCATCTTTCATGACGGCGAGGGTCAGGCAGGAATTGACCCGTCTTCCGTCGATCAGCACGGTGCAGGCGCCGCATTGGCCGTGATCGCAGCCTTTCTTGGTGCCGGTCAACTCCAGGCGGTCACGCAGGGCATCCAGAAGCGTGGTCCACGGCGCGACCTCGAGTGTGCGCCTTGCGCCATTGACGACGAGGTTGATCGGAATGCGTTCGGGGGTCTGATCCGCGATGTCGGCCATGGTCTGTTCCCTGCGGAAAGGCCGAGCCGGGCAACCGAGGCTGTGACGCGAGGATGCATTGCCGCCGCTGGCCAATAGCGCCCAACGGATGACGGGCTGCTTGGTTCCCGACCGCTTCTCCGGTTGGGACGGACGCGGTCAGCGCTTCGTCTCCCCGAACACCACGGTCGGCACCGCGCGGTTGACGATCTCGCGTAGTGCGAAGCTCGATTGCACGCGCGCGACGCGGGGCAGGCGGGACAGCTCGGTGCGGTGGATCCGCTCGAAATCCTGGATGTCGCGGGCGAGCACGATCAGGATGTAGTCGTCGGTGCCCGACATCAGGAAGCAGCGCACGACCGAGGGGCATTTCACCACCTCCGCCTCGAACGCCTTCAGCGCATCGTCGCTCTGGCTCTCCAGCGCGATGCGAACCAGCACGGTGGTGGTGAGGCCGAACTGGGCGAGGTCGAGCGTGGCCTGGTAGCCCTGGATGTAGCCGTCGTCCTCCAGCGCCTTCTGCCGCCGCGCCAGCGCCGTGCTCGACAGGCCGATCTTGTTGGCAAGCTCGGTGTGGCTGGCCCGCGCATTGGTCGTGAGTTCCGCGAGGATCGCAAGGTCTTTCCGGTCGAGGGCCAAGGTTTCGTTTCCAGCGTGAAAGGGCACCTTTGCGCCGGAAACCGGCGCGCGCGTGCCGAACCTAGCGGATATTTGCACGAAACCAAACGGGCGCCGTCGCTACGATGAATAAGCGGAATCAGTGCGTTGGCAAGGGAGCTCGGGATGCGCGTCGGTGTGCCCAAGGAGATCAAGGTGCAGGAATATCGCGTCGGGCTCACCCCGGGCGCCGTCCGCGAGTATGTCGCCGCCGGGCACCAGGTGACGGTCGAGACCGGCGCCGGCAGTGGCATCGGCGCGTCCGACGAGATGTATCGGCGGGCAGGGGCGGCCATTGCCGAGACCGCCCGCGAGATCTTTGCCAAGTCCGAGATGATCGTGAAGGTCAAGGAGCCGCAGAAGAGCGAATGGGCCCAGCTCCGCGAGAGCCAGATCCTGTTTACTTATCTTCATCTTGCGCCGGATCCGGAGCAGGCCAAGGGCCTGATCGACTCCGGCTGCACCGCGATCGCCTATGAGACCGTCACGGATGCGAGCGGTCATCTCCCGCTGCTCGCCCCGATGAGCGAAGTCGCCGGCCGCCTCGCCATCGAGGCCGCCGGCGCCGCGCTCAAGCGCTCGGCCGGCGGTCGCGGCTTGCTCCTGGGCGGCGTACCGGGCGTGCAGCCGGCGCGCGTCGTCGTGCTCGGCGGCGGCGTGGTCGGAACGCAGGCTGCGCGCATGGCGGCCGGCCTCGGTGCCGAAGTCACCGTGATCGACCGCTCGATTCCGCGCTTGCGCGAACTGGACGATCTCTTTGCCGGACGCGTGCGCACGCGTTTCTCGACCATTGAATCGGTCGAGGACGAGGTGTTCGCCGCCGACGTCGTGATCGGTGCAGTGCTGGTGCCGGGCGCCAGTGCGCCGAAGCTCGTCACGCGCGCCATGCTGAAATCGATGCGGCCGGGGGCCGTGCTGGTCGACGTCGCGATCGACCAGGGCGGCTGCTTCGAGACCTCTCATCCGACCACGCACGCCGAGCCGACCTACGAGGTCGACGGCGTCGTGCATTATTGCGTCGCCAACATGCCGGGCGCGGTGCCGGTGACCTCGAGTCAGGCGCTGAACAATGCGACGCTGCCGTTCGGACTGACGCTCGCGAACAAGGGGTTTGCAGCGGTGCTGGAGAACCCGCATTTGCGCAACGGCCTGAACGTGCATCGCGGCCGGATTACGAACAAGGCAGTGGCAGAGAGCCTCGGGCTGGAATTCGCCCCCGTTGGGAGCGGGCTGGCGGCGTAAAGGCCGCCCCCGGTCATTGCTTCGCTTCGCTCGCAATGACGATGTGGGTCGAGCGCAATTTGAGCGTCGGCCACAGTCAGTGCTAACAGATTGCTTCACGCCTTCGTCAGCTTGTACTGCCCCAAATCGGGATCATGCGTCATGCGCCAGTAGTCGACGAAACGCCACGGCATCGCCGAGAACACGCGGCCACTGCTGTTGCGGTAGTAGGTGCTCATGCCCGGATGGGTCCAGATCATCGCCTCGTGCTCGGCATCGACCTTGCGGACATACTCGTCGAGCACGTCCTGACGGACATCGATCGCGGCGATGTCTCGTTCGATCATGTCGACGAGACATGCCGAGATGTAGCGGCTCTGGCATTCCGACTGAAAGATGACGCTGCCGCCATGGGCCGGCCCTGAATTGGGACCGAGCATGCAGAAGAAGTTTGGAAAGCCCGGCACGGTGAGGCCGAGGAACGCGGTCGGATTGTCGTTGGTCCAGGCTTCACGCAGATTCGTGCCCCCGCGTCCGCTGATGTTGAGGCGCGCAGCCATCTCCGTCACCTTGAAGCCGGTGGCGACGACGATGATGTCGGCCGGGCGCTGCCTGCCGTCGGCGGTGACGATGCCGCTTTCGTCAAAATGGTCGATCGCCTCGGTGACGAGCTCGACGTCGTCTCGCCTCAAAGTCTTGAACCAGTTGTTGTCGAGCAGGATGCGCTTGCCATAGGGCGGATAGGTCGGCACGCATTTCTCGATCAGGTCGGGTCGTCCCTGCAGTTCCGACAGGATGAAGTCGGTCAGCTCCTGGCGGTGCCGGTCGTTGCCCTTGTTGACGGCGCGCTCGGGATGCGGCCAGGCCGGGTCCTTGCGGAGGAAGGGCAGGAGGCCATCGCCGTAGCGCCAGAACATGTTGAAGCGGTACCACTGCACATAGAATGGCAGATGCGCCAGCAGCCAGCGCGCGCCCTCGCTGATCGGGTCGGCATAGCCCTTCACCGGCCGAGCCCATTGCGCGCTGCGCTGGTAGACCGTGACCGAGGCTGCACGGCCGGCGATCGCGGGCACGAGCTGCATCGAGGTGGCACCGGTGCCGATCACGGCGACGTGCTTACCCTCGACGTCGATGTTGTCGGACCACAATGCCGAATGCAGGATCGTTCCCTTGAAGCTGTCTTCGCCTTCGAAGCGGGCGCGTGAGGGATCGTTGAGCTGGCCGATGGCACTGACCAGCGCGGTGGACTCGAAGATCTCTTCGCCGTTCACTGTCTTCAGCGTCGAAATCCACCGCTTCTTGCCTTCGTCCCAGCGCGACGAGGTCAGCTCGGTGTTGACGCGCAGATGCTTGCGGATGCCGTATTCGTCGGCGACCTTCAGCAAATAGCCGAGCAGCTCCTCGCGCTGGCAGAAGTAGCGCGTCCAGGCATTGCGCGATCCGAATGAATACGAATAGGAGTGATTTGGCGTATCGACGCCGCAGCCGGGATAGCGGTTGATCCACCAGGTGCCGCCGAGTTCTTCGTTCTTCTCGACGATGGTGTAGGGGATGCCGAGATGGCCGAGCGCCACGCCGAGCGCGATGGCACAGACACCGGCGCCGACGATCAGTACGTGCTGGTCCGCAAGCTTCTCGTCGGAAGGGCGCGCCGTCCAGCGTGCCTCGCGCGTCACAAAGCCCATCTCTTCGCGCATCAGGGGCGCATATTCCGGCGCGACGTTCTCGCCGAGGCAGGCGCGCATCATTCTCAGCAGTAATTCCTCGCCGGGGTCGGTGATGACGGGCTTGGGCGTCCCCTCGGCGAAGAGCTTGACCACGGCGGCGCGGATCTCATCCTGGATATCGTGCGGCACCCCGGCCTCGGGATCGGGGATCAGGCGGATATCGCGCTTGGGCAGGTATGGCGGTTCCAGCCACTTCTCGTCGCCGGTCATGTGCACCAGCACCATCAGCAGGCAACGGATATCGCCCTCGGCGATCGCCGAGGCGAAGTCGAGCGGCTTGTGCGGAGATTCGATGTTCATGGCGTGTCCTGATCTCCGAAGGCAGTGAAGAGGCCGCGCGTCATCAGCTTGCGATAGGCGGAGATGACGTGATCGGGAACGGCGGTGACGCCGCTTTCCGAATAGGAATAGCGGCGGCTGAGATAGCCGCGCGCACCCATCAGCATGTGGACGATCGCCTCGAATTCCTCATCGCTGTAGTCCTCGATCGCGCCCGCAAGACGAGCCCGGCGCAGGATGCGGACATAGGCGACCGAAATGTTGTCGAGATGCTTCTGATACCCGGTCGGTGCGAAGAACTCGGCCTCGTTGAGGATGCGCAGAAATTCCGGCACCTCGCGGATGAAGTCGAAGAAGGCGGAGAAGCGCGCGATCTCCTGCCGTGCCGCATCCGCCGTGCCGGTGCGAGCGCGGATGAATTCGACCATGTCGAGACCGATCTTGGGCAGGAGCTGGTCGAGCAATTCCTGGCGATTCTCGAAATGATTGTAGAAGGTGCCCTGCGCGACGCCGGCCTGTTCGGTGATGCGGGCGACCGAGGCTTCGGCATAGCCGTATCTGCCCACGACCTTGGTGGCGGCCTCGAAGATCTTCTGCTTGGTCCAGGCGTTGCGCTCGACGCGGTTGAGCTTCGTCACCTTGGCGTTCACTTGCGTCATTCAGACGTCTCCAGCTCGGCGCGCAGCACGCGCTTGAGGATCTTTCCGCTTGGATTGCGCGGCAGGCTGTCGCGGACGACGAGCTGTTTCGGCACCTTGAAGCTCGCCAGCCGCGCACGGCAATGTTCGGTGAGGGCAGAGAGGTCGAGGCTGGCGCCGTCAGCCAGCACGACGATGGCGACCGGTCGCTCTCCCCAGCGCGCATCGCGCAGGCCGATCACGGCGACCTCGCGCACCTCGGGCAGATCGTAGATGACGCGCTCGACCTCGGAGGAGGCGATGTTCTCGCCGCCGGAGATGATCATGTCCTTCTTGCGGTCGGTCAGGTACAGAAAGCCCTCGTCGTCGAGATAGCCGACGTCGCCGCTGCGGAACCAGTCGCCGAAGAAGGCCGAGGCCGTCTTGTCCGGATCCTTCCAGTAGCCGCGCGTGATTTTCGGCCCCCGCAGGCAGATCTCGCCGTTGACGTTCGGTGGCAGTACCTTGCCGTCCTCGTCGCGGATCTCGATCTCGACATGGGCAATGGCGCGGCCGGTGGAGCCGATCTTCTCGATCTCGCGGCCGGCTTCCATGAACGTGTCGCCGCCGACGGTCTCGGTGAGGCCATAGGCGTCGATATAGCGCGCGTTGCGGAAGTATTCGGAGAAGGCGCGGATGCGCAACTCCGGCGTCTTCTCGCCGCCGCCGATCGCCCATGTCAGGCTGGAGACGTCGTAGCGATCGCGGGTGGGGCAGGTGAGCATCGCCGTGGTCATGACCGGCGCGAACCAGGCGGCGTTGAGCCTGTCCTCGGCGATCGCCGCAAGCGCCGTCTCCGGCTCGAAACTGCGTTCGATGCGGATGAAGCCGCCATGCCAGAGCACGGCGATGCCCGGCAGGTCGAGTGCACCGACATGATAGAGCGGGCCGACCACGAGAAGCCGCGTCTCGGCACCGAGGCCGAGCGCAATCGTCTGGTCGGCGGACTTCCAGTAGAAATTATCGTAAGAGAGCATCACGCCCTTGGGGCGATCGGTCGTGCCCGAGGTGTACATCAGCCGCATCAGGTCCGATGACTGGTGCGGATGCATCGGCGCGGGTGCAGCGCTGCTCGCGAGACGCATGACGCTGTGCTGCGCGGCTTCATCGAGCACGACACTCTTCGCGCCCGCGGCATTCGCTGCCAGCTCTTCATCGACGATCAGCAGGCGCGCGCCGGCATTGCCGACGATGTAGCCGACCTCATCGCGCGAGAGGCGGAAGTTGATCGGCAAGAAGACTGCGCCGCGATGACTGGTGGCGAACACCAGTTCCAGGAACGCCGCGCTGTTCTTCATCAATACGGCCACGACGTCGCCGGGGCCGATGCCCTGCGCGGCGAGCCAACCGGCGGCCTTGCGGACGCGTGCATCAAGGGCCGCGTAGGAAATCTCCTCGCCGCGATATTTCAGCGCGGGCCGCGCCGGCGTGCGTCGGGCATGAAAGGCGATGAAGCTCGACAGATTGATCATTTTCGCTGGTTTCGGGCCAATTCCTGGCCTCGTTTCCTTCCCTGATGAATTCTGACTCGTAATTCATCTTTGGCTTGACGTCACCCCCCTACCTCTGAAATCCTTCGAGACACGGAGACGAGACGATCTCCGACAGGGATCAGGAAACGCCGACCCGAAAGAGGGAGGGGAAAATGACGAGGACCCGCACGCCGGGCATCAGCCGCCGTTCAACACTGGCGCTGATGGGCGCCGGTGCGATGAGTGTTGCCGCGCCCTGGGTGGCGCGTGCGCAAGCCAAGACCATCAAGATCGGAATGCCGACGATCCTGTCGGGCCGCGTTGCGCAGCTCGGCACGTCCTCGCGCAATGCGGTGATGCTCGAGGTCGAGAAGGTCAACGCTGCCGGCGGTCTCGCCGGCCGGCAGATCGAGATGGTGATCCGCGACTCCAAGGGCCAGCCGCAGGAAGCGGCCCGCGTCGCGCGCGAGCTCGTCAACACCGACGGCTGCGAGCTCGTGATCGATGCCGAAGCCTCCTCCGGCGCCTTCGCGGTGCACGAGGTCGCGCGCGATCTCGGCGTCTTCTGCATTCACACCAATTCGGAGACCTCGGCGCTGACCGCCGATCCCAAGCAGCGCATTCCCAACGCGTTCCGTACCGCGCGGCAGGGCGTGCACGACTCCATCGTCGGCGGCAGCTATGCCGCGGCGATCGCCAAGGCGAAGGGCTTGAAGAAATGGGCGACCTGCTCGCCGGATTATGCCTATGGCCGCGACACCACGGCGGAGTTCACGCTGTATCTGAAGCGCTTCGCGCCCGAGGTCGAGATCATCAGCGAGTCCTGGCCGAAGCTGTTCCAGCCTGACTACACCGAGGTGGTGACGAAGATCCTGCAAGCCAAACCGCAGGCGCTCTATTCCTGCCTGTGGGGCGGCGATCTCACCTCCTATATCGACCAGGCCAACATCTACGCGATGTTCGGCCAGATGGAAGTGTTCGCGGTCAATATGGCTGACTACACTGCGCTCACCGTGGTGAAGAACCTGCCCAAGGGCATCCACTCCGGCAACCGTTACATCAAGACTTTCCCGACCGCGCCGGAGAATGCTGCCTGGGGCGATGCCTACAAGGCAAAGTTCAATGAATATCCGACCAACTGGTCGTGGGAGAATGCCACCGCAATCATGCTGATGGCGGAAGCTGCGAAGAAGGCGAACTCGGCCGACGGCAAGAAGATCGCAGAGGTGCTGAAGGGCCTCACGATCAAGTGCCCGTTCGGTGCCGACGGCACCGTGACCATGCGCGGCGACGATCACACCCTCGTCGGCTACGCTATCGGCTGGGGCACGACGATCCCACAGGAGCCGTACGTGCCCGAAGTCAAGGCCGGGGACTGGAAGACCATCTTCGAGCTGGAAGCCGAGTGGAAGAAGAGCAAGGGCTATACCTGATCGCGCAAGCGGCGGGGACGGGTGACCGTCTCCGCCGTCGTGTCCTTTTCCGCGCCGTGTCAGGCGCGTCGCAATGAAAGTGCTCCCGTGGATCTCGATGCGCTTGCCGGCTGTCTCTCCAGTTCCGCGTGCCTGGTGACGCAAACCACCAGCGGCCTCATCATCGGCATGCTGCTGTTCCTCGTCGCCGTCGGGCTGACGCTGATCTTCGGCGTGCTCAAGGTGGTCAATTTCAGCCACGGCGCCTTCTACATGTTCGGCGCCTATTTCGCGATGACGGCCTATCAGCTCACCGGCAGTTTTGCGCTGGCGATGCTCGCGGGCGCGGCCGGCACCGCGGTTCTCGGCCTGATCTTCGAGCGTGTCTTCATGAGCCGCGTCTATGGCGCCGACGTCCTGATGCAGCTCCTCGTCTGCTACGCCTTCGTGCTGATCTTCGACGACGTCGTGCGCATCATCTGGGGGCCCGAGTTCAAGGCGATGGGCATGCCGGCGGCCTTCCAGGTGATGCCGCTGTTCATCGCCGGCGGCGTGGTGCCGCCTTACTATCTGCTGCTGATCGGTGTCGCGCTTCTCGCCGCCATCGTGCTCGGCATCGGCCTGTCGCGCAGCCGCATCGGCAAGGTGATCCGCGCGGCCGCGCACAATCCCGGCATGGTCTCGGCGCTCGGCATCAACACCGGCCTGATCTATGGCGGCGTGTTTGCGCTCGGCGGCATGCTGGCGGGCCTTGCCGGGGCGCTGGCAGCGCCAGTGCGCTCGCTGACTCCCGGCATGGGCTTCTCGGTGTTGATCGAGTCCTTCATCGTCACGGTGATCGGCGGCATGGGCTCGATCCTGGGCGCGCTGATCGGCGCGCTGCTGCTCGGCCTGATCCGCTCCTTCGGGTCGCTCGGTTTTCCCCTGTTCACGGAAGGCCTGATGTATCTGTTCATGGTGATCGTGCTGGTCTCAAAGCCCACCGGCCTGTTCGGCAAGGAGGCGGCATGACCGAGCTGGAGGCCGGACGCGCGCAAACGCTGGTGCCGGTGCGCAGCGGTGCCGTGCTGCAACGTTATCGCGACGTGCTGATCGCGCTGATCGCCTTTGCCGTGCTGGCGAGCCTGCCATTGTTCACCGGCAGCAAGGCGCTGCTCGATTTCGTCATCCGCTGCTCGGCCTATGGTCTGTTCGCGACCTCGCTCAACCTCCTGGTCGGCTACACCGGCCTGACCTCGTTCGGGCACGGCATGTTCTTCGGCCTTGGTGCCTACAGCTTCGGCCTGATCATGCAGAAGCTCGGCGTGCCGATTCCGGTGGCTTTCGTCGCGGCATTGGCCATCACGGCGGTCTTTGCGACAGTCATCGGCGCGATCTGCGTGCGGCTGAAGGAGATCTATTTCGCCTTCGTCACGCTCGCCTTTCAGATGCTGATCCACTCGACCATCCTGTCCTGGGCCTCGTTCACCGGCGGCGATCAGGGCCTGCGCGGCGGCATCCCGCGGCCCGTCTTTCTCGGCATCGATCTGTCCAATCATGTCCATCTCTATGTCACGAGCTGCGCCCTGCTCATCCTCGGCCTGCTCGCGATGCGCCAGATCGCGCAGTCGCCGTTCGGCTACACGCTACGCATGATCCGCGACAACGCCGCGCGCGCGAGCTTCCTCGGCATCGACGTCTGGCGCGCAAAACTCACCGTGTTCGTGCTGGCCGCGCTGTTCGCGTCGATGGGCGGCATGGTGATGGCGCTGTTCGTGTCGGGCGCCTATCCGGAGTTCGCCTATTGGACGATCTCGGGCGAGGGCATCTTCATCAACATGCTCGGCGGCGTCTCGACGTTCCTCGGCCCGATGGTCGGCACCGTGTTGCTGCTCCTGCTCAACGACACCGTGACGCGGTTTACCGAGTATCACGGCATCGTGCTCGGCGTGGTCATCCTGTTCTTCGCGCTGGGCCTGCGCAAGGGCCTGCTGGATTTCGTCGCCGAATGGCTTTGGGATCGGCGCGATGCAGGCAAGGGGCGCTAGCCAATGCTCGAGATCCGCAACCTCGCAAAATCCTTCGGTGGCGTGAAGGCGACCAACGACGTCTCGCTCGATTTCCCCGACGGCTCGCTCACCGCCGTGATCGGGCCGAACGGCGCCGGCAAGAGCACCTTCTTCAACCTGATCACCGGCGCCTTGAGCCCGGATTCGGGGCAGGTTCTGCTCGACGGCGTCGATCTTGCCGGCCGCTCGCCGCCCGAGATCGTGCGGTACGGCATCGGCCGCGCCTTCCAGGTCGCGAGCATCTTCAAGTCGCTGACGGTAGAGGAAACCATGCTCGCCGCCGTCAGCGCCGATCAGCGCACTTCCGCGGTGCTGCACAAGCGCTTCCCGCTACCCGAGACGCGCGACCGCGCCGAACACGTGATGGGGCTGCTGGGTTTGGCGAGCAAGCGTCATCGCACGGCAGCGACGCTGTCGCATGGCGACCAGAAGCTGCTCGACATTGCGCTCGCGCTCGTGCTCGAACCGAAGGTGCTGCTCCTTGACGAGCCGACCGCAGGCATGGGGCCGGAGGAGCGCTGGCGCATGATCGACAAGGTGCGCGAACTCTGGGAAATCCAGAAGATTACGGTCGTCTTCATCGAGCACGACATGGACATCGTGTTCAAGATCGCACCCAAGATCGTCGTGCTGTGCTACGGCCGCATCCTCGCCACTGGCACGCCCGACGAGATCCGCAGCAACAGCGCCGTGATCGATGCCTATCTCGGTACCGAGCATGCGGGAGCCGCCGTATGAGCACCGCCGTCATCGAAGTCGCCGATCTCGATGTCTATTACGGCACCAGCCAGATCCTGTTCGGCGTCGGGCTGTCGGTGCGGCAGGGCGAAACGATGGCGCTGCTCGGTCGCAACGGCGCCGGCAAGTCGACGACGATGAAGGCGATCATGGGGTTGGCGCCGCCGCGGCGGGGCAGGGTGAGCCTGCGCGGGACCGTGATCTCCGGTCTTAAGCCGCACACCATCGCACGCGCCGGCCTCGGCTTCGTGCCGGAGGATCGCCAGATTTTTCCGGAGCACACGGTGGAGGACAATCTCGTCATCGGGAAGAAGAAGGGACCGGACGGTCAGGACGAATGGCCGATCAAGCGCATCTACGAGGTCTTTCCGCTCCTGGAGCCGCTGCGCCATCGCATTGCCGGGCGTCTCTCGGGCGGCGAGCAGCAGATGCTGGCGATCGCGCGCACGCTGATGGGCAATCCGGCGCTGCTGCTGCTGGACGAGCCGAGCGAGGGCCTCGCGCCGATCATCGTGCAGCGGATCGGCGAGCTGTTGCGGCAGCTCCGCCAGCTCGGATCGACCGTGCTGATCGCCGAGCAGAACATGCATTTCTGCCTGGGGCTCGCGAGCCACGCCACCGTCATCGACAAGGGCCAGATCGTCTATGCCGCCGGGATCGACGAACTCAGGGCCAACGAGGCAATCCGGCGCCGCTATCTGGCTTTGTGAGTCGGGTGCCGGGTCCAAATAGGCCGAAAGAAGAAAACTATCGTTCCGCGCCCGTCCGACGGAAGGAGATTTCCTCCGCAAGGACAAAAACGCCAATCGCTTCCATTGCGGTTTGCTGCCGAAACGACGACATTCCCGTCAGAATTTGATGGATTGGCCAGAGCCATGGAACGTACCGGATTTGAACCCTTCGGCGAGCAATTGGTGTCCGCGACGGACACCCAGCCGCGGTCGCGTACGTCGAAGCTTTTGCTGCGCGCCGGCACCGGCCTGTTTTGGTCGCTGGTTGCGGGTATCGTGCTTGCCCGTGCCGCCTTTTTCGAGCCCGGCGTCTATGATGGCTTCAGCCGCGTCGCTTCCCTCGCCAAGAGCCTGATCTTCTGAGGCTGGTTACCCGGGCTGAGGATAGAACTCCCCTCGGGCCTGATATGTCGAAAACTTATTTCCCTCCCGGGCCGCGCTGCGTATAAATCTTTCTCCTCAGGGAGAAGTTTGTGTCGCAGAATCAAGCATCCAGCCCGGCCGACGCCAAGCCGGCCACAGCCGCAAGCCGCATTGCGGCGCTGATTCCCGGCATTCTCCTTTGCGTTCTGGTCGCCGGCGTCTCCGCCCTGCTGGAGCGCGCCGAGCTGGGTATGTTCGAGCATCCCTATGTCGAAGCGCTCGTCATGGCGATCCTGCTCGGCATGGCGCTCCGCAGCTTCTGGAAGCCGGCGCCGCGGTGGCAGACCGGGATCGCCTTCAGCGCAAAACAGCTGCTCGAGGTCGCGGTCATGCTGCTGGGAGCCTCGATCAGCTTCGCCGCGATCGCCGCCTCGGGCATCGCGCTCCTAGCCTCGATCGCGGCCGTCGTCGTGATCGCGCTATGTGTCTCTTTCGGTCTCAGCCGTCTGTTGGGTCTGTCGACACGCCTGTCGATCCTGATCGCCTGCGGCAACTCGATTTGCGGGAATTCGGCGATTGCTGCTGTGGCGCCGATCATCGGTGCCAACAACGACGAGATCGCATCCTCGATCTCCTTCACCGCCATCCTTGGCGTGATGATGGTGCTTGGCCTGCCGCTCCTGATCCCGCTGCTGCAATTGTCGGCCACGCAATACGGCATCCTCGCGGGCCTCACCGTCTATGCGGTGCCGCAGGTGCTGGCCGCAACGGTGCCGGCCGGACTCGTCGCGACCCAGATCGGCACGCTGGTCAAGCTGATGCGCGTCCTGATGCTCGGGCCCGTCGTCGTCGGCTTGTCGCTGGTCGCCTCGCGATGGCAGGCCGATGCCAAGAAGACCAATGTCGGCTTCTTCCGCCTGGTCCCGTGGTTCATCCTCGGCTTTCTCGCGCTGGCGACCCTGCGCTCCCTCGAAATCGTGCCGGCGACGGTGGTCGGCCCCGTGACGAAGATCACCAGTTTTCTCACCGTGGTGTCGATGGCCGCACTCGGCTTGGGTGTCGACGTCCGCGTGCTCGCCAATGTCGGAGGCAGGGTGACGGCCGCCGTCACGCTCTCGCTGCTGCTGCTGCTCGGCATCAGCATCGCGCTGGTGCACTGGTTCAAGTGATCGGAACAGGACGCGGCCTCGCTGCCGCTCTGGACTTCCCCCGCCAGACGTTTATTGGTCTTCGCCAATGTGATCGGCCGTCTTCGAGCCCGGCTGATCCTCAGAAACAGCGAGGACGCCGGCCATGACGACATTGACCGTGAAGGATCTTCTGCCCGAGGACGGCACGCGGGGAACATTGGCCGGCCGCGTTTGGCTGCCGCAGGTTGATGGTCCGGCCGTGGTCGCCGTGCGCGGCGACGGCGTGTTCGATGTCACCGCGAGATTCCCGACCATCAGCGCGCTCTGCGAAGAAGACAATCCCGCTCAGGCGCTGACGACGACCAAGGGCGAGCGTATCGGCGACCTCGAAACAATTGTTGCCAACACGGCACCCGACGGGCGTGACCCCAAGAAACCGTGGCTGCTCGCGCCGGTCGACCTCCAGACGCTGAAAGCCGCCGGCGTTACCTTCGCCATCTCGATGCTGGAGCGCGTGATCGAGGAGCGGGCCAAGGGCAATCCGGCTTCGGCCGAAGCAATCCGGAAAGAGGTCACGCGTCTGATCGGCGACGATCTGTCCAAGCTCAAGCCGGGCTCGGACCAGGCGATGCACCTGAAACAGGTGTTGATCGATCAGAACGCCTGGAGCCAGTATCTCGAGGTCGGCATCGGCCCCGACGCTGAAGTCTTCACCAAGGCGCCGACGCTGTCGTCGGTCGGCACCGGCATGGACGCCGGCCTGCATCCGAAATCGACCTGGAATAATCCGGAGCCCGAACTGGTGCTGTTCGTCTCCAGCCATGGCAAGATCGTCGGCGGGGCGCTCGGTAACGACGTGAATCTGCGCGACTTCGAGGGCCGTTCGGCGCTGCTGCTGTCGAAGGCCAAGGACAACAACGCGTCCTGTGCAATTGGTCCGCTGCTGCGCCTGTTCGACGACAGTTTTACGCTCGACGACGCGCGTAAGCTGGACATCAGCCTGAATGTCACGGGCACGGACGGCTTCGTCCTCGACGGCCATTCCTCGATCAGCAAGATCAGCCGCGATCCGACCGATCTGGTCGCGCAGACCATCGGCAAGATCCATCAATACCCTGATGGCTTCGTGCTGTTCCTTGGAACGATGTTCGCACCGGTCAAGGATCGCGATGCGCCGGGGCAGGGGTTCACCCACAAGCGCGACGACATCGTCACGATCTCCGCGCCCCAGCTCGGCAAGCTCGTCAACCGCATGCGCACCAGCGACGAGTGCGAGCCGTGGACGTTCGGCATCGGCGCGCTGATGAAGAACCTGGCGCAACGGAAGCTGATCTAGTTTCTGCGCCTCTCCCCGCATGCGGGGGGCCGACACGCAAAGCGTGGCGGGAGAGGGGCTGCCACTGGTCGCTCTGGCTGACATGCGCAGAGCTCTATCTACTCCGTCATTGCGAGCGCAGCGACTTGTCCGCCAAAGCCTTCGGCGAAGGCGGAAGCAATCCAGAGTCTTTCCTCGGAGGGATTCTGGATTGTTTCGCTGCGCTCGCAATGACGGGGAGGGGAGCTCGCGGGTCCGTTAATCACCGTCGCCGGATGGGCCCTCACCCCAACCCTCTCAGCGCGAGTGAAGCTCGTCGCGGGCCTCGTAAGAACGGGACGAGGGGTGTACGTCGCTATCGCAGTCGCTCGCAATTTCCGCACATCTCCCCGTTGCATCGATGGAACAAAATCGCGCAGCGCGTGTCTTAAAACCGCATGCGACAGCGCAGCGAAGTTTCCGGCAAATAGTCAAATAATATGACTAGTCGGAACCCATCTTCCGTGAAATAGTGCCTTCCGCCGCCTCAAAGGCCGGCCTACGGGTGCCATGATACCAATAGGCGCCCTCGATAAACATCTTGGGAGACACGCCTGATGACCCTCAAAGCTCTATTTGCGGCCAGCGCCGCGGCCGCGTTGCTGCTCACCTTGCCGGCTAACGCCGCCCAGCTCACCATCGGCTTCTCGCAGATCGGATCGGAATCCGGCTGGCGCGCGGCCGAGACCTCGGTCTCCAAGCAGGAAGCTGCCAAGCGGAAGGTCAATCTCAAGATTGCCGACGCGCAGCAGAAGCAGGAGAACCAGATCAAGGCGATCCGCTCCTTCATCGCGCAGAACGTTGATGCGATCTTCCTCGCACCCGTCGTCTCGACCGGCTGGGATTCGGTGCTGAAGGAAGCCAAGGAGGCGAAGATTCCAGTCGTGCTGCTCGACCGCGACATCGACCCGTCAGGCAAGGACCTCTATCTCACTGCTGTTACTTCGGACAGCGTGCACGAAGGCGCCGTTGCCGGCGACTGGCTCGCCAAGACCGTCGGGACGAAGGCCTGCAACATCGTCGAGTTGCAGGGCACGGTCGGCGCCAGCGTCGCAGCCAACCGCAAGAAGGGTTTTGACACCGCCATCGCCAAGCATGCGAACCTGAAGGTGGTGCGCAGCCAGACCGGCGACTTCACCCGCGCCAAGGGCAAGGAGGTGATGGAGAGCTTCATCAAGGCCGAAGGCGGCGGCAAGTCGATCTGCGCGGTCTATGCCCACAACGACGATATGATGGTCGGCGCGATCCAGGCCATGAAGGAAGCCGGCCTCAAGCCCGGCAAGGAGATCCTCACCGTCTCGATCGACGCCGTGCCCGACATCTTCAAGGCGATGGCCGCGGGCGAGGCCAATGCCACGGTCGAGCTGACGCCGAACATGGCCGGCCCCGCGCTCGATGCCATCGCGGCGTTCAAGGAGAAGGGTACGGTTCCGCCGAAATGGATCCAGACCGAGTCCAAGCTCTATACCGCGGCGGACGATCCGCAGAAGATCTACGACAGCAAGAAGGGCCTCGGTTACTGAGGCGGGCAATACACCGGACTGCTTCCAGCAGTCCGGTGCCCTCTTCGAAACCGCTGCGGGAACGAATAGGCTGGACGTGCGCGTCACAGCGGACGCCCATAGGAGTGACGTCGCGATGGAAAACAGCCTCGATCCTGTTTCGCCGCTCCTTGAGGTGCGCGGGATCAGCAAGAGCTTCGGCGCGGTGCGCGCCTTGCAGGAGGTCGACTTCACGCTGCGCGCCGGCGAGATCCATGCGCTGCTCGGCGAGAACGGCGCCGGCAAGTCCACGCTGATCAAGGTGATCACCGGCGTGTTTCCCCGCGATGCCGGCACTGTCAGGCTCGGTGGCGAAGAGGTCGTGCCGCGCTCGGCCAAGGCGGCGCTTGGAGCCGGCATCGCCACCGTCTACCAGGAGGTCAACCTGCTGCCGAACCTGTCGGTGGCGCAGAACCTGTTCCTCGACCGCCAGCCGATGCGCTTCGGCATCGTGCGCGAAGGCGAGATGCGCCGCCGCGCCAAGGCGCTGCTTGCGGATTTCGGTCTCGATATCGACGTCGCCGCGCCGCTCGGCAACTATTCGGTGGCCATCCAGCACGTCACCGCGATCGCGCGTGCCGTCGATCTTTCCGCGCGCGTGCTGATCCTGGACGAGCCGACCGCGAGCCTTGACCGCCATGAGGTCGGGATTCTCTTCGGCATCATGCGCCAGCTCGCGCAGCGCGGCATCGGCATCGTCTTCGTCAGCCACTTCCTCGACCAGGTCTACGAGATCTCCGACCGCATCACGGTGCTGCGCAACGGCCGCCTGGTCGGCGAGCGTGAGACAGCTTCACTGCCGCGCCTCGAGCTGATCCGGATGATGCTCGGTCGCGAGCTCGCGGAGACCACCAGCACGCGGGCTTCTGTCACCGAGCACAAGACACGCGAGATCTGCGCGAGCTTCGAAGGTTACGGCAAGGCCGGCTACGTCGCGCCGTTCAATCTCGAGCTGCGCCATGGCGAGGTCGTCGGACTTGCCGGACTGCTCGGTTCGGGCCGCACCGAGACGGCGCGGCTGGTGTTCGGCGCCGAACGCGCCGATCGCGGGCAGGCGAGGGTGGAAGGCGCGCCGGTGCGGCTGCAGTCGCCGCGCGACGGCGTCCGCCACGGCTTTGGCTATTGCCCCGAGGAGCGCAAGACCGAGGGCATCGTCGCTGAGCTCAGCGTGCGCGAGAACATCGTGCTTGCGCTCCAGGCCAAGCGCGGCCTGCATCGCCCGCTGTCGCGCCGCGAGCAGGACGAGATCGCGCGCCGTTACGTCAAGATGCTGGATATTCGCCCGGCCGATCCCGAGCGCCCCGTGGGACTGCTCTCCGGCGGCAATCAGCAGAAAGTGCTGCTGGCGCGCTGGCTCGCGACCTCGCCGCGGCTCCTCGTGCTGGACGAGCCGACCCGCGGCATCGACGTCGGCGCGCATGCCGAAATCATCCGCCTGATCCGCGAACTGTGCGACGAGGGCCTGGCGCTGCTGGTGATCTCCTCCGAGCTCGACGAGATCGTGACCTATTCGGACCGCGTCGTAGTGCTGCGCGACCGCGCCCATGTCGAAGAGCTCGCTGGAGAGGCGATCGACGTCGGCAACATTCTCGCGGCGATCGCCGCCGATGGCGCCGCGGCCGCGCACGAGGGCCGGGCATGACAACGCTATTGCCGCGCCGCGGCCTTGCCCAGGTCCTGGCGCTGATCGTGATCCTGGCGGTCGATCGCATCGTATCACCTCAGTTCTTCGACCTGCGCCTGCAGGACGGGCGGCTGTTCGGCAGCCTGATCGACGTGCTCAATCGCGGCACGCCCGTGGCACTGCTCACGCTCGGCATGGTGCTGGTGATCGCGACGCGCGGTATCGATCTCTCAGTCGGCGCCGTCATGGCGATTTCGGGCGCCATCGCGGCGAGCCTCGCCGACAGCTACGGGCTGCCGATCGTGCTGGCGGCCGCGCTTGGCGCAGGCCTCGTCTGCGGCTTGTGGAACGGTTTCCTCGTCGCCGTGCTCGGCATGCAGCCGATCGTGGCGACGCTGATCCTGATGGTGGCGGGACGCGGCATCGCCCAGCTCATCACCGAGGGGCGCATCGTCACCTTTTCCTCACCGGACCTGGTCTGGCTGGGCAATGGCTCGGTACTCGGCCTGCCGGTGCCGGTCGTGATTGCCCTGGGCATGCTGATCCTCACTGCCGCAGTGGTGCGCGGCTCCGCGCTCGGGCTCCTGATCGAGGCCACCGGCGGCAATGCGCGGGCGAGCGAGCTCGCCGGCGTCGGCACCCGCGCCATGATCCTTTCGGTCTACGTCTGGTGCGGCGTCTGCGCCGCGCTCGCCGGCGTGATCGCGGCGGCCGACATCATGGGGGCGGACGCGAACAATGCCGGCCTGTGGCTCGAACTCGATGCCATCCTCGCGGTCGTGATCGGCGGCACCTCGCTGTTCGGCGGCCGTTTCAGCCTCGTGCTCGCCGTGTTGGGGGCGCTCATCATCCAGACCATGAACACCGGCATCCTGCTGTCAGGCTATCCGCCGGAGTTCAACCTGCTGGTCAAGGCGGTGGTGGTGCTCACGGTGTTGCTGCTGCAATCGCCGAAACTGTCGGGGCTCGCCGGAATTGCCATGCGGCTGCGGAGGACCAAGGCATGAAAGGCCTGCCGCCCGTTCTCATCACGGCCATCGTGCTCGTTGCGGGCTTCGCGCTCTGCGCGATGCAGTTTCCGAATATCGCCTCGACGCGCGTGGTCGGAAATCTCCTCACCGACAACGCCTTCCTCGGCATCGTCGCGACCGGCATGACATTTGTGATCATCTCCGGCGGCATAGATCTTTCGGTCGGATCGGTGATCGGCTTCACCACCGTGTTCGTTGCACTGGCGATCGAGCGCTGGGGCGTGCCGCCGCTGGTCGCCTTCGTCGCCATTCTCGCGCTCTCGGCAGCCTTTGGTGCGGCGATGGGCGCGGTGATCCATGTCTTCGACCTGCCGCCCTTCATCGTCACGCTGGCCGGCATGTTCCTGGCGCGGGGTGCGAGCTTCCTGCTCTCGACCGAATCGGTGCCGATCACCGCGCCGGTCTATTCCACCGTGTCGGACTTCGCGCTGCGGATGCCCGGCGGGGGGCGACTGACCGCAATCGCGATCATCATGCTCACGATCGTGATCGGCGGCGCCCTGCTGCTGCATCTCACCCGGTTCGGCGCCAACGTCTATGCACTCGGCGGCAACCGGACCACCGCAAGCCTGATGGGCGTTGCCGTCGGCAAGATGACGATCAAGATCTACATGCTGTCGAGCCTGCTCGCGGGGATCGCCGGCATCGTCTTCTCCTTCTACACCAGCGCTGGCTATTCGCTCTCCGCCGTCGGTGTCGAACTCGACACCATCGCCGCCGTCGTGATCGGCGGCACGCTGCTCACGGGCGGCCAGGGCTCGGTGATCGGCACTTTCCTCGGCGTGCTGATCCAGGGCCTGATCCAGACCTACATCAATTTCGACGGCACCTTGTCGAGCTGGTGGACCAAGATCGCGACCGGCGTGCTACTGTTCTCCTTCATCGCCTTGCAGCAGGGGCTGGTCGCGCTGGCGCGCCGGCCGGTGGTCAAGAGCGCAGGAGCGGCGTCATGACCTCGCGCATCCTCGTCATCCCGACGCGGCGGGCCCACTCCAACAATGCGGAGGTGGCCCGTTCGATCGGCGTCGACATCATCGCCGGCCGCTATGCGGAAGGCACGCGTCTGCCGGGCGATGCCGAGATGATCGCGATGTTCGGCGTGTCGCGGCCGGTGCTGCGGGAGAGCGTGAAGACGCTGGTCGCCAAGGGCCTGCTCACCACCAAGGCGCGCGTCGGCACCGTCGTGCGCGAGCGTGGCGCCTGGAACATGTTCGACGCTGATGTGCTGGCCTGGCACCTCGACGCCGGCATCGACAAGCGCTTCCTCAACGATCTCGCCGAGATCCGTCTTGCGGTCGAGCCGCGCGCGGCCATGCTCGCGGCGGCGCGGCGGTCGGAGGAGGGCCTCGCCGAGCTCCGCCGCAGCATGGAGCGCATGCGGCATGAAGCGTCCGACTCGGTGGGCTTTGCCGATGCCGATCTCGCGCTTCACGTGGCCGTGGCGCGCGCCTCGGGCAATTTGTTCATGCGCTCGATCGGGCACGTCATCGAGGCTGCGCTGCGCGCCTCGTTCCTGCTCAGCGCCCCGGACGAGCCGGAGGATCGCGACACTGTGCTGCAGTGGCACCAGAAGATCGTCGATGCCATCGCGGTCGGCGATGCCGATGCCGCCGCCGAAGCGATGGTCTTCGTCATTCACAATGGAATGCATCGCCATGAGGGGGCCGCGATCGAGACCGCGCCGGCCGAGGCGCTGCCGTCGGCGGATACTGGAGAACGAGCGTGACAGACCTTCGCATCGCCATCGTCGGGTTCGGCAAGATCGCGCGCGACCAGCATGTCGGCGCGATCGCGGCGACCCCGGGTGCAACGCTGGCGGCGGTCGCCAGCCGCAACGCTTCGCTGCCGGAATTGCCGCATTTTGCCACCATCGAGGACTTGCTGGAGCGGGGACCGCCGATCGATGCGGTGTCGCTCTGCACGCCGCCGCAGGTGCGCCGGGCACAGGCTGCAGCAGCTCTCGCCGCCGGCAAGCATGTCATGCTGGAGAAGCCGCCGGGCACCGGCGTTGCCGAGCTCGATCCGCTGATCGCAATGGCGGCGGAGGCGAAGCGCACGCTGTTTGCGACCTGGCATTCGCGCCATGCGCCGGCGGTCGAGCCGGCGCGGCAATGGCTCGCCGAGCGCCGCATCGCCTCCGTGCAGATCAGCTGGAAGGAAGATGTCCGCGTCTGGCATCCCGGCCAGGCCTGGATCTGGGAGCCGGGCGGCCTCGGCGTGTTCGATCCCGGCATCAATGCGCTGTCGATCCTGACCAGGATTCTACCGAAGCCCGTGTTCGTCACCGCGGCGGAGCTGGCCTTCCCGGCCAATTGCCAGGCGCCGATCGCGGCGAACCTGACACTGACTGATATCAGCGGTCTGCCTGTGATCGCCGAGTTCGATTTCCGCCAGACCGGGCCGCAGAGCTGGGATATCGTCGTCGAAACGGATCGGGGCCGGATGACTCTGTCCAGCGGTGGCGCGCGCATGGCCGTCGACGGCAAGGTGCTTGCCGGGGCGCCCGATGAGGAATATCGCGGGCTTTACCGGCGTTTCGTCGAACTCGCGGCGACCGGCGCGAGTGACGTGGATCTGACGCCGCTACGTCTCGTCGCCGACGCCTTCCTGCTGGGCAAGCGCACGATCGTCGAGCCGTTTGTGGACTGAACATGGCCGCATCAAAAATCACCAGAGACGTCTTCGGGACGCTGCCGGACGGCCGCAAGGTCGAGCGCATCGTGCTGCGCGGGGAGGGCGGCTTCGAGGCGCGGATCATCACGCATGGCGCCGTGCTTCAGGCGTTGATCGCCCCGGACGCGCGCGGCGGCCACGACGACGTCGTGCTCGGCCATGACACATTCACAGGCTATCTCGCCGAACGAAAGTTCTTCGGCGCGACCGTCGGCCGCTACGCCAACCGCATTGCCAAGGGCCAGTTTTCGCTCGGCGGCGAGACGGTGCAGCTTGCCGTTAACAACGGCCCCAATGCGTTGCACGGCGGCCTCGACGGATTCGACCGCAAGCTCTGGGAGCTTGCGGACCTCGACGAGGGCGCCGAACCCGCGGTGACGCTTACCTATGTCAGCCCGCATGGCGAAGAGAACTATCCTGGCCGGCTTGACGTGCGCGTGACCTATCGCGTCACCGGCCCGGCCGAACTCTCGCTCATCATGGAGGCGCGGACGGACCGGCCGACCATCGTCAATCTCACCAACCACAGCTTCTTCAATCTCGAGGGCGCAACGTCGGGCAGGTCCGTTCTCGACCATGAGCTGACCGTCGCCGCCGAGCATTTCCTCGCGATCGATCCCACCGCCATTCCGCTGCGGGAGCCGCCGCGCCCGGTAGCCGGCACGCCGTTCGACTTCCGCGAGCCGCGGGCGGTCGGCGAGCGGATCCGCGAGAGCGATCAGCAAATGCAGAACGGCAGGGGCTACGACCACACCTACTGCCTCGCCCACGACGGCAAGCTCGCGTTCGCCGCCCGGCTGGAGGCGCCGCGCTCGGGCCGCATGATGGAGCTGTTCACCGATCAGCCCGGGCTCCAGGTCTATTCCGGCAATTATCTGGATGGCACGATCTTGGGAAAGGGCGGCAAGCTCATTCGTCAATCGGACGCCATGTGCCTGGAGCCTCACATCTGGCCGGACGCGCCGAACCGGCCGGATTTTCCGAGCCCGCGCCTCGACCCCGGCGAAGTCTATCGCCATCATACGGTCTATCGCTTTTCAGTGAGGTCACCATGATGGAACAGGTGCCCACGATTGTGCTCTCGGACCATCCCTGCCATCTGGGTGAAGGGCCGACCTATGACGCAACTACCGACACCGCCTGGTGGTTCGACATCCGCGAAGGGCTGCTGTTCGAGGCGCAGCTCGACAGCGGCAGCATCCGCGTCCACGCGCTCGGCCGGATGGCGAGCGCGCTCGGACGCATCGATGCGGAGCGCCAATTGATCGTTGCCGAGGACGGTCTTTACATCCGCAAGCTCGTCGATGGCGCGATGATGCTGCTCTGTCCGCTCGAAGCCGACAATCCCGCGACCCGCTCCAACGACGCGCGGGTGCATCAGTCCGGCACGTTCTGGATCGGCACCATGGGACGCAACGCGGAGCCGGGGGCAGGCGCGATCTACGCGTTCCACCGCGGCAGGATCTCGCTGCTGTTTCCCCGCATCAGCATTCCCAACTCGATCTGTTTCTCGCCGGATGGCGCGATCGGCTATTTCACCGACAGCGCGCGCGCCGTGCTCTACGCCGTTCCGCTCAATCCCGCGACCGGCCTGCCGCGCGGCGAGCCGGAGGTGCTGCTGCGCCACACCGGCATCGGCGGATTCGACGGCTCGGTGTGCGACGCGGACGGGCGGATCTGGAACGCGTGCTGGGGCGCGAGCCGGATCGATGTCTATTCTCCGCAAGGCGAGCGCCTGCGCTCACTCGGCGTGCCGGCAAGGCAGGCGAGCTGTCCCGCCTTTGTCGGCCCGGATCTGTCGCGCCTGCTCGTCACCTCGGCCTGGCAGGACATGGACGCGACTGCGCGCGCCGCCGATCCGCAAGCCGGTTGCACCTTCTTGTTGGAGGCATCCGCACGCGGACGCGCGGAGCCCGACGTCAAGCTCGCATAGGAGACCAGAGGCATCCCACGACTACGTTCTCGACGTCACGAAGAAACAGTCTGATACCCAAGGGAGTGAAACATGCTGAAACTGAAGACGACAGTTCTCGCGCTGGCGCTGGCCGGCGCTGCCACGATGGCCACAGGCGTCACGGCCTTCGCCCAGAAGGCGACCGTCGGCATCGCCATGCCGACGAAGTCGTCGGCGCGCTGGATCGACGACGGCAACAACATGGTCAAGGTGCTGAAGGAGCGCGGCTACAACACCGACCTGCAATATGCCGAGGACGACATTCCGAACCAGCTTTCGCAGGTCGAGAACATGGTGACCAAGGGCGCGAGAGCGCTGGTGATCGCCGCGATCGACGGCACCACGCTGTCGGACGTGCTCAAGCAGGCGAAAGCAAAAGGGATCACGGTGATCGCCTATGACCGCCTCATCCGCGGCACGCCGAACGTCGACTATTATGCAACCTTCGACAATTTCCAGGTCGGCGTCTTGCAGGCGCAGTCGATCGAGCAGGGGCTCGGGCTGAAGGAAGGCAAGGGTCCCTTCAACATCGAGCTGTTCGGCGGCTCGCCCGACGACAACAACGCCTATTTCTTTTATAACGGCGCGATGAGCGTGTTGAAGCCGTATATCGACAGCGGCAAGCTCGTCGTCGCATCGGGCCAGATGGGTATGGACAAGGTCGCGACCCTGCGCTGGGACGGCGCCACCGCACAGGCGCGCATGGACAATCTGCTCAGCGCCTACTACGGCAACAAGAAGCTAAATGCCGTGCTGTCGCCCTATGACGGCATCTCGATCGGCATCATCTCCTCGCTGAAGGGCGTCGGCTATGGCAGTGCCGGCCAGCCGATGCCGATCATCTCGGGCCAGGATGCCGAAGTGCCATCGATCAAGGCCATGCTGCGCGGCGACCAGTATTCGACCATCTTCAAGGACACCCGCGACCTCGCCAAGGTGACAGCCGACATGGTCGATGCCGCGCTCGCCGGCAAGGAGGTCACCGTCAACGATACCAAGACCTACGAGAACGGCGTCAAGACCGTGCCGTCCTACCTGCTCAAGCCGGTGGTAGTCTACAAGGACAATTGGGAGAAGGTGCTGGTCGACAGCGGCTATTACAAGAAGTCGCAGTTCCAGTAACTTTCTCTACCCTCTCCCCGCGTGCGGGGAGAGGGGGACTCTCGATGAGGGACGAAAAGCACGTCCACAAACTCGTCATGACCGGGCTTGTCCCGGGCATCCACGCCCTTCGTCGCGGACGGCTGCACGTGGATGGCCGGGACAAGCCCGGCCATGACGACGCGGAGACGTTCAGGAGGATGATGCCATGACCGCAATGCTGGAGATGCGCAACGTCAGCAAGAGCTTTGCCGGTGTGCAGGCGCTGCGCGACGTCAACTTCCAGGTCGAGGCCGGGCAGATCCACGCCCTCGTCGGCGAGAACGGCGCCGGCAAGTCGACGCTGATGAAGGTGCTGAGTGGGGTCTATCCGCATGGCAGCTACGAGGGGACCATCATCTTCGAAGGCGAGGAGCGTCGCTTCCGCGACATCAACGATTCCGAGGCGCTCGGCATCATCATCATTCACCAGGAGCTGGCGCTGATCCCGCTGATGTCGATCGCAGAGAACATCTTCCTGTCGCATCCGCCGTCGAAGCTCGGGGTGATCGATCGCGACGAGGTCTACCGGCGCACGCGCGAGCTGCTGGCGCAGGTCGGCCTGAAGGAGTCCCCCGATACGCTGATCACGGATCTCGGCGTTGGCAAGCAGCAACTCGTCGAAATCGCGAAAGCGCTATCCAAGCGTGTGCGCATGCTGATCCTGGACGAGCCGACGGCGAGCCTCAACGAAGCCGACAGCGCCGCGCTGCTCGAACGCCTGATGACATTCCGCGAGCAGGGCATCGGCTCGATCCTGATCTCGCACAAGCTGAACGAGGTTGCCAAGGTCGCCGACCACATCACGGTGCTGCGCGACGGCCGCACCGTCGACAGCATCGACTGTCATGCCGAGCCGATCCAGGAGGATCGCATCATCCGCAGCATGGTCAATCGCGATCTCGCGCACCGCTTCCCGGAGCGCAGCGCGAAGATCGGCGAACCGGTGCTCGACGTCGCGAACTGGTCGGTCTATCACCCCCTCCATCCCGAGCGGCAGGTGATCAAGAACGTCCATTTCAGCGTCAGGCGCGGCGAAGTCGTGGGCATCGCCGGGCTGATGGGGGCCGGCCGCACCGAATTCGCCATGAGCCTGTTCGGCCGCTCCTGGGGTACAACGATCAGCGGCTCTCTCCGGCTCGAAGGCAGGGAGATGGTGCTGCCGAGCGTCGCGGCCGCGATCGACGCCGGCCTCGCCTATGTCACCGAGGACCGCAAGCAACTCGGCCTGATCCTCGCCGACGACGTCCGCAAGAACATCACGCTCGCAAGCCTCCCCCAGGTCGCACCCAGGAGGGTGATCGACGACATCGCCGAGCTGAAGGTCGCCAGCGACTACCGCAGCCGCATGCGCATCCGCTGTTCCGACGTCTACCAGGAGACCGGCCAGCTCTCCGGCGGCAACCAGCAGAAGGTGGTGCTGTCGAAATGGCTGATGACGGACCCCAAGGTGCTGATCCTGGACGAGCCGACAAGGGGCATCGACGTCGGTGCCAAGTACGAGATTTACTGTATCATCAACGAGCTGGCGGAGGCCGGCCGCGGCGTCGTGGTGATCTCCTCTGAGATGCCCGAGCTGCTCGGCATCTGCGACCGCATCTGCGTCATGAACGATGGCGCCTTCGTCGGGGAATTCAAGGGCCCTGAGGCGACGCAGGAAAAGATCATGCGCGCCATCATGCGCAACGAACGAAGCAATGGAAACGGCGTGCCTGAGGCCGCGGAGATGGGAGGATCGCAGCCATGACCGACAAGACGGTGTCGCTGCCCGAGGAGCGCCGGCACGGCAGCTTCATCAAGAACAATCTGCGCAACTACGGCATGCTGCTGTCGCTGATCGCGATCATGCTGTTCTTCCAGGTCGTGACCGGCGGCACGCTGCTGCAGCCGCTCAACCTCACCAACCTGGTGCTGCAGAACAGCTACATCGTCATCATGGCGCTCGGCATGCTCCTGGTGATCGTCACCGGCCATATCGACCTCTCGGTCGGCTCGGTCGCAGGCTTCATAGGCGCCGTGGCCGCGGTGCTGATGGTGACCTACAAGGTCGACTATACGCTTGCGTTCATCGCCTGCCTCCTGGTCGGTGCCGCCATCGGCGCGGCGCAGGGCTATTGGGTGGCCTATTTCAAGATCCCGTCCTTCATCGTCACCTTGGCGGGGATGCTGGTGTTCAAGGGCCTCGCGCTCGCGGTGCTGCAGGGCCAGTCGCTCGGGCCGTTCCCGGCGACCTTCCAGAAATTGTCGTCGGGGTTCATTCCCGAACTGCTGCCCGAAGCCGGCACGCTGCATCCGACATCCATGCTGATCGGCGCCGTGCTCGCGCTGGGCCTCGTCTACGCCAGCGCCAAGGGCAGGTCGCGCGAGCAATTGCACGGAATCGAGGTCGAGCCCTATGCGTTCTTTCTCGGCAAGAGCATCCTGCTGGCCTGCGCCGTACTCTATTTTACCTATCTGATCGCCTCGCATCGCGGCCTGCCCAACGTGCTTGTCATCATGACCGCGCTGATCGCGCTTTACGGCTTCGTGACCCGCCGCACCGTGATCGGGCGGCAGATCTACGCGGTCGGCGGCAACGCCAAGGCAGCGAGCCTGTCGGGCATCAAGACCGAGCGGCTGACGTTCCTGACATTCGTCAACATGGGCGTGCTCGCCGCGCTCGCCGGTCTCGTCTTCGCCGCGCGGCTCAACACCGCGACCCCGAAGGCCGGCCTCGGTTTCGAGCTCGACGTCATCGCTGCCTGCTTCATCGGCGGCGCCTCGGCCTATGGCGGTGTCGGGCGCGTCGGCGGCGCCGTGGTCGGCGCCATGATCATGGGCGTGATGAACAACGGCATGTCCATCCTCGGCATCGGCATCGACTACCAGCAGGTGATCAAGGGGCTGGTGCTGCTGGGAGCAGTGTGCATCGACGTGTACAATCAGCGGCGCTAGCCGCAACGGCGCTGTCGTAGGGTGGGCAAAGGCGCATTGCGCCGTGCCCACCATCTGTCTCCGATCGTGAGAAAATGGTGGGCACGCTTCGCTTTGCCCACCCTACGGTATTACGGCAGCGGTGATTGCGTCGTGAACAGCACCGCCGCGATCGCGACGGAGAGGCTCACCGCCGATACGGTCGCCACCGTCGACAATACCCCCATTCGCTGGAGCGCGATGGCGAAGGCGATGATGATGGGTGTCGCGGTCATCAAGCCGATCTGTGCATCACTCATGTGATCGTTCGCCATTCCGTGGACCCTGAGCTGGTTCGTAACGCGATCCGGCCGGTCGGACGTTGCGTCGGCGCAAACAAGCGCACCGTAACTCGCCAGTTTGTCCGGCGACAAACTCGGAACCGGGCAGTCGGGCTAAGTCTGGCCGGTGTCCTGATCCGGAAAGATGATGTCGACGGCCGAGTGCGAACGCCAGGAAACCGGCTGGGGAATTCTGGAAGATCTCCCCGGCGATCCCATGATCTGGGTGCTGATCTTCAGCGAGCTCGTCGCCTTCGGCTTGTTCCTCGGCGCCTTCTCGGTCGCCCGCACGATCCACCCCGCGCTGTTCGCGGCCGGGCAGTCAGCACTCGATTCGAATCTCGCCGGCCTCAACACCGTCGTGCTGGTCACCAGCGGCTGGGCGGCGGCAAAGGCAACGAAGGCCGCGCGTGCCGGGGAACGGCCGGTGGCGCGATACTGGATCTTCGGCGCAATGGCGCTCGGCGGTCTCTTCATCGCGATCAAGATCGCCGAATATGCGGAAGAAATCGGGCGAGGCGCCGGGCTCGAGACCAGCCCGTTCTTCACGCTCTACTTCCTCCTGACCGGTTTTCATCTTCTGCATGTCGGCCTCGGCATCGTCATCCTCGCCGTGGTCTGCCGCCGCGCCGGGATATCGGGTGTCGAGACGGCAACGGCCTTCTGGCACATGGTCGATCTGGTCTGGATCGTCATGTTCCCGATTCTCTATCTGGTGAAGTGACGATGCCGGATCGTATCGACGTGACCTGGATCGTGCTGATCGGCCTCGCGCTCGCGACCATCCTGCTGCCGCCGCTGGTGCCGCGGCCGCTGCTCGGCAACGCACTGCTGCTCGCTTTCGCCGCACTCAAGGGCCGCCGGATCGCGCTCGACTTCATGGATCTACGCGCCGTCCCCGCACTCTGGCGGGGCCTCGTCGTGAGCTGGATCCTGATCGTCCTGCTGCTTGCCTGGCTCGCCTCGGCCGTCGTCGTCCTGATCTGACGCGCTCATTGCGCCCTGACAAAGAACGGGCCGGGCTGAGCGGCAATAAATCGCACCATCGCGATTTCGCAGGAATCAAACCGGAAAGGATTGGCAATGGCTGAACGCCTGACCAAGTCGGCCGCTCGAAATGTCTTCTACGGCGGCTCGGCCTTCTTCTTCGCCATCTTCATAGGGCTGACGGCGCACAGCCATTACTACATGGCCACGACGTCGACCGACGCCACGACGCTGACGTCGTCGGTCGCCCGCGGCAAGCATGTCTGGGAAAAGAACTCCTGCATCAACTGCCACACTCTGCTGGGTGAGGGCGCCTACTTCGCCCCTGAGGTCGGCAACGTCTGGGATCGCTGGGGCGGCAACGAGGACCCGGCGGCTGCGCGCGAGACACTGAAGGCCTGGATGCAGTCGCAGCCCTCGGGCGCGCCCGGCCGGCGGCAGATGCCGCAGTTCAACCTCACCGACCAGGAGCTCGACGATCTCGCCGACTTCCTGCAATGGACCAGCAAGATCAAGCGCCAGGAATGGCCGCCGAACAAGGCCGGCTGAGCACGCTGTTTCCTCTTCCAAGACAGAGAGACCCGAGATGAAATATCAGACCCAGAAAGTCGCGATGCTGTATTTCTACGGCGCGCTGACCCTGTTCCTCGCGCAGGTCCTGTTCGGCCTCGTCGCCGGAACCATCTACGTCCTGCCCAACACGCTGTCGACGCTCCTGCCGTTCAACATCGTCAGGATGATCCACACCAACGCGCTGATCGTGTGGTCGCTGATCGGCTTCATGGGCGCGACCTATTTCCTGCTGCCTGAGGAAACCGAGACCGAGCTGTACAGCCCGCTGCTGGCAAAGATCCAGTTCTGGATGTTCTTTGGCGCCGCAGGCGTGGCCGTGGTCGGCTATCTCTTCCACTACCATGAGGGCCGCGAGTTCCTCGAGCAGCCCTTCATCATCAAGGTCGGCATCGTCGTCGTCTGCCTGATGTTCCTGTTCAACGTCACCATGACGGCACTGAAGGGCCGCAAGACCACGATCACGAACATCCTGCTGTTCGGCCTGTGGGGCGTTGCGATCTTCTTCCTGTTCGCCTTCTACAATCCGGCGAACCTCGCGCTCGACAAGATGTATTGGTGGTACGTCGTCCATCTCTGGGTCGAAGGCGTCTGGGAGCTGATCATGGCCTCCGTGCTCGCCTATCTCATGATAAAGCTCAACGGCATCGACCGCGAGGTCGTGGAGAAGTGGCTCTACGTCATCATCGGTCTTGCGCTGTTCTCCGGCATCCTCGGCACCGGCCATCACTTCTACTGGATCGGCGCGCCCGGCTACTGGCAGTGGATCGGCTCGCTGTTCTCCACGCTCGAGGTGGCACCGTTCTTCACGATGGTGATCTTCACGGTGCAGATGACATGGAAGGCCGGCCGCAAGCATCCGAACCGCGCTGCGCTGCTGTGGTCGGTCGGCTGCTCGGTGATGGCCTTCCTCGGTGCCGGCGTCTGGGGCTTCCTGCACACGCTGTCCTCGGTGAACTACTACACCCACGGCACCCAGGTCACCGCGGCGCACGGCCATCTCGCCTTCTTCGGCGCCTATGTGATGCTCAATCTTTCCGTCATGGCCTATGCGATCCCGCAGATCAGGGGACGCGCGCCCTACAACCAGTGGCTCTCCATGGCAAGCTTCTGGATCATGTGCACGGCCATGATGGTGATGACCTTCGCGCTGACCTTTGCCGGCGTCGTCCAGGTCCATCTCCAGCGCGTGCTCGGCCAGGGCTACATGGACGTGCAGGACCAGCTCGCGATGTTCTACTGGGTCCGGCTCGGCTCAGGCGTATTCGTCGCGATCTCCGCGCTGATGTTCGTCTGGGCCGTGCTGGTGCCCGGTCGCGCCAAGCAGGCGGTCATCCCCGGCGCGTTGCAGCCGGCTGAATGAATGCAATCGGCGGCCGCGGTTCGCCGCGGCCGCCAGCTTCCTGGAAAGTCCGGAGAAACATCATGAAAGCTGCCCTTCACACGGTCACCTCGGCGCCCGAGCTGCCGGCCTATGTCGCAAGCGGCAATGAGTGCGCGCTGTTCGAGCACGCCTGGCGGCATCAGCTGCCGGTCCTGCTGAAGGGGCCGACCGGCTGCGGCAAGACGCGCTTCGTCGCGCATATGGCGGCGCGGCTCGGATTGCCGCTCCACACCGTCGCCTGCCACGACGATCTCACCGCCGCGGATCTCACCGGTCGCTACCTGCTGCGGGGCGGCGACACGGTATGGACCGACGGTCCGCTGACGCGCGCGGTGCGCGAGGGCGGCATCTGCTACCTCGACGAAGTCGTGGAAGCGCGCAAGGACGTCACGGTGGTGCTGCATCCCCTGACCGATGACCGCCGTATCCTGCCGCTGGAACGTACCGGCGAGGAACTCGCGGCGCCGAAGAGCTTCATGCTCGTGGTCTCCTACAATCCCGGCTATCAGACGCTGCTGAAGGCGCTCAAGCCCTCGACGCGGCAGCGCTTCGTCGCCATCGAATTCGGCTTCCTGCCGCCCGAACAGGAGATTGCCGTCGTGTCCGCCGAAAGCGGGCTGTCGCCGGAGCGCGTGCGACCGCTCGTCGGGCTGGCCGGCCGGCTGCGTGCGCTCAAGGGGAACGATCTGGAGGAGGGCGTCTCGACCCGGCTCGTGGTCTATTGTGCGACGCTGATTGCCGCGGGGATGCCGACGGCGGATGCGGTGCTCGCCGGCATGATCGAGCCGCTGACCGACGATGCCGACGTCAAGGCGGCGTTGCTGGACGTCGCATGTGCCGTGATCGGGTGAAGCCGCCATGCTCGACTTCCTCGAACTGGAAGAGACGGTCGGCCGCGCCTGGCATCGGATGGTCGGCGGCGTCGCGAGCTATCCGGTTCACGGCGATCACGCCGTCGCCCTCGCAGAGGTGAGGAGCCGGCTCGCGGTGATGTTCCGCGCGCTTGGCGGCGAGACCGGCGTTCAGATCGCCAGCGCAGGCGCGCGCAGGCCGGGCCATCGTCTCGGCTGGCGGCAGCGCATCGGCCTCGGAGACGAGCGACTCGAGCAGCCGGGCCGCGACGCGGCAACCATCCTCCTGCCCGATCGCATCGCGATCTTTCCCGACCGGGCCCTGAACGCAACGCTTTATCGCTGGCTTGCGGCGTGGTTCGCAGCCGCGCCGATCGATGCGATCGCGGAAGCCGATCCGCTGCGGCGGGATCTCTTGATGTTGCGCCGGGCGAGCGAAACCGCGGTCTGGGTGCTCACGCAATTCCCGGGGCTCGCCGTCGATTACGCGCAGCTTGCCGCGGCCACCGCCGAGGCCCGGCCTCGTCGCCCCTTGCCGCGGATCGAGCAAGAGATCGAGCAAATCGTCCTGGCCCTGCTCGGAGCGGGAAAGGCGCCTGCAGGTCGACTGTGGCCGGCGATGATGGGGATGGGCCCGCTGCCGGACAAGGCGCCGCCGGGCTATCGCGCGATCCTGCCGTGCCCGCTCTGGGGCGATTGCTGGACGCGCGAGCTCTCGCCCGCACATGCGGACGAAGACGAATGCGCACCGGGCGCAGCGGCCGCGGCGAAGGACGATCGCAAGCGGTTTGCCGTCCGCGAGCGCGAGGACGACGCCAATCGGCGCGATCCGTTTGTGCTGAACCGTTTCGAGAAGATCCTCGCGATGGCCGAGATGGTCAATGTCGACCGCCCTGCTGACGACAGCGAGGACGAGGATGCGCAGAAAGCAGCCGACGATCTCGAGGAGATCACGCTCAGCCGCCGCGCTGGCAAGCCGGCGAGCCGGTTCAAGTTCGATCTCGACCTGCCGCCGGAGGCCCTCGACGCCTCGCAGCTGAATGCGGACCTGACCTATCCCGAATGGGACTATCGAAGCGGCTCCTATCTGCCGGATCATTGCCGCGTGCTCGAGGCTGCGGCGTCGGAGGAAGGCGAGAACTGGACGGCGGATGACGCGATGCGCCGACGCATTCGCCAGGTGCGCCGCCGCTTCGAGGTTCTGCGTCCGCGTCACGAGATGATGCGTGCCCAGAGCGACGGGCATGATCTCGACCTCGACGCACTGGTGCGCGCGCGGTGCGATCTCAGTGCCGGCAGCGGCGGCGGTCTCGATCGCATCCATGTCGCGATGCGCCCGCAAGGGCACG
This sequence comes from Bradyrhizobium sp. GW821-FHT13H06, assembly GCF_058803975.1. NCBI lineage: Bacteria > Pseudomonadati > Pseudomonadota > Alphaproteobacteria > Hyphomicrobiales > Nitrobacteraceae > Bradyrhizobium > Bradyrhizobium sp. GW821-FHT13H06. Next base: position 561,016 of record NZ_JBXAPN010000004.1, on the reverse strand, counting down.
ATCTCGCCGTCACGCTGCTGGTCGACGTCTCGCTGTCGACCGATGCCTGGGTCGACGGCTATCGCGTGCTCGACGTCGAGAAGGAAGCGCTGCTCGTGCTCGCGCACGGGCTGTCGGCTTGCGGCGACCACCACAGCATTCTGACCTTCACGTCACGTCGACGTTCCTGGGTGCGACTCGAAACGATCAAGGCGTTCGGCGAACCAATGAGCGGGGTGGTGGAGCGCCGCATCGGGGCGCTCAGGCCCGGCTATTACACGCGGATCGGCGCGGCGGTGCGCCACGCCGCGGCCGGGCTCGCGCGCCAGCCGCAGCGCAAGAAGCTGCTGCTCGTCCTCACCGACGGCAAGCCGAACGACGTCGATCACTATGAAGGGCGCTTTGCGGTCGAAGACACCAGGAAATCCGTGCAGGAAGCGCGCCGGCTCGGCATTGCGGTGTTCGGCGTGACGATCGACGCGACCGCGCAATCCTATTTTCCGACGCTGTTCGGCCGCGGTGGCTATGCCATCGTCGGCAACATCAAGCGGCTGCCGGGGGCACTGCCGGCGATCTACCGGCAGGTGGCGCATTGACCCGGTCGAGCCGACCGCGGTTACCTTTTGTGAGCTATTGCTCAGAGATTGGGTATATGATCGAATGGCTGGATGAACCCATGCCGGCCACAACCCGATCTGATCATCTTCGACTGCGACGGCGTGCTCGTCGACAGCGAGCTCTTGAGCTGTCGTTGCCTGTCCGAAGTGCTGGCCGGGTTCGGATTCACGCTCAGCGAGGCGCAGGCGCTGGACCTGTTTCTCGGGCGCAGCACCAAGGCGATCGAGCAGCATTATCGTGATCTCGGGCAGTCGCTACCGGACAGCTTCCTGCCGGGATTGAAGTCGCGCGTGCTCGAGTCGTTTGCCGCCTCGCTGGAGCCGATCCCGGGGGTACGGGCGGTGATCTCGGGGGTGACCGTGCCGGTCTGCGTGGCCTCATCGAGCGACATCGATCGCGTCTCGCTCTCGCTCGACGTCACCGATCTGCGGGCGCATTTCGGCGATCGGATCTATACCGCGCAGATGGTCGCGCGCGGCAAGCCGGCACCCGATCTCTTCCTCTATGCGGCGGAGAAGATGGGGGCGCAACCTGCGCGCACGCTGGTGATCGAGGACAGTGTCAGCGGCGTGCAGGCGGGCAAGGCGGCCGGCATGACCGTCTGGGGATTTGTCGGCGGCAGCCATTATCGCGCGCGCGACGGCCGCGCTATATTGTCCGCCGCCGGGGCCGATCGGGTCTTCGCGCATATGAGCGATTTCTGGGAGGCGTGAGGCCCGCATGGCCGCCGAGAACGACAAGTCGAGGCTCGACGATGCCGCCCGCGCCGGCTGGCTCTATTTCATTGCCGGCCATACCCAGGACGAGATCGCAAGGATGCTCCAGGTCTCGCGCGCCTCGGCGCAGCGGCTGGTGTCGCTGTGCCTGGCCGAACGTCTCATCACCTTCCGGCTCGAGCATCCCATCGCCGCCTGCATGGAATTGGCGGCGCGGCTGAAGGAGCGGTTCGATCTCGTCCATTGCGAGGTGGTGCCGGCCGATCCCGGCGCGCCGCAGGCGACCGCCGGCATCGCCGAACGCTGCGCCAACCTGCTGGACGCGACGCTGCGATCGGAGACGCCCGTCATCGTCGCGCTCGGCACCGGCCGCGCGGTGCGCGCCGCGGTCGAGCGCGTCACGCCGATCGACCGGCCCAATCACCAGATCGTCTCGCTGGTCGGCAACATCTCCGCCGACGGTTCGGCGAGTTTCTACGACACCGTCGGCCGGCTCGCCGACCGCACCGGCGCGCGGCACTATCCGATGCCGCTGCCGTTCCTGATGTCGTCGGAAGACGAGCGTAACAGGATGGTGCGCATCGAGCCGATCGCGAAGGTGAAGGCGGTCGCGGCCAAGGCCGATTTGCGTCTCGTCGGCATCGGCCAGATGGACCAGAAGGCGCAGGTCCACATCGACGGCTTCGTCACCCGCGACGAATTGTTCGAGATGATGCGGCTTGGCGCCATCGGCGAGATCACCGGCTGGGCCTATGATTCCAGGGGCCGTCTGCTCAAGGCCGGCACCAACAAGCGCCTGACCAGCATCCCGCCGGAAGTGCCGGCGAAGACCACGACGATCGGTGCGGCAGTGGGCGCGGCCAAGGTTACGGCGATCGCCGCCGCGTTGAACGGGGGCCTGATCAACGGGCTGATCACCGACGAGACGACCGCGAGGGCGATTCTGGAGCGGTAGGGCGCTTACGCTTCCAGCGTCAGTGAGGCGGGCGGTCTTTCCATCCGCACCCATTGTCATCGTCCGCGAAGGCGGACGATCCAGTACGCCGCGGCCCCGCTTGAGGCAAACCAACAAGACGACACGGAATACTGGATGCCCCGCTTCCGCGGAGCATGACAGTCTGGTGGGCAACACCTGTCGTCACTCCCGCACCGCAGCACTCATAAGGTGCGCAAACGTCCGCGCGCGTGCTTGACAAGCGCCGCCCGTCCGTTGAACATACGCCCAATGCGTGGGCATATGCTCAAAAGCGCAAAGCCAAGGGAGGTCACCGTGAAACACGTCCTCGGCGCCGTCTGCGGCGCGTCTGTCCTGCTGGCCGTCCCTGCGATGGCCGAAACCACCCTCACGATCGCGACCGTCAACAATGGCGACATGATCCGTATGCAGGGGCTGACGGTTGAGTTCACCAAGAAGAACCCCGACATCACCGTGAAATGGGTGACGCTGGAGGAGAACGTGCTGCGCCAGCGCGTCACCACCGACATCGCCACCAAGGGCGGTCAGTTCGACGTGCTCACCATCGGCACCTATGAAGTGCCGATCTGGGCCAAGAAGGGCTGGCTGGTGCCGCTCGCCAATCTCGGCGCCGATTACGACGTCGCCGACCTCCTGCCCAAGATCAGGGACTCGGTCTCCGCCGATGGCAAGCTCTATGCCGCTCCGTTCTACGGCGAGAGTTCCATGGTGATGTATCGCACCGATCTGTTCGAGAAGGCCGGTCTGAAAATGCCGGAAAAGCCGACCTGGGATTTCGTCATCGATGCCGCCAAGAAGCTCACCGACAAGAGCGCCGGCACCTACGGCATTTGCCTGCGCGGCAAGGCCGGCTGGGGCGAGAACATGGCGTTCCTCTCGGCGATGGCCAATTCCTACGGCGCGCGCTGGTTCGACGAGAAGTGGGAGCCGCAGTTCAACACGCCGGAATGGAAGGCGACGCTGACGACCTACGTCAATCTGATGAAGGAGGCCGGTCCTCCGGGCGCAAGCTCCAACGGCTTCAACGAGAACCTGGCGCTGTTCAATGCGGGCAAATGCGCCATGTGGATCGATGCCACGGTCGCGGCGTCCTTCGTCACCAATCCCAAGGACTCCAAGGTCGCCGACAAGGTCGGCTTCGCGCTCGCGCCGAACACCGGGCTCGGCAAGAACGCCAACTGGCTGTGGGCCTGGAATCTCGCAATCCCAGCCGGTTCCAAGAAGACCGAAGCGGCCGAGAAGTTCATCGCCTGGGCGACGAGCAAGGACTACACCAAGCTCGTGGCGTCCAAAGACGGCTGGGCCAATGTGCCGCCGGGCACGCGCACCTCGCTCTACCAGAATCCTGAATATCTGAACGTCGCCCCCTTCGCCAAGCTGACGCTGGCCTCGATCGATGCCGCCGATCCGAACAAGCCGACCGTGAAGCCGGTGCCCTATGTCGGCGTGCAATATGCCGCGATCCCGGAATTCCAGGGTATCGGCACGCAGGTGGGCCAGCAGTTCTCGGCCGCGCTCGCGGGATCGATGACGGTCGATGCTGCGCTGACCGCCGCCCAATCCGCAACCGAGCGCGAGATGAAGCGCGCCGGCTATATCAAGTGAACCCGAGCTCTTCCTCCTGAGCTCAGACGCGCGGCCATCCGCCCGTCCCCGGATGGATGGCCGCCTTCTTTCCAAGAGAGAGGTCAGGGATGGCAACCCGGCAGACGCAGCTTCTCGCGCGCTCGCTCCTGGCGCCGGCGGTCGGGCTGCTGTTCATCTGGATGATCGTCCCGCTCGCGCTGACGCTCTACTTCTCGACGCTGCATTACAGCCTGCTCGATCCCGGCTCGGAATCCTTCGTCGGGCTGGAGAATTTCCGCTACTTCCTCACCGATCCCGCATTCCTTGCCTCGCTCCGGAACACGCTGGTGCTGGTCGGCTCTGTCCTGGCACTGACGATCTTGCTCGGCATCCCCTTGGCGCTGCTGATGGACCAGCCCGTGATCGGACGCAATTTCGTCCGGCTGATGGTGATCGCGCCATTCTTCGTGATGCCGACCGTGAGCGCGCTGGTCTGGAAGAACCTGTTGATGCACCCGGTCTCGGGCCTGTTCGCCTGGCTCGCCCAGTTGTTTCACCTGACGCCGATCGACTGGTTCACCGACGCGCCGCTGCTCGCGGTGATCCTGATCGTCGCCTGGCAATGGCTGCCCTTCGCGACGCTGATCCTGCTGACCGCACTGCAATCGCTCGACGAGGAGCAGAAGGAGGCCGCAGAGATGGACGGAGCCAGCGCGATCTCGACCTTCATCTACATCACGCTGCCGCACCTCGCGCGTCCGATCACCGTGGTGATCCTGATCGAGACCATCTTCCTGCTGACGGTGTTCGCCGAGATCTTCGTCACGACCGGCGGCGGGCCTGGCCTGCAGACCACCAACATCGCCTTCCTGATCTATTCGCAGGCGCTGATCCAGTTCGACGTCGGCACCGCCTCCGCGGGCGGCCTCGTCGCCGTGGTGATCGCCAACGTCGTCGCCTTCTTCCTCGTCCGCATCGTCGGCCGCAACCTGGAAGCCTGACATCATGGCGCGCAAGTCGACAACACAGCGGGTGGTGGTCTCGACGATCGGAGCGTGGTTCTTCGGCTTCCTGATTTTCTTCCCGATCCTCTGGATGGTGCTGGCGAGCTTCAAGACCGAGCTCGAGGCGTTTGCGATACCGCCGTCCTTCCTGTTCTTTCACTGGACCACGGAGAATTACGCGACCGTGCAGGAGCGCAGCGACTATTTCCACCACGCGATGAACTCGATCATCATCGCCGGTGGCTCGACGCTGATAGCGCTTTTGATCGCCATTCCCGCGGCCTGGTCGATGGCGTTCTCGCCGACCAGGCGCACCAAGGACATCCTGCTCTGGATGCTCTCGACCAAGATGATGCCGCCGGTCGGCGTGCTGGTGCCGATCTATCTGATCTACAAGTCCTTCGGACTGCTCGATTCCCGCATCGGTCTCGTCTTCATCCTCTGCCTCGGCAATCTGCCGATCGTGATCTGGATGCTGTTCACCTATTTCAAGGAGATCCCGCGCGACATCCTGGAGGCCGCGCGCATGGACGGCGCCACCATCGGCCGCGAGCTGGTCTATGTGCTGACGCCGATGGCGATCCCGGGGCTCGCATCGACCCTGTTGCTCAACCTGATCCTGGCCTGGAACGAGGCGTTCTGGACGCTCAATCTTTCGACCTCGAACGCCGCGCCGCTCACCACGTTCATCGCGTCCTATTCGAGCCCGGAAGGGCTGTTCTGGGCGAAGCTGTCGGCGGCGTCCACGCTGGCGATCGCGCCCATTCTCGTCCTCGGCTGGTTCAGCCAGAAGCAGCTCGTGCGCGGGCTGACTTTCGGCGCGGTGAAGTAGAGGGGCTGGCGTATCATGGGTCAGATCACACTCCAGGGCGTGCAAAAATCCTTCGGCCCCGTGCATATCATCAAGGGCGCCGACCTGGACATCTCCGACGGCTCCTTCGTGGTGTTCGTCGGTCCCTCCGGCTGCGGCAAGACCACGCTGCTGCGCCTGATCGCGGGCCTCGAGGACGTCTCCGGCGGCAAGATCCTGATCGACGGCAAGAATGTGGTCGATACGCCCCCGGCCAAGCGCGGACTGTCGATGGTGTTCCAGTCCTACGCGCTCTATCCGCATATGAGCGTGCGCGGCAATATCGGTTTCGGCCTGAAGATGGCAGGGCTGCCGAAGGACGAGATCAACCGCAAGGTCGAGGCGGCAGCGGCGACGCTGAACCTCACGCCCTATCTCGACCGCAAGCCGCGCGAGCTCTCCGGCGGTCAGCGCCAGCGTGTCGCCATCGGCCGCGCCATCGTGCGCGAGCCCAAGGCCTTCCTGTTCGACGAACCGCTCTCAAATCTCGATGCGGCGCTGCGCGTGCAGATGCGGATCGAGGTGACGCGGCTGCAGAAGCAGCTAGGCACCACCGCGATCTACGTTACCCACGATCAGGTCGAGGCCATGACCATGGCCGACAAGATCGTCGTGCTCAACAGCGGCAAGATCGAGCAATATGGCTCGCCGCTGGAGCTTTACGAGAAGCCCGCCAACCTCTTCGTCGCCGGCTTCATCGGCTCGCCCAAGATGAATTTCGTCACCGGCGAGTTCGCCTTGCAGCATGGCGCCGCCACCATCGGCGTGCGGCCTGAGCACCTCAAGATCGAGCGTGACGGCGGTGGCGGCTGGCAGGGGACGATCGCGGTCGCGGAGCATCTCGGCAGCGACACGTTTCTCTACGTCGATGCCGGTCCGCTCGGCATGCTGACCGCGCGCTACATCGGCGAATTGAGCCTGCATGCCGGCGATCGCGTGTCGCTGCTGCCGGATCCCGCGCGCATCCACCGCTTCGACGCGGGCGGCAACGCTCTTCGGGGCTGACAAGAAACGACGAGACAACGGAAAGACGATCATGTACCTCGAAAAATTCAAGCTGAACGGCAAGACCGCGTTCATCACCGGCGGAGGCCAGGGCATTGGCCTCGCCTGCGCCGAAGCGCTGGCCGAGGCCGGCGCCAGGGTCGTGATCGGAGACCGCGACGGCAAGGTCGCCGACAGCGCCAAAGCCGGCCTGAAGGCGAAGGGCTTCGACATCGAGACCGCGATCATGGACGTCACCGACACCAGGCGCGTGGCGGAGGTCGCGAACGACCTCGTCGCCCGCCATGGCAAGGTCGATATCCTCGTCAACAATGCCGGCATCGCGCGCAGCGAGACCCCGGCCGAGACTGTGACCGACGAGCACTGGCTCAACGTCATCGACGTCAACCTCAATGGCACGTTCTGGTGTTGCCGCGAATTCGGCAAGCACATGCTCAAGGCCAGGAGCGGCGCCATCGTCAACGTCGGCTCGATGTCCGGCTTCATCGTCAACAAGCCGCAGGAGCAATGCTTCTACAACGCCTCCAAGGCCGGCGTGCACCATCTGACCAAGTCGCTCGCCGCCGAATGGGGCGCGCGCGGCATCCGCGTCAACGCGGTGGCGCCGACCTATATCGAGACGCCGCTGAATGCCTTCGTGAAGAGCAATCCGAAGATGTACGACGCCTGGATCGGCGGAACCCCGATGGCGCGGATGGGGCAGGTCGAGGAGATCGCCTCCGTCGTGCTGTTCCTCTCTTCGGAAGCCGCGAGCCTGATGACAGGCAGCATCGTGCTGGTGGATGGCGGCTACACTTGCTGGTAGGCTTGCGTCAAAACTGGCGAGAAGCGACCGGGAGCGACAATGCCGCGAGCGTATATCGGCGTCGACGTGGGGACCACGAGCACGCGGGCAGGGGTGTTTGACGAGGCCGGTATCCTGCTCGCCACCGCCAGGCATCCGATCCGGATCTGGCAGGAGGCCGGCGACATCGTCGAGCAGTCCTCCCAGGACATCTGGGAGGCCTGCTGCAAGTCGGTGCGGGCGGCGATGGCGGAGGCCGCGATTGCACCCGACGGCATCGGCGGCATCGGTTTTGACGCCACCTGTTCCCTTGTTGTGCTTGATCCGCAAGGCGAGCCACTCACCGTCAGCGCGTCCGGCGAGGCGCAGCGCAACGTCATCGTCTGGATGGACCATCGCGCCACGGCCGAGGCGCGGCTGATCAACGAGACCGAGGATGCCGTGCTGCGCTATGTCGGCGGCTCGATCTCGCCGGAGATGGAGATGCCGAAGCTGCTATGGCTGAAGCGGCATCTGCGCGCGAGTTTTGACGCCGCCGGTCACTTCTTCGATCTGGCCGACTATCTGACCTGGCGTGCGACCGGCGCACTGCAGCGTTCGACCTGCACCGTCACCTGCAAGTGGAACTACCTCGCCCATGATGGCGGCTGGAGTGCGCCGTTCTTCAAGCGCATCGGCCTATCCGACTTCGTCGCCGAGAACTATGCGCGCATCGGCACCGAGATCGTCGCACCCGGCACGCCGCTCGGCGCAGGCCTCACGCGTGCCGCCGCGACCGAGTTCGGTCTGGCACCGGGCACGCCGGTCGGCGCGTCGCTGATCGACGCGCATGCCGGCGGTGTCGGCGCGATCGGCGGCCGCGATGGGGCGGGCGGGGCGGGCGATGTCAGCGACCGTCTTGCCTACATCATGGGAACGTCGGCCTGCATCATGGCGACGACGAAAGAGCCGTGCTTTGTCCCCGGCGTGTGGGGGCCCTATTATTCCGGCATGGTCCCGGAGTTCTGGCTCAACGAGGGCGGCCAGTCGGCCGCGGGCGCGGCGATCGACCATCTCCTCAAGTCGCATCCCGGGTTCGGCGAGGCGAGCGCGGCGGCACGCAGGGAAGGCCTCGACCTCATCGACTTCCTGGAGCGCCGCATCATGGCGCGCGCCGGCGATGCCAGCCGCGCGGCGCGGCTCGCGCGTGACGTTCATGTGCTGCCTGAATTCATCGGCAACCGCTCTCCATATGCCGATCCTGACACGCGCGCGGTGATCGCCGGTCTCGATCTCGACACCGACATCGCCTCCATGGAGCGGTTGTTCGTCGCCGGCCTCTGCGGGCTCGCTTATGGTCTTGCCGAGGTGATCGAAGCCTTTGCCGCGCATGGCGTGCGCTCGAACATCATGATCATGGGCGGCGGCGCCAGCCGCAGTCCTCTGGTGCGGCAGATCATGGCGGATACGACCGGTCTCAGCGTCGCGCTGCCGCAGACGAAGGAGCCGGTGCTGCTGGGCGCGGCGATGCTGGGGGCGGTGGCCGGCGGCGCCTATGCCACGATAGCCGAGACCATGGCCAAAATGTCGGCGCTGGGGCGGAAGAGCGAGCCGACTGCGCCGGACATGGCCGCGTTTCACGCCCGCAAGCGCGAGGTCTACAAGCTGCTGCGCGAGGTCGATCGCGGCAGCCGCGCGGCGATGCGCGGCGTCGAACGAGGTTGAAGGACATGCTGATTGCCTGCGGCGATGCGCTGATCGATTTCGTACCGACGCGAAACATCGACGGGCGCGAGGCCGTGATGCCGGCGGCCGGCGGTTCCTGCCTCAATGTCGCGATCGGCATGGCGCGGCTGGGCGCGCCGACCGGTTTCGTCGGCGGCGTCTCGACCGACCTGTTCGGGCGAATGATCGCCGATCACGCCGCGGCCTCCAATGTCGATATCAGTCTCGCCACCCGCAGCGATCACCAGACCACGCTCGCCTTCGTCCGCATCGTCGCGGGCGAGTCGCACTACGCGTTCTACGATGCCGAGACCGCGACGCGGAACTGGACCTACCGGCGCGGATCCATTCCATTCGCAAGCGTCGAAGCCGTTCATGTCGGCTCGACCACGCTGGTCAACGACCACGGCGCGGCCGAGACCAAGGCGCTGATCGCGGACGCGCGCGCGTCGTCCACGATCTGCTTCGATCCGAACTGCCGCCCGAACCTCGTCAGCGACAAGCCGGCATATCTCGCGCGCATGGCCGAATTCGCGGGAGGCGCCGATCTCATCAAGATGTCGGACGTCGATTTCGCCTATCTCTTCGGCGACGAGCCCTATCATCAGCGCGCGAGCACGCTGCTCGCACAGGGTATAAGCCTCATCGTCATCACCCGCGGCAACGACGGCGCGATCGCGTGGCACGCGGGGGCAGGGCAGATCGAAGTCCCCGCGCCGAAGGTCGAGGTTGCCGACACCATTGGCGCCGGCGACAGTTTTCAGGCGGCGCTGCTCTTCGCCCTGCACAAGCAGGGCGAGCTGGTGCGCGAGAAACTGAGCAGGATCGGAGCGGACGAACTCCGCCGCGCACTGTCCTTCGCCGCCAATTGCGCGGGCCTGACCTGCACCCGCCCGGGCGCCGATCCACCCTGGAGCCATGAGATCGATTGGAGTTGGTAGTCCGCGTCACATTGGTGCGACGACCTTCTCGGCGCACTTGAGGAAGGTCCGGATCAGCGGGCTGTGCGAGTCGCGCCGCCAGCATACCGCGACGTCGATGGAGTCGGTTGCGTCCCGCAACGGCCGGAACACGATGCCCTGCGGCGCGCCGAGCTTGGCGCAGGCGGGCAGGATCGCGAGCCCTTCGCCGGCCAGCACGAGGCTCATCGCCGAATGCACGGTTTCCACCCGGCTGGCGATCGGCATCACCACCTGATGTCGCCGCAGCAACGCCGTCACCGCAGAGGAGGCGGGGTCCTGCTCCGGCCGCGGCAGCGCGATCAGCGGCCGGCCGTGCAATTTCGCCATCGGCACCGCGCCGAGGCGGGAGAGCGGCGATCGGATCGGCATCGCCAGCATGAGAGGTTGCGCGCCGACCCGCGCCACCTGGATTTCGGGATGGTTGATCGCCGGCATGCACAGCGCGACCGTGACGCTGCGGTCGAGCAGCCGCGCCTCGCGCGTCGAGCCGCTGAGCTCGGCAAAATGAAGCTCGACGCCGGGAATGGAGCGCCGCAACTCGGGAATCAGGCGCGGCAGTACCGCATTTGCCAGCGCGAACATGTAGCCGATCGATATCCGCCCGCGCCGTCCGGCCGCGACCGCGCGCGCGGCTTCGACGCCGTCGGCCGCCAGGGCCAGCGCCTCGCCGGCGCGGGCCAGCAGGGCCTGGCCGGCCTCGGTCAGGTCCATGCCGCGCGTGCCGCGGCGGAACAAAGGCGCGCCGACTTCGGCCTCGAGCTTGCGGATCTGCACCGAGAGCGGTGGCTGCGCCATCCGCAGCCGCTCGGCGGCCTTGCCGACGCTGCGCGCCTCGGCGACGGCGACGAAATAGCGGAGCCGGCGAAGATCCATTGGCATACCGAAAGTATATGGGCTGACGGCAAAATTCGTATTGGACGGCGAGTTAACAAGGCTGTCATTCTTGCTGTCAATGTCTTCGGGCCAATGGCGGCCCGCTTCGGAGCGCGATGACCATGAACGGCGATCCCTGTCGCTTGTCCGCAACCCAGCTGCGCGGCCTCATCGCCGGAAAGCGGATTTCGCCAGTCGAGATCGTCCGAGCCGTTCTCGCGCGCGCCGAGGCGCTCCAGCCCGCGCTCAACTGTTTCATCACCCTGTGCGGCGATGAGGCGATTGCAGCGGCGCGCGAAGCCGAGCGCAAGGTGATGGCCGGCGAACCGCTCGGCCTGCTGCACGGCATCCCCTTCACCGTCAAGGACATCGTCAACACCAGGGGCGTCAAGACCACCTTCGGCGCCGTTCCCTACAGGGACAATGTGCCGAACGAGGACGCCGTGGCGGTGGCGCGGCTGCGCAGCGAGGGCGCGATCCTGATCGGCAAGTCCACGACGCCGGAGTTCGGCAGCAAGTGCCTGACCGACTCGCCCTTGTTCGGTCGCACCCGCAACGCGTGGGATGCGGGCCGCTCCTCCGGCGGCTCCAGCGGCGGTGCGGCGGTCGCCGTTGCCAGCGGCATCGCACCGCTCGCGATCGCGACCGACGGTGGCGGCTCGACGCGAATTCCGGCCGCCTGCAACGGCGTGGTCGGGCTGAAGCAGAGCAACGGCGTCATCCCGCACAGCCAGGCGCTGGATGCGTTCGGCAACCAGACGTATGTCACACCGACCACGCGCACCGTCGCCGACACCGCACTGATGATGCAGGCGATGGCCGGCGAGGATGCCTGCGATCCCTGGTCGATTGGCGTGCCCGTGCCCGATTTCGTCGGTACGGCCGCCCCACGCGGCGATCTGCGCGGGCAGAGGATCCTCTATTGCCTGGCGCTGCCGGGCCGGCCGGTGTCCACTGAGGTCGCCGTCAATTTCAAGGCGAGCCTCGACCGGCTGGCCGGGCTCGGTGCCGAGCTCGAGGAGTTCTCCGGCGATGGTTTCGACATCGAGCCGATCTGGCGCGCCATCAACCACACCGTCTGGCGCACGCGCTTTGCAAAACTTGCGGCAGAGCACAGGGACCAGCTGAGCGAGGCCTTTCTCAAGCAGCTTGCGCTCGCCACCGACGTCAGCGGCGTCGACTACCAGGAGGCGATGTTCGCGCGCACCGCGCTGTTCCGTCGCCTGCAATCGCTGCTTGCGCGCGGGCACTTTCTGGCGACGCCGACCCTCACGCGCACCGCGCTGCCGATCGAGCAGGACCTGTTCGGCAGCATCGAGATCGATGGTCGGCATTTCAACAGCGTCCGGCCGCACTGGTTCCCCTGGACCATGCCCTTCAACATGACCGGCCATCCCGCGATCAGCCTGCCCTCGGGTTTTGCCCGCGACGGCCTGCCGATCGGGATTCAACTCGTCGGCCGCTTCCGCGCCGATGCGGAATTGCTGCGCGTGAGCGCAATGTTCGAGGCTTCGAGCGATCTTCTGTCCCGCTGGCCGGCTTGAGAACATGGGCATGCAGCAAGGGGCGCGTGTGCAAAGGACTTGCCTCCGGGGTCCAGACATGTTGATCGTGCCGCAGGTGAGCCCTGAAGCCGAGCGCGCATGAGCGTCTTTGTCCTCCGACGTCTGTTGACCTTGCTCGCGACGCTGGTCGGCGCATCGCTGATCATCTTCCTGGTGCTCGACGCGCTTCCCGGCAATGCCGCGCAGATGCTGATGGGCGCCGATGCCTCGGCGGATGCGGTACGCGCGCTCACCGTCAAGCTCGGGCTCGACCAGCCGCTGGCGGTCCGCTATCTGCACTGGATCAAGGGGCTGCTCGTCGGCGATCTCGGCAACTCCTATGCCTACGGCACGCCGGTCGCCGGCCTGATCGCGGAGCGGCTGATGCTGACCATTCCGCTCGCGATCATGGCCATGACCATCACCGTGACGCTGGCGCTCTCCGCCGGCATCTACACCGCCGCCAATCACAACAAGCTCGGCGACGTCGGCGTGATGTCGCTGACCCAGGTCGGCATCGCGCTGCCGAACTTCTGGTTCGCCATCCTGCTGGTGCTGTTGTTCTCGGTGCGCCTGCAATGGCTCTCGGCGGGTGGCTTTGCCGGCTGGGACGACGGCATCTGGCTCGGCGTGAAGTCGCTGCTGCTGCCGGCAATCTCGCTCGCGGTGGTGCAGGCCGCCATCCTCGCGCGCGTCACGCGTTCGGCCGTGCTCGAAGTGCTGCGCGAGGACTTCGTCCGCACTGCGCGCGCAAAGGGCCTCGGCAAGCGCGAGGTGCTGTGGAGCCACGTGCTGCGCAATGCCATGATCCCCGTGATGACGGTGATGGGGCTGCAATTCGCCAATCTGCTCGCCGGCACCATCGTGATCGAGAATGTGTTCTACCTGCCGGGCCTCGGCCGGCTGATCTTCCAGTCGATCGCCAACCGCGATCTGATCGTGGTGCGCAATTGCGTGATGCTGCTCGCGACCATGGTCGTCATCGTCAATTTCGTGGTCGACGTGCTCTACGCCTTCATCGATCCCCGCATCAAGGTCCACGACCTGTGAGCGAGCCCCTGACCATCGATGTGCCGATCGCAACGCGGCCTCTGCCGGCCCGCACGTTCTTCCGTCGAGCACTGCGCCATCGCAGCTTCGTGCTCGGCGCTGCGCTGAGCCTGCTGGTGCTCGCCTCGGCGCTGCTGTCGCTGGTGTGGACGCCCTGGTCTCCTTACGAGATCGACATCGCATCGAAGCTCCGGCCACCCTCGGCGGCGCATTGGCTCGGCACCGATTCCTTCGGCCGCGACATCGTCTCGCTGTTGCTCGCCGGTGCCAGATCCACCATCATGGTCGGTGTCATCGCCGTCAGTATCGGTCTCACCTTCGGCGTCACGCTCGGCCTGATCGCCTCGGCCCGGCGCGGCTGGACGGAAGAGATCATCATGCGCTTTTCCGACTTTACTTTCGCCTTTCCGGCCGTGCTCTCCGCGATCATGCTCGCCGCGGTCGTAGGGCCAGGCATGGTGACCTCGATCATCGCGATCGGCATCTTCCAGATCCCGACACTGACGCGGCTGACGCGCGGCTCGGCCAATGCGATCTGGGCGCGCGAATTCGTGCTGGCCGCGCGCGCGGCAGGGAAGGGACGCTTTCGCATCACCATCGAGCACGTGCTGCCCAACATCCTGTCGATCCTGATCGTGCAGGTCACCATCCAGTTTGCGCTCGCCATCCTCGCCGAAGCCGCGCTGTCCTATCTCGGCCTCGGCACGCAGCCGCCGCAGCCGTCCTGGGGGCGGATGCTGAACGATGCGCAGACGCTGCTGTTCCAGTCGCCGATGCTCGCGGTCTATCCGGGTGCGGCGATCGCGATCGCGGTGCTGGGTCTCAATCTGCTCGGGGATGGGCTGCGCGACCTGCTCGATCCCAGGCTGGCGCGGGAGCGATAATGATGGGCGAGCGCTCCAACGTGCCGCTGATCGAAGTCGGCAATCTCGGCGTCCGCCTCAACACCAGCCGCGGGCCGGCGCAGGCGGTGCGCGGCGTCAGCTTCTCGCTCGAGCGCGGCGAGACGCTCGGGCTCGTCGGCGAATCCGGCTGCGGCAAGTCGGTCACCGCGTTGTCGTTGATGGGCCTGCTGCCGGACAGTGCGGCCGTCACCGGCAGCATCAAGCTGGATGGCAAGGAGCTCGTCGGGCTTTCGGATGGCGATTATTGCCGGCTGCGCGGCAACCGCATCAGCATGATCTTCCAGGAGCCCATGACCGCGCTCAACCCGATGCACACGATCGGCCATCAGGTCGCCGAGCCGCTGCGCCGCCACAAGAAATATTCGGCGGCGCAGGCGCGGCGCGAAGCGATCGCCTTGCTCGACCGCGTCGGGCTGCCCGATCCCGCACGGCGCGTCGACGCCTATCCCCACCAGTTCTCCGGCGGCCAGCGCCAGCGCATCACCATCGCCATGGCGCTCGCCTGCGAGCCCGACCTGTTGATCGCGGACGAGCCGACCACCGCACTCGACGTCACCATCCAGGGCCAGATCCTCGACCTCATTGCCGATCTCGTCGAGGAGCGCGGCATGTCGATGATCCTGATTTCGCACGATCTCGGCGTCATCGCCGAGAACGTGCAGCGCATGATGGTGATGTATGGCGGTGCCGTCGTCGAGAGCGGGCCGACCAACGAGGTGTTCCGCCGGATGGGACATCCCTACACGCAGGGCCTGTTTCGCGCGCGGCCGAAGCTCGGCGCACGCAAGGGGACGCGGCTGAAGACCATCTCGGGCACGGTGCCGGAGCTCGCCGATTTGCCGTCCGGCTGCACCTTCTCCGATCGCTGTCCGCTCGTGATCGATCGGTGCCGCGCCGCGCTGCCGCCGATGGTGGACGTCGGCCCCGGCCACCTCGTACGCTGCATCAGGACGGATGTGTCGATGGCAGAGCGCGTCGGAGCGCTGACCGCATGACCGCCGCAGCAGAGCCTCTTCTCGACGTGAAGGATCTGGTGCAGCGTTACGCGCTGCCGCGCGAAAGCCTGTTCCGGCCGCCGGGACAGGTGCGTGCGCTCAACGGCGTGAGCGTGCAGGTCGGCGCCGGCAAGAGCCTCGGCGTCGTCGGCGAGTCCGGATCGGGCAAGTCGACTTTCGCGCGGCTGGTGATGGCGCTGGAGCGGCCGACGTCAGGGGAGGTCGCGCTGCTCGGCCGCGATCTCAACCGTATCTCCGCCGACGAGTTGCGCCGCGCAAGGCGCGATTTCCAGATGGTGTTCCAGGACCCCTATGGCTCGCTCGATCCGCGCCAGACCATCGCCCGCATCGTCGCCGAACCGCTGACCGTGCTCGAAGGCGCGGACCGCACCACGTTCCGCGAACGCGTCGCCGTGGTGCTGCGGCAGGTCGGTCTGCGCGATGCGGACATGGACAAGTATCCGCACGAATTCTCCGGCGGCCAGCGCCAGCGCATTGCGATCGCGCGTGCACTGATCACCCAGCCCAAGCTGATCGTCGCCGACGAGCCGGTCTCCGCGCTCGACGTCTCCGTGCAGGCGCAGGTGCTGAACCTGATGCAGGACCTCCAGGAGCAGTTCGGCCTCAGCTACATCCTGATCAGCCACGACCTCGCCGTCGTCGACTATCTCTGCGACGAGGTCGCGGTGATGTATCTCGGCCGGATCGTCGAGCAGGGGCGGCCGGAGGATCTGTTCGAGCGCTGCGCCCATCCCTATACGCGAGCACTCCTGGATGCCGTGCCGCGGGCGCGCCCCGTCGGGGGCCGGCGGCGGCGCGGAGCGCAGGCGATCGCCTCGCAATCGGCGGTGGCGACCGGCTGCCCCTATGTCGCGCGCTGTCCGCTCGCCGACCAGCATTGCCGCGAGGTTCTGCCTGAGTTACGCAAGGTCGGCGAGGGGCACCTTGCCGCCTGCCACAAGGCCGAGGCCGTGATGGCGTTGCCGCAGGCGGCCATGGAAGGTTAGTGTTCGCAGCAGGATTGGCGTAGGCTTAAGCACAGGCCGGGGAGTCACGCATGTTCAGGAAACTGTCGATCGTCGCATTTGCCCTCACACTTGCCGCAGCGCCTTTGCCGGTGCTGGCGCAGGGCAAGAAGGACAGCGTCGTCATGGCGATGGCGCTGGAGCCGCCGGGGCTCGATCCCACCAATGCCGCCGCGGCTGCGATCGCCGAGGTCACGCTCTACAACATCTATGAGACGCTGACCAAGATCAACGAGGACGGCTCGGTCGCGCCGCTGCTGGCCGAGAGCTGGACCGCTTCGCCCGACCTGAAGACCTACACGTTCAAGCTGCGCAAGGGCGTCAAATTCCACAACGGCGAGCCGTTCAATTCCGCGGCGGTGAAGTTCTCGTTCGAGCGCAACGCCGCGCCGACCAGCACCAACAAGGACAAGAGCCTGTTCCAGGCCATCGAGAAGGTCGATGCGCCCGACGCCGACACCGTCGTGATCACCATGAAATATGGCGAGCCGAACCTGCCGTTCCTTCTCGGGCAGGCGAGCGGCTCGATCGTGGAGCCGAAGAGCGCGGCCACCAACGTCACGCAGCCGGTCGGCACCGGGCCCTACCAGCTCGGCGCCTGGGCCAAGGGCTCCTCGATCACCCTGACCAAATGGGCCGACTACCGCAACGCCGCTGCGGTCAAGCTGTCCAAGGTGACGATCCGCTTCATCTCCGAACCGGCGGCCCAGACCGCCGCGCTGCTCTCGGGTGACGTCGATGCGTTCCCGCGCGTTGCCGCACAGCGCGCGATCGCGCAGTTCAGGGCCGATCCACGCTTCAACGTCCAGGTCGGCGGCTCCAGGGCCAAGACCATCGTCGGCATCAACCACCGGAAGAAGCCGCTGGACGACGTCCGCGTCCGCCGCGCCATCCTCTCCGCGATCGACCGCAAGGCGATCATCGAGGGCGCCGTCGATGGCTTCGGCACGCCGATCGGCAGCTTCTACGTCCCGGGGGCGCTGGGCTTTGTCGACACCACCGGCATCAATCCCTACGACCCCGAGAAGGCCAAGAAGCTGCTCACTGAAGCCGGCGTCACCACCCCGCTCGAGCTCTCGCTCAAGCTGCCGCCGCCGTCCTACGCGCGGCAGGGCGGCGAGATCGTCGCGGCCCAGCTCGCCAAGGTCGGCATCATCGCCAAGATCGAGAACGTCGAATGGGCGCAGTGGCTGTCACAGGTGTTCGCGCCCAACGGTCCACACAATTTCGATCTCACCATCGTCAGCCATGTCGAGCCGTTCGACCTCGTCAAGATCACCGAGCCGGACTACTACCTCGGCTACAACAACGAGAAGTTCAACGCGCTCTACAAGCAGATCGTGTCGACGCCGGAGGAGGCGGCACGCGCCAAGCTGCTCGGCGACGCCCAGCGCATGCTCGCGACCGACGCCGTCTCCGCCTACCTCTACCAGCCGCAGCTGATCACCATCACCAACAAGAAGCTGAAGGGCGTCTGGAAGGACGTGCCGCAGTACGAGAACGATTTCTCGACCTGGTATTGGGAGTAGGGGCCGCCGCGAGATCAAGTCGAAAGGATCGTGTCCATTCTCCCGAGAGAAGATCACGGGCTCCAAAACAAAAACCTGAAAAACAACCCCATGCACAGTAGACGGGGCCAGTCATTTCAAAGGCTTGCGCGTTGCGCCTTGCGTGGTCTGCGCGAAGGGGCCGACGTTGACCCGTCGGGCAAAACACCGGCATGATGCGATCGTCGGCGGTCTCGTGGTTCGGGACGCGCCATCAGGCGGGGCAGCCCTGAAGAAGCCGTGGCGCGGCGATGCCGTCATCGCGCCCCTTCCGCGCTTGTCGGTGAGCGCGTGCGCCCACGGCATGCCGCTATGGCGGATGCGCAGCCCACCCCTGGATTCCGCCCGTGATCAAGCCGCACCTCGGGGCCGGAAATTACTCGGCGGCAACGCCAACCGGAGCCCGCAACTCCGCGAGCGACTGGCGAAGAATCTGGAACGCGGAGGACAGGAAAAGTCCGGCCATCAATGCCGCAACGATGAGGTCGGGCCACTTCGACGCCGTGAGCCACACGGCCCCCGCCGCGACCATTACGGCAACGTTGCCGATGGCATCGTTCCGTGAGCACAGCCAGACGGATCGCACATTGGCGTCGCCATCCTTGTATCTCATCAACAGCAAGACACTCGAGACGTTGGCACACAGCGCGAGAAAGCCGATCGCGCTCATCAACTCGGCCCGTGGGACGTCCAGAACAATGACGTGATATGCCGTCGATCCAAAGACCCACAGGCCCATCACGAACAGCGTGAAGCCCTTGAAGAGGGCCGCCTTGGCCCGGATTGCCACCGTCGCCCCGATTGCTGCGAGCGTGATCCCATAGGTCAAAGCATCGCCCAGGAAATCCAGGGCGTCAGCCTGCAGCGCCTTCGATCCCGCCAGATGACCGCCTGCCGTTTCGACGATGAACATGCCGGCATTGAGCGCGATTACTGTCCACAGCCGCCGCTTGTAGTCTGAGGAAAGGCCCTCAAATTTTACATTGCTGCCGCAACAGCCACCGCAGTTTGCCATGCCCACCTCCGTCGAGGCTTCGTCATCGTGCTTGTCCGCCCGAAACTCTCGTCGCTTCAATCGTCTTTGCCACGAATTCGTTTCACCAGAAGCCAAGGGTTTGCCATGGCCGCATGAGTATCACTGAAAAGCCGGGCAGAGGCAATGTGCAGGGGAATCAGCACTACGAACGCCGTTGCGGTCCTTGCGCAGATGTCATCGCCAGCGGCCTGCTGCCGCTGATCTGGTTCAGGCGGCGCGGCTGGTTCGATTGAGAGGCGGCGCACCGTTCGGAAACGATGCGCCGCCCGCGAGTCAGGCCGCTTCCGCCGCGACGTTGCCGACCCAGTCGCGGGCCAGCGACACGTCGGCCTGCGACAATTGATGGCCTGCCGGCAGGACCTTGTGGGTCACCCGCGCGCCCGCTTCCGACAACAGCGCCGCAAGCCTTGCGGAATTGCTCGCCGGCACGATCGGATCCGCCTGCCCGGAGAGCAGCAGAACAGGCTTGCCTGCAAGATCGGCGTTCGGCGGATCCGACAGCGGCACCATGGCGCGCAGCAGGATCGCACCGGACAACGCTTCCGGCTTCAGCAGCAACAGCGCCGCCGCGATGTTGGCACCGTTGGAGAAGCCGACCGCGATCGGCGCGGCGAGGCCGTATTGCTTCTGCGCCTCCGCGACGAAGTCGCCGAGCTCGTGCGCGCGTCGGCGGACGTCGTCCTCGTCGAACACGCCCTCGGCGAGGCGGCGGAAGAAGCGCGGCATGCCGTGCTCAAGCACCCGGCCGCGCGGCGAGAGCAGGGCGGCGCCGGGCGAGATCATCCTGCCGAGCCCGAGCAGGTCATTCTCGTCGCCGCCGGTGCCGTGCAACAGCAGCAGCGGGGGCGAGCCCGCATCGCGTGCGGGCTCGAAACGATGAATGAATGCACTTGCGGTCATGACACGCTCTCTTCCAGGCTCGGCAACACGTCCTCGATCTGCTTGCGATGCTGTTCGAGGAAAACAGGCAGCTTCAGCTCACGCCCCAGCGTCGCGACGGGCTCGTCGACGGCGAAGCCGGGGATGTCGGTCGCAATCTCGAACAGCACGCCGCCGGGCTCGCGGAAGTAGATGGACCGGAAGTAGTTGCGGTCCCGCTGCTCGGTCGGGTGCAGGCCGTGATTGCTGACGAGCTTCTGCGCCATCTTGCCCTGTTCGGCATCGTCAGCCGCGCGGAAGGCGATGTGATGCACCGAGCCGCCGCCTTGATGCCCACGCAAAAAGCCCTTGGCCTCGTAGATATCGACGACGCTGCCTTCGGCATCACCTGAAGCCTTGAAGCGGATCACCGAGCCCTCGCGTCCGGTCTCCTTGAAACCGAACACGTCGGTGAGGACGGCGGCCGTCTTCGCCGCGCTGTCCAGCAGCAAGGTCACGCCGTGGAAACCTCGGACGGCGTGCTCGGCCGGCACGTCGCCGTTGCTCCAGCCGGGCTCGTTCTCGGCGCCGGGGATGCCGACCAGCGCCAGCGCCATGCCATCCGGGTCAGTGAACGGCAGCACGGATTCACCGAAGCGCTTCTCCAGCGCCTCGTACGCGATGCCCTTCTCGGTGAAACGCTGCGTCCAGTAGCCGAGCGAGCGCTGCGGCACGCGGAAGGCGGTCTGATGGGTCTCGCCGACGCCGCGGCGTCCGGCCGGGACGCCCGCCCAGGGGAAGAAGGTCAGGATGGTGCCGGGGCGGCCGGTCTCGTCGCCGTAGTAGAAGTGATAGGTGCCGGGATCGTCGAAATTGACCGTCTTCTTGACGAAGCGCAGGCCGAGATCCCGGGTGTAGAAGCCGAAATTCCTGATGGGATCACCAGCGATCGCGGTGACATGGTGCAGTCCAGACATTGTCGTCCTCCAAGATTGGGGAGCGGGCTTGCTCTGGCCGGAAATATTGTTCTGCTTTGGATTGGAGACAATCCATGCGATTATGACGGCTATGTCTACGATTTGGAAACAATCGCCGGGGCGGGCCCTTGGATAAGCTCGGCAGCCTCCGGGCGTTCGTGAAGGTGGTCGAAAGCGGGAGCTTTGCCGAGGCCGGCCGCCAGCTGCGGCTGTCGCGCTCGGCGATCAGCAAATACGTCGCCGACCTCGAGGAGAGCCTCGGCGTCCAGCTGTTGAACCGGACCACGCGGCACGCGAGCCCGACCGAGAACGGCCAGCGCTATTTCGAGCGCGCGGTCGTGATCCTTTCGGAGATCGAGGCCGCGGACCAGGCGGTGACGCAGGCGCAGTCGGCGCCGCGCGGCCTGTTGCGGGTCAACGCGCCGATGTCATTCGGCACGATGCGGCTCGGGCCGGCGCTCGCCGATTTCATGGCGCGCCATGGCGAGCTTCAACTCCAGATCGTGCTCAGCGACGATCTGCTCGACCCCGTGCAAGACGGCTTCGACGTCACGCTGCGCATCGCGGAGCTGGAATCCTCCAGCCTGATCGCGCGCAAGATCATGCCGGTGGCGCGCATGGTGTGCGCTTCGCCGGACTACCTTGCGCGCCACGGCACGCCAAGACATCCGCAGGATCTCCGCGGGCACACCTCGCTGACCTACGGCTTCCTGCTAACCGGCAACCAGTGGAAGCTCTCAGGCAGCGATGGCGATCACTGGATCCAGCCGGCCTGGTCGCTCTGCGTCAACAATGCCGAGGTGCTGCGCGACGTCGCCATCAAGGGCAGGGGGCTCGCGCTGCTCCCTGAGTTCATCGCAGCAGATGCCGTGCGGAAAGGCGAGCTGCGCGTCGTGCTCCAGGACTATTCTGCGCCGCCACTCGCGCTGTACGCCGTCTATCCGCCGACGCGGCATCTGTCGGTGAAGGTGCGGCTGTTCATCGATTTTCTGGTCGAGCGGTTCGGGCGGGAGGACGAGACAGGTGTGCGGCCGCAGTGAGACTCGGGGCCGCGAACGGATCGAGGGGGCAGCCGGCCGACGTCTGTTTGGCCCAATGAGCAGACTTCGCGCTCGATCTGCGTTGATCGTCCAGTACCTAGTCGGGCGAGAACCAGATCGGGCGCAGCCACGGCTTGCCGTCAATCGGTGAGGGGATGGCTTGCACGAGGGCGCTGCTCGGGCCACGCGCCCGAACGAGCCACGTCGTTGCAGCAATGGCTCCGTATGCCACGGCAGCGCCGCCAATAACGTCCACGCCATAATGCGCGCCGCAGAGTGGCGTTCCGGCGATGAGAAGGAGATTCAAGGGAACGAGAACGAAGCGCAAGATTCGGATCGGCCAAAGAGCCCAAGCAAACAAAATGGCATTGGCCGTGTGAAAGCTCGGGAAGGAGATCAGCCCCTCCACCGACCGAAAATCGATGACGCGTAGCGTTCCGTTGCGAAGTCCCTCCAGGACAGGGAAATAGCTGTGCCCGCCGTCCGGCAGGGTTGATAGTTCGGTGGCAACCCTGTCCACATAGATTATCGCGTTTGCGGCCGGAATGAAGCACGCGATTGCGGCGGTCGCCGTTACAGCAACCGCAAATGCGATGATGTAGAACTGCAATCGGTCAAGCCGTCGGGTCAGAATGGCGGCGGCCAGCACCAAGATATTCTGCGACATCATGGAGTTGTAGGCGAGGGAAAGTGCGTTGCGAAGTCCTTCGTGCTTTTTCACGACAGCGAGATAGCCGGCGCGATCGAATCCAAGCCACTGATCCATGGCGTGGAGGTCGGCGTCCCGGTAAGGCAGCGGCACTGTGGACGCGGCGTAGCTCAGCATCACTCCCATGAGGATCACGACAACGAGCTGGCCAAAGCAGATGAGGCCGCGCGCGATCTTTGGATTCGGTCGAACGAAACTGAAATATATGGCGCAGAAAGCATAGCATGACATCAACACGAGGGTATCGGCTGACACTTCAATGCTGCAGCTTAAACCGACAAGGCTGAGCGAGAGCGCCGCCAAGAGAGCGATCGCCAAGGTGGCCTGCCACGTAATGGTGGACAGCAGTCGGTCATCCGTGTTCGACCGGTCGTGCATTTTCCTCTGCCGCAGCTTTTGGTTGAAATGGATGGAGACGCCGCACGAAGGAATCCTTAATGCGCCGTAGACCAAGTCGGTCCCGGCGTAGCTTGAGAGAGCGCGACGTCTGCTGCCGATGAGGCGGCTCGGGCAAGCTGGCTGGAACAGGGCAGCAGGGCGGCGTTGGATTTACCAAAGTGTCCGTGGAGCTCGGATCTCCGGCAGTCCGGCGCTGGGAGGCTGGGCCGCCCCGCTTTTCGTGAAGGTTAGGGTGCGGCTGGCGCTGGGCTCAGCTTGGTGTTGATGCTCGTGAATACATCGCTCAATGCCGTGCCGGTGTTCTTGACCGCAGCAATGATTGCGAGCGCAATGCCCTCGGCGATCAGGCCATATTCGATAGCCGTAGCGCCGCTTTCGTCAGCCAGACAGAAACCTCTTGAACGTATGCAAGTTCGTCTCCTTATGATTGCTTTATTAGCGTGTAGCAACTGGTTGTAACAACTTGTTTCTACTCGTGAAGGAATTAAGGAGGCTTGAATCCGAACCGTTAATTTGAGTCCAACTCGAATGTTTCACACGGTTGCTGGAAGCCGCGTGAGTACGGTCGCGGCCGTCTGCTGCGGAAGACCGTATGTCGGGAACGACCGTCTTCAGTCTTGACCGGCGAGCCGAAGGTCGAAGGGAGCTCGAGGCGGAAGTCGACGCTTTCGACTCAGCCACGCTGTGCCTCGAGCCGACTATGAGGCCGCCCAGGCGAGCGGTGGTGCTATCCTACCGCCGCAGCGTGAACTCGTCCGCACCGCGCCGGTGCTCCCATTTCGCCTGCTCCAGTTCGGGCCGGTCGCACTCGATCTCCGGATAGCCGATGCAGAGATAAGCGATGAATTTCCAGGAGCTGGGCACGTCGAGAATGGCGTGAATCCGATCCGGGCTCAGGATCGACACCCAGCCGAGACCGATGCCCTCGGCGCGCGCGGCGAGCCACATCGCGGTGATCGCGGCGACCACGGAATATTCGGTCGTCTCCGGCATGGTCGCGCGACCGAGGCCGTGGCCGATGTCGCTGGTCTTGTCCGCGAACACGGCGAGGTGACCAGGGGCCTGTTCGAGACCCGAGAGTTTCAGCGTGGCATAGCGCGCGGCGCGCTCGCCGACATAGGCGTTCAGCGCGTCGGCGTTGCATGATCTGAAATCGTCGATCACAGCGCGGCGCCGCGCGTCGTCGTCGACGGTGACGAAGCGCCAGGGCTGGCTGAGGCCGACCGAAGGCGAGAGGCAGGCGGTCTCGATCAGGCGATCGACGGCGCCGGCCGGCAATAGGTCGCTGCGAAAGCGGCGCACGTCGCGGCGCCACACGAACAGCTCGCGCAAATGCTGGCGGAAGGCGTCATCGAACTCGACCATGACGTCAATGTCCCTCCGGGAAGGAGGCGGCAACCAGCAGGATCAGGATCTCGCCCAGCTGCTCGAACGCCCCGAGGATGTCGCCGGTCTGCCCACCGATCTGGCGGATGGCAAGCCGCGCCAGCATGAGGCCGGCGAGCGACAGCAGGACCAGGCCGGCCAGCGCCTTGCCCGGCCCCAACGTCAGGGCCAGCGCGAGGGTTCCAACAGCGAAGGCAATGGCCACGCTGCGGCCCGGCGGCGATCCGGCGCCGGCCGACAGCCCATCAGTCCGCGCCGGGCTGACCAGCGACATGAAGGCCGGCACACCGGCGCGGGCAGCAGCGTGCGCAGCGCACAGCGCGAGCATGACGGCCCAGGGATCGGCGATCGCCGCGAGCGCGCTCCAGCGCAGGCCGAACGTCAGGATCAGTGCGCAGACGCCATAGGTCCCGATCCGGCTGTCGCGCATGATCTCGAGCTTGCGCTCGCGTGTCCGGCCTCCACCGAGTCCGTCCGCGGTGTCGGCAAGTCCGTCCTCGTGCAACGCGCCGGTGATGAGAGCGGTCGTGGCCAGCACGAGCAGCGCGGCGGGGCCCGATGTCAGTCCGAAGCGAATGGAGATCATGTAGATGAAGGCGCCGGCGAGGCCGACCAGCAATCCCGCCACGGGCAGCGCCCAGGTTGCGCGCGCGATCGCGCCGTCGCCGGCGGGCTTCGACGATGCCACGGGCAGGATCGTCACGAACGACGCCGCGATCCTGAGATCGGCGACGACGTCTCGCAAGAGCTCGGCGCGCGGGATCATTTCAGCTTCATCGGCAGGCCGGCGACGACGAACTCGACCTCATCGGCGACATCGGCAATGATCTGATTCATGATCCCGGCGGCGTCGCGGAAGCTGCGCGCCAGCGCGTTGTCGGGCACGATGCCGAGGCCGACTTCGTTGGTCACAAGGACGACGGGGCTGCTGAGGCGGGGCAGGGCGCCGGCGAGATCTCGCACGTCTCGCTCCCAGTCGCGCGCCGCATGCATCAGGTTGGAGAGCCACAGCGTCAGGCAGTCCACGAGCCTCGCGCCCCCGCCATCGGTTGCGAGCAGCGCCGGCACGAGATCGAGCGGGACCTCGCGCTCGATCCAATCGGTTCCGCGCCGCGCGCGGTGTCGTGCGATGCGTTCCTCCATTTCACCATCGAGCGCCTCGGCGGTTGCGATGTAGACGGGCTGGCCGGGAAAGCTGCGCGCGCGCGCTTCCGCCCGGGTGCTCTTGCCCGATCGCGCTCCGCCAGTGATCAAGATGACGGCCATGAAGGTCTCCTGTCGCCAGCACTAATCATCAAACGCGGGCAAAGACAAAGCCGAAATCAGGCGGCGGGGGCTTGCGCTCGGCCGCGGTCTTGCGCAACAGGGACGGAGCGAGACGGGAGATTTGCGTGGATTTTGCGGGGGCCATGGCAGTGGCGATGGCGGTGGATGCCCTTCTGGGCTGGCCGTCGTGGCTGTTCGCGCGGATCGGCCATCCCGTCACCTGGCTGGGCTGGCTGATTGCCGCGATCGACTCGGCCTGGAATCGCGCGTCCGATCCGCCGGCGTTGCGCCGCGCTGCCGGCGTTGCCGGTGCACTCGTGGTGATCGCGCTCTCCGTCGCGCTCGGTTGGGGGCTTCAATCCTTGCTTCCTTCAGGCTGGATCCAGATCGTGCTGGTGGGCGTCCTGGCCTGGCCCCTGGTCGCCTTGCGCTCGCTCCACGACCACGTCGCCGCCGTCGCGGCCCCGTTGCGGGACGGCGACGTCGCCGCTGCACGAGACGCAGTCTCGCGCATCGTCGGCCGCGATCCAGCGGCGCTCGATGAAGCCGGCATCGCGCGGGCGGCGATCGAGAGCCTCGCGGAGAACGCCTCCGACGGCATCGTGGCGCCCGTGTTCTGGGGCGCGCTGTTCGGCCTGCCTGGAATCCTCGGCTACAAGGCCATCAACACGCTCGATTCCATGATCGGTCATCGCAGCGAACGGCACGAAGCGTTCGGCTGGGCGGCGGCGCGCATCGACGATGTCGCCAATTTCATTCCGGCGCGGGTGACAGGATTTCTCTTCGTGCTGCTGGCGCCGCACCGGTCGGAGGCGCTGTCGTGCATGACGCGGGATGCGCGCCGCCACCGCTCGCCCAATGCCGGCTGGCCGGAAGCGGCCATGGCTGGCGGGCTCGGTGTGCGGCTCAGCGGCCCCCGCATCTATCACGGCAGCGTCGCCAACGAGCCTTGGCTGAACGAAGGCGCGCGCGATCCGCGCGCCGCGGACATCGACGAGGCACTGACGCTGTACCGTCGCGCCATGCTGCTGCTCGCCGGCCTGCTTGCGGTCCTGGCTTTCGCGTGAAACAACGGGGCATGCGCGAGCACGGTGGAAATCTGGATCAGGCCCGGCAGCGTTTTGGTGGACGCGCGGAGGACTGGATCGATCTGTCGACCGGGATCAACCGGCTGCCTTATCCGGTGGGTGAGGTGAGCTTGCATGCGTGGAGCGCGCTGCCGTCGCGTGCCGAGATCGAGGCGCTGCATCGGGCCGCGCAGCAGGCCTACCGCACCGGTGCACCGGTCGTTGCGATGGGTGGCGCGCAGGCCGCCATTCAATTGCTGCCGCAACTGGCACCGCCCGGTCGCGCCCGCATCCTCGGCCCGACCTACAATGAATATGCTGGGGTCCTGTCGGCTGCAGGCTGGGACGTCCAGGAGGTTGAGAACCTCGACGCGCTGGCGGGCGCGGACCTCGCCGTCGTCGTCAATCCCAACAATCCCGACGGCCGGCATCATATGCCCAGGGATCTGCTGGCAATGCTGCCGCGCGTCGGCCGTCTCGTGATCGACGAGAGCTTTGCGGATGCCGTGCCGCAATTGTCGCTCGCTCCCGAAGCGGATCGGCCGGGACTTTTGATATTGCGCTCCTTCGGAAAGTTCTATGGCCTTGCCGGCCTGCGCCTCGGCTTTGTGATCGGCAATGCCGCCGACATCGCCAGACTCGCGGCGATGTCGGGTCCATGGCCGGTCTCGGGGGCGGCGATTGCGATCGGCTGTCGCGCCTTGCACGACCAGGCCTGGGCCGAGGCCACGTCGGCGCGGCTTGCGCGCGACTGCGGCCGCCTCGACGACATGGCGCGAGCGCGAGGCTGGCGGCTTGTTGGCGGCACGCCGCTGTTTCGCTCGTACGAAACGCCTGACGCGCGTGCCGCGCAGGAGAAGCTCGCGCGTCGCCAAATCTGGTCGCGCGTCTTTGCGCAGAAGCCGACATGGCTGCGCCTCGGGCTTCCCGGCAGCGAAGCCGAATGGGCGCGGCTCGGCGAGGCCCTGGCGCATGATGAACATGAGCTTGGTCGCAGCAACGACGATGCACTCCCTCTGCTGCTTGCGGGAGAGGGTGTTTCCGCGACGGGACAATCCCCAAGAGGAGAAAGCCCTCACCCGGCGCTTCGTGCCGACCTCTCCCGCAAGCGGGAGAGGTGAACGAGCCGCGGCCGTCGGTTCAACCTAACGTTCTCTAGCGCGCTAGCGCGAGCAGGCCGTCGACGTCGAGATGGGTTTCGATGTGATCGGCGAGGGCATCGAGCGCGCTTTCGACCCTGGCGTGATAGGGCTCGTCGCCCGCGGGAATGTCGAGCTTGGCCAGGAACGCCTTGCGGAAACCATCCGACGTGAACAGGCCGTGCAGATAGCTGCCCTGCACGCGTCCATCCTGCGAGATCGCGCCTTCCGGCTCGCCATTCAGTTTTGCGAACGGGCGGGCGCGATCGGGGCCGTCGGTGCGGCCGATATGGATTTCGTAGGCCTCGATCGGCTGCCCCGTGGCGGCATGCACGGCCGCAACCCGCGTCAGCGTCTTCTGCGGGCTCATCACCGTGTTCACGTCCAGAAGTCCGAGGCCCGGAGTCTCGCCCGCGGGGCCCTCGATGCCGTCAGGGTCAGCGACGCTGTGCCCGAGCATCTGATAGCCGCCGCAGAGGCCGAGCACATGGCCGCCCCTGCGGTGGTGCGCGAGAAGATCGATGTCCCAGCCCTGCGCGCGCAGGAAGGCGAGATCGCCTCGCGTGGATTTCGAGCCCGGGATGATGACGAGCCTGACATCACCGGGAATGGCGTCGCCCGGACGCACCATGAGGAGATCGACGCCCGGCTCGAGCTTGAGCGGATCAAGATCGTCGAAATTGGCAATCCGCGACAGAGCGAGGCAGGCGATCTTGCATCGGCCCGGCTTTCGCGCGTCGCTCAGGCCCAGCGCATCCTCGGCCGGCAGCTCGCCGGCACGCGCGAACCAGGGCAGCACGCCGAAGCCGCGCCAGGACGTCTTGTCTTCGATCAGTCTGTAGCCGTCGTCGAACAGCGTGGGATCGCCGCGGAACTTGTTGATGACAAATCCACGGATCATCGCGGCATCGTCGGCGTCGATCACCGTCTTGATGCCGACGAGCTGCGCGATCACGCCGCCGCGGTCGATGTCGCCGACCAGCACGACCGGCACGTCCGCCTTGCGCGCAAAGCCCATATTGGCGATGTCGGCCTTGCGCAGGTTCACCTCGGCCGGGCTGCCGGCACCTTCCACCAGCACGAGATCGGCGCGCGCCTTCAGCCGCTCGAAGCTCTCCAGCACCGCGCCCATCAATGATGGCTTCATCGCGGCGTAGTCGCGCGCACGCGCCGTGGCGATGCGCTTGCCGTGAACGATGACCTGCGCGCCGACATCGGTCTCGGGCTTCAGCAGCACCGGGTTCATGTCGGTATGCGGCTCGACGCCGGCGGCGAGCGCCTGGAGCGCCTGGGCGCGGCCGATCTCGCCACCGTCGACGGTGACGGCCGCGTTGTTCGACATGTTCTGCGGCTTGAAGGGCAGCACGCGCAAGTCCCGCCGCGTGAAGGCACGCGCAAGGCCGGCGACGATGAGCGACTTGCCCACGTCCGAACCGGCTCCCTGGATCATCAATGCGCGCGTCATTGCCGAAGAGACTCAGAACTCGACGCCGGCTTGCGCCTTGATGCCGGAGCGGAACGGGTGCTTCACCAGCGTCATCTCGGTGACGAGATCGGCGATCTCGATCAGCTCGTCCTTGGCGTTGCGGCCGGTGAGCACGACATGCGTCATCGGCGGCTTTTGCGTCGAAAGGAATTCGACCACTTCGGTGATGTCGAGATAATCGTAGCGCAGCGCGATGTTGATCTCGTCGAGCACGACCATGCGCAAGCTCTCATCGAGGATCAGCTCCTTGGCCTTCTCCCAGCCGGCGCGCGCGGCGGCGATGTCGCGGGCGCGGTCCTGCGTCTCCCAGGTGAAGCCTTCGCCCATGGCGTGGAACTGGCAGAGATCGCCGAAATGGCCGGTGAGCAGGCGCCGCTCGCCGGTGTCCCAGGCGCCCTTGATGAATTGCACCACCGCGCAGGGGAAGCCATGGGCGACGCAGCGGACGATCATGCCGAACGCCGAGGAGGATTTGCCCTTGCCGCTGCCGGTGTGGACGATGATCAGGCCCTTTTCGCCGCTCTTGGTCGCCATGATCTTGTCGCGGGCGGCCTTCTTCTTCGCCATCTTCTGGGCGTGCCGGGCGTCGGTTTCCTCGCCCGTTCGGGTGTCCGGTTCAGGCGTCATCGGTCCAGTCCTTCGGCTTGACAAGTGGCAGCCACGGGCAAATGGTGGCCCGGCGTTGGTTCCTGTCCTATGACAGGCGAAGAGGGAATGCGATAGGGTCCGAATCGGCAAGATTTGGGTCCAAAATGCAGCCGCCCCCGCGACCGTGACCGGAGAGATGCCCGAAGCCACTGATTCCCGCGGGAATCGGGAAGGCGGGGATCGAAGGGCAAAGCCCTGCTCCGCAAGCCGGGAGACCTGCCAGCGCGACGAGTTTTGGACCGGCGGACGGGGTGTTCCGCGACGGGGAAACGGCCTCTCGAGTCAGGGTCCGTGTGCCTCTCGCCTCCCGCTGTTTATCCTGGAAGAGGCGATGACCGTCACACTTCACGTCTGCATCACCTGCCGCGCCGGCCAGACGCTTGGCGAGGGCGAGACGACGCCCGGCAAGCGCCTGCATGGCGCGATCCTCGACGCCGGCGTCCCCGAGGGCGTCAATGTGGTTCCCGTCGAATGCCTGTCGGCCTGCAGCCAGGGCTGCTCGGTCGCGCTCAGCGCGCCCGGCCGCTGGTCCTATGTCTATGGCCGCCTGTCGGAGACGAATGCGCAGGACGTGGTCGCAGGCGCGGCGGCCTATGCGGCTGCGCCCGACGGCCTCGTGCCCTGGCGCAGCAGGCCGGAAATCTTCCGCAAGCAGTCGCTTGCCCGCATTCCCCCCATTGCCGTCGTGCCGGAGGCCGCCGAATGAATTCGCTCGCAAAAGTTCCAGTGACGGTGGTCACCGGTTTTCTCGGGTCCGGCAAGACCACGCTGATCCAGCATCTGCTCGCCAATGCGAACGGCAAGAAGCTCGCAGTGCTCGTCAACGAGTTCGGCAGCGAGGGCGTCGACGGCGAGATATTGAAGTCGTGCGCCGATGCGAACTGTCCGGAGGAGAATATCATCGAGCTCGCCAACGGCTGCATCTGCTGCACCGTCGCCGACGATTTCATTCCGACGATGGAGAAATTGCTGGCGCGCCCGGTGCGGCCCGATCACATCCTGATCGAGACCTCGGGCCTGGCGCTGCCGAAGCCGCTGCTCAAAGCGTTCGACTGGCCGCAGATCCGCTCGCGCATCACGGTGGACGGCGTGATCGCGCTGGCCGATGCCGAGGCTGTCGCGGCCGGCCGCTTCGCGCCGGACCCGATTGCCGTCGAAGCGCAGCGCGCGGCGGACGACAATCTCGACCACGAGACGCCGCTGTCGGAAGTGTTCGAGGACCAGATCGCCTGCGCGGACATCGTGCTGCTGACCAAGGCGGATCTCGCGGGCGCGGCCGGAATCGAAGCCGCCAGGGCGGCGATCACCGCCGAGATGCCGCGCCGCGTGCCGATGCTTTCCGTCACCGACGGTGCGATCGATGCGCGCGTCATTCTCGGCCTTGGCGCTGCCGCCGAGAACGATCTCGCCGCGCGTCCGTCGCATCATGACGGCGAGGAGGAGCACGAGCACGACGATTTCGCTTCCGTCGTGATCGATCTGCCGGAGGTCGCGGATATCGATGTGCTGGTCGCCTCGGTCCAGCGTCTGGCGCGCGAGCAGAACGTGCTGCGTGCCAAGGGCTATATCGCGGTCGCGGGCAAGCCGATGCGCCTCTTGCTGCAGGCGGTCGGCGAGCGCGTGCGCCACCAGTTCGACAGGCCCTGGGGCGCGGGTCTCAGGCAGTCCAAGCTCGTCGTGATCGGCGAGCATGGCGATATCGACGAGGCCGCGATCAGGTCAGGACTTGGTATTTGATGCACGTCGTTTTCCGCGAGAGCCGTGGTCTCGAGGAGACCGCGACGCCAAGAGACATCGGCCAGGACCCGGCCGATCTCGTGGTGCTCTCGTATTCGGATTCCGATCTTGCGGCGTTCGCGGCCGGCTGGCGGCGTGGCCGGAGCAGCCTGCCGTCGCTGCGGCTCGCCAATCTCGCCGAGCTCCGGCATCCGCTGTCGGTCGATACCTATGTCGAGCGCACGCTGTCGCAGGCGCGCGGCATCCTGGTGCGCCTGATCGGCGGCGAGTCCTACTGGCCCTACGGGCTCGCGGCACTCCAGCAAGTGGCGAAGGATCGCAACATCGTGCTCGCCGTGCTGCCGGCCGATGGCCGCGACGACACGCGGCTCGATTCGTATTCGACCTTGCCGGTCTCGACGCTGCGGCGGCTCAAGGTACTTTGCGACACCGGCGGTCCGGTCGCGGCGCAGGCGGCGATCGCGCAGCTCGCGCTGGCCTCGGGCCTCTATGCAGGACCGGTGGTCGGCGAGATGACCGTGCCCGAGATGGGATTTTACGATCCCCCGCGTGGCGTCATGGCCGCGCCGGCGGGTGCCGAGGAGAAGCCGCGCGCGCTGGTGACGTTCTATCGCTCCTATCTCACTGCCGCGGACACGGGACCGGTCGATGCCCTGATTGCGGCGCTGCGCGAGCGCGGCTTTGATGCGTATGGCGTATTCGTCGGCTCGCTGAAGGCTCCCGGCGTCGCGGATTGGCTCCGCGCGCATCTTGCGCAGGATGCTCCAGCCGCGATCGTCAATGCAACGGCGTTCTCCGCGATCGGCGATGACGGCACGACGCCGTTCGATGCCGCGACTTGCCCCGTGTTTCAGGTCGCGCTCTCGACGGCGCGGCGCGAGGACTGGGCGAGCTCGCTGCGCGGTCTGTCGCCTGGCGACCTCGCCATGCATGTGGTGCTGCCCGAAGTCGACGGCCGCCTGTTCGCGGGCGTGGTGAGCTTCAAGTCGGCCGCGATGCGCGATCCCGATCTGCAATTCTCGCATCTGGCGCACACGCCCGACGCGTTGCGGGTGAAGGCCGTCGCCGCGCGCGTCGCGGCCTGGCGGCGCCTTGCCGAGACGCCGGCCGGCGAGAAGCGGCTGGCGATCGTGCTGTCGAACTATCCCGGCCGGCCACACCAGATCGCGCATGCGGTTGGTCTCGATGCGCTGGCTTCGGTCGAAGCGTTGTTGTCCGATCTCGCTGAGGCCGGATTCGCTGTTGCTCCGGTTCATGCGCTCGGCGAGACGCTGCTGAAGCAGCAATTGATCTGGAATGTCGCCGATTATCGCGCTGCGCTGTCGCGCCTGCCGCAATCGTTGCAGGACGATCTCGCTCAGGCCTGGGGCGCGCCGGAAGACGATCCGAGCTGCCGCGACGGCGCGTTCCATTTCGCCGCGATCGAATGTGGTCAGTCGATCGTCGCAATTCAGCCGGAACGCGGCGAAGCGGCCTCGCGCGATGCCGACTATCACGATCTCGCCCGCACGCCGCGCCATGCCTACGTTGCCTTCCATCTCTGGCTCAGGCAGCAGGGCTGTGATGCCGTCCTGCATATGGGCGCGCACGGCACGCTGGAGTGGCTGCCCGGGAAATCCGTGGCGCTGTCATCGAGCTGCTGGCCGGAAGCGCTGACCGGCGATCTTCCCGTCATCTATCCCTTCATCGTCAACGATCCCGGCGAGGCTGCGCAGGCCAAGCGGCGCATCGGCGCGGTCACGATCGGCCATTTGCCGCCGCCGCTGGAAACATCCGCGGTGCCGGAAGGCCTGCGCCGGCTCGAACGGCTGCTCGATGAATATTCGACCGCCGATGGTCTCGATCCCGCCCGTCGCCAGCGCCTGATCGCGGCGATCCGCGACGAGGCCCGTGCCGCCGGCCTCGAAGAGGATCTCGGCCTCGATGCCTCGGCAGCGCCGGCCGAAGCTATCCCGCGGATCGATCGCTTCGTCTGCGATCTCAAGGAGAGCCAGTTCGGCGACGGCCTGCACGTGTTCGGCCGCGGCGCTTGCGCTGATGCGGAGCGGGACGCGCTGCTTGCTGCGCTGGCGGGCCGGCGCGTTGCGCCGGGCCCATCGGGCTCGCCCTATCGCGGACGCCAGGACGTGCTGCCGACCGGGCGCAATCTCTTCGCCGTCGATCCGCGCGCGGTGCCGACGCCGTCCGCGCATGCGCAAGGCATCAAGCTTGCGGAGGAGCTGCTCCGCCGTCACTTGCAGGATCATGGCGACTGGCCGAAGGGCCTCATCGTCGATCTCTGGGGCTCGGCGACGATGCGCACGGCGGGCGAGGAATTCGCCATGGCGTTGCACCTGGCCGGCCTCGCGCCGCGCTGGGATCACGCCTCCGGCCGCGTCACCGGCTACGACATCGTCGCGCCGGCCGAGCTCGGCCGGCCGCGCATCGACGTCACGCTGCGCGTGTCGGGGCTGTTTCGCGATGTCTTTTCCGGGCTTGCGCAATTGTTCGAAGCTGCCGCCGAGGCGCTCGCGGGCCACGCGGAGGAGGGCGAGGAGAACCCGTATCGTCACCGTACCTCACGCGTCTTCGCGCCGCGCCCAGGACACTATGGCGTCGGATTGTCCGCGATCCCGGATGCCTTCACGTCTGAGACACGCGATGCGGCGGGCGAGGCCTGGCTATCGGCATCGTCCTGGGCCTTCTCGGCAGATGGTGCGATGCAGCCAGATCGCGCCGGCATCGAGCAGCGGCTCGCGTCTGCCGACGCCTTCGTCCATGTGCAGGACTTGCCCGAAACCGACTTGCTGCTTGCCGCCGACTATGCCGCACATGAAGCAGGCGTCGCTGCGGCTGCGGCACATCTCGGCGCGGAGGGGCCATCGCTCTATCACCTCGACGCGACACGCCCCGAGCAACCTCGCGCGCGCACGCTGACGGAGGAGATTTCGCGTGTCGTCCGGGCACGCGCGGTCAATCCGGCGTGGATCGCCGGCATGATGCGGCATGGTTTTCGCGGCGCCGCCGAGATCACCGCGACGCTGGAGCACATGGCCGCCTTCGCGCATCTCGCGGGCGCCGTGCCGCCGCATTTGTTCGACCTCTATTACGATGCCACGCTCGGCAACGACGACGTCCGGGCCTTCATGGCCAATGCAAATCCGTCCGCGCTCGCCGCGATGGAGACCTGCTTCACACGCCTGCACGAAGCCTCACTCTGGCGAACCCGCCGCAATTCGATCGCGGCGGCGCTGCGGGAGGCCTCATGAGCGCGGGCGCAGTCAAAGGCTGGTGTCCCGGCGCGCTGCGCCCGATGCTGTCGGGCGATGGGTTCGTGGTGCGCGTGCGTCCGTTTGGCGGGCGACTTGAAGCGCCACAGATCTCCGGGCTTGCCGAACTGGCCGAACGCTTCGGCAATGGTCTGATCGACGTCACACGCCGGGCCAATCTCCAGATCAGGGGCGTCAAGGAGGAGGACCATCGGCCGTTGCTCGACGGCCTTGCGCAGCTGGCGCTGCTCGACCCCGACGCTGACATCGAAGCTCGGCGCAACATCCTGGTGACGCCGTTCTGGAGCAACGGCGACGAAACGCAATCGCTCGCCGCGGAGCTCGAGGAGGCGCTCGCCGATTCCGGCCTTGCGCTTCCCACCAAGTTCGGCTTCGCCATCGACGACGGAAGGTCGCGCGTTCTTGCCGGCGATTCCGCCGACATACGCATCGAGCGCGACCGCTCGGGCCGTCTCCTGGTGCGGGCCGACGGCGCAAGGCTCGGCCGCTCCGTCGCACGTGGACAGGCCGTCAGCACGGCGCTGGCGCTCGCAAGCTGGTTCATCATCTCCGGCGGCGCGAGGGCCGGGCGAGGCCGCATGGCAGCCCACATCGCGTCCGGCACCGCGTTGCCTCAATCGCTGCGCGGCGAGACCGAACCCGCGCCCGTCATGGCCGCGGCGCGGCCCGGGCACTATCCGCAAGGCGCGATGGTCGGCGTCGCGTTCGGCCAGATTCTGCACGCGACGCTCCATCAGTTCTCTGCTTGCGGACATGCGCTGCGCATGACGCCCTGGCGGATGGTGCTCAGCGAGGGCAAGCGCGAAATGCCGAGCGGGGCGGGCCTCATTACCGAGCCGTACGACCCGGCGCTGCGCGTGATAGCCTGCAGCGGCGCGCCGCGCTGCCGGGAAGCTCACGCCGATACGCGCGCACTCGCAGCAGCGCTGGCGCCGCGGATTGCCGCCGATGCGCGGCTCCATGTCTCGGGCTGCGGCAAGGGCTGCGCCCATTCCGGCACGGCTGCGGTCACGCTGATTGCGACGCATGCCGGTTTCGATCTCGTCCGCGACGGCTCGACCCGCGACGAGCCGGTCCTGCGCGGTCTCAACGGCGCCGATATCGTCAGCGATCCCTCCATCCTGGTCGGAGGGAACTGATGCCGCACACCTACGAGACCGACGGCGCCGCGATCTACCGGCAATCCTTCGCGACCATTCGGGCCGAGGCCGATCTTGCGCGCTTTACGCCCGACGAGGAGCCGGTCGTGGTGCGCATGATCCACGCCGCCGGCATGGTCGGCCTGGAGGCGCATATCCGCTTCACATCGGGCATGGCGACGCTCGCGCGCGCGGCCCTGCAGAAGGGCGCGCCGATCCTGTGCGATGCGCGCATGGTCTCGGAAGGCATCACGCGCGCAAGACTTCCCGCGGCCAATGCTGTCATCTGCACGCTCGGAGACCCCGCCGTTCCTGCTCTCGCGCAATCCATGCGCAACACGCGCTCGGCCGCGGCGCTGGAGCTGTGGCGGCCGCATCTCGACGGTGCGATCGTCGCGATCGGCAACGCACCGACCGCGCTGTTTCATCTGCTCAACATGCTGGAGGATCGCGACTGCCCGCGGCCTGCGGCGATCATCGGCTGTCCCGTCGGCTTCGTCGGTGCCGCCGAATCGAAAGCCGCGCTGATGGCCGATCCGCCGGTCCCGGCATTGACGGTCGAAGGCCGCCTCGGTGGCTCCGCGATCACGGTTGCTGCCGTCAACGCGCTGGCGAGCCGGAGCGAATAGCCATGGGACGTATCATCTGCTGCGGTCTCGGCCCCGGCGATCCTGATCTGATGAGCGTGCGCGCCGATCGCACGGTTCGCAAGGCGCAGCATGTCGCCTATTTCCGCAAGAAGGGCAGGCCGGGCCAGGCGCGCCGCATCGTCGAGGGCATGCTGGCTGCCGACGTCACCGAATATCCCATGGAATATCCTGTTACGACGGAGATCGCTTTCGCGAGCCCGGAATATGTCAATTTGCTCGCCGGCTTCTACGACGAATGGGCCGAGCGCCTGGCCCGCCTTTCTCGCGCGGTCGACATCGTCGTGCTCTGCGAGGGCGATCCCTACTTCTACGGCTCCTTCATGCATCTGCACACGCGCCTGCAGGGCCGCGTCGCGATCGAGGTGATCGCCGGCATTCCGGGCATGGTCGGCTGCTGGAACGGCGTCGGACAGCCGATCGCGCTCGGCGACGACGTAACGACCGTGCTGATGGGCACGCTTGGCGAAGACGAACTCGAACGGCGCATGCGCGATTCCGATGCGCTCGTGATCATGAAGACCGGGCGCAACCTCGCCAAGGTGCGCCGCGCGCTCGCGTCCGCAGGCCGGCTGGATGATGCCTGGCTGGTCGAGCGCGGCACCATGCCGGACGAACGGGTGGTGCGGCTCGCCGAGATCGACGCCGCCGACTGTCCGTACTTCGCGATCGTGCTCGTACACGGCAAGGGCCGGCATCTGGATGCCGCCGAATGACGGGCACGCTGACCATCGCGGGTCTCGGCCCGGGCAGCGAGGCGCTGGTGACGCCGGAAGTCTCGGCGGCGCTTGCAGCCGCGACCGACATCCTGGGCTACGCGCCCTATGTCGCCCGGGTGCTGCCGCGACCTGGGCTCACCCTGCATCCGTCAGACAATCGCGAGGAGCTGCAACGCGCGAGCGAGGCCTTGCGGCTGGCGGCCGAAGGCGGCCAGGTCGTCGTCGTGTCGTCCGGCGATCCCGGCGTGTTCGCGATGGCCTCGGCCGTGTTCGAGGCGCTCGAACGGGCGCCGCAATGGCAGGCGCTGCCGATCCGCGTGCTGCCTGGTATCACCGCGATGCTGGCGGCGGCCGCGCATGCCGGCGCGCCGCTCGGTCATGATTTCTGCGCGATCAATCTCTCCGACAATCTCAAGCCGTGGGCGGTGATCGAGAAACGCCTCCGCCTCGCGGCGGAAGCCGATTTTGCCATCGCGATGTACAATCCGCGCTCGGCGAGCCGGCCGGAGGGATTTGGCCGCGCGCTTGCGGTGCTTCGCGAGGCCGGTTGCGGCGAGCGGCTGGTGATCTTCGCGCGCGCGATCAGCGCGGCTGACGAGAGGATCGCGACCGTCACGCTGAACGAAGCGACGCCTGAAATGGCCGACATGCGCACGCTCGTGATCGTCGGCAATTCGCAGACGCGCCGCGTCGGCCGCTGGGTCTATGCGCCGAGGCGGGTAGAATGACCGAGCCACTGCATCACGTCGGCGACCTTCTCGACCCGCAATCGCTCGGGCAGTTGCGGCCGCGAGATCATGATCACGGGCAGGCCGAGCGTACGGGCCGCGTCGATCTTGGCGCGCGCGCCGTCGCCGCCGGAATTGCGGGCGACGATCCAGGCGATACCGCGCGCGCGCATCATCTCCAACTCGCTTGGAAGCGTGAACGGTCCACGCGACACGATCACGTCAGCGGCGAAGGGCAGGGGCGCCTCTGGCGGATCGACGAACCTCAACGTGTAGGCATGCTGTGGCTTGCTCGCGAACGGCGCGATGTGCTGGCGGCCGATGGCGAGGAACACGTTTGTCGGCGCGTCAGGCAGTGCGGCGACTGCGGCGTTGACGTCGCGCGTTTCGATCCACTTATCGCCGGGCGCTCTCGTCCAGGGCGCGCGTTCCAGTGCGATCAGCGGCGCGCCGGTTTCCGCACACGCCTCGATCGCGTTGCGGCTCATCTCGGCTGCGAAGGGATGCGTTGCGTCGATCACATGCGTGATGCTTTCACGACGTATGTAGTCGGCAAGGCCGCTCACGCCGCCGAAGCCGCCGATGCGGGTCGGCAGCGGCTGGTCGGCCGGCGCGCGGGTGCGGCCGCCATAGGAATAGACGGCATCGATGCCGGCGCGCGCGATCTCCGCTGCGAGCAGGCTCGCATCGGCCGTTCCGCCCAGAATGAGGGCGCGCGTCATGTCTGATCCCTGGCTGACAATCATCGGTATCGGAGAAGATGGCCTTGCCGGGCTGTCCGAGGCAAGCCGAAAGGCGCTTGCCAGGGCTGAAACCGTCTTCGGCGGTGAGCGCCATCTCGCGCTTGCGGAGGTTGGCAGCCGCGGCCGTCCGTGGCCGGTGCCGTTCGACGCAAAGATCGTGCTGAGCTGCCGTGGCCGGCCGACGGCGGTGCTCGCCTCCGGCGATCCGTTCTGGCATGGCGCCGGCGCGAGCCTCGCCGAGATGCTCGATGGCGGCGAGTGGATCGCGCACCCCGCGCCGTCGACATTCTCGCTTGCGGTCGCGCGGCTGGGCTGGCGCCTCGAATCCGTGACGTGCCTCGGCCTTCATGCGGCGCCATTCGAGCGTCTCATTCCGCACTTGTCGCAAGGCGCACGCATCCTATGCCTGGTGCGCGACGCAAAGGCGGTCGGCGATCTCACGAAATGGCTGACGCGACGCGGATGGGGCGCCTCACTCGTGTGGACTCTGGCTGCGCTTGGCGGCCCACGCGA
This sequence comes from Bradyrhizobium sp. GW821-FHT13H06, assembly GCF_058803975.1. Taxonomy (NCBI): domain Bacteria; kingdom Pseudomonadati; phylum Pseudomonadota; class Alphaproteobacteria; order Hyphomicrobiales; family Nitrobacteraceae; genus Bradyrhizobium; species Bradyrhizobium sp. GW821-FHT13H06. The sequence continues at coordinate 521,407 of NZ_JBXAPN010000004.1, read as the reverse complement.
AAGTATCGACCAGCATCGCGCCGATCTCTTTGCCGGGGATATCGCGGGCAATCTGGTTGCGGTGGCGGTGCAGGCGCAGGGAGGCCAGGGCATTCCCCGCAGTTCGGGATTGTCGGACGATCTCTTCGTCCATGACGGCCAGATCACCAAGCGGCCGGTGCGCGCGCTCGTCCTCTCGGCGCTGGCGCCGCGGCCCGGCGAACGGCTGTGGGACGTCGGCGCCGGTTCGGGCTCGATCTCGGTGGAGTGGGGGCTGTGCGGCGGGACGGCCACGGCCATCGAGCTGCGCGAAGATCGCGCCGCGAACATTCGCAGCAATGCAGCCGCGTTCGGATTGGCGCATCGGATCGTCATCGTTTCGGGGAAGGCGCCCGAAGCCCTTGCTGCACTGGAGCCGCCGGATGCCGTCTTCATCGGCGGCGGCCTCGATGGCACGATGTTCGACGCCATCTGGGCGCGGCTCTCGCCTGGAGCGCGGTTCGTCGCACATTCGGTCACGCTGGAGACGGAAGCGCTGCTTGCCGAGCTGCACCAGCGCCATGGCGGCGAGCTGATGCGGGTCGAAATCGCGCATGCGGCTCCCCTCGGTCGCTACCGCTCCTGGGAGGCCATGCGGCCGGTGGTGCAATGGAGTGCGATCCGATGAAAGTCGCCGGTCTGGGCTTCAAGAGCGACGTGACGCTCGCCTCGTTGCGGGAGGCGCTCGCGACAGCCGGCGGCCCCGAAGGTCTTGCGGCATTCGCGACCGTCAGCGACAAGGCCGACGCGGAGGCGCTGAAGCAGCTCGCGCAGGAATGCGGTGTGCCGATCAAGGCCGTTCCGGCCGACAGGCTGGCCGGCATCGACACGCCCACGCAGTCAAGACTCGTAATCGAAAAGTTCGGGACGGGATCGCTGGCCGAGGCCGCGGCGCTCGCTGCGGCCGGTCCCCGCGCGCGGCTGATAGCGACACGCGTCGTCTCGCGGGATCGCACCGCGACCGCGGCGATCGCCGAAGGAGACGGCGCATGACGGTGCATTTCATCGGCGCCGGCCCGGGCGCGTCCGATTTGCTGACGCTGCGCGGCCGCGATCTGATCGCAGCCTCTCCGGTCTGTCTCTATGCCGGCTCGCTGGTGCCGGAGGGCGTGCTGGCGCATTGCCCGCCCGGTGCACGCATCGTCAACACCGCGCCGCTCTCGCTCGACGAGATCATCGCGGAGATCGCCGCCGCACATGCAGAAGGCAAGGATGTCGCGCGGCTGCATTCCGGCGACCTCTCGATCTGGTCGGCGATGGGCGAGCAGCTTCGCCGCCTGCGCGCGCTCGGCATTCCCTGTTCGGTGACGCCGGGCGTGCCTGCTTTCTCGGCTGCTGCAGCGGCACTGGAGACCGAGCTGACGCTTCCTGGTCTCACTCAGACCGTGGTGCTGACGCGCACGCCGGGCCGCGCCAGCGCAATGCCTGAAGGCGAGAAGCTCGCCGCATTCGCCGCGACCGGCGCGGTGCTCGCGATCCATCTGTCGATCCACCTGCTCGACAAGGTCGTGGCCGAGTTGACGCCGCATTACGGCGCGGACTGCCCGGTCGCGATCGTCTGGCGCGCGAGCTGGCCGGACCAGCGCATCGTCCGCGCGACGCTTGGCACGCTTGATGCGGCCGTGGGCAGCGAGATGGAGCGAACCGCGCTGATCCTGGTCGGCAGGACGCTTGGTGCTGCGGATTTCGACGAGAGCCGTCTCTATGCCGCCGACTACGACCGCCGCTATCGGCCGGTCGGCGCCGAGCCGCGTTTTCCGGAGGCATCGTGATGGCCGCAGCGCTCGTCATCTCCGCGCCAGCCTCCGGTGTCGGCAAGACCACGCTGACGCTGGCGCTCGCGCGCGCGTGGCGCAATCGCGGACTGAACGTCCAGTGCTTCAAGAGCGGGCCCGACTACATCGATCCCGCGTTCCACGCCGCCGCGACGGGCCGCGCCTCCGTCAACGTCGACAGCTGGGCGATGGATCGCGGAGCGATCGCGCATCTCGTCAGCCGCGGTGCCGACGCCGACGTCGTGCTCGCAGAGGGCTCGATGGGCCTGTTCGACGGTGTCGCCGCGCGCGGCGTCTCCGGCACCGGCGCCACCGCCGACATCGCGGAGATGCTGGGCTGGCCCGTGGTTGTGGTGATCGATCCGTCGGGCCAGGCGCAGACTGCGGCGGCGATCGCCGCAGGCCTTCGCGACTATCGTGCCGGCGTGCGTCTTGCGGGCGTCGTGCTCAACCGCGTCGCCAGCCCGCGTCATGAGGATCTGGTGCGGCGCGCGCTCGACGACATCGGCATCGCCGTGTTCGGCGCGCTGCCGCGTCATGCCGAGATCAGCCTGCCGAAGCGGCATCTCGGCCTGGTGCAGGCCGAGGAGCGGGCCGAGATCGGCCAGCTGATCGACGAGGCCGCGCGCTTCGTCGCCGAGCATGTCGATCTCGATGCCGTGTTGCGATCGGCGGCGCTCTGGTCGCCGCAACCCGCCGCGAACGGTCTCAACGTGGCGCCACCCGGGCAACGCATTGCGCTCGCCCGCGATGCGGCTTTCTCCTTCGTCTATCCGCACATGCTGGAGGCCTGGCGCGCGGCGGGCGCCGAGATCTCGACATTCTCGCCGCTTGCCGATGAAACGCCTGACGCGAGCGCCGACGTCTGCTGGCTTCCTGGCGGCTATCCCGAACTGCACGCCGGCAAGCTCGCGGCCAATGCGCGCTTTCGGAGCGGCCTGCGCGCCTTCGCCGAGACACGGCCGGTCCACGGCGAGTGCGGAGGCTATATGGTTCTGGGCACAAGCCTCACCGATGCCGACGGGCTCCGCCATGAGATGACGGGCCTGCTCGGCCTCGAGACCAGCTTTGCCAAACGCCGCATGCATCTGGGCTATCGTCTCGCCGAACTGGCTGCGCCGATGCCGGGGCATCAGCCCGGTGCACGCCTGCGCGGTCACGAGTTCCACTATTCGACGATCGTCGCGCAGCCGGACGCGCCGCTGGCGGTCGTGCACGATGCGACGGGCGCCGCCATGGCCGAAACCGGCTCGCGGCGCGGCCACGCCACCGGTACATTCTTTCATCTGATCGCGGAGGACCGGTGAAAGGATTCGTGTCGTTCATTTCCGCCGGACCCGGCGATCCCGAGTTGCTCACGGTGAGGGGCGCTGCGCGGCTGCGCGAGGCCGACGTCGTGCTCTATGACGACCTCGCCTCCGGCGCGATTCTGGATCTCGCCCGACCCGGCGCCAATCTCGTCGCGGTGGGAAAGCGGGCAGGGCGGCCCTCGACCAAGCAGCACCACGTCAACCGTCTCCTGGTGGACTATGCCGCGACGGGCGCGCGCGTGGTGCGGCTCAAGTCCGGCGATGCCGGCATTTTCGGCCGGCTCGAGGAGGAGCTGGAGACGCTGCGCGAAGCCGGCATCGGCTATGAGATCGTTCCCGGCGTCACTGCGGCCTGCGTCGCCGCCGCCCAGGCCGGCATTCCCCTGACCCGTCGGCATACCTCCCGCCGGGTGCAGTTCATCACGGGGGCCGATGTCAGCGGCGAGCTGCCGTCCAACCTGAACTGGGCGGCGCTGGCCGATCCCGAGGCCACGACCGTGGTCTATATGGGCCGGCGCACCTTTCCGGCGCTTGCCGCAAAATTGATCGCGCACGGCCTCGCCCCGAACACGCCCGCACTGTTTGCCGAATCCCTCGGCCGTCCCGACGAGCGGCTCGTCCGCACCACCATTGCCGAGCTCGCCGAGCAGCTTGCGCGAGGCGGCGCCGCGTCCACGGCGGCCGTGATCCTGTTCGGCGCGCTGGCGGGGGATTATCCGTCATGACGGCGGCGGTCGCCCTTCGCCTCTTGACGCCCGGCTCGCGAAAGGCGCACACAGGAGAGGCATGGTGCTCGACGCGGCGCAAAGCGCCGGAGCATAATCGGGAATGGGGGTGGGCGGACCCAGTTGCGGCGCCCAAAACCCCAGCCGCCCCCGCGACTGTAAGCGGTGAGGGGCTCCGAATCGCCACTGGGCCGCAAGGTCCGGGAAGGCCGGAGAACCCAGTGAACCGCGAGCCAGGAGACCGGCCCTGCACGTTTTGAGACCAAGGCCGTCGGGTGTGACGCAGGAAGGAATTGAGCCATGCATATCGAACCGGGAATCGTCACGGGCGCCAAGCTCGTATTGAGTTACGCAACCGGCATCGCCGCAGGCGGCGTTGCGCTGAAGCTGGCGGCCGAAACCGTCCGCACGCAGGGCGTCGGCTCGTTCGCCGCGCGCACGCTCGCCACCACGGGCCTCGTCTTCACCTTCTTCCAGGTCCTGCCGCACTTCCCGGTCGGCGTCTCCGAAGTGCACTTCATCCTCGGCTCGACCTTGTTCCTGCTGTTTGGTGCTGCGCCCGCCGCCTTCGGCCTCGCATTCGGCCTGCTGCTCCAGGGGCTGTTGTTCGAGCCCGCCGACCTGCCGCAATACGGCATGAACGTCACCACGCTGCTGGTGCCGCTGTTCGCGATCCAGGCCATCGCCACGCGCATCATTTCGCGTAACACCGCCTATGTCGATCTGAAGTACGGTCAGGCGCTGGCGCTGTCGACGACTTATCAAGCGGGTGTTGTCGCCTGGGTGGCATTCTGGGCGCTCTACGGCTCCGGTTTTGCCATGAGCAACCTCGCCAACATCGCGACCTTCGCGGCCTCCTACGCGCTGGTCATCGTGATCGAGCCGCTGGCAGACCTCGCAGTGCTGGCGCTGGCGAAGTCGCTGCGCGGGGTCACCGCGCCCGGCCTCGTCACTCCGCGCCTGCACAGCGGCGCCTGAGAGACAAGCGAAAGGGCGGCCTTGATTGCCGCCCGTCGCGCTCGCGATGCTCACGCTCTCCCTGATAGGCATCGGTTGCGGCGATCCCGAGCAGCTCACGCGCGCCGCGATCGCCGCCATCAACGCGGCCGATCTCGTCCTGATCCCACGCAAGGGGGCTGCGAAGTCCGATCTCGCCGATCTCCGGCGAACGATCTGCGCGGACTTGCTCACCAGTGACAAGACAGCCATCGCCGAATTCGACCTTCCCGTGCGCGACGCAGGTGAGGCGGACTACCGCAAAGGCGTGGACGATTGGCACGACGCGGTGGCCGCGACCTGGTCGCAAACGATCGCAGATCACCTCGAAGGTGACGGGAAGGTTGCGCTGCTGATCTGGGGCGATCCGTCGCTCTACGACTCCTCGCTGCGCATTGCACGCCGGCTGAATCCGTTGCCGAAGATCGAAGTCGTGCCCGGCATCACCTCGATCCAGGCGCTTTGCGCGGCGCATGCGCTGCCGCTCAACGACATCGGCGAGCCGTTTCTGGTCACGACGGGGCGGCGCTTGCGCGAAGGCGGCTGGCCGCAAGGTGTCGATACCGTGGTGGTGATGCTCGACGGCGGTACGGCGTTCCAGTCGCTCGATCCGGATCGTTTGCATATCTGGTGGGGCGCCTATCTCGGCATGCCCGATCAGATCATCATGTCCGGCGCGCTGGCCGAGGTCGGTCCGCACATCGTGATCGCGCGGCGGGAAGCGCGCGAGCGGCACGGCTGGATCATGGACAGCTATCTTCTCAAGCGCAGGGCGTAAGCGAGGCAGCATGCTTCCCGAATGGGTTTACCGGAACTGCCCCGAGGTCTCCGCACATCATCGCGATGCGGCGATCGCGCGGCAGGCGCAGCTGACCAAGCCGACCGGCGCGCTCGGCCGGCTCGAGCAGCTCGCGATCGAGCTTGCGGGCTTGCAGGCGACCGAAGAGCCGCGCGCCTTGCGGGTGCCGATCATCATCTTCGCCGGCGATCACGGCATCGTCGCGCAGGGCGTGTCGGCCTATCCGCAAGCCGTGACGATTGCGATGATGGCGAATTTTGCCTCCGGCGGCGCGGCGATCTCGGTGCTGGCGCGCGAGCTGGGTTCGAGCCTGGAGGTGGTCGACGCCGGCACGCTGGCCCGGGAGCAGATGGCGGGCGTCGTCACCGACAAGCCGCGCAGTGGCACGCGCGATTTCAGCCTAGAGGCTGCGCTCACGCCCGTGGACCTCGCCTTTGCCTTCGAGGCCGGCCGGCGTGCGGTGGTGCGCGCCGAGGCCGGTCGGCCAGATCTCCTGATCCTCGGCGAGATGGGCATCGGCAACACCACGACATCCGCGGCGATCGCGGCGAGCCTGCTTGGTGTGAGCGCCGGGGAGATCGCGGGCAGCGGCACCGGCGTCGATGCGGCCGGCCGCGCGCACAAGGCACGGGTGATCGATGCGGCGATCGCCCGCCACGGCGTCGCCGGAGCGTCGGTCGAGAAGATCCTGTGCGCCGTCGGCGGCCTCGAGATCGCGGCGATCTCAGGCGCGATCATTGCGGCCGCGCAAGCCCGCATTCCGGTGTTGATCGACGGCTTCATCGTGTCCGTCGCGGCGCTGGCGGCGGCGCGTCTCAATCCGTCCTGCCAGCCGTTCCAGCTCGCCTCGCATCAATCGGCGGAGCAGGGGCATCGGCTGGTGCTGCGCGCGCTGAACGTGCAGCCGCTGATCAGCCTCGATCTCAGGCTCGGGGAGGGATCGGGGGCGGCCATCGCGCTGCCGCTGTTCCGCGCGGCCTGCGCGCTTCACAACGGTATGACGACCTTCGCGCAGGCCAACGTGCCGGATCGCCAGGCCTGATGCGGCTCAAGCCACGCGCTGGTTGACGGAGACGACACGCCAGCCCGCCGCGAGCCGGTCGATCCGGGTCAGCGACAGCGGATCGATCACGAAGCGCAAGGCGGCTTGCGGCGTCAGGTCCAGTGCAATGCAGAGCGCGGCGCGGATGGTGCCGGAATGCACGACGAGCGTTGCCGATCCGGCCCCGATCCGCGACAGTCCCAGCCGGACGCGGGCGATCTGATCCGCAAAGCTTTCGCCGTTCGGCGGCCGTCCGTGCGCCGGATCGTGCCAGAACTGCGCGTAAGTCTCGCCACCGGTCGCGGCGAGTTTGTCATGCCGACGGCCGGTCCAGTCGCCGAAATCCTGCTCGCGGAATTCGCTGACCAGTTCCGGTTCGAACCCCAGTGCGCGCGCGGTCTCGACGGTGCGCCGCGACGGGCTGGCATAGCTGGTGGCATCCGGCGGCAAATGCCGCCGCAGAGCCGCCAACGCTGCGTGATCGCCGAGATCCGCCCGCGCATCAGTAGCATGGATCGTCCCCGCCACGCCCTCGACGGTCGCATGCCGTACCAGCCAGAGGAAGGTCTCGCCTTCCATGCTCATCTCCAGGGAAGTTGGTCGCTGTGGCCACAACGCCGCAACTGGCGCATTGACTCTGTCATGATGGTAATCCTAGATGATCGCGACGGTTTCCCCGAGAGGGAATGAAAAGGGAATGCGGTGCGGGGAAACTTGTCCCCAATGCCGCGGCTGCCCCCGCAACTGTAAGCGGTGAATCCTTCGTCAGAAGCCACTGGGTCCTCGGTCCCGGGAAGGCGACGAAGCGGTCACGACCCGCGAGCCAGGAGACCTGCCGTCAGCCGTGGTCACACGCGAAGATGTCGGTCGGGGAGTACAGACATTCGGCTTCATCGGACGGCCCGAAAGGCCAACAGATGAGACCTCGTTCGCTGTGACGTGCCACTGACGTCATACCGAGGTTTCGTATCGTGTCTTCCATCTGTGTCTTACGGCCGAGCCGCTTCCTGCTCGCCTCCGCTACGCTCACGTCGTTTGTCATCGCTGATATCCCTGCCGCCCTGGCGCAGCAGGTCCGCGAACCCCTGCCGCCGGTCGAGGTCTCGCCTGCCGAAACCGGCAGGCAAGCCAAGCCGGCCGGCCGTGAAGCGCAGCGCGCGCGCCGTGCAGCCGCGCGCCGGCCAGCGACCGCATCGGCTCCGCCCAAGCCGAGCGCGCCGGCTGCGACAGCGCAGACGCCGCTCAACAGCAATGTGGTGGCCGAAAGCGCCTCGCGGCTCGGCCTGACGGTGCGCGAAACGCCCGCGACGGTCGAGGTAATCTCGGCCGCGACCATGCGCGAGCAGGGCTATCGAACGGTCTCGGAGGTGGCGCAGGGTGCCGTCGGCGTCACCTCCGGCGACAACCCGGCCGAGCCCGCGGCGTTCTCCATGCGTGGCTTCACCAACAGCCAGATCAATACGCTCTACAACGGCATCAAGATCGGCCCGCAGAACATGACCTCGCGGATCACCGACACCGCCAATCTGCAGGCCGTGGAGTTTCTCAAAGGCCCGGCCTCGCTGATGTCAGGTGAGGGTGCCGCCGGCGGCGCCATCAACTTCGTCACCAAGCAGCCCCACACCGGACCGATCCGCAACGAAGCCGAGTTCTCCTGGGACTCGCTCAACTCATTCCGCGCGCATTACGGCTCGGGCGGCAGCACCAATGTGCAGGGCCTCGACTATCGCTTCGACATCAGCCGCTCCGCCCTCAACGGTTTTGCCGACGACACCAACATCAAGACGTTCGGCACGTCCGGCCAGCTCGACTACCGCATCTCCGATAGTCTCAAGATCTGGGGCGCGCTCGAGTACCGCGAGGACCGCTCCAAGGCCTATTGGGGCGCGCCGCTGGTGCCGGTCGCGTTCAGCGGCTCGCATGCAACGACGGGGATCGTCTCCGGCAATTACGTCTCGAACTACAACGGGACGAATCTCGGTGCCGTCTCCATCGACGACCGCACCTTCAACACCAACTACAACGTTCTCGATAATCGCAACGTCGCCCAGGAAGTGTGGCTGCGCGGCGGCTTCGAGCTGAAATTGGCGCCTGACCTGACGCTGAAGAGCCAGGCCTATGGCTATGGCGCAGAGCGGAGCTGGTTCAACAACGAGATCGAGGCGTTCAACTCCACCACGAACCTCGTCGATCGCGAGCGCTTCTATGTCGCGCACAGCCAGCGCCAGGTCGGCAACATCACCGATTTGATCTGGGACGCGAATATCGCAGGATTCGACAACCGGCTGGTCACGACCTTGTCGTCAAGCTATCTCGATTTCGTCAGGCCGGGCGCGGCAAACTTTCCAGGCGATTCCGTTTCGCTGGTCGATCCCAACCGTGGCTACTACGGCCTGCTCACGACCCAGCAGCAGACCGCGCGCATCGACAACGAGGCGCTCTCGTTCGAGGACCGGCTGAAGCTCACGCGCAGCTTTGCGCTGGTCGGCGGCCTCCGCGTCGAGCATATCGGGCTCGACCGCAATTCGACCAACGTGAGCGGGCAGGAGAAGGCAGGCTTCCCGTTCACGAAAGACTGGGCGCCGGTGACGGGCCGCATCGGCTACACCTGGGAGGCCGTTCCCGGCCTGACCTTCTTCAGTCAGTACGCCACCGGCGCCGACATCGCCGCCAACAACATCTTCCTGCTCGCCCCCACCCAGCCGCTCGACCTGACGACCGCGCGCACCTACGAGACCGGCGTCAAGCATCTGTTCTGGGACAACAGGGCGGAATGGTCGTTCTCGGCCTACGACATCCTGCGCAAGAACGTCTACGCGGCGGCCGGCGGCATGCAGCTCAACATTGCGGGCCGACAGGAGTCGAAGGGCGTCGAGCTTGCCGCGGCGGTGCGGCCGATCGAGCCGCTTCGGCTGTGGGGCAACATCGCCTATGTCGACGCTCGTTATGCCGACTACGATTTCGTCGGCGGCTCGTTCTCCGGCAACACGCCGCCGAACGTGCCGCGTATCGTGGCCAATGCCGGCGCGTCGTATCGGTTCTTCACGCCCTGGCCGGTGGAGCTCGGCATCACCGGCCGTCATGTGGGCGACCGCTACAACACCGATGCCAACGTCGTGACGATGAAGGCGTACACGGTGGCCGACGTCTATGCCTTCGTCGACATTCCCAAGACGGTGTTCAATGCGGTGGACCGGGCCCGCCTGACCTTCCGCATCCGCAACATTACCGACAAGCGCTATGCGATCTGGGGCGATCCGTTCTACCCCGACCAGATCCTGCTGGGCGCGCCGCGCACCTACGAGATCTCGGCCGCGTTCAAATGGTAGGACGCTGAACGCATGATGGGCGCGATCGTCCTCTCGCACCGCTGGCTCGGGATCGCGTTCTGCCTCCTGTTCGCGATGTGGTTCGCGACCGGGATCGTGATGCACTTCGTTCCGTTTCCGTCGCTGACGGAAGCGGAGCGATTTGCCGGACTCGCGCCGGTGGATCCCGGCGAGATCAGGATTTCGGTCGGAGACGCCGTGGCCGCGAGCGGGATCGCGGATGCCGCGCGCGTGCGGCTGATCCAGCGGAGCGACGGACCGGTCTACATCGTGTCGGGTCCGGCGCGTTCCCGAGCGGTGCGCGCCTCCGACGGGCAGGATGCATCGGTGATCTCCGCCGATGCCGCGCTCGCCATCGTGCGAGCTCACGCCCGTCAGCGTGGACTCGACGCAGCACGCGCCGCGATCGCCGGGCATTCTGACTACGATCAATGGAGCGTGCCGAACGGCTTCGATCGCCACCGACCGTTGTTCCGCGCTGCCCTCGGCGATGCCGCCGGAACGGAGGTCTATGTCTCGTCATCGACCGGCGAGGTGGTGCTTGACACGACGCGCAGCGAGCGCGCCTGGAATTGGGCCGGCAGTGTTCTGCACTGGATCTATCCCACGGTTCTGCGAAGCAACTGGGCGCTGTGGGATGGGGTGGTCTGGACCTTGTCGCTGCTCGCATTGATCGCAGCATTGCTTGGTGCGGTGCTCGGGATCGCGCGGGTGAGGATTCGAGGACGTCTGATCTCCTCACCCTATCGTGGCTGGCATGCCCTGCACCACCTCATTGGCCTTGCGGCGATGCTCTTCGTGCTGAGCTGGATCTTCAGTGGCTGGCTCTCGATGGATCACGGGCGGCTGTTTTCGCGCGGGCAATTGACCCCGGCCGAGGCCGGCGTGATGAACGGTGCGCTGGATTGGAGGGAGGCCGCATCACTCGATCGCCAGTCAATATCCCCCTCGGCCCGCGAGGTCGAATGGTTCGGCTTCAACGGTGCTGTCTATCGGCGCGACCGGGTCGCGCTTGGCGGTCAGAGATTGATCCGGGCAGGGGATCTGCCGCACGATGAGCGGACGGGATTTCTCAGCGCGCGCGAAGTCTTGGCATTGACGTCGCGCCTCGCCCCGCGCTGCGACGCGCCGTCCGTCGTCGCCGATGATGATTTTTACAACGTGCGATCAGCTCTGCCGGGTTCACCTGTCTATCGCTCGCGCTGTGGCGAGTTCTGGTTCGACATCGATGGCGCGGAAGGCCGCGTGCTGCAACGGCTGGATGCGTCGCGGCGGGCCTATCGCTGGGTCTACAGCGCGTTGCACACGCTGGACTTCCCCGCCCTCATGGCACACCCGCGTCTGCGTGACGTCCTGGTCGTTGGGCTCTGCGCGGTCGGGCTGGTATTCTCGATCACGGGCATCGTCATCGGTTGGCGGCGTTTGCGTCAATCCAACCCTGTCTTGCCCGGCGCCCAATAGGCCTTGGTCCTCATCCGCGATGCTGCGACGCCGGCCGCTTTCAGGGCCCGGCTGATGCGCTGGATCGACGAAGCCTTGCCGGTCAGGACGAATTGCGCGCTTGCTGAAAGGCGCAGCAGTTCGGCCTCGACGGCTGCGAGATGGGCATCCTCGGCGCTGCGCGCGATCAGTGTCGCACTGCCGAGACCGATCGCCGCCAGAACGGGACTTGCTTCCGCGGCATCCGAAACCTCGAACACGTGGATTGTACCACCCGCCTGCCGGCTCTCCTTGAGTGCGGAAGCAAGGCCGAATGAGGTTTCATCGCCGAACACAACTATGGGCGGTTCTCCCGCGGAAGGATCGAGTGAGCGGCGCGGGCCGAAGAGCCAGCACATGTCGCCTTCCTGCAAGCTGCCTGCCCATCGGCTGCCAGGACCGCTGCCGTGCGCGAAAGCCAGCAATGTCGTGCGTCCGTTCTCCGCGTCCCACGACATCGGCGTGTAGGTTCGCGCGCTCAGGCCGGATCCCATCGCGACCTGGATCTTCTGACCCACGGTCCACGCGAGGCCCTTGAGTGCGTCGCCCTCGAGCGCGATCGACCGAAAGCGGGGCGAGAGCACCTCGATCCCGGCGATGCGCGCAGGGCGCATCAGCCATTGCAGCAACATGCGCGTGACCCGTCCCTGCGGCGGCTTCGATGGCTCGGACATCCGGGGTTGGTCGGGCTCGTTCAAGGCCTGGCTCCAATCATTTCTCAGCGGTCGCCGGGACTACCTGGTCCTGATGGTCAGTTCGTTGCCGCGCCCCGGATTGAACGGCAGCGGCAGCGAGAGATAACCATTCTGCGGATCGCGCACGTAGTCGAGATAGCCCGCGCCTTCCGCGAACGCGTTCTCGCCAATGATCACTGCGCCGCACTTCAGGTCAGGACGAGCTCGTCCTTGCAATGGGTGTGCATGGCAAGCTCGGTGCCCTTGGTGACCATCTCGCCGCCGAAGGCGGCGATGGCGCGCGGAACGTCCTCCGGATCGAAATCGACCGCATCATCGGAACGAAGATCGTTGTCGTTGAGCCGGAAGAAGGGCATGGCGGCGATGGTCGATCCGATGATGACTGGCTGGCTCCGGCTATATCGAGACCGAGCCGCCGATTTTCAATGCGGAAGGCGCCAGTCTCGATTGGTTCTAACGGGCCATTCCCGGCGGCCTCCGTGATCATGGCAGCTGAGGGGATCAGCGATGCCTTGCGAGCGCAACATTGGTCCCTTTTCGCCGGCCGCCTTTCGGTGTAGCTCTGCGCCCAGTCGCGAGGTGGTGGACGCCAATGCCGCCGCCGAAATCATGCAGGAGGCAGCACGGATGTACCCGAAAGTTCAGATGTTCATCGCCGGCGAGTGGACCGATGGTTCGTCCGGCAAGTCGGAGAACATCCTCAATCCCGCCACCGGCCAGCCGATCGGCAAGACCCCGCATGCCTCGCGTGGGGATCTCGACCGCGCGCTGGAGGCGGCCAAGGCCGGCTTCGAGATCTGGCGCAAGACCTCGCCGTTCGACCGCTACAAGCTGATGCGCAAGGCCGCCGACATCATCCGCTCGCGCGCCGCCGAGATCGCGCCCGTGATGACCATGGAACAGGGCAAGCCGGTGGTGGAAGCGCAGGGCGAGACCATGCTGGCCGGCGACCTCATCGACTGGTTCGCGGAAGAGGCGCGCCGCGCCTATGGCCGCATCGTGCCGCCGCGGATGGGCAACGTCTCGCAGCTCGTGACCAAGGAGCCGGTCGGCCCGGTCGCGGCTTTCACGCCCTGGAACTTCCCGATCAACCAGGCGGTGCGCAAGATCTCGGCCGCGCTGGCCGCCGGCTGTTCGATCATCGTCAAGGGCCCGGAAGAGACGCCTGCAAGCTGCATGGAGCTGGTGCGGGCCTATGTGGATGCGGGCATTCCGGCCGGCGTCGTGCAACTGGTGTTCGGTGTGCCGGCGGAAGTGTCGGAGTATCTCATTCCGCATCCGATCATCCGCAAGATCAGCTTCACCGGCTCGACCGCCGTCGGCAAGCATCTGGCTGCGCTCGCGGGCTTGCACATGAAGCGTGTCACCATGGAGCTCGGCGGCCATGCGCCGGCGATCGTGTTCGCGGACGCGGACCTCGACAACGCCGCAAAAATCCTGTCGGCCAACAAGTTCCGCAACGCCGGCCAGGTCTGCGTCTCGCCCACGCGCTTCCTGGTGCATGAGAGCGTCTACGAGCCCTTCGTCGACAAGTTCGTGGCGGCCGCGAAGAGCCTCAAGGTCGGCAATGGCCTCGACAAGGACACGCGCATGGGACCGCTGGCGAACCCGCGCCGCGTCGATGCCATGGAAGGCTTCGTCGCCGACGCGGTCCAGCGCGGCGCCAAGGTCAAGGCCGGCGGCAAGCGCATCGGCAACGAGGGCTTCTTCTTCGAGCCGACGGTGCTCACCGACGTGCCGCGCGATGCACGGATCATGAACGAGGAGCCGTTCGGGCCTCTGGCACCCATCACCGCCTTCCGCAGCTATGACGAGGTGGTGGCCGAGGCCAACCGCCTGCCTTACGGCCTGGCGGCCTATGCCTACACCACCTCGACCAAGACGATGCAGGCCATCGGTGCCGACATCGAGAGCGGCATGGTCTCGATCAACCATCACGGCCTCGCGCTGCCCGAAGTGCCGTTCGGCGGCATCAAGGATTCCGGCTACGGCTCCGAAGGCGGCCTCGAGGCGATCGAGGGCTATCTCAACACGAAGTTCGTGACCCAGGCGAGCGCGTAACGAAGTGTCGCGCTGTTATTCCGGGGCGCGCCCCCGGAATGACGGCGGACAGTACCTGCGTTGCCCGGCAGGCGAGACATGAACAACAGCCGTCATCCGAGCAAGCGTGTATCCCTTGCCGGGATCCATATCGACCGGACCTCCGCGGTGCCGCTGCACTTGCAGATCGCGAAGCATATCCGGGACGGCATTCTGTGCGGCGCCTTTCCCTCAGGAACGCAATTTCTCGGTTCGCGCGAGATCGCGCGCGAACTGGGTTGCTCGCGGACCGTGGTGCTGACGGCATGGGATCTGCTCTACGCCGAGGGCTATCTGGAATCGACGCCGCGCGGCAGCGTCATGGTGGCATCGGTGGCGGCGCCTCATGCCGAACCATCGTCCGCATTATCTGCGGCCAAACCCGCCCACATGTCGGAGCGCTGGCGATCGCTGCTGGCCTTCGACTACGAGACCAACTGGCCGTCGGAGTTCAGTCCGGGCGCGCCCGACATCTCGACCTTTCCCTTCAAGGATTGGTCGCGCCTGCTGCGCCAGGCCTGGCAGAATCCAAGAGAGCAGGAGTGCCTCGATCTTCCGCCCGAAGGCCATCCGCGGTTGCGGAGCGAGATCGCGAACTTCCTCAGCTCCGTGCGCGGTCTCGTTTGTTCGCCGGACGAGGTCGTCGTCACCTCCGGCACGTCGGGTGCACTGGATTTCTGCAGCCGGATGATCCTCGATCCCGGCGACGAGGTCTGGGTCGAGGAGCCCGGCTTCGTCGAGGCGCGATGGGCGCTCACCGCGGCCGGAGCAAAGCTCGTTCCGATTCCGGTCGACGACAAGGGGCTCGTCGTCTCGGAAGGAATTCGGCGCGCACCACGCGCGCGGCTGATCGTGGTCACGCCATCGCATCAATACCCGCTCGGGATCAGCATGGGCCTGGAGCGGCGGCTCGAGCTTCTCGACTGGGCGAACAAGAACGACGTCTGGGTGATCGAGGACGACTACAATTCGGAGTTCAGGCATCAGGACAGCATGATCGCCTCGCTGCGCTCGCTCGATCGCGAGGGCCGGGTGATCTATTTCGGCACCTTCTCGAAGATCATGATGCCGAACCTGCGGCTCGGATACCTCGTTGCGAACAGGCATTTCATCGAAGGGTTCGCCAAGGGCCGCGCGCGCATCGACGTGCACACATCCGGCATCGGACAGCTCGCTTTGGCGGAATTCATGCGGGAAGGCCATCTGCTGCGCCACCTGCGCGCGATGCGGAGGGTCTATGCGGCGCGGCGAAAGGCGCTGATCGACGCGATCGGAGCGCTGATGCCGGATGATCTGACCGTGTCCTCCGCCGTCACCGGCCTGCACCTGGTGGCGTTGTTCACCGACGCAATGCAGGCGCGGATGAGCGATCGGGAGGCGGCCGCGGTCCTGAAGCGGGCCGGCATCCACGTGCAACCATTGTCGCAGAATTTCCTGGAGCGGCCGACGCGGCAAGGCCTGGTGTTCGGCTACGGGCGGTTGCGCGTCGAGGACGCCGCTCCGCTGCTTGCAAGAATTGCAGCCTGCATCGGCGGCGCCTCTCGCAATGCATCATCCGACCCGCCCAAGTCGCTCTCTTACTGATCGTACAATAAAGAGAGGCTGAGCCGACCGCCGTGCATAGCTCATAGGCAGCCGGAACTCCCACGCGGCCGATTGATCGCCTGCAAATTAGACAACTGATCTCGGTCGCTCGGACTGCTGTGCAACGGACATCGCGATTTGCTTAGAAAAATCCGTGGTGCGTCGCGCGTTTCCGGCGTGGAACAGCGCGCGCTCGCGTGCTGTCTCTGCAGGCAGTGCTGCACCAAAACGTGCATCCGGTGCTGTGGCACGCTGCGCCATGGGCCTGCTGGCCCAGTGAATTGCGACAACTCTGGCCCTGTCGGAGGGCCACCGCTCTGTCGCACGCTCGCTGACGGTGGCATGACAGGGGATGCAAGATGAGCGCTCTCGGTTCGGCATTCGAGTTTGCGATGGACGGGAAGGGCCCGGCGTCCGGTTCGGACGTCACGCCTAGCTGACGCCACACATGAGCTCTTTTGAAAGTCACTGGGAAGTCGGCACCGATATCGGTGGCACCTTCACCGATATCATCGCCATCAGGCGCGATTCCGCTGAAGCCCGGATCGCGAAAGTGCCGTCGCGCCCGCAGGCGCCGGTTCAGGCGATGCTGGAGGCGATCGAGGCGGTGGGCCTGCACAAGAACGAGGTCAGGCGCTTCGTCCATGGCACCACGCGCGTCACCAACGCGATCGTCGAGAACCGGCTGCCGAAGGTCGCGCTGGTCGCGACCGAGGGCTTTGCCGACGTGCTCGAGATCGCGCGCTATCGCCGCCGCGACCTCTATCGGCTCGACATTCCGCCGAAATCGCCGCCGCTGGTGCCGCCCGAACGCTGCTTCGGGCTTGCCGAGCGCCTCGATCACGAGGGCCGGGTGCTGAAGGCGCTGGAGCAAGCGGAGATCGAGCGTCTGCTGACTTGGCTGAAGGACACCGGCGTGCAGAGTGTCGCGGTGGCCTTGCTTCACGCCTACGCCAATCCGGTCCACGAGAAGATGCTCGGCGAGCGCCTCAAGGAGGTCGTCGCCCATGTCTCGCTGTCGCACGAGGTCAATCCCGAGGCACGCGAGTATGAGCGGACTTCAGCGACCGTGTTCAACGCGGCCGCGATGCCGATCGCGGTCGAGTATCTGACCGAGCTGGAGCAGCGGCTGCCGATCGGGCCGGGATTGCAGGTGTTTCATTCCGCCGGCGCCATGATCCCCATCTCGGCGGTGAAACGCCGGCCGCTGGTGATGGCGATGTCGGGACCGGCCGCCGGCGTCTCGGCGTCCGTCAGCATCGCGCGCCAGCTCGGCACCTCGCGCATGCTGACGTTCGACATGGGCGGCACCACCACCGACGTCTGCCTGATCGTCGACGGCCAGGCCGAGATGACCGACGGCCGCATGCTCGGCGACAAGCCGCTGCGCCAGCCGATGCTCGCGGTGCATTCGATCGGCGCGGGCGGCGGATCGATCGTGCGCAACGGTCCCGGCGGCCTCACGGTCGGGCCGGAGAGTGCCGGCTCCGAGCCGGGGCCGGCCTGCTACGGCCGCGGCGGCACGGAGCCGACCATCACGGACGCCAATTCCGTGCTCGGCTATCTCAATCCCGAGACCAAGCTTGGTGACCGCATTGGCATCGACATCGAGGCAGCCAGGCGCGTCATCGCGCCGATCGCGGGCGCGCTCGGATTGAGCCTGACGGAAACGGCGCTCGGCATTATCAAGGTCGCGAACGCGACCATGGCCCGCGCGTTGCGCCGCGTCACGGTCGAGCGCGGCATCGACGGACGCGACTGCACGCTGCTCGCCTTCGGCGGCGGCGGCCCGATGCATGCCGCGGGTCTCGCCGATCTCTACGGGATCGCAGAGGTCGTCGTACCCAGTGCATCCAGCGCCTTCTCGGCGCTGGGCTGTCTCACCGCCGATTTCAGCTTTCTCCAGCAGCAGACCCTTCGCGCCGCACTCGACGGCATCGACCTCGCGCGCGTATCGGATCGGATCGAGGCGCTGATTGCCGATGCATCCGCGCCGCTGCTCGCCAATGGCGTTGCGAAGGCGGAGATCCAGGTCGAGCTGGTCGCGTTGATGCGCTATGCGGCGCAGAACGACGCTATCCCGGTGGCTTTCGCCTTGCCGCTGGACGTCGCCAGGCTCAAGCAGGATTTCCTGACGCGGCATCACGAGCTGTTCGGCTATGCGACCGGCGAGCCTTGCGTCATCGAGTCCGTGCGGGTGCAGGCCCGCCGCCCGTCGACAACCGTCGTGAGCCGGCCGGCGACGGCGGCGAGGGCGGTATCCACGGGCACGCGTGTCTGCTCGTTTGATGGTCTGCCCGAGACGGCGACAGCGATCGTCGACCGAGCGTCGCTGACAGAGATGGTGAGCGGCCCCGCGATCATCGAAGACGCGTGGTCGACTGTGGTCGTGCCGCCCGGTTGGCAGGCGAAACCTGATGCGACGGGCAATCTGTTCCTGACGCGGAGGAGGGCATGAAGCTCGACCCATTCGTTGTCGAGGTCATCAGGCACGGGCTTTCCGCCGCGGCCGAGGAGATGAGCCTGGTGATGACGCGCTCGGCGCGCTCGCCGCTGTTGCGCGAGGCGGGCGATCTGTCGTCCGCGATCACCGACGGCCACGGCGGTCTGGTCGGGCAGGGGCGCGACATCCCGATCCACCTCGGCGCGATGGCCTACACCATCCCCGAATTGCTGAAGGTGGTGCCGCGCGACAGCCTGAACGACGGCGACGTGCTGATCTACAATGTCGGCGCGCTCGGCGGCAATCATCTCAACGACGTCAAGGTCGTGCGCCCCGTCTTCGTCGACGGCGAGATCGTGGCGTTCGCGGTCAGCCTCGCGCACTGGCCCGACATCGGCGGCACCTGGCCCGGCAGCTATTTTGCCAAGGCGATCGACACCTTCCAGGAGGCGATGCGGATTCCGCCGGTGCTGATCGCGACCGCGGCCGGCGTCAATGCGGCGATCGTGCAGCTGCTCAAGGCCAATGTTCGCGACTCCGAATCCTGCGAGGGCGACCTCCTCGCCCAGATCGCGGCGACCAAGGCCGGCGAGCGGCGCATCGTCGAGCTCTGCCGCGAGCACGGCAAGGCCGTCTTCATGGCGGCGCAATCGCGCCTGCACGATCTCTCCGAGATCGAGATGCGCGCGGCGCTGCGCGATCTTCCGGACGGCGTCTACGAGGGCGAGGATTATCTCGACGACGGCAGCGACAACAACGCGCCGGCGCGCATCCATGTGAAGATCACCATTCGCGGCGACGAGGCGACGTTCGACCTCTCCGGAAGCTGCGATCGCGTCTCGAACTTCTGCAATACGACACCGTTCATGGCGCGCTCGGCCGTCGCCTATGCCGCGCGCATCATGAGCGGGCGCGACATGCAGCAGAACGCCGGCGCGCTCAGGCCACTGACCATCATCACGCGCCCGGGCTCGATCCTGGAGCCCGGCTGGTCGGCGTCTGTCGCGGCCGGCAACCATGAGACGTCCATGCGCATCGTCGATGCGATCTTTCGCGCCATGCAGGACACCATCCCCGAACGCCTGTCGGCCGGCGGGGCGACCACGGCGGGTGTGCTTTTTTTTGCCGAGCCGCGGCCGAACGGATCGTGGAAGATGCTCTACGAGGTTCACGGCGGCGGCGAAGGCGCGCGCCACGATCGGGACGGCATGTCGGCAACCCGGGTGCATCTGTCCAACACCTCGAATACGCCGGTCGAGGTGATCGAGGCGAATTACGCGATCCGGCTGGAGCAGCAGGCGATCCGCCGGCAATCCGGCGGCGCGGGGGCGCACCGCGGCGGCGACGGCTCGGTTCGAACCTATCGTATCCTCGCACCCTCGATGCACCTGACCACCTGCATCGAACGCATGGTGATTGCGCCTTGGGGCATGCAGGGCGGCGAATCCGGCAAGGCATGCCGTATCTCGCTGGTCAGGCATGGCGCGAACGTCGCGATCGACGGCAAGTCGAACCTGGTGTTGCAGCAAGATGATCTCGTCACGATCGAGATGTGCGGCGGCGGCGGTTATGGCGCTGCAGCTGTAGAGTGAGGGGATTGCGATGAGCAGATTGTTGCGAACCGGGCTGAATGCGGGCGACAGCGCGCCGATGGCCGTGGTCGGCGGCGAGGGCGTCTACTTCCACCTGTCCGATGGCCGCAAGCTCATCGACGGCAGCAACACCGGCGGCGGTCTCGGCCATCGCCATCCCGCGATGGTGGAGGCGATCCGCCGCGCGGCGGATACGCCTGTCGTCAACGAGGGCTGGACCTGGGTCGGCCGCGAGCAGGCCGCGGACGATCTGATGGCGACCGCTTTCAAAGGCGAGGAGGACTGGGTCGGCGCGGTGCGCTTCTGCATCAGCGGCAGCGAGGCCAACGACATGGCGCTGTCGCTCTGTCAGGCGCTGACGCAGCGGTCCGCATTGGCGACGCGCGAACGCGCCTATCACGGCATCACCGGCCTGTCGCGCAGCATGACGGTGCAGCCGCAATGGCATGGCGGGCTTGCGGTGCATGCCGGTGGGTCGAAGCTGCCGGCGCCGATGGCGCCGGTGCGGATCCTGCCGGCGCCCGATGGCGCGATCTACGGTGCGCCGGCCAACAATACGCCGCCGAGCGAGTATCTCGCGGATGCCACGCGGCTGCTCTCGGACACGGCGGCAACCATCATCGACTACACCCAGGGCGGCATCTATTACGACGGCGAATATCAGGACGAAGTGGCGCGCTGCGCGCGGCAGGCGGGCTCCTACTGGATCGCCGACGAGGTCGTGACCGGCGCGGGGCGCGCGGGCCGCTGGTTCGCGTTCCAGGGGGCGCAAAGCCGCCCGGACATCGTCACGCTGGGCAAGTCGCTCGGCGGTGGCGCCGCGGCGGTGGCGGCGGTCGTGGTGTCCAAGGACATCGTCGAGCGGCTCAAGGGGACGAGCTGGCAGAACTACGGCACGCTGCGCGGCCATCCCATCAGCATGGCGGCCGTCAGCGCCTATCTGAAGGTTGTCACCGAGGACGGGATTCTGGAGCGTGTGCAGCAGCTCGAGAAGCGGTTCATCCGCCGCCTGCTCGCGATCGCGCAGAAGCATCCGAGCGTGCAGCGCGTCGCGGGGCAGGGGCTGCACTGGACGGTGGAACTGCACGGGCCGGATTGGCGGACCTGGCATGCCGACACCACGGAGGTGCCGATCGCCTCGCGCGTCGCGGAGCGGGCGCTGGAAGCCGGTGCGGTGATCGGTACCAGCGGCGAGCAGACCTCGCTGTTCCTGGCGCCGCCGCTCGTCATTTCCGAGCGCGAGGCTGACCAGCTTCTGGATGCGCTCGATCACGGTCTCGATATCGCTGACGAGGAGCACGGGTGAGCACGGATCACGCAACGCCACGCCGGTCGCCGGCCTGGCCCGCGGATGAGCCCTGGCAGCTCGCGATGCCGGAGGGAACGCTCTACGACGCGCTGGCGCGTGCAGCACGTGAACGACCGTCGCATCCGGCGACGGTGTTCTACGGCGCGAGCCTGAGCTACGCCGAACTGCGCGACCGTGTCGATGCCATGGCCGGCTTCCTGCAGGGCGCCTGCGGGGTGAAGCGCGGCGACCGCGTCATGATCGCGCTTCAGAACTCGCCGCAATATGTCATCGCCTATTACGCGGTGATGCGGGCGGACGCCGTGATCGTACCGGTCAATCCCATGAACAAGACCGCCGAGATCGCGTATCTCGCCGTGGACAGCGGGGCCAAGGTCGCGATCGTCGGGAGCGAACTGAGCGATGTGTTTGCCCCGCTGCTGGGCGAGGCCATCAGGCATGCGATCGTCGCGCAGTATCGCGACGAGATTCCAGCCGCGACGCCCTATACGCTGCCATCATGCGTCACGGAAGCGCCGGCCGAGGTGCCGTCATCGCCGGGCTGGCATTCCTGGTCGTCCGCGATCGCACAAGGCTTGCAGCCGGGTGTGATGACCGCGGGGCCGGACGATCTCATGATCCTGCCCTACACCTCGGGCACCACAGGCAAGCCCAAGGCGTGCATGCATATGCATCGCAGCGCGCTGTTCACCGCCGTCTTGCAGGCGCGCTGGTATCGGCTCGATGGCAGCGACGTGATGACCGGCTTCATGCCTTTGTTCCATGTTGCGGGCATGCAGGGCTCGATGAATGCGGCGATGGTCACCGGGGCCACGCTGCTCCTGATGGCGCGCTGGGACAAGGATCTGTTGCCGGATCTGTTCGAGATCCATGGCGTGACGTTCTGGAACGCCGCGCCGACCATGATCGTCGACGTGCTCGCCAGCGCCCGGTTTCGCGACAAATGCTTTGCGAAGCTCAAGGTTCTGACCGGCGGCGGCGCGGCGATGCCGATCGCGGTCGCCGAACGGCTCAAGGGGCGCTTCGGGCTCGACTTCGTCGAGGGCTACGGCATGACCGAGACGATGTCGCCGACGCATCTCAACCCGATGGCGGCGCCGAAGCGGCAGTGCCTCGGCATCGCCGTGCAGGAGACCGACGCAAGGGTCGTCGATCCCGAGAGCCTGATCGAGCTCGGCGACAACGTGGTCGGCGAAATCGTCGTGCACGGACCGCAGGTGTTGCAGGGTTACTGGAACAGGCCGCAGGCGAATGCCGAGGCCTTCATGGAACTTGACGGCAAGCGGTTCCTGCGTACGGGCGATCTCGGCTATCGCGATGCCGAGGGCTATTTCTTCGCCGTCGATCGCCTGAAGCGGATGATCAATGTCAGCGGCTTCAAGGTGTGGCCGGCCGAGGTTGAGGCCGCGATGTATCAGAACCGCGCCATCCGGGAGTGCTGCGTCATTTCGGCGCCGGATGACTACCGCGGCGAGACCGTCAAGGCGCTGGTCGTGCTGGATGAGGCGGCGCGGGCAACGACATCGCCCGACGACATCGTTGGCTGGGCGCGCGGCGCGATGGCCAGCTACAAGGCGCCGCGCACGGTCGTCTTCGTCGACCAGCTGCCGCGCACCGCAAGCAACAAGATCAACTGGCGGCTGTTGCAGGACGCCGAATGGGGGCGAACGGCATGAAATCTGCTTGGCTGGAAAACGGACGCAAGGCGGCGTTATGCTGCCGCTACGCCCTTGAAGCTGCGATCCCCAGCCTCGCCAAGAAATTCGTGAAGAGATCAGGAAGTCGCTGATGCGAATCGTCAATGTCGCCGCCGCCCAGATGGGCCCGATCCAGAAAGCCGACAGCCGCGAGGTCGTGGTCAAGCGCATGATCGCGCTGATGGACGAGGCCAAGAGCAAGGGCGCCGACTTGATCGTCTATCCCGAATTGGCGCTGACGACGTTCTTCCCGCGCTGGTATGTCGAGGACCGGGCCGAGTTCGACGTCTGGTTCGAGCGGGAGATGCCGAACGCCGCGACAAGGCCACTGTTCGAGCGTGCCGCGCAGCACGGAATGGCGATGAATTTCGGCTATGCGGAGCTGACGCCGGACGGCCATCATTTCAACACCGCGGTTCTCACCGACAAGTCCGGCAAGATCGTCGGCAAATACCGCAAGGTTCATCTGCCGGGCCATGTGGAATACGACACCAAACGCTCGCACCAGCATCTGGAGAAGCGCTATTTCGAGCCGGGCGATCTCGGCTTCAAGGTCTGGCGTACGCTGGGCGGCATCATCGGCATGGCGATCTGCAACGACCGCCGCTGGCCCGAGACCTATCGCGTCATGGGCTTGCAGGGCGTCGAGATGGTGCTGATCGGCTACAACACGCCATCCGTGAATGCCGAGAAGAGCGAAGAGGGCGTCGAAAAGCGCCTGTTCCACAATCGCCTCTCGGTGCAGGCCGGCGCCTACCAGAACGCGACCTGGGTGGTCGCGGTGGCCAAGGCCGGCGTCGAGGACGGCCATCCGCTGTTCGGCGGCAGCCTGATCGTCGATCCCAACGGCGAGATCGTGGCCGAAGCGAAGACGGAGGAGGACGAGGTCCTGGTCCATCCTTGCGACCTCGATGCAACGACCTTCGGCAAGACCACGATCTTCGATTTCGCCCGGCATCGCCGCATCGAGCATTACGGCCTGATCACCAGCCAGACCGGCGCGGTGCCGCCGCCGGAGACGTGACGCCGATGGCTGACAAGGGCATCTCCCTGCGCGAGCTTGACGCGCGTGACCGCTACAAGCTGCTCTGCGGCGTTGTGGTGCCGCGGCCGATCGCGCTGGTGACGACGCTGGACGAGAACGGAGCTGTCAATGCCGCGCCGTTCAGCTTCTTCAACGTCTTCTCGGAAAGCCCCGCGCTGATCGTGCTCGGGCTGCAGCACAAGCCCGATCACAGCCCGAAGGACACGACCCGCAACATCCATCGCGACGGCGAATTCGTCGTGCACATGGTGGATGAAGCGCTGTCGGTGGCGATGAACGACTGCGCGGTCGATTTCCCCTCCGGCGACAGCGAGGTCGCCGCGACCGGGCTTGCCACGCTTCCGTCGATCGACGTGAAGGTGCCGCGCCTCGCCGCGGCGCCGTTCGCGCTGGAATGCCGGCGCCACGTGGTGCTGACCTTCTCGGCGGATCGCGAGTTGCTGGTTGGCGAGGTGATCAGGGTGCACGCGCGCGAGGGCCTCGTCGATACCGCCAACATGTATGTCGATCTCGATGCCTACCGGCCGATCGGCCGCATGTTCGGCAATCTCTACACGACGCAGCGGGATACGTTTGCGCTTGTCCGCGAGAGCCATGCGCAATGGCTCGCGCGGCAGGACGCCAGAGAGCTGAAGGACGCCTAGTGAGCCGAGAACTGCACCGTGCCCAGCGCCATGGTGACGGCCGCCTGCGTCGGGTCGATCACCGGGATTCGCAGCGCGTCTTCGAGCGGACGGCGATGGCGCGCCATGCCGGCGCAGCCCATCACGATGGCACGGGCGCCGTCCTCGTCGCGCAGCGCGCGGCCGACCTCGATCATTTTCGCCAGCGTGCCTTCGCCCGAGGCCGTTTCCGCAACGCTCATGTTCAGCGGCCGCTCGCCGGCGAGGCGGTCGGTCAGCCCCATCTGCCTGAGATAGCGCATGTGACGCGGGATCGATCGCTGGGCGATCGCGATGACGCCGAAGGTCTCGGCGCGCGAAAGCGCGGTCAGCACGCCGCACTCGGCGATGCCGAACACGGGGCGGTCGGTACCTTCACGGCAGACTTGCAGTCCGGGATCGCTGTAGCAGGCGATGACGAAGGCGGCCGAGCTGTTGTCACTCTCGACCAGCCGGCGCAGCGGCATCGCGACGCTGTCGACGTCGGCCTGGCTCTCGATGCCGAAGGGACCCTCGGCCAGCGTCTGGCAGACCACTTCCGGCCCGCCCTCGAAGTAGAGCGGCTTCAGCGCATCCTCCAGCCCTTGCGTGACCTTGTGGTTGGAGTTCGGATTGATGACGAGAATGCGCGGCCGGGACATGATGGTCTTCCTGCAAAATGGAGATCACTCGTTTCAGGCATATCATGGAGTGCCTCATGACTGAACCAGTTTACGACCTGATCATCCGCGGTGGCCGCGTCGCCACCACCACCGACGTATTCGAGGCCGACGTTGCGATTTCCGGCGAGACCATCGCAGCCGTCGGAAAGGGCCTGCCGGGCGCCAAACGCGAGATCGACGCGCGCGGCAAGCTGGTGCTGCCCGGCGGCGTCGACAGCCATGCTCATATCGAGCAGCTCTCCGCTGCCGGCATCATGAATGCCGATACGTTCGAAAGCGCGACGGTCTCTGCCGCCTTCGGCGGCACCACCACGGTGATCCCGTTTGCCGCCCAGCATGTTGGGATGAAGCTGCCGCAGGTGGTGGAGGACTATCACGCGCTGGCGAGGAAGGGCGCCGTGATCGACTACGCCTTTCACATGATCATTGCGGACGCGACCAAGGAGACGGTCGAGGAGCACATCCCGGCGCTGGTGAAGCAGGGGCATGCCTCGATCAAGATCTTCATGACCTACGACCGGCTCAAGGTCGACGACGAGCCGCTGCTGGACATTCTGCTCGCCGCTCGCCAGTCCGGCGCAATGCTGTGCGCGCATGCCGAAAACCACGGCATCATCGCCTGGATGGTCAAGCGCCTGCTCGCGCGCGGCTACACCATGCCGAAATACCACGCCGTCAGCCACGCCCGCGTTTCGGAGGCGGAAGCGTTCACCCGGCTGATCGGCATGGCGGCGCTGATCGACCAGCCGATCATGATCTTCCACGTCTCGACCGCCGAAGGCGCCAAGGTGATCCGCGATGCGCGCGGGCAGGGGCTCAAGGTCTTCGCCGAGACATGTCCGCAATATCTGTTCCTCACGGCAGGCGATCTCGACAAGCCCGGCGCGGAAGGCGCCAAGTGGATGTGCAGCCCGCCGCCGCGCACGCATGCCGACCAGGAGGCGCTCTGGCAGGCGCTCTCGCTCGGCGACCTCCAGACCATCTCGTCGGACCACGCGCCGTATCGTTACGACGAGACCGGCAAGCTGCGCGCCGGTCCCAATCCGAACTTCAAGCAGGTCGCCAACGGCCTGCCGGGATTGGAGCTGCGGCTGCCGCTGCTGTTCGACGCGATGGTGTCGAAGGGACGCTTGGGCCTCGAAAAGTTCGTCGAGCTGACCGCGACGGCGCCGGCAAAGATCTACAATCTGCATCCGCGCAAGGGCTCGATCGCGGTCGGCGCCGATGCCGACGTCGCGATCTGGGATCCCGACCACGAGGTGACGATCGCAGACGAGATGATGCACGATCTCACCGGCTACACGCCGTTCGCGGGCCGCAAGGTGAAGGGCTGGCCGGTGTCGGTGCTTTCGCGCGGCCGCGTGGTCATCGACGGCAACAAGTGTCTCGCGAGCGCCGGCAGCGGAAAATTCCTGGCGCGCAGCGGCGGCGAGGCGGCGAAGCCGACCGGCCGGCTCGTCGCCGACATGGATCCGGAACGGAATTTTGGGGCAAAGTTGCTGTGACGGTGGATCGCGCGCGATGAAGATCGTCATCTTCGGCGGCACCGGCTTTGTCGGCCTCAATCTTGCCGAGGTTCTGCTCGCGCGCGGCCATGAGGTGACGCTGCATGATCGTTCGCCGCTGCCGCCGGCTGCGCAGCGATCCCTGCTGGATTCTCGGGAGCGGCTCCAAATCGTTCAAGGCGATATCACCGATGCGGCCGGTATCGATGCCCTCATCGCTGAAGGCTGGGACGCAATCGTGCTGGGTGCGGCGGTCACTGCAGGCGATGACCTCGAACGCGCATCGCCCGCGCGCGTTCTCGAGATCAACGTCATGGCGCAGATCCCGGTCCTGCAAGCGGCGATCCGTCACGGCGTTCGCCGCGTCGTCAATTTGTCCTCGGCGTCCGCCTATGGCGCTGCGGGCCAGCGTCATCAAGTCCTGGACGAGGAAACGGCCTGCGATCCCGTCTCGTTCTACGCCATCAGCAAATTCACCTCGGAGCGCTCCGTCGCGCGCCATGCCGAGCTCTTCGGCGGCGATTTTCTGAGCGTGCGGCTGAGCGCCGTGTTTGGCCCGTGGGAGCGGGCCGGCGCGGTGCGCGATACGCCCAGCCTCCAATTCCAGATCCTGGCCGCGTTCGCCCGCGGCGAGCCGGCGATCATGCCGGGACCTGGCCTTAAAGATTGGACCTACGCCGTCGACGCCGCCGAGGCCGTGGCTGTGCTGGTCGAGGCCGAGCGGCCACGCCATCGTCTCTACAACATCTCCAGCGGCGCGGCCTGGTCGGCGCTGCAATGGGGCGAGGCCTTTGCGGCACTTCATCCCGGCCTGCACTGCCGGCTGGCGGTGCCCGGAGAAAGCACGGTTATCAAGCTCCATGGGGGGGATCGTGCACCGCTCTCGGTTGCACGGATGGCCGACGAATTCGGCTGGCGCGCGCGGTTCGGCTGCGCCGAGTCCGCCGCCGCGATGAGCGCC
This sequence comes from Bradyrhizobium sp. GW821-FHT13H06, assembly GCF_058803975.1. Taxonomy (NCBI): domain Bacteria; kingdom Pseudomonadati; phylum Pseudomonadota; class Alphaproteobacteria; order Hyphomicrobiales; family Nitrobacteraceae; genus Bradyrhizobium; species Bradyrhizobium sp. GW821-FHT13H06. Next base: position 493,700 of record NZ_JBXAPN010000004.1, on the reverse strand, counting down.
TGGTGGGTGCAGCACAAGGAGGGGATCTGACATGCGGCTGCAGGGGCGCACTGCCATCATCACCGGGGCCGGCTCGGGCATTGGCCGCGCCAGCGCAAAATTGTTTGCAGAAGAAGGAGCGCGTCTCGCTCTTGTCGATCGCGATGCCGCGGGCCTCCAGGAAACGCTAGGTCTCGTAGGTGAAGCAACGACACACGTCGGCGACGTCGGCGATGCCGCATTCGCCGAGACTGTCGTCGGCGAGGTCATCGCGCGGCACGGTAGGCTCGACATCCTGATGACGGCAGCAGGCTTCTCCTGCGGCGGCACCGTGCTGACGACGAGCCCGGACGACTGGGACGCGGTGTTCCGCGCCAATGTCGGCGGCACCTGGCTGTGGGCACGGGCGGCGGTGCCACACATGCAGCGGCAGAACAGCGGCTCGATCATCACGCTGGCATCGCAGCTTGCGATCGCCGGCGGCAAGGGCAACAGCGCCTATATCGCCGCCAAGGGGGCGATCGTCAGCCTGACCCGGACCATGGCGGTGGATTTCGCCACCGACGGCATCCGCGTCAACGCGATTGCGCCGGGTGCGATCGATACGCCGATGCTTCGCCGCAGCTTCGCCCGTCACGCCAATTCGGACGAGGTGCGCGAGGCCTCGCGCAACCGCCACGCCATGAAGCGGTTCGGTCAGGCGGAGGAGATCGCCCAGACCGCGCTGCATCTCGCCAGCGATGCGTCCTCGTTCACGACCGGCACCGTGATGGTGGTCGACGGAGGCTGGCTCGCGGCATGAGTGATGCGCTGGCAAAACTCGAAGCGGGCGTTCGCGCCGATCTCGACAAGATCGCGCATCCCGGTGCCGCATGGCTCGAACCGAAGACCGGGCCGGACGGCAATCCTGCGCTGGATGTGCTCATCATCGGCGCCGGCCAATCCGGCATCGCCATCGGCTTCGGCCTGATGCGCTCGCGCGTCAGCAACATCCTCCTGATCGACAAGGCCGAGGAGGGGAAGGAGGGCCCGTGGCTCACCTATGCCCGGATGCCGACGCTGCGCAGCCCGAAGGATTACACCGGTCCCGACCTCGACATCCCGAGCCTCACCTACCAGTCCTGGCACGAAGCCCGTTTCGGCAAGGAGAGCTGGCAGACGCTCGATCTGATTCCGCGCGCGCACTGGGCTGAGTATCTGCTCTGGCTGCGGCGCACGCTCGGCCTGCCGGTATGCAACGGCTGTGAGCTCCTGGAGATTGCGCCAGCGGCCGACGGCCTGCTCGCCGCGCGCGTGAAGCACGCCGCAGGGGTGGAGACGCTTTATGCGCGCAAGATCGTGCTGGCGACGGGACAGGAGGGCATGGGCGGCTGGGTGATCCCGGAGCCGCTGCGCGACCTGCCGGCGAGTTCGGTCGCGACCGTCGCCGACGCCATCGATTTCGAAAGCTTGCGCGGCAAGCGTGTCGCCGTGATCGGTGCCGGCGCCTCCGCCTTCGACAATGCGGCCACCGCGTTGGAGGCGGGTGCTGCCGAGGTGCACCTGCTGTGCCGCCGCGCGCAGATCCAGGTGATCCAACCCTATCGCTGGCTGACCTTCCGCGGCTTCCTGCGCCATCTCAGTGATCTCGATGATGCCTGGCGCTGGCGCTTCATGCGCAAGGTGCTCGAGATGCGGGAAGGATTTCCGCAAGCGACCTATGACCGTTGCGCGCGCCACACCAATTTCGTCCTGCACGAGGGCGCGCCGATCGAAGCGGCGCACGAGACAGGCAAAACCATTGAATTGCAGACGCCGCGGGGCGCCATCACCGCCGATTTCGTCATTTGCGGCGCAGGCATCGACATGGACTTTGCGGGGCGCGGCGAACTCTCCAGGTTTGCCGGCAATATCGCCATCTGGGCGGATCGCTATCAGCCGCCGGAGGGCGAACGCAACGAACGGCTCGGCCGCTTTCCCTATCTCGCCGACGACTATGCCTTCAGCGAGCGCGTGCCTGGAAAGACGCCGTGGATCTCCGACATCCATCTCTTCGCGATCGCCTCAACCATGAGCTTTGGTGCCTCGGGATCGTCGATCAATGCGATGACCACCGCAGTGCCCAAGCTCGTGAATGGCCTGACACGCGGCCTGTTTCGCGCCGATGTCGAACGGCACTGGGCTTCGCTCAGCGCCTATGACGTGCCGCAGGCCGTGGTCACGCGGCCAGCGCGAGCAATGGAGCAACCGCGATGATCATCCATGCCCCGCCACGGCGAAGATTGGCGCGCAAATTGCTTCTTTCTTGACCAGCCTTGCCGGCCTTCCTGCTCGAAATTCAAGGGAAAACGAATGCGTTTTGTGTCTTTCAGGTCCGCGACCTCAGTCCTTGCCATCACTGCGCTGTTGCTGATCGCGACCGCGCCTTCGCACGCGCAATCCAGAGCGGAAACGCTGCGCTATGTGACCGGCGCGTCGGTCAACACGCTCGATCCCAACATTCCCGGCGCAACGCGCGAATCCTTCGGGCTCAGCATGAGCACCTACGATCGGCTTGTGTCGTTCGGCCGTAAGCAGCTCAACGGCAAATGGGTGTTCGATCTCGACACGATCACGGGCGAGCTCGCCGAGTCCTATGACGTCAGTCCTGACAAGCTGAAGATCACGTTCCATCTGCGCAAGGACGCCAAGTTCCAGGACGGCTCGCCGGTGACGGCGGATGACGTGAAGTGGTCGCTCGACCGCTGCGTCACCGCGCCGATCCTCGGCAAGGCGCAGCTGCTGACGGGGTCGCTGACATCCGCCGATCAGTTCAAGGTGATCGATCCCTTGACGATCGAGGTGACGCTGCCGAAGCCCGACAAGCTGGCGCTGCCGAATCTCGCCACCGTCTATCCGATGATCATCAATTCGAAGCTGGCGAAGGAGCATGCGACCGCGGATGATCCGTGGGCGATGGCCTGGCTGAAGGAGCACACCGCAGGCAGCGGCGCCTACATCGTCGAGACCTTCAAGCCCGGCGAGCAGGTGACCCTCAAGCGCAACGAGGCCTGGAACCGCGCTTCTCCCGGCAAGCCCGCCTCCTTCAAGCGCGTCATCGTGCAATCGGTACCGGAGCCGGCAACCCGCGCCAATCTGGTCGAGCGCGGCGACGCAGATATCGTGCTCGATCTTCAGGCAAGCGACGTGCAGTCGCTCGAAGCCAAGGGCAAGTTGAAGGTGGTCTCGACGCCGCAATACAACGCGATCACGTTCGTCTCGATGAACAACCAGATACCGCCCTTCGACAACGTCAACGTCCGCCGCGCCATCGCGTTCGCGCTGCCTTACGAGGACATGTTCAAGGCGGCCTTGTTCGGCCGCGGCGCGCCGCTGTATGGCGCCAGCTGGCCGGACGGCAAGCCGCTGAACGGGACTTATCCGTTCCAGCAGCCGGTCAAGCTCGACCTCGACAAGGCAAAAGAATATCTCAAGGCCGCCGGCCTTCCAGACGGCTTCTCGACCACCTTCAGCTTCAATGTCGGATGGGCCTCCCAGGCGGAGCCGATGGCGGCGCTGGTCAAGGAGTCGCTCGGCAAGATCGGCATCAAGGTCGACATCCAGAAGCTGCCGGACGCGCAGATGTCGACGCTGATCAACGAGAAGAAGGTGCCCTTCTTCACCGAAGGCATCATCGCCTGGCTGCCGTCGACGGACTACTTCTACCGCAACTTCTATACCGGCAATCAGCGCTGGAATTACAGCTCGATCAACAATGCCGAGCTGTCGGCGATCGCCCAGGAAGCCCGGTTCGAGCCGGATAAGGCCAAATACGAGGAGGACGGCCGCAAGCTCAACGCGATGCATGTCGACCTGATGCCCCAGATCATGCTGTGGCAGCCGAACCAGGATGCGGTGATGGCGACCTCGGTCGAGGGCTACATCTACGAGTTCCATCGTCAGGTCGACTACCGCAACCTCAGCCGCAAGTAACGTCTGAAGGCAAGGGAGGCTCCTAAGGGTGAAGACCGGTCTTGGTGCAACGATAGTGAGAGCGGGCAGGCGGCTTCTGTCGTCGCTGCCAGCATTGTTCGGCGTGCTGGTCTTCACCTTCCTGTTGATGCGCGTCCTGCCCGGCGACCCCGCGGTGTTCTTCGCCTCGGGGCCCAATGCCGGCAAGGAGGAGATCGAGCAGATCCGCAAGCAGATGGGGCTCAACAAGTCGGTGCCGGAGCAGCTGGTGTTCTATCTCTCCGACATCGGTCACGGCAATCTCGGCCGCTCCATGATGACGGGACAGCCGGTGCTGAAGGACCTGCGAGAGCGGCTGCCGGCGTCGCTCGAGCTCACCTTCACCGCACTCCTGATCGCGCTGATCGCGGCGGTGCCGCTCGGGGTGGTCGCTGCGTTGCGGCCGGGCTCGATCGTCGATCACGGCGTGCGGCTGTTCTGTGCGCTCGGTGTCTGCGTGCCGACCTTCGTGTCGGGCCTGCTGTTGATCTACGTCTTCTACTATCTGCTCGGGCTGGCTCCTGATCCCACCGGGAGGATCGACGTCTTCACCTCGCTGCCGCCGCAGCACACCGGTTTTCTCTCGATCGATTTCCTGCTGGCGGGCGATCTTGACGGCTGGTGGGCGGCTTGCAAGCAGCTGATCCTGCCGGCGGTGAGCATGGCCTTGTTCGTGATCGCGCCGCTGGCGCGGATCACGCGCGCGTCGATGCTGGTCTCGCTCGGCAGCGATTTCGTGCGCACCGCGCGCTCGGTCGGATTGTCCTGGCGCAAGGTGGTCGTGACCTACGCGCTGCGCAATGCGATCCTTCCCGTCATCACCATCGCCGGCATCGTGTTCTCGACCATGCTGGGCGCCAACGTGCTGGTGGAGAAGGTGTTCTCCTGGCCGGGCGTGGCGTCCTATGCGCTCGATGCGCTGCTGTCGTCCGACTATGCGCCGGTGCAGGGCTTCGTGCTGCTGATGGCCAGCCTGTTCGTGCTGGTCAATCTCGTGGTCGATGTCTGCTACGGCATCGCCGATCCCCGGGTGTCGATCGAATGACCAGTGCAACCCTTCGCCATTCGGTCTGGATACTGCGCGGCAATCCGCTCACCGCGGTTGCTGCGACCGGTGTGCTCCTCTTCGTCCTGGTCGCGATCTTCGGACCGTGGATCGTGCCTTACGATCCCGTAGCCTCGAACGTCTCGGAGGCGTTGCAGCCGCCGAGCGCGACGCACATTGCCGGTACGGACCAACTCGGGCGCGACGTGTTCAGCCGTCTCATCATCGCCGCGCGCCTCGACCTTGCCATCGCAGTCTCCGCGGTCGGCATCTCCTTCGTGATCGGGGCCGTCGTCGGCGCGTTCTGCGGCTATGCCGGCGGCCGGCTCGATCGCGCCGTCGGCCGTTTCGTCGACGTGATGATGGCGTTCCCGCTGTTCGTGCTGGCGATGGCGATGGTGGCTGCGCTCGGCAACCGGATCGAGAACATCGTGATCGCGACCGCGATCATCAATCTTCCCTTCTACATCCGCTTTGCACGGGCCGAGGTCAACGTCAGGCGCAATGTCGGCTGGGTCGAGGCCGCACGCGCCTGCGGCGAGAGCCATTTTTCCGTGGTGCTGCGCTTCCTGCTGCCGAACATCCTGCCGGCGATGGCGGTGCAGATCTCGCTCAATCTCGGCTGGGCGATTCTGAACGCGGCCGGCCTGTCCTTCATCGGCCTCGGCGTCAAGCCGCCGACGCCGGAATGGGGCATCATGGTCGCCGAAGGCGCACGCTTCATCTCGACGGGACGGTGGTGGCTGGTGGCCTTTCCGGGCCTCGCGCTGATGATGGCGGTGCTGTGCTTCAATCTCCTCGGCGACGGGATGCGGGACATTCTCGATCCCCGGATGCGCACATGAGCGAGGACCTGCTCAGGATCGACGACCTCCACGTCGCGTTCTCGACGCGGCGCGGAATGGTCGAAGCCGTGCGCGGCGTGACGCTGACCGTCAAGGCCGGTGAGATGCTCGGCCTCGTCGGCGAGAGCGGCTCGGGCAAGTCGGTCACCGGCTTTGCGACGACGCGGCTGCTCGATGCCGCCGGGCGCGTCACCGGCGGCAAGATCCTGTTTCGCGGCCAGGACGTCACCAAGCTCAGGGGCGATGACCTCCGTCAGCTCCAGGGCGCCGCGATGTCGATGATCTTCCAGAACCCGCGGGCGGCGCTCAATCCGATCCGGGCCATCGGATTGCAGATCGCGGACGCGATCCTCACGCACAAGCGCATCTCGAAGGAGGCCGCGCGCGCCGAGGCGCTGGACCTGCTGCGCGCCGTTCAGATCCGGGATCCCGAGCAGCGGATGAACGCCTATCCGCACGAGCTGTCGGGCGGCATGTGCCAGCGCGTCATGATCGCGATTGCGATCTCCTGCAATCCCGCGCTGCTGATCGCCGACGAGCCGACGACCGGGCTCGACGTCACCACGCAGAAGGTGGTGATGGATCTCCTGGCAGACATTGCCGCCGCGCGAGGCATGGCGACGATCCTGATCACGCATGACCTCGGCCTCGCCGCGCGCTATTGCCGCCGCATCGCCGTGATGGAGCGTGGCCGCATCGTCGAGGAGGCGAGCCCCGGCAAGCTCTTCAGCGCGCCGCAGCACGCCTATACGAGGCGCCTGGTTGCGGCATCGCCGACGGCGACGTCACGGATCGAGGACCTCGTGACGGAAGAGGAGAGAGAGCGTTACAACGCCATTCTCGACAAGCCACGGCCGGTGCTGCCACATGGCACGCCGCCGCTGCTGGAAGTGCGGAAGCTCGCAAAGCGTTTCGACCAGGGCTCCGCCGCGGTTGCCGACTTTTCGATGATCATGGCCGGCGGCGAGAGCGTCGGTCTGGTCGGCGAGTCCGGCTCAGGCAAGAGTACGACGTCGCGCATGATCTGTCGCCTGATCGACCCGAGCGAAGGCGACATCGTGTTCGACGGGCAGTCGATCGGGCACGTGGCGTCGCGTGATTTTCACCGCTCGCCATTTCGCAAAGACATCCAGATGGTCTTTCAGGATCCGAACGAGAGTCTCAACCCGCGCTTTACCGCTTTCGATTGTATTGCCCATCCCTTGATGCGGCTCGACGGCATGCGCACGGGTGAGGCGCTGCGTCAGCGGGTGGAAGAATGCGCGCAGCGCGTCGGGCTGCCGCTCGATCTGTTGCCGCGGTTTCCGCATCAGCTCTCCGGCGGGCAGAAGGCCCGCGTCGGCATCGCCCGTGCCATCGCCTGCCGGCCGCGGCTCCTGGTGCTGGACGAGCCGACCGCCGCGCTCGACGTCTCGGTACAGGCAGTGGTGCTGCAGCTGCTCGACCGCCTGCGGCGCGAGAACGACATCGCGCTGCTGTTCGTCAGCCACGATCTCAACGTGGTGCGCATGCTCTGCGACCGCACCATCGTGCTGCGCAATGGCGGCATCGTCGAGCAGGGTGAAAGCCGGGCGCTGTTCGACAATCCGAAGACCGACTACACGCGCAAACTGGTCGAGGCGATCCCGCACATCGAGACCGGACCGACGCTGCAGGCCGCTCTTTGAAGCCTCGCGCGGCCAAGAAAGAGAAATGAGATCCGCCGGCGAAGGCCCATTTAGTGGCATACCATTTGCTTGCAAATGGGCTCGGTTTCACTTGCCCCTGGCCAATGCTGGCCGGAATCACGGCATTACTGGGAGGATTTCATGGATCGCAGGACCGTATTGAAGGGACTGGCCGGCGCGGGCGGTCTGGCATTGACCGGTCTCTCGGCGCCCGCGATTGCGCAAGGCGCATCCGCCCGGACCCTCCGCTTCGTGCCCCAGGCCAATCTCGCCAATTTCGACCCGATCTGGGGTACCCAATATGTCGTGCGTAATGCCGCCGCGATGGTCTGGGACACGCTCTACGGCATCGATTCCTCGTTGCAGCCGCAGCGTCAGATGGTCGAGTCCGAGGAAGTGACCGACGACGGCACCACCTGGACGTTCAAATTGCGGCCGGGCCTCAAGTTCCATGACGGCGAGCCGGTGCTGAGCAAGGACGTCGTTGCAAGCCTGACGCGCTGGTCGGCGCGCGATCCGATGGGACTGATGATCAAGGCGCTGCAGCAGGAGCTGACTGCCGTCGATGACCGCACCTTCAAATGGGTGCTCAAGCAGCCCTTCCCGAAGCTGCTCTACGCGCTGGCCAAGAACAACTCGCCGTGCGGCTTCATCATGCCGGAGCGCATCGCGCAGACCGATCCGTTCAAGCAGATCACCGAATATGTCGGCTCCGGGCCGATGAAATTCGCCAAGGGCGAGTGGGTGCCCGGCGCGAAGGCGGTGTTCGAGAAGTTCACCGACTACGTGCCGCGGCAGGAGAAGGCATCCTGGCTCGCGGGTGGCAAGCAGATCCTGGTCGATCGCGTCGAATGGATCGTGATGCCCGATCCCGCCACGGCAGCCGCCGCCTTGCAGAACGGCGAGGTCGACTGGTGGGAGAGCCCGATTGCAGACCTCGTTCCGGTCCTGAAGAAGAACAAGAACATCAGCGTCGATATCGGCGATCCCCTCGGCAATATCGGCTCGTTCCGCATGAACCATCTCTTTGCGCCCTTCAATGACGTGCGGGCGCGGCGAGCGGTGCTGATGGCGCTCAGCCAGGAAGACTACATGCGCGCGATCGTCGGCGACGACACGGCACTCTGGAAGCCGCTGCCCGGCTTCTTCACGCCGGAGACGCCGCTTTACAGCGAAGCCGGCGGCGAGATCCTGAAGGGCAAGCGCGATCTCGATGCGGCCAAGAAGCTTCTGGCCGAGAGCGGCTATTCCGGCCAGCCGGTGACGTGCCTGGTGGCACAGGACCAGCCGATCACCAAGGCACAGGGCGACGTCACCGCGGACCTGCTGAAGAAGCTCGGCATGAATGTCGACTTCGTCGCCACCGATTGGGGCACGGTCGGCTCGCGCCGCGCGCAGAAGACGCCGCCCGGACAGGGTGGCTGGAACATGTTCCACACCTGGCACGCCGGCGCAGACTGCATCAATCCCGCCCCATACACCGCCATTCGCGCCAACGGCGACAAGGCCTGGTTCGGTTGGCCGAACAGCCCCGGCACGGAGAAGGAGGTCGCGTCCTGGTTCGAGGCCAAGAACCTCGACGAGGAGAAGGCCGCCATCGGCCGCCTCAACAAGGCGGCCCTCGATGACGTCGTCTACGCGCCGACGGGCTTCTTCCTGAGCTACACTGCGTGGCGCAAGAACGTCTCCGGCATCACCAAGGGGCCGCTGCCGTTCTTCTGGGGCGTGTCCAAGTCTGCATGATCGTGCGCTGAGGCCAGATGCTCTCCTACATCCTCCGTCGCATCGTCGCGACCTTGCCAGTCATGGCGATCGTCGCGCTGTTCGTGTTCAGCCTGCTCTACATCGCGCCGGGTGATCCGGCCGTGGTGATCGCGGGCGACCAGGCGAGTCCGGAGGATGTGGAGCGCATCCGGCAGAGCCTCGGCCTCAACCGTCCGTTCCTGGTCCAGTTCGGAAGCTGGGTCTGGCGCATCCTGCACGGCGATCTCGGCACCTCGATCTTCACCAATCTGCCGGTCTCGGCGATGATCGGGCAGCGTCTCGGTCCGACGCTGTCGCTGATGATGGTCACGCTGCTGCTCACGATCGTGGTGGCGGTGCCGCTCGGCGTGGTGGCGGCGTGGAAGGCGGGCAGCCTGATCGACCGCGTCATCATGGGCTTTGCCGTGTTCGGCTTCTCGTTGCCCGTGTTCGTGGTCGGCTACATGCTCGCCTATATCTTCGCGCTGGAGCTCGAATGGCTGCCGGTGCAGGGCTATACGCCGCTCACGCAGGGCTTCTGGCCGTGGCTCGAGAACCTGATCCTGCCGGCGATCGCGCTCGGCTGCGTCTATATCGCGCTGGTCGCACGCATCACGCGGGCGGCCATGCTCGAAGTGCTGCAGCAGGACTATATCCGCACTGCGAAGGCCAAGGGACTCGGGCAGGGCGGCATCCTGTTCATTCACGCGCTGAAGAACGCGGCGGTACCGATCGTGACCGTGATCGGGATCGGCATCGCGCTTCTGATCGGCGGCGCGGTCGTGACCGAGAGCGTGTTCGCGATCCCCGGCCTCGGCCGCCTCACCATCGATGCGATCCTGCGCCGCGACTATCCGGTGATCCAGGGCATCGTGCTGCTGTTCAGCTTCGTCTACGTCCTCGTCAATCTGATGATCGACGTCGTCTACACGCTCGTTGACCCGAGGATCCGCTATTGACCGATACCACCGTCAATCCGCAATCGCTGCCGGCCGGCCTCGTCGTCGCGCCGCAGCTGCCCGAGATCCTGCGGCCGGTCACGATCCGGCGCGGCTTCGTCGGCCTCCTGCGCGGCCATCCGACGGTCGCGATCGGCGGCGCGCTGTTGCTGGCGCTCGTGCTGATCGCGGTCTTCGCGCCTTATCTCGGTACGGTCGATCCGACCGCGCTCGCGCCCGCCAAGCGCACACGGGCGCCGTCGGCCGATTTCTGGTTCGGCACCGACGTGCTCGGCCGCGACATCTATTCCCGCGTGCTGTTCGGCGCGCGCGTCTCGCTCACGGTCGGCCTGTCGGTCGCGATCTTCGCATCTGCGGCGGGTCTCGCCATCGGCATGGTCTCCGGATTCATCCGTTGGGCCGACGGCATCCTGATGCGGTTCATGGATGGCTTGATGTCGATCCCGCCGATCCTGCTCGCGATCGCGCTGATGGCGCTGACGCGCGGCAGCGTCGGCAACGTCATCCTGGCCATCACCGTTGCCGAAATCCCGCGCGTCTCGCGCCTAGTCCGCAGTGTGGTGCTGTCGCTTCGCGAGCAGCCCTATGTGGATGCGGCCGTGGCTTGCGGCACGCGCTCGCCAATGATCATACTCCGCCATATCCTGCCCAACACGGTCGCGCCGATGCTGGTGCAGGCGACCTATATCTGCGCCAGCGCCATGATCACCGAGGCGATCCTGTCCTTCATCGGCGCCGGTACGCCGCCGACCATCCCGTCCTGGGGCAACATCATGGCCGAGGGCCGCGCGCTGTGGCAGGTGAAGCCCTACATCGTGTTCTTCCCGGCGGCGTTCCTGTCGGTCACCGTTCTCGCCGTGAATTTGCTCGGCGACGGCCTTCGCGATGCGCTCGACCCGCGCATGGCCAAGAGCCTCTGATGGATCGAGGCTGATCGCGATGGCTTTGCTCGAAGTCGAGAACCTCCAGACCCATTTCCGCACCCCCAGCGGCATCAATCGCGCGGTGGACGGGGTGTCCTTCCATGTCAACGAGGGCGAGACGCTCGCCATCGTCGGCGAGTCCGGCTGCGGCAAGTCGGTGACGTCGATGTCGCTGATGCGACTGATCCCGGAGCCGCCGGGCAGGATCGCCGGCACCATCCGCTTTGCGGGCAGGGACCTGCTGCAGCTGTCCGATCGCGAGATGCGCGCGATCCGCGGCAACGACATCTCGATGATCTTCCAGGAGCCGATGACCAGCCTCAATCCGGTCCTGACCGTCGGCCGCCAGATCCGCGAGACCTTGATGATCCATCAGGGCCTCGACAAGCAGAAGGCAGAGGCGCACGCGATCGAGATGCTGACGCTGGTGGGCATTCCCGAGCCGAAACGCCGGGTGCGCGAATATCCGCATCAGCTTTCCGGCGGCATGCGTCAGCGCGTCATGATCGCCATCGCGCTCGCCTGCAATCCCAAGCTTCTCATTGCGGACGAGCCGACAACCGCGCTCGACGTCACGATCCAGGCGCAGATCCTGAAGCTGATGCTGGACCTGAAGCGCCGGGTCGGCGCTGCGATCATCCTCATCACCCACGATCTCGGCGTCGTCGCCGAGATCGCCGAGCGCGTCATGGTGATGTATGCCGGCCGCAAGGTCGAGGAGGCGCCGGTGGCCGAGTTGTTCCGGTCGCCGCGTCATCCCTACACACAAGGTTTGCTTGGCGCGGTGCCGCGGCTCGGCTCCTCGCTGACGGGCACGGCAAGACGGCTTGCCGAGATTCCCGGGCAGGTGCCGGATCTCCGCAAGCCGATCACCGGCTGCGTCTTTGCCGGCCGCTGTGCGCTCGCGACCGATCTCTGCCGCCAATATGCGCCGGGGCTGGAGGAGAAGGGGCCCCGTCACGTCGCCGCCTGTCATTACGCCGCCAAGGGAGCCATCGCGGCATGAGTCCTCCGCTGCTCCAGGTCAACGACCTCAAGAAGCACTTTCCGGTCAAGACCGGCCTGTTCGGCCGCAAGTCCGAATTCGTCTATGCGGTCGACGGCGTGTCGTTCGAGATCGCGCGGGGCGAGACCCTGTCGCTGGTCGGGGAGTCCGGCTGCGGCAAATCGACGGTCGGCCGCGCCATCCTGCGGCTGTTCGAGATCACCTCGGGCCAGGTCATCCTCGACGGCCAGAGGATCGACGACGCCGCGCCGAGCACGATGCGCCAGATGCGCCGGCGCGTGCAGGTGGTGTTCCAGGATCCGTTCTCGAGCCTCAATCCGCGCATGCGCGTGCGCGATATTCTCGCCGAGCCGATCCGCAATTTCGGCCTCGCCAAGTCTGCGGAAGATCTCGAGGTTCGCGTCACATCGCTGATGGACACGGTCCGCCTGCCGCGCGAGGCGCTGAACCGCAGGCCCCACGAATTCTCCGGCGGCCAGCGTCAGCGCATCGGCATTGCGCGCGCGCTCGCGGCAGAACCCGAGCTGATAGTGTGCGACGAGGCGGTTTCCGCGCTCGACGTTTCGGTCAAGGCGCAGATCGTCAATCTGCTGCAGGATCTCCAAAGCGAGTTCGGCCTCGCGCTGCTGTTCATCAGCCACGATCTCGCGATCGTCGAGCACATGACCCATCGCGTTGCGGTCATGTATCTCGGCAAGATCGTGGAAGTGGCGCCGCGGCGGGAGATCTTTGCCGCGCCAAGGCACCCCTACACCAAGGCGCTGCTCTCGGCCGTGCCGCTGCCGGAGCCCGGAGCGCAGCGCAATCCGATCATTCTCAAGGGTGACGTGCCGAGCCCTATCAACCCGCCGAACGGATGCCGCTTTCACACCCGCTGCCCGTTCGTCTTCGACCGCTGCCGGACAGAGGAGCCGACGCTGCGTTCGACCGGAGCCGAGCAGTGGGTGGCCTGTCACCTCGACGAAGTGCCGTAGGGTCTAACCCTGCCGGCGCAGGAAGCCCGTGATCGTGACCTTTTCCCAGATGCCGGCGGCAGCAAAGGGATCTGCGCGGTTGAAGGCTTCGACCTCGGCGCGGCCCGGCGCTTCGATCAGGAACAGGCTGCCGATCATCGTCTGGCCGTCGTCGGAGACCAGCGGCCCCGACATCACGATCTTGACGCCGAAGCGCGAAGTATCGCTCAGGAAAGCCTTGTGCGCGTCGTAATTGGCAAGCCGCGTGGGCAGCGCACCGGTGCGGTCGAGAGCGTGAATGGCGAACAGCATGATGGTCTCCGTTTCTTGCTTCGGTTCTTGGGACGGCCGCGGGGGCGGCCGTCCGGACTCGACGTGATCGGGTGGTCTACTTCGCGCCGAGCTTGCCGGCGTCCTCGAAGGTCGGGCAGGTGCGCTGCTCCAGCGGCACGTCGAACGGCTGGTAATTGTCCTTGGTGATGACGGTCGGCTTCAGCACAATCTCGCTGATGACGGGCTGATTGCGCAAGGAGCGGATCGCCATCATGGTGCCGAGGCAACCTTGCGCAAAGCCGTTGTAGTCGCCGCTCGCCAGCAGCTTGCCTGACTTGATCGCGTCGATTGCCTCCTTAGTGCCGTTGATGCCGATCACCTGGGCCTTGCGATTGGCGCCGTCGAGCGCCTCGATCGCGCCGACCGCCATGGCGTCGTTGGCGGCGAGCACGCCGTCGATCTGCGAGTTCGACTGCATCAGGTTCTCCATCACCTGGAGCGCCTGGAGCCGCTGATAGTTGCCGGGCTGGGAGGCCAGCAGCTTGGCGCCCGGATTCTCCTTCAGCGCGTCGTTGAAGCCGCGGACGCGGTCGACATTGGTCAGCGAGCCCTTGACGCCCTCGATGATGACGATGTTGCCCTTGCCGCCCAGCGTCTTCAGCAGGAAGCGCGCGGTCTCCAGCCCGAGGCTGTAGTCGTCGGCGCCGACGAAGGACAGGAACTTGCCGCCGGCTGAGCGGTCGGTGATGTTGACGACCGGGATCTTGGCCTCGTTGATCTTCTCGACGCCGGGCACCATCGCCTTGTAGTCGACCGGCGTGAAGACGATCGCGCTCGGCTTCTTCACCACGACGTCCTCGATCTGGCTGAGCTGCTCGGGGATCGAGTCCGGCTTGGTCGGGATGTACTGAAGCGTCTTCGCGTTCAGCGTCTTCGCCATGTTGTCGGCGCCGACCCGCACCGTCTGGAAGAACGGATTGGTCTGGTTCTTGGTGAAGACGGCGATGGTCTCGCCATCGGCGCGCGCCCCGGTGGTGAACGCGGCCGCCATCAGCAGCGGCAGCGCCAGATAGCCAAGTTTCTGTTTCATGTTGCCTCCATCCCTCGTTTTGCTTGTTGGAACTTCAAGAACTCATTGCGCGCGGCGGCGGGTCTTCATGTCGAGCCAGACCGCGAGAATGACGATGACGCCGGTGACGAGCGGCTGCCAGTTGGCGCTGACCGAGAGCAGGTTCATGCCATTCAGCACCAAGGTGAGGATCAGCGCGCCGATGAAGGTGCCGAACACGGTGCCGACGCCGCCGAACAGCGAGGTGCCGCCGATCAGCACGGCCGCGATGGCGGGCAGCGTCAGGCTCTCGCCGATGTCGGCCTCGGCCGAATTGAGCCGCGACAGGAAGATGATCGAGGCGAGCCCGGCCATGGTGCCGGAGACGGCATAGACCAGCAGCAGGCGCCGCGCGACCGGGATGCCTGAGAGCCGCGCCGCGACCGGATTGGCGCCGATCGCATAGATCTCCTGGCCCCAGATCGTGCGCTGCGCGAAGAACGTTCCGATCCCGAGGAAGACCAGCAGCAGATAGACCGGGATGGGCAGGCCGAACAGATAGCCGCTGCCGATCTGGCGGAAGCCGGCCGGGAAGCCGTGCAGGGTCTCGCCCGCCATGTACCAGTAGGTGAGGCCGTTCAGCACCCAGAGCATGCCGTAGGTGGCGATGAAGGAGGGGATGCGGAGCGCAGTGACCATGATGCCGTTGAGCAGGCCGACGATGCCGCCGCAGGCAAGGCCGGTGAGGATGCCGAGCGCCGGCGAGCCGGTCGTGTGGATCACGGTCCCGGCGATACAGGCGGACAGCGCGACATTGGCGCCGACGGACAGATCGAGGCCGGCGGTCAGCACCACCAGCGTCAGGCCGGAAGCGATGAAGAAGGTCAGGCTCGCCTGCCTGAGCACGTTGAGGATGTTGCCGAGGCTCAGGAAGGAATCGCTGAGCACGGCGAGCACCGCGCAGATCAGGAGCGCCGCGAGCAGGCGGTAAAACACCTGGATCGCGTCCTGCGAGAGGAACGAGCGGGGCGGCGCGATGGCGTCCTTGGTGATGTCGGTCATGCGCGGCTCCTGAGGCCGTCGAGGAACAGGGCAACGATGACGAGCACGCCGACGCTTGCGACCTGCACAGAGGACGGCAGCGAGATCAGGTTCAGCCCGTTGCGCAGCACGCCGACCGAGAGGACGCCGAGCAGCGTGCCGAGCAGCCAGCCATTGCCGCGCTCGAATGAGGTGCCACCGACGGCGACGGCGGCGATGGCATCGAATTCGAGACCGAGGCCGGCGGTGGGGTGACCGGAGTTCATCCGCGCGGTCATCAGGAGACCCGCGATGCCGGCCATGCCGCCGCCGATCGCGTAGACGGCGATCAACAGCCGGTTCGGCGAGAGGCCGGCATAGCGCAGCGCCTCGCGGTTGCCGCCGAGGGCGAAGATGTAGGTGCCGAACCTTGTATGATAGAGCAGCACGTGGAAGACCGCGTAGGTCACGAGCGCCATCACGATCGGAACGGGGACTCCCAGAAGCGTCGCCGAATAGATGTCGCGCACGCTGTGGGGAATGCCGACGACGCTCTGGCCGTCGCTGACGATCAGCGACAATCCCTGCGCCATGCCGAGCGTGCCCAGCGTCGCGACGAAGGGCGGAATGCCCACGATCGCGACCAGCCAGCCATTGGCGAGGCCGAAGGCCGTGCCGACCAGCAGGCCGGCACCCAAGCCGAGCAGCATCGACTTGGTCGCGAGCGACACGATGGCGACGCAGAGCGAGGTCAGCGTCAGCACCGCGCCCATCGACAGATCCAGCCCTTCCGTCATGATGATGAGCGTCATCGGCAGCGCGAGCATGGTCAGGATGGTCGACTGCACCAGCACGTTGGAGAGATTGGCGACCGACAGGAAGCCGGGCGCGATCACGCTGAACAGCGCGATCAGCAGCACCAGCACCATGGCAACGCCGGGAATGCGTTGCAGCGGATTGGGCTCTGAGACGATCGCGGCTTCACGCATGATGCATCCCCAGTCGCACGATGTTCTCCTCCGTCAGTTCGCTGCGCGTCAGGTGCCCGGCAATGCGCCCCTCGCGCATCACATAGGCGCGGTCGCAGACATGGCAGATCTCGACCTGCTCGGACGAGATCATCAGGGCCGCCGCGCCTTCCGCGACGAGGCGGTCGATCAGCGCAAAGATCTCGGACTTGGCGCCGATGTCGATGCCCCGCGTCGGCTCGTCGAAAATGAACAGCTTTGAGCCGGCAGCCAGCCACTTGCCGATCACGACCTTCTGCTGGTTGCCGCCCGAGAGCAGGCCGACGGTTTGCCGCGCACTCGGTGTCGCGATCCTCAACTGGCGGATCAGGCCGTCGGCGGTGCGCTGCGCACTGCGCTGGTCGAACAGGCCGCTCGGGAACAGTTTTCGCAGCGCCGACACCACGAGATTGTCGCTCACCGACCGCAGCAGCGCCAGGCCCTCGCTCTTGCGGCTCTCCGGGATCAGCGCGATGCCGCGGCGGGCGGCGAGGTCCGGCTCGCCGGAGATGGTCTTGCCATCGAAGATGATCTGCCCTGATGTGACGGGGTCGGCGCCGAAAATGGCGCGCGCGACCTCGCTGCGACCGGAGCCGACGAGCCCGCACAGGCCGACGATCTCGCCCCGGCGCACCTCGATATTGATGTCCGAGATGCCGGTTGGCGCGGTCAGGCCCTTGACCTCGAGCAGCAGCTCGCCGGGCTTGTCGGCAAAGTGCCGCGGATAGGTCATGTCGACGTTGCGGCCGACCATCATGCGGACGAGCTGGTCCGGCGTGACGTCAGCGGGACGGACGCCGTCGATGCGGCGGCCGTCGCGCAGCACGGTGATGCGATCGCCGAGCGCGAACACCTCGGCCATGCGGTGCGAGATGTAGACGATGGACACGCCGTCGGCCTTCAGCCGCGCGATCAGCGCAAACAGCAGCTCGGTCTCTCGGTCCGACAGCGCCGCGGTCGGCTCGTCCATGACCAGGATGCGGGCGTCCTGGCTGATCGCTTTCGCGATCTCGACCATCTGCTGCTGCGCCACGCCGAGCTTGTCGACGGTGGTGGAGGGATCGATGTCGAAGCCGATCGTGCCGAGCACGCGCCTCGCATCAGCCAAAATCTTCCGGCGATCGATGGTACCGGGGATGCGGCCCTTCGGCTCTCGACCGAGGAAGATGTTCTGGGCGATATCGAGATGGGGGACCAGCGAGAATTCCTGGAAGATCACGGCAATGCCGAGCTTCTGCGCGTCCGCGGTGGAATTGATCGCGACGGTCTCGCCCTTGTAATAGAACTCGCCGGCGTCGGCGCGGTAGGCGCCGCAGAGCACCTTCATCAGGCTCGATTTGCCGGCGCCGTTCTCGCCCAGCAGCATGTGGACTTCGCCGGGATGGACGGCAAAGGACACGTCATCCAGCGCCTTGACACCGGGGAATTCCTTGCTGATGCCGCGCAGCTCGAGCAGCGGCGTCGGCGAGGTGACCTCTATCGGAAGTGCGTCGCTCATATCTTGGCTCCGCTCGCAAAGATCTTTCCGGGGTTCATCAGTCCATCAGGGTCAAGCGCGGTCTTGATCTGCCGCATCACGTCGACGGCTTCGCCGAGCTCATCGGAGAGGTAGCCGATCTTGCCGAGCCCGATGCCGTGCTCGCCGGTGCAGGTGCCGTCCATGGCAATGGCGCGGGCGACCATGCGGGCCTGCAGCGCCTTGGCGCCTTCGGCCTCCTCCGGCTTTGCGGGATCGATCAGGATCAGCATGTGGAAATTGCCGTCGCCGACGTGACCGACGATCGGCGCGACAAAGCCGTGCTCGTCCGCATCGCGCCGCGTCTCGGTGAGGCATTCCGCCAGCCGCGAGATCGGCACGCAGACATCCGTGATCACCGCGCGTGCGCCGGGGCGCAGGCCGAGGCCGGCATAGAGCGTGTTGTCGCGGGCGTGCCAGAGCCGGCTGCGATCTTCCGGCGCCTTCGCCCAGGCAAAGCCATGGCCGCCATGATCGGCGGCGATGGCCTGCGCGGCCTCCGCCTGCTCGGCGACGGAGGTCTCCGAGCCGTGGAATTCGAAGAACAGGGTGGGGGCCTCGCGATAGCCGAGCTTGGCGTAGGCATTGATGCCCCGCATCATGACGTCGTCGAGTAGCTCGATGCGCGCCACCGGGATCGCGGACTGGATCACCGAGATCGCGGTATCGACGGCATCGTGCAGGGTGTCGAAGCTGCAGACCGCGGCCGAGATGGCCTGCGGGACCGGATGCACTTTCAGCGTGATCTCGGTGATGACGCCGAGCGTGCCTTCGGCGCCGACGAACATGCGCGTCAGGTCATAGCCGGCGGCCGATTTGCGCGCGCGCTTGGCGGTCCGGATCACGCGGCCATCGGCCAGCACCACCTCCAGCGCCATGACATTGTCCTTCATGGTGCCGTAGCGCACAGCCATGGTGCCGGAGGCGCGCGTCGAGGTCATGCCGCCGATCGAGGCGTCGGCGCCGGGGTCGATCGGGAAGAACAGGCCGGTATTGCGCAGCTCGGCATTGAGCTGCTTGCGCGTGATGCCGGGCTGCACCACGACATCCATGTCGCTGTCGTGCACTGCGACAACCTTGTTCATGCGCGCGAAGTCGAAGCAGACGCCGCCGGCGACCGCGGCCGCGTTGCCTTCGAGCGAGGTGCCGGCGCCGAACGGAACGATCGGCATGCCTGCGCCGGCGCAGAGCTTGACGATGTCCGCGACCTCCTGCGTGGTTTCAGGGAAGACGACGATATCGGGCGGCAGGCTCTGATAATGCGATTCGCTCTGCCCATGCTGATCGAGCACGCCGCGCGCAACGCTCGCGCGCGGGCCGATCATGCCGGTGAGACGATCGGCCAATATGCTCGTGCTGACCCGCGGTCCCATCCTCAGCTCCCGTCTGCTCCCTGTTGCCGGACTCTCGTTGGTCCGTAGCCCAGCTTAGGCGGCTCTCGCGTTGCCCGCGACCTGCTTCAGCCCGAAATCGTAGTTGAGATGAAAATACTCGCTGTCCACCATGCGACCATCCGGCGCACGGCCGGCGGGCCGACGTACGAACTCCCGGATCAGGCTGTCCTTGACGCCGAACACGACGTCGCTGTCGAGATACTGGTCGCCCGCGACGAACACGTGAGTCACGAGCTTTTCGAACCCCGGTGCCGAGATCATGAAGTGCACATGCGCCGGGCGCCAGGGATGGCGGCCCTGGGCCTCCAGCATCTCGCCGACCGGGCCGTCATGCGGAATGGGGTAGGCAGCCGGCTTGATCGACCAGAAATGGAAGCGGCCGTTGGCATCGGTGTGGAAACGCGCGCGCATCGCGAGATCGCCGATGGCGTCGAGTTGCTGCACGTCATAATAGCCGTCATCGTCGGAATGCCACACGTCCACGATGGCATCCGCAAGCGGCTTTCCGTCGGCGGTCGAGACCGAGCCGGTGATGAGCATCGGATCGCCGTCCATCGGACCCGAAATGTCGGCGCCGCTCTCCTTTTCAGGCGCGGCCTGAACGAAGAACGGGCCGAGCACCGTGGTCTCGGTCGCGCCTTCCGGCACCGGATGGTTGATGGCGTCGACCAGCATGGAAATGCCGAGCGTGTCCGACAGCAGGATGAACTCCTGGCGCTTGTCGTCGCACATGTGCCCGGTGCGGGTCAGGAAATCGATGCCGTAGTCCCATTCCTTCTGGGTCGGCCGCACCTCGCGGACGAAGGCATGGAGGTGGCGGACCAGCGCTTCGCTGACCTGCTTGATCCGCGGGTCGGTTGCGCCGGCAATCCGCTCCAGCACCGCGTCCGTGATCGTGCTCTCGTTGAAGTTGCGCATGGGTGCCTCCGTTGATCAGAGCTTCGGCTCGCCGAGGCCGGACAGCCGTTCGAGATGCTTGACGGTTGCGATGAAGTCGGTGTCGCCGTCGCCCTGCGCCACCAGCGAGCCATAGGTCTCGCGCACCTGCGCCGCGAGCTGAAGCGGCACGCCGACGGCGTGCCCGGCGCCGAGGATGAGATCGAGATCCTTGGCCATCTGCTTGCAGGAGAAGGTGGACTCGAAATCGCGGGTTCGCAGCGGCGCGGTCTTGTACTTCACCATCGGCGAGGCGATCGCGCTGTCTTCGAGCACCTTCAGGATGTCCTGCCAGGCGATGCCGCCCTTGCGCGCCAGCGCCAGGCTCTCCGCCATCATCGCCGCCGACACCGCGATCATCAGGTTGACGGACAGTTTTGCGTAGCGAGCTTCCTCGGCCGGCCCCAGATAGGTCTGCGCGCGGGTAAAGGCCGCGAACAGCGGCTTTGCGTTCTCGAAGGCCTGCTTCGGCCCCGAGACGAAGCAGGTCAGCGCGCCGGTGTGGACGATGCTGGCATTGCCGGAGACCGGCGAACGGAGATAGGAAATACCGCGCGCCTGCGCCGCGGCCGCAACTTCGGTCGAGGCCTCGACGCTGACGGTGCTGGTCTCGATCAAGCTGGCTTCGGGCGCCATCGCGGCGATGAGGCCGGAGGGGCCGAGCAATGCGCCGCGTAACGCCGCGTCATCGGGAAGGGACGTGACAACGGCCGGCTTGCCGCTCACGGCGTCGGCCGGCGAAGCTGCAACCGAAATGCCGAGTGCGCGTGCCTCGTCGAGCCGTGCGGCACTCTGATCGAAAGCGGTCACGGCATACCCGGCCTTGATAACGAGCGCCGACATCGGCAGACCCATCTTGCCGATCCCGATGAAAGCAACATTCCTGGAAGCGTCAGTCATTGTTCTTGTCCAATGGCGCTGCTAGGCAGCGCGTCCCTGTCGTTCGATGTCCTGCACCAGCCGCCGTCCGGATTGCGCCAGCTGCTCCTTCTTCGTCTCCAGCCCCTCGGCCAGCAACCGGCCGTTCCGTTTCTTCCAGGCGCCGCCGATCATCACGGCCTCGATGTTGGCGAGGCCCGTCTGCATCACGACGGTGGCAACGGGATCGTGCACCGGGACAAGATTGAGATCGGAGGCGTTGATGATGACGAGGTCGGCGAGCTTGCCCGGCGTCAGCGAGCCGATCTGCCTCTCGCGGCCGAGCATGCGCGCGCCTTCCGTCGTGATCCAGCGGAGCGCTTCACGCGCGGGGATCGTGGTCGTTGCCGGAATGGTGCCGCTCGCTTGCTGCGACGCCGCATTGTTGAGCGCCCGCTGCATCGAGAGCGCAACGCGGGCGGCGGAGAAGAGATCGCCTGCCAGCACGGATTCGAGATCGATGCCGATCGTCGGCCGAACGCCGCGCTTGAGGAGGCGTCCGGTGATCGGGAAGCCGTGGCCCTGGATCATCTCGTTCTCAGGCGTCACCGAGAAGGACACGCCGAGATCGATCATCCGGTCCAGGAGTTTATCGGGCAGATCGTTGCCATGGACGATGTTGACGCCCGCGCCGACGAGGCCGGCCTCGATCAGCTGCTCCCAGCCGCCGGGCGTCTTGGCCGGTCCGCCGCCCTGATGCATCGAGGCGATCAGCTCGAGCTCTCGCGCCAGGCGGAAATCGTGCATGGCGACGTCGAGCGTTGAATAATGCGGACCCAGGATCGCAAGACCGAGCGTGACGAGGCCGTCGCGGTCGGCGAGGGGGCCCGCCAGCAGCCGCTCGACCTCGCGGCGCGGATGCGGCACTTCCGAGAAATGCGGCTCGCCCGGCTTCGGCTCCGGCTTTGGGGAACCGTGGAAGAAGGCGGCGCGGATGCCGCTCTCGATCAGGCCGCGCACGGCGGCATCGGTGTGATCGGGCGTCGGATTGTTGTGGCACCAGTCGACCAACGTGGTGACGCCGTGGTGGATCTGGTTCAATGCGCCGACCAGCGTCGCGATATGGATGTCCTCTGGCCGGAACACGGTCGCGAGTCCGGCATGCATGCGGCGGAAATATTCGAGCAGCGTCCAGTTCGCGGCATAGCCGCGCAAGCCCGTCTGCCAGGTGTGCATGTGCGCGTTGATCAGGCCGGGGATGACGATGCGCCCGGCGCCGTCGACGATTTCGGTCTCGGCGGCACCGCTGCCGAGGTCGATCGACGGGCGCACGTCGACGATCCGGCTGCCTTCGACCAGCACATCGCCGCTCGAAAGGTCGCCGATCGCGTCATCCATGCTGATGACGGTGGCCGATTTGATCAACGTGCGCCGCATCGCTTTCACGCCGCCGCTTTGACAGTGCCCGGCGGCTCGCCGGCCCAGGCGCGTGCAATCAGGTCGCGGATGGCGTTTGGCTCGAGCGGCCGCGGATTCCAGTAGGCATTGGTGACGGCGAGGTCGGCCGCCTTGTCGATGCCGCTTTGGGGCATGCCGATATCACGCAGCGCGACCTTCGCACCCAGCCGCTTCGCAAGCTCGAAAAGCCCCTGCGATGCGTCTGCAGCGCCGATCGCGCGCGAGATGCGCGCCATCGCGTCGGGCACCGCAGGTGCGTTGTAAGCCAGCGCATGCGGCAGCACGATGGTGTGGGTCTCGGCGTGCGGCAGGTCGAACGTGCCGCCGAGCGTGTGGCAGAGCTTGTGATGCAGCGCCATGCCGACGGTGCCAAGGCAGACGCCGCACAGCCACGCGCCGTAGAGAGCCTCGGTGCGGGCCTCGCGGTCGTTGGCCCTGGCGGCGATCGCGGGCAGGGCACGTGCCAGCGCGCGGATACCTTCTTCCGCCATCAGCGATGTCACGGGATTGGCGTCGCGGGCATAGAGCGCCTCGACCGCATGGGCGATCGCATTGATGCCGGAGGTTGCGGCGAGGCTTGCCGGCAGCGTCAGGGTTAGATCGACATCGTAGATCACGGTCTCCGGCAGCACGGCCGCATCGCGGACCGTGGTCTTCAGGCCGTTCTCGGTCTGCCCGACGATCGGTGTCATCTCGGAGCCGGCATAGGTGGTCGGGATGCAGAGCTGGTTGACGCCGGTGCGCAAGGCGAGCGCCTTGCCGAGACCGGTGGTCGAGCCGCCGCCGAGCGAGACGACGCAATCGGCCTCGCACGCCTTCAGCGCCGCGAGCGCCCGTTCCGTGACCTCGACCGGCGTGTGCATGGTCGCGCCGGAAAACAGGCCGGCGTAGAGCGGGCCGAGCGCGGTGCCCAAGCTCTTGCCTTGCTCCTCCTGCTGCGGCGTCGTCAGCACCAGCGCGCGCTTGCCGCCGAACCGCTCGACCTCGGCCTTGGCGGAAGCCAGCGTTCCGCTGCCGAACACGACGCGGCAGGGCAGGTTTTCGTAGGTGAACGAGCCGATCATGCGCCGGTCTCTTTGATGGGATAATCGACCTGGAAGCGTCCGATCCGCAAGTCGCCCAGCGCCTCGCGGACGCGCAGATGTTCCGGATGGTTGGCGTAGGCGGCAAGCGCCGCCTGGTCGGTGAATTCGGAGAACAGGACGACGTCGCAGGCGTAGTCGACAGCGCTGACGTCGAGGCCGACCTCGATATGGGTGAGGCCGTCGATCCGGCCCTTGAGGCCCTCGAACAGGATCTTGACCTTGACCCGCGCGGCGGTGCGTTCCTCGGGGGTGTCCCCGCGCAGCCGCCACATCACGATGTGCCTGATCGGGCCCGACATTTCCCAGTTTCCTCGCCTGCGATAGTGCTTTGTTGGCGCCATTTTGCCTTGCAGAAATCGGAAATAAAGGTCAAAATTTGTAAGTCTCTTTTCCTTTTTGCGAAAAAATGGACCGGCTGCTCCAACTCGAGGTGTTCTCCAAAACCGCTGAACTCGGCAGTCTGTCCAAAGCTGCCGACGCGCTGCGGATGTCGAATGCGGCTGTCAGCCGTCATCTCAGCGCGCTGGAGGAGCGGCTTGCGGTCCGGCTGATCGAGCGCAACACGCGCCGGCAATGGCTGACCGAAGCAGGGCAGGAACTCCTGCAGCGCTGCGGCACGCTCTTGAACGAATTGGCTGAGGCTGAGGATGCAGTCTCCGACCGCGCGCTGTCGCCCAAGGGCATGCTCCGCGTGACGAGCTCGTTGTCGTTCGCGATGATCTATCTCGCGCCGATGCTGCCCGCCTTCCGCGCGCTCTATCCCAATCTCAGCGTGCAGATCATCAGCGCAAACCGGTATCCCGACTTCATCGAAGCTGGCATCGACGTCGCGATCCGCACGCGGGAGCAAGAACCGGATTCCAACATCATCGTCCGGCGGATCGGCCAGATGCACCGCGTGCTGGCTGCGGCTCCCTCCTACCTGGAGAAGCACGGCTGGCCGGAGCATCCCGCCGATCTCGCCCGCCACAATATGCTGATCTACAACCTCGCCAACGATCCCTATTCGCTGCGGCTGAGCCAGGGCAGCACGACGCAGACCATCCGCATCGCGCCGACGCTCGACAGTAATGACGGCCAGATCATCTGTGGCGCAGCCCGTGCCGGGTTAGGCATCCTGATCCAGCCGCTCTATATCGTGCAGGGTGATATCGCGGCCGGCCGGCTGGTGCCGGTCCTGATGGGCTGGGAGCTGCCTCTGCTCACCATGAACATCGCCTATCAAAACCGCGTCAGGCTGCCCGCCAAGATCAGGGTCTTTTCCGACTTCCTGGTCAGCCACATCCGTGAGCATTCGCAGCCCGGCATCTGGATCGACGCGGCGAAGTGAGCGGGCAACCCGAGAATTCGGGTCGCCGTGGGCGGATCGGCGAGCGAAACGCAGATCAAACAGCCGAACTCGGGCTGGTTCGCGCAGACACGACCGTCGACGGAAAGTGACTCGCGAACGCGCGCGTCTTGGGTTGGACGCGCGATCCGTCGATCACCTCGAGCCGGCCGCAGCGGTTCAAGGTATGCAGCTTCCTGCCGGGCCATAGCGGTCCGGGCTTCAGAGAGTGGCGGACGATCTGCTTGAACGCCGTCGGCGACAGTTCGACCACCTCTGCCAGGGCGAGCGCCGCGCCGTATCCGTCGGCACAATCCTGGACCGGTCGCCACAATCTGCCATTGAGGGTGACGAAATTCCCCGCCGGCCGCGTGCTTGCGCGGTCGATCAAGACCGGATTGCTGGCGTGGGGCAACCAGGGCCCCAAGAGACGGTCGGCGTAGTAGATCGCCAGCGAATCCGAATAGCCACCCGCTCCGTCGCGCCAGGCGCCGAACAGATAGTGCAGGCCGTTGTGCCGCGTGATCGTGGCGTCGGCCAGCTCGAGGCCGGAAAGGAGCGTCGCATATCGCTCCCATTTGTCCGGAAACCGAACGCATTTGTAGAGGGCGACGTCCCCGCGCGTCGAGCTCTCCGGGATCATCCACAGCTCGCCATCGTCTTCGATCAGAAACGGATAGGAGAGGTGCCAGGGCTCCTCCAGCACCGGCATCACCTCGCCGACCGGCCCCGCGTCACTGAACTCGATCGCCGAAATGATGCCTTTTCCGACGCGGTGATCGAGATCCTCAAAGAAGACGAATGTGCGCCCCTGCCACGTGATCGGAAAGGGATCGGCGTAGAAGTGGTTTCCAGGATCTCCCAGCACGTTCCAGCTTGGGCCGGACAGATCTCCGGTCTGCCAGACGCCTCCGCCGTCATTGAAGCGCCATCCGATATGCCAATGCGGGGCATAGCAGCAGAGGCGATAGATCTCCTTGGCGATCGATGCGGCAAGGCCGCGAGCGACATAGCCGACAGCTTCGCGGCGCAAGTCATTCCCGGCGGGGCGCGCCAGTTGCGGCACAATGCGCGGCCTTCCCGACAGGACCGCCGCCACCATGGTCAGGGTTCGCGCCATGACGGTTTCGAGCGCGCCGCTGAGGCCCGCGGCAATCTCTCCGGATGGATGGCCGCGGTCGAGGACCGAACCATCGGCCTCGTTGACGATGTCGATCACGGGCAGGTCGCCGGCGAGAATGGCGGCGAGGGCGGCATTTTCGCCCGCAGCTCCGTTGAACAGCGGACGCAGATACAGCCGGGCAGAGCAGTCCGGATCCCGCGCGGCGCCCGTAAAATCGACGATCACGTCGGCGGCGCCGCAAGCCTGCGACCCTTCCGGAACGAGCTTCAGCCTGTCTGCGCCGCCATGTTTGCCTTTGCGCAACGCCACGCGTTCGAGCTCGAACAGGGCGTCGAGCCCTGCGGGCCGCGGCTCCGCCGTTGGCGCCCATACGATTTGAACCGGCACGTCCCGGCCGTCGATCGACAGCGTCTCGCGGGCCATCCATTGCCGCGCGTACTCGCGTTCACAGCGAAACTCGATGATCATGTCGAGCCAATCTGTTTCAACGGATCATGTCAAATGACCTGCTCGAGAATACGAACGTATTCGTCAACCATCGCATCTACCGAATAGCGCAATCTCAGGCCTTTGGCGTTTTGTCGCAGTTCGTCGCTCAGGTGCTTGTCCGTCAACAGCGTGGAGACGGCTGCAGAGAGCTTCGCATGATCGGAGGCATCGACGAAAAGTGCGGTCGGTCTCCCTTCGTAGGACAACACTTCGCGCAGGACGGGAAGATCGGTCACGACCGAGGGAACACCGGCGTTCGCAGCCTCGACAGCGGCCAGACCGAAGGTTTCGGCCTGTGTCGGAAAGACGAACACGTCCAGGCAGGCCAGGAAGTCCGCCATCCGGCTGGGAGGAATCTCCCCGAGCCAATGCAGTCGGTCCGAGACGCGCAAGTCGCTCGCCAGCAGCTTCAGCCGGGCCTCGTCGGCTCCCTGGCCGGCAAGCGCAAGGTGCCAGGATGGCTGATCCGGCAACAGACGTATCGCCATATCGAGCCGCTTGTGCGGATGCAGCCTTGCCGCGCAGCCGAGCAGGACGCTGTCCGGCGGCAGGTTGAGCTTGTGTCGTGCAGCCTCCTTCGACAGCGTGAGGGCCTTGTCGTCGAAGCCGTGCGGCACATGCACCATGCGCGACCGGTAAGCCGCGGGGTAGCGCGAATATTCGCGCTGCATGTCCTTCGAATTGAGCGTGATGCAGTCGAAGAAGCCGAGACTGCCCATGACGATGTCGGCGGTGCGGACCGGCCAGCTCATCGACATTGCGGATGAAACCTGATTTGCGACAACCGGTGCACGGCTGACGAGACGCGTCACGCCACCGCCGACGACGTTGCCGAAATGTTGGAAAGTCAGGACGGCGTCGGGCCTCGTGGCCCTGATATGGCGGCCGAGCGTCCGCAGCATCCGCAGCAGCGCCACCGGATTGCCCGGCCGGCTCTGTGCGCAGTAGAGCGTATCCGGCGGTTCATCGAAGGAGTCCGATTTGCGGAAGAAGAATAGATTGGTGACCCGATAGCCGCGAGCGGTGAGCCCGGCGCCGAGGAGCCGCGAGATCTCCTGCGCACCGGCGTTCTCGGCCTGGGTTTGTGCGAGAAGCACGTGCAGTTTCGGCGCGCCGTTGTCCGGCCGCGCCAAAGCCGTCGCGCTCGTCTCGCCCAATTGCTTGTTCGGCTGATAGTGGAGCACGGATCCCGACCCGCTAAAGAAACGAAATCTTCACCTTCTTAACTCCGTACCTATCATGCGGGTATCGCCTGGACAGCGCCTAGCAACAAACGGAGTTAATGCGAGGCCTTTGCAACCACATCGTTCGCGCGGCATTTCCGCTGTTTCCCCGAGGGTGCGCGGCGAGCGCGTTAACCAATCGGTCTTGCACGCCGCCGGCGCGTGACTGCGGATTCGCCGAGCCGCGACCTGATGACATCTAATCGCTCGAGTCCGCGCCGCGAACTGCATAGTTGCCGCGCCTCGAAGCAGAGAAGCGCAAGAGCACCAGGACCGAGGGATCCACCCCGGATCGCCGGCGGCAGAGGACGTTCAGGGCAATGGTCGCGAGCGCGAGCGACACCGTCGCCGAAATCGCCGCGCCAAGCACTCCGAGCCAGGGAATGAGGACGATAAATCCCACGAGCCGCAGCGCGACGTTGGCGGCAACGACCGGCACATAGATTCGTTCATGGCCGGTCAGCTGCAGGATCGCAGCAGACGGGCCGCCTGCTGCCTGGATGGCGGTCCCGATCGCGAGCACGATCAAGACCGAGTGCTGTGCGGTGAAATGAGGTCCGAACAGGTTGAGGAGATAGGGGCCGCCGATCCAGATGATGACGAGGCCGGCGATCACGCAAAGTGCGGTCACTTCCGCCATCAACCGCAACGTCCGCTCGAACTCCCGGTGGTTCTTGCTGAAATACAGCGACGGAAGCCGGCGCGCGCCGAAAGTGTACAGCGCTGCGGACAGCATGGCGAAGATGTTGGCAAGGCGCGAGGCGGCAAAGTAGATTCCGGCGGTCGTCGGATCCAGCATCCAGTAGACCAGAATGACGTCGAAATACTGGTTGGCGGCTTCAAGGATGGATGCGAGCCAGAAGTGAAGGGCGCTCGATCGCCAGCGGGATGTCTCGGTGCGCGCCGGCGTACCGCGCAAATCCGGCAGCACTCGCGCGATCGAAATGATCTGCGCCACCAGGCCCACCGACATGGCCATCGTCATCACCGCGATCAACTCGGTGGGATCGAGTTGCCGATGGCTGAGCAGCATGGCGAGCAGGAACAGGACGACGATCACCCGCCAGAAGAACTCACGATTTCCTTCGCCCATGAGAATGCTGACCAGCGAGCGAGCGATCTGGCTCCCAAGCATCACTGCGGCGTTGACGGCCGTGTAGGCCGACACCACGAGGATCAGCAGCCACCAGTCGCCTCTCATGCTCGCTACGATGGCGATCCCGGCGATCACGATCAGCATTGCGACCGAGGCAATCTTGAAGCTCGATAGGAGGACGCCTTTGGTAAGGTCCGGCCTCTCGCTGACCTGATACTCGTTGAGGAAGCGCACCAGCAGGGATTCCTGGCCGACCAGTCCCAGGACGGCTGCGATCTGGGCGACCGAGAGCCAGGTCGCAAAGATGCCGAAGCCGTCGGGCGACATCGTCCGTGCCGCCAGCGAGAACAATGCAAACGCGAGCACGCCGCTGCCAACCTTGAGGAGGATGGTCCCGGCAACTCCGCGCGTGACATCGCGCCGCATGAACTGGAGGATGGCTTCGATCATGGAGGTTTAAGGGGGTGCGCTCCCCTGAAGAGACGTGTTCCGATACCGGCGACAACCTAGCATGCTGCAACGGCGCGAGTGTTAATGGACGAGATGCAGGATCTCGCCGGCCGCGACGACATCGCGGCTACGTCGGCTGCTTCACTCTGGAACATCGTCGTCCTCATTGTCCCGGTTGGTGCAAAGTCCAGCTCGACCGACTGACGGCCTGGCGCCGCATCGACGACCGAAGAAGGCGAGATCGGCCGTTCGAGTGCGGAATGGCGCGCTGGATCGGTCGCCGGGATGTCGGAACCCGGAATCTACGGAGCATCTCGAGCAAGACGCGTGCCGTAAGGGCGGCAGCGCGCCCGCCGCTTCAGATCATTAACCTCAATCTTCGGAAATGATCGCACTCGGCTCCGCGATGCGACATCAGGCGGGAGAGTTGCACTGGAACCGCCGTTAACCTGGGAGCCGAAGCCATGACGACGGATGGAGCCGTGACCGAGCCGATCGACGAGGGCGAGACGGCAACGGTCGTCTCCGATATCGCCGTTGTCGGCGGTGGTCTTGCGGGATCGCTTGCGGCGGCCGTGCTGGCGCGGGCAGGGCATCGCGTTGCTCTCGTCGACAAGCGCGCGATCTATCCGGACGAATTCCGGGTCGAAAAGATCGGCGGCCATCAGCTGGAGCTGTTTCGCAAGCTGGGCTTTCTCAACGCGCTCGAGGACGTCGCCTGTCGATATGACCAGGTGCTCAATATCCGGGAGGGCAAAGTGGTCGATGTCAGTGTCGGCCAGGCTTACGGATTCCCCTATGCCGATCTCGTCGCCATGGCGCGCCGCCAGATACCCGATCCATCCCGCCTGATCGTCGACGAGGTCACGGCGATCAGCAGCAGCGACGATGTCCAGCATCTCGAGCTGGCCTCCGGACGGCGCGTCACCGCACGCCTCGTTGTTCTGGCCACGGGCATGGCGGGAGTCCTCGGTTACAGGCTCGGCATCAGGCGGCGCGTGCTGGCCGAGCGCCATTCGGTTTCATTCGGCTTCACGATCGCCCGCCAGGACGGTACTCCGTTCGATTTCGAGGCGTTGACCTGCTACGGCGAACGTACGGCGGATGGCATCGACTATCTCAGCCTGTTTCCGGTCCGTGCCGGCATGCGGGCCAATCTCTTCATGTTCCGCGATCCGACCGACCCGATCATGCGCGAGTTGCGTCGCGAGCCGGAGGCGACGGTCTTGCGCCTGCTGCCGGGATTGCGGGACTACCTCGGCGATTTCCGCGTGACCGACCGGGTCCAGAACTGGGTGATGGATCTGACTGTCGTCGAGGGGCATCTCCAGCCCGGCGTCGTGCTCATCGGCGATGCGTTCCAGACCAACTGTCCCGCCGCCGGCACGGGCGTCGCCCGCCTGCTGGTGGACGTCGAGCGTCTTTGCACCGAATACGCGCCGCGGTGGCTCATGACCCCAGGCATGGGCCTGGAGAAGATCTCGCAGTTCTATTCCGATCGCGACAAGATCGCGGCTGACCAGCAGTCGCTGAAGATGGCGCGCTTCCGCGAGGCTCTGACGTCCCGCAACGACATCGGCTGGGACGTACGGCGACGGTTGCACTTCCTGCGGCGCAGTCTGACACATCGCGTCGATCAGATGCACCCGGGCTGGCTCGGGCGCGTCCGCGGCGCGTTGCGCGCCTGAGTTCTGCTCCTCCTTCGCGTGCCGTGGGTCAGCGCGTGGGGGCGGGCTGGAGTTTCAAATCCGATAGCCGCTTGGCCGCCAGCTTGAGCCAGGGAGCCTGCTTCAGCGCGAAGAGGGCGATGGCGCCTGCGGTGCTGCCGGCCTGCGTCACCGCCCACATCGGCGAAGGCTGCCCGCCGAACGATTTCTTGTATGGCTCGTCGCCAATGGTGAAATCGAGCGTCTGATCTCCGCGCTCGATGCAGTCCCGCGCCACCTGCTCGAACATCAGCGCGCCGAGGGACTGGCTCTTGTAGCCGGCGATGTCGAAGGCGCTCATGATGATGAGGAAGCGGCCCCGATGGCATAGTCCGAGTACGGCGGCAATCACCTCGCCGTCCATCTTCATGGCGTAGAGGCGGACAAAGGACCCGAGGCCGCCAAGCGCGACGGCGGAATAGAAGCCGTAATATTCGGGGCGCTGCAGCAGGTCTCCGTCGCCCTGTGCGTGAAAGCGCGGACCCCGGAACTTCCTCATGACGTCCAGCGCCTCGAGCACGGACGCGCTGTCGCCGCAGCACGAGAAGCTCAGCGCGCCCTTCTTCTCGAGCTGACGACGTTTCTTTGCGAGCTCCTTCTGATAGGAGCGATCGAGCGTGCTGGCCCGCCATTGCTCGAACGGCGCGACGAGAACCGTCGCGTAGGCATTGGTGTCCATCGCGACGCGGCGGGACGCAGCCAGGAGGTCTTCGATCGGTAGCCGTCCGTCGGGCAGCTTGACCATTCGGAGCAGATCGAAAGGACGGACAAGGCGCCGAATCTGCGCGCACGCAGCCGCGTCGTCGAGCAGTTGCGAGAACACGTCCGGGCTGCAAACCGGCGCCAGGTAGTCGGAAACGCGGAGGTCGGCGAACTCGACGGTTCGTATCGGACCGCGCCGGACCCGGAGCAGGGGCAGCACCATCGCGAGGGCCCCCGTCGCGCGGTGGCGGACCACGACGACCAGAGGAGTTGCGCCCGTTTCCGGCGCGAGCCCGGTGTAGAGGCTATGCAGCCAGACCGGATGCTGGAACGCAGTGGCGGCCGAGCGATCAAAAAGCTCTGCATATTCCGGAGAGAGAAAGTCGAACGACTGCTCGATGACGATGTCGAACGTATTGCTGAGCTTGTTCATGAGCAATCAATGAAACCAGGTCGATTTCGCGAGCGTCGATCGCGCCTGGCCGGGCTTATAGCAAGGTCGTTACGGGGCAGACACCGGCAGCGTGCGATTTGCATTAATGCGTTCAGCGACGTTCGTATCGTTACCAAATTCCTAAAATGCCGGAAGTGCATGAACCCAGGGCTGAGGATGAGATCGTGCGCGGCCGGCTCGATGCCAGATGATGCTCCGCCGGCTGGAATTCACACCCGGCGAATTCGAGCGGCGGCAGAGATGCCTGTCGCTCGCAGCGGGAAGTGCCGACGGCTTGGCTTGGCACAGGCCCATCGGCAGGTTCGACCGCGCAACCTTCGATAGCGCACGTCAGGCCCGAAAGCAGGACGTCGGGCGTGCCGTCATGTCGACGGCGCATCGGCGCGTGGGCTCGGATCGGATGCACAGTTTTGCTGCACCACGATACGAATCGTAGCAGCTTTCGCTGCAATAACGCGCTTGACTTCGTAACTGATCTCAACGACCGTGCTCCACAAGCGTTGGGCAGTTCAGCCCGTCAACGCAGCGAGTTTCAACTATTTCCAACATCGCGCGGATTTCGCGTGCTCGGTTGGCGGCGAGGGCGCCCTCGGCTTAACGGCCGATGGGCGCCTTTTTCATTTCGGGACGAGTGATGGCGCGGACGACATATCGCATCGGCGTAATGCTCTCGACGACGGGGTCCTATAGCGTCGTGGCGCGGTCGATGCTGAACGGGGCGCTGCTCGCCTTTCGGGAGATCAACGCGAGCGGCGGCGATATCGCGCTCGAGCCGGTGGTCGTGAATCCGTCCGGCGACCTCGCGAGCTATCGCTCGCTCAGCCTCGAGCTTCTCGGCTCCGGCGTCCGGCATGTGGTCGGCTGCTACACCTCGTCGAGCCGCAAGGAGGTGATCCCTTGCTTCGAGAAGCTCGACGGACTGCTGTGGTATCCCTCTCACTACGAGGGATTCGAGAGCTCCGATAACGTCATCTACACCGGCGCCGCGCCGAACCAGCACGTGCTGCCACTCGTCGACTACCTGGCATCCCGCCTCGGTTCGCGCGCCTTCTGCGTCGGCTCGAATTACATCTGGGCCTGGGAAAACAATCGCATCTTCCGGGAGGCACTGACTGCGCGTGGTGGCACCGTGCTCGCCGAACGCTATCTCTCCGTCGGCGACACCGAGGTCGATCAGGTGATCGCGGCAATCATCGACCAACGCCCCGACTTCGTCTTCAACAATCTGATCGGCACCAGCGCCTACGCGTTCTTCCGGGCGTTCCGGGCCGCCTGCCGCGCGCGCGGCATCGATCAGGCCGCCGAAATCCCGGTCGCGAGCTGCACGCTGTCGGAGCCGGAATTGCCGGAGATCGGCCCGGATGCGATC
This sequence comes from Bradyrhizobium sp. GW821-FHT13H06, assembly GCF_058803975.1. Lineage (NCBI taxonomy): Bacteria > Pseudomonadati > Pseudomonadota > Alphaproteobacteria > Hyphomicrobiales > Nitrobacteraceae > Bradyrhizobium > Bradyrhizobium sp. GW821-FHT13H06. Next base: position 460,077 of record NZ_JBXAPN010000004.1, on the reverse strand, counting down.
GATGGACATCTATCCTCGAGTGTCTATTTTTCTTCGCTGAACTCGGCGGAAAACGGCGCCTTCATTCGCGCCTATACGACGTCCTTTCCGGAGGGACCGGCCTCGTCGGCGGATGCCGAAGCGTCCTACATCGCCGTCAAGCTGCTCGGAGCCGCCTTGTCGCAGGCCGGCACCGACGACGCCAGGACGGTCCGCGCCGCCGTGGGGGACCAGCGGCTGCACGCGCCGCAAGGCGAGGTCCGCATCGACCGCCAGACCTTCCATGCCTGGCTCACGCCTCGGATCGGCCGGTCGACAGCCGACGGGCAGTTCGAAGTGCTGCTGGAATCGCGCGAGCCGATCGCGCCGGATCCCTATCTCGTTCAGTCGTCGCCGCGCTTTGCCAGCGCAATGCGCTCTCCACATTTGAAGGTGGTGCAATCATGAGCTCCCGACTGCTGCAGAACTTCAAGGGCGGCCGTGCCATCGTCGTCACCAGGCGAGGAGGGTGGGAGAGCGCGCTCGAAACGACGCTGGCCAAGCTCGGCGTTTCCACGGAGTACCCGGAAATCATCGACGGTCGCGCCCAGATCGATGTTGCGAGTCTGCAGGCGGACCGTGACATCCTGTTCATCGATGGCGATCTCGAAGGCGCCGTCGCGATCGAGGTCAATCCTGCCTCGCGATTGCCGCCGGCGCCGGTGATCGGCCTCGTTGGCGTCGAAGCGCCGAGCCGGCTCAAGGCGCTGGTCAATCTGGGCGCGACCTCATTCCTGCGCAAGCCGGTGCATGGCGGCGCGGTCTACACGTCCCTGTTCATGGGCATCAACCAGTTCCTGCTGCGCGCCGAGATGTATGAGCGCCTGCAGGGTCTTGAGGAGCGCCGCCGCGGCCGCCGCGCCGTGATCCGGGCCGTCATCCTGCTGATGCGGCAGGAGGGCCTCGACGAGGAAGGTGCCTATTCCCAGCTCCGCCGCGAGAGCATGCGCGCGCGGCAGAACATGGAACTCTATTGCGAGGAGTTTCTGAGCAAGCGGGCGAAGCCGCCCGACACGTCCAGCCGCACGACCGGCATCACGCTGCAAGGCGGCAACAAGCAGGCCATCTAGGAGAAGCAAAATGAGCAAGTCTGTATTGCGGGGGCTGCGCGCCGCAGCCCTCACGGGGACGCTTGTCCTCGGATCACCCCTTGGATCACACTTGGCGCTCGCGGCGGAAAACCCGATCAAGCTCGGCGTGCTGGAGGATCAGTCCGGCGATTTCGCGGCGGCCACGATCGGCAAGGTTCACGCCATCCAGCTCGCCGCCGAGGAGATCAACAAGGCCGGCGGCATCATGGGCAGGCCGCTGGAGCTCGTCGCTTACGACACGCAGTCCGACAACACCCGCTACCAGGAGTTCATGCGGCGCGTGCTCCAGCGCGACAAGGTCGATGTCGTGTTCGCAGGCTTCTCTTCGGCCTCGCGCGAGGCGTACCGCCCGATCGTCGATCAGTTCAACGGTTTCGCCTTCTACAACAACCAGTACGAAGGCGGTGTCTGCGACGGCCACATGATCGTGACGGGCGCCGTGCCCGAGCAGCAGTTCTCGACGCTCATCCCCTACATGATGGAGAAGTACGGCAAGAACGTCTACACGCTTGCAGCCGACTACAATTTCGGCCAGATCTCGGCGGAGTGGGTCCGCAAGATCGTCAAGGAGAACGGCGGCAAGATGGCCGGCGAGGAGTTCATCCCGCTCGGCGTGTCGCAATTCTCGCAGAGCATCCAGAACATCCAGAAGGCCAAGCCTGACTTCGTGGTGACGCTGCTGGTCGGCACCGCGCAGGCCTCCTACTACGAGCAGGCGGCCTCCGCCAACGTCAACCTGCCGATGGCCTCCTCGGTCAATGTCGGCCAGGGCTACGAGCACAAGCGCTTCAAGCCGCCGAGCCTGAAGGACATGTACGTCACCACCAACTACATCGAGGAGATCGACTCGCCCAAGAGCAAGGCGTTCTACGCCAAGTTCAAGGCCAAGTTCCCGAGCGAGCCTTATGTGAACCAGGAGGCGGAGAACTCCTATCTCGCGGTCTATCTCTACAAGCAGATGGTGGAGCGCGCGAAGTCGACCAAGCGCGAGGAGATCCGCAAGGTGATCGCGCTGGGCGACGTCTGCATGGACGCGCCGGAGGGCAAGGTCTGCATCGACCCGAAGAGCCAGCACATGTCGCACACGATCTATCTCGCCAAGGTCGGCGCCGATCACTCGATCTCCTTCCCGAAGGTCTGGGAGGACATCAAGCCGTACTGGCTGGGTGACGCCGGCTGCGATCTCACCAAGAAGGATCCGATGGCCCAGTACACGCCGTCGAATCCGCCGCCGAAGCCCTGACCGGCGGCTGATCGCCCCGGCGCTTTCGGCGCGCCGGGGCGATCACGGACATCTGCGGCGGCGACGCCGCATCCTCCCACATCCTGGTTGATTCATGGACATCGCGACCCACGTATTCTCGGCGCTCTATCAATTCGGCGACGCCTTCGCATTCTTGGTGCTCTCGGCCTGCGGGCTCGCGGTGATCTTCGGCATGATGGGTGTGATCAATCTTGCCCATGGTGAGTTCATCATGTGCGGCGCCTACGTCACCGCCGCGACCGTGCATGCCGGCCTCCCGCTGCCGCTGGGAATACTGGCCGGCACGCTCGTGTCGGCGCTGGTCGGCGTCGTGGTGGAGCTCGCGGTCATCCGTCATCTGTACGACCGGCCGCTCGACACCATCGTCGCCACCTGGGGGCTGAGCCTGATCGCCACGCAGGGCACGCTGATCATGGTCGGCTCGACCATGGCAGGCGTCGGCACGCCGTTCGGCAGTTTCCAGGTCGGCGACTACTCCTATTCGATCTATCGCATCGTGCTGTTCTGTGCCGCGCTCGGCGTGCTCGCCGCGCTCTACGCGCTGTTCAACTGGACGCGGTTCGGCGTGCTGGCACGCGCCACCATCCAGGTGCCGCACATGGCGGCCGCGCTCGGTGTCGACACGCGCCTGATCTACAGCCTCACTTTCGCCTGCGGGGCAGGGCTCGCCGGTCTTGCCGGTGGCCTCTATGCGCCGACCATGACGCTGGTGCCGACCATGGGCGCGACCTTCATCATGGAGGCCTTCGTCACCGTGGTGATCGGCGGCGCCGACGTCTTCCTCGGCACCGCACCGGCCGGCGGCGTGCTTGCGGTGGTGAAGTCGGTGATGACGTCCTGGCAGGGACAGCTGTTCGGCCAGATCGGTCTGCTCGTCGCCGTCATCATCGTCGTCCGGGTGTTGCCGAAAGGCATTTCCGGGTTCGTGCTGCGCGAGCGCACCTGACGGAGTGATGGCGTCGTGACCGGTCTCCTCGCAATGTTTCGCCGTCTCGAAGGCCCGCAGACCGTCGGTCGCGGTCCGGCCTTCTGGGGCCTGTTCGCACTCGTGCTCGCGGCCGCACTCGCCTATCCGCTGTTCAGCGACGGCTACACGGTCGGCAACACCGTCTACTTCTTCGTCTGGGTCTTCATCGCGCTCAGCCTGTGCCTGATCTGGGGCTATGGCGGCTCGCTCTCCTTCGGCCAGACCGCCTTCTTCGGGATCGCAGGCTATGGTTACGGCATCCTCACCATCAATTTCGGCTCCGCCTACGGCTTCACGCTGCTGGCGCTGGTGATCGCGGTCGGGATCGCCGCACTGTTCGCGGTCCTGCTCGGCTACTTCATGTTCTTCGGCCGCATCGCCGGCGTGTTCCTCGGCATCGTCACGCTCGCAGTGACCCTGATGCTGGAACGCTTCATGGCACAGACCGCGGGGCCGGAATGGCACATCGGCAGTGCGCGGCTCAACGGCTTCAACGGCATGAGCGCGATGCCGCCGCTGACCATCCCCTGGCCGGGCGAGCCGATCGTGCTGTTCGCCGATGTCGGGCTCTACTACCTCGTGCTCGGCCTTCTCGTCTTCGTCTATCTGGCCTTGCGGATCCTGATGAACTCGTCTTTCGGCAACGTCATCGTCGCGATCCGTGAGAACCCGGAGAGGGCGGAGATGCTGGGTTACGACATCCGCAAGTACCAGCTCATCACCTTCGTCATCGGCGCTGCGCTCGCAGGGCTCTCCGGCGTGCTCTACACGGTGTGGGGCCAGTACATCACGCCGTCGAGCATGGGCATGACGGCCGCGGCGCTGCCGCTGATCTGGGTCGCGGTCGGCGGCCGCAGCGACCTGACGTCGACCGTGATCGGCACGCTGGTGGTGCTCGCCGCGTTTCAGGCGCTCACGATCTATGGCAGCCAGTACGCGCTGGTCTTCATGGGTGTGCTGCTGGTGCTCACGGTCCTGATCGCCCCGAACGGTCTCGTGCTCGGGGTGATGAACTGGCTCGGCCGTATCGCCGCACGCCTCACGCAGAGGGCCGGCTGATGTCGCTGCTCGAACTGCGCAAGCTGAACAAGCATTTCGGTGGTCTGCACGTCACCAATTCCGTGGATCTCACGCTGCAAGCCGGCGAGATCCATTGCCTGATCGGCCCGAACGGCGCCGGCAAGAGCACGTTGTTCCGCCTGATCCTCGGCGAGCATCATCCCGGCAGCGGCGACATTCTCTTCGCCGGCGAGAACATCACGGCGCTGAAATCCTTTGCGCGGATTCACCGCGGCCTTTCGGTCAAGTTCCAGGTGCCCGGCGTCTTCAAGGGCCTGTCGGTCCGCCAGAATCTCGAGATCGCCCTGCAGAGCCGGCATCGCGGCGCGGAGCTCGAAGCGGAGATCGGCCGGCTGCTGACCTTCCTCGGGCTGGAATCGGAGCAGGCGCAGATCGCCGGCAATCTCAGCCATGGCCAGAAGCAATGGCTCGAGATCGGCATGGCGGTCAGCCTGAAGCCGCGCCTTCTTCTGCTGGACGAGCCCACCGCCGGCATGTCGCCCGAGGAAACCCACATGACCGGCGAGATGGTGCAGCGGCTCAATGCCGACGGCATGACGGTGCTGGCGATCGAGCACGACATGGCCTTCGTCCGGCAGGTCGCGCACCGCGTCACCGTGCTGCATCTCGGGCAGGTCTTCGCGCAAGGCTCGATCGACGAGATCGTGGCCGACGAGCGCGTGGCGGCGATCTATCTGGGGCAGGCCCATGCTTGATCAGCCGCGCAAGGAAGTGATCCTGTCGACCCTGGGCTTGCGCGCCGGCTATGGCGGCAAGCCGGTGCTCCAGGGCCTCGAGATCGAGGTGCGGGAAGGGGAGATCGTCGCCGTCATCGGTCGCAACGGCGTCGGCAAATCCACGCTGATGAAGAGCCTGATCGGACTGGTGCCGGCGATGAGCGGCTCGATCGTCTATCGCGGCGAGGCGGTAGAGCTTCTTCCCGCGCACAAGCGGGCGCGCCTCGGCATGGGCTATGTGCCGCAGGGGCGCGACGTGTTTCCGCGCCTGACCGTCGGCGAGAACGTCGCGGTCGGCGCAGCGATCAAGGGCGGCGGCATTCCCGAAGCGGGCCGGCGCAAGATCGTCGAAGCCTTTCCGATCCTCGAAGAGCGTTGGCATCAGCGCGCCGGCACCATGTCCGGCGGCCAGCAGCAGCAACTCGCGATCGGACGGGTCCTGATCGCCGACCCGAACCTCATCCTGCTCGACGAGCCCTCGGAGGGCATCCAGCCCAACATCGTCCAGGACATCGCGCGCAACATGGTCGAGCTCAACCACAGGACCGGGGTGACCATCATCCTGGTCGAGCAGAATCTCGACATGATCCGCGCCATGGCGCAGCGCTGCTACGTCATGGACAAGGGACGCATCGTCGCCAACCTCGATCGCGCGGCGCTCGACGACGCGGCCGAGATGCGCCGTCATCTCGCGGTTTGAAGACCTACGCCAACGACAGAAGGAGAAAAGCAAATGTCCTGGCAGAAAGACTCCATCATGGCCCGCAAGGGCGTCGCCAAGGGCGAGCGCGGCACCGGCTACACGATCACGGAAAGCGAGCAGGGCAAGTACCACTATGTCTACGGCCCCTATGTGAAGCCGGTGCTGACGGTCGATCCCGGCGCCGTCGTCTCCGCGGAGACCCATGACGCGTTCGAGGGCGCCATCAAGAACGAGACCGACAGCCCGTCGAAGATCCTCAACTTCCCGTTTCTCAATCCGCAGAACGGGCCGATCCACGTCAACGGCGCCGAGAAGGGCGATACGCTCGCGGTCTATATCGAGAGCATCGTGCCGCGCGGGCCGCAGCCGCGTGGCACCACGGTGATCATGCCGGAATTCGGTGGCCTGGTCAGTACGGGCAACACGGCGCTGCTCAATCCGGCGCTGCCCGAGCGCGTCAAGAAGCTGGAGATCGACGCCAAGACCGGCACCAAATGGAGCGACAAGATCACGCTGCCCTATGAGCCCTTCATCGGCACCATCGGCACCTCGCCGGAGATCGAGGCGATCTCGTCGCTGGTCCCGGATTACTATGGCGGCAACATGGATCTGCCCGACGTCGGCGTCGGCGCCGTCATCTACCTGCCCGTCAATACCAAGGGCGCGCTGCTCTATCTCGGCGACTGCCATGCGGCGCAGGGCGACGGCGAGCTCTGCGGCGTCGCCATCGAGCATCCGACCGTGACCACGGTGCAGGTCGACCTGATCAAGGGCTGGACCATCACCTGGCCGCGGCTGGAGACCAAGGACTTCATCATGACGATCGGCTCGGCCCGTCCGATGGAGGATGCAGCCCGCATCGCCTATCGCGAGCTCTGCCGCTGGATGGCGGCGGACTACGGTTTCGACGAGATCGATGCCTACATGCTGCTGACCCAGGCCGGCCGGGTGCGTCTCGGCAACATGGTCGATCCGAAGTATACGCTCGGCGCTTCCATCAAGAAGTCCTATCTCGGTTGAGGCCAGCCAGCTCATGTCCACCGTGCACAAGGTCGCCACCGTCCAGTTCGAGCCGATCATGTTCGAGAAGGAGCGCAACATCGCGCGCCTGCTCGAGCTCTGTGAGCAGGCGGCGGCGGCCGGCGCGAAACTCATCGTCACGCCGGAAATGGGAACCACGGGTTATTGCTGGTTCGACCGTGCCGAGGTTCGGCCCTTTGTCGAGCGGATTCCGGGGCCGACCACCGACCGGTTTGCGGCGCTGGCACGCAAGCATGACTGCTACATCGTGGTCGGCATGCCTGAAGTCGACGAGGACGACATCTATTTCAACTCGGCCGTGCTCATCGGGCCCGATGGTATCGTCGGCCGCCATCGCAAGACGCATCCCTATATCTCCGAACCGAAATGGGCGGCGGCGGGCGACCTGCACAACCAGGTTTTCGACACGCCGATCGGACGGATCGCGCTCCTCATATGCATGGACATCCACTTTGTGGAGACTGCGCGGCTGATGGCGCTCGGGGGCGCGGACGTCATCTGCCATATCTCCAACTGGCTCGCGGAGCGAACGCCGGCGCCCTACTGGATCAGCCGTGCCTTCGAGAACGGCTGCTACGTGATCGAGAGCAACCGCTGGGGGCTCGAGCGCACCGTCCAGTTCAGCGGCGGGAGCTGCGTGATCGCGCCGGATGGCCAGGTGATCACGGTCCTCGACAAGGGCGACGGGGTCGCGCTGGCCGAGATCGATCTCGATATTGCGCGTGCACGCCGCGTGCTGGGCGAGCCTGTCTTCCGTCAACGCCGGCCCGAGCTTTATCCGGAGCTGCTCACCGACACCTTCAGCTGGAATCCGCGCGATTTCTTCGGCCTTTACGGCCACGAGCCCTGGCCTGAAGGCGTGCGCTCGCGCATTGCCGCGGCCCAATTCGCACCCAGTGCCGATGTTGCGCGAAATCTCGAGGCGATGGCGAACCTTGCGCGTCAGGCCAAGGCGGACGGCGCGGCGCTCGTCGTATTCCCGGAGCTTGCGGTCACCGGCCTCGCAGATCCCGTGAGATCGGCGCAGCCGATACCGGGCCCGGCCACGGAGAGCCTGCACGCGCTCGCTGCGCAGCTCCAGATCCACATCGTCTGTGGGATGGCTGAGCGCGCGGGCGATGCCGTCTACAACAGCGCCTGCCTGATCACGCCGGATGGAGAGATCACACTTTATCGCAAGACGCATTTGACGGAAGAGGAGCGGAGCTGGGCCACGGCGGGCGACGACTGGGCCGTGGTCGACACGCCGATCGGGCGAGTAGGCCTCTTGATCGGCCACGATGCGGCGTTTCCGGAGGCGGGGCGGGTGCTCGCACTTCGCGGCTGCGATATCATCGCGTGCTGCGCGGCGGTCAAGGGCCCCTTCGGTTCGCCGCATCCGGGGACATCCGTTGTGCAGCCGGCCCCGATCCCGACCGGCGCCGATCCGCATCATTGGCACCACTTCCGGGTCCGCGCCGGCGAGAACAACGTATTCCTGGCGTTTGCCAATGTCTTCGATCCCGAACACGGCTATCCCGGCCTGAGCGGTGTGTTCGGCCCCGATACGTTCGAATTTCCGCGCCGCGAAGCGATTGCAGCGGACGGCATGAACCTTGCTACTGCTCTGGTCGACACCACCAATCTCGACAGCGTGTATCCGACCAACGTCGTGCGACGAAAGGACCTCGTTTCGATGCGGATGCCACACAGCTATCGAGGGTTGGTCAGGGCAACGGCAAATAACCATTGAACGTGTGAATCTACTGGGAAGAAGGAGCCGATCATGGATCTAGGACTTGCGGGTGCCAAGGTTCTCGTCACCGGCAGCACCAAGGGGATAGGCCGTGCGATTGCGGAGACCTTTGCCGCCGAGGGCGCAAATCTCGGCATCTGCGCGCGCAGCCAGGCGGACGTCGACAGCACCGTTGCAGCGCTCAAGAGCAAAGGCGTCGCGGCCTTTGGCGCTGCGGTCGACGTGTCCGATGGTGCGGCGCTGAAGGCCTGGGTGGTCGACATGGCGACCAAGCTGGACGGAATTGACGTCGTCGTGGCCAATGTGAGCGCGCTCGCCATCGGGCAGGACGATGAAAGCTGGGCCAAGGAATTCTCGACCGACATGATGGGCACGGTCCGGCTGGTGAACGCGGCCATGCCTTATCTGGAGAAGAGCCGGGCCGGTGCGATCGTCGCCATCTCCAGCGTCTCCGGGCGCGAGGTCGATTTCGCGGCCGGCCCCTACGGCACCTTCAAGGCCGCCATCATCCACTACACGCAGGGCCTCGCCAATCAGCTCGCACACAAGGGCATCCGCGCCAACACGGTTTCGCCGGGCAACACCTATTTCGAAGGCGGTGTCTGGAACACCATCAAGGACAACAATCCCGAACTCTACAAGACGGCGCTTGCGCTCAATCCCACCGGCCGGATGGGGACGCCGCAGGAGATGGCGAACGCAGTCGTATTTCTCGCAAGTCGCGCCGCCAGCTTCATCACAGGAACGAACCTCGTCGTCGACGGTGCCCTGACGCGCGGTGTGCAATTCTGAGGCGTGAACGCTGAAACGCAAATCTGTCACCCGCGTCATGATTGACCGTGTGATCGCAGGGCAGCTGCGGCCACTGCTGCCCGCATTGTGCAGGGCAGCGATCTCCCCGCGTGGATTTTCGGGACACCTCATTCGTGCAAGATAGCGAGCCCGGTCCCGAACACGCAGACGATGTCCCTTCTCTCACGGCGAGAACTGCTCGATGCGGCGGCGCGTCTCACGGCGCTGGCTGCCTGGCCCGGCGGTGCGACCGCCGACGATTATCCCTCCCGCTCCATCAAGCTGGTCATTCCCTATACGGCTGGCGCCGCGGGTGATCAGATCGGCCGTCCCTGGGCCGACAAGGTCGCGCCGCTGCTCGGCCCGGTCCATGTCGAGAATATCGGGGGCGCCGGCGGTGCGATCGGCTCCGCAGCGGTGGCGCAGAGCGCTCCCGACGGCTACTCGCTTCTGCTCGGCAATGGCAGCACGAAGGTGACGATTCCGTTGTCCTCGGCGCAGCCTGCCTACGACACGATTCGCGATTTCCGTGCCATCTATCGTCTGATTACCAGCACCCTCGCATTCGCGGTTCATCCGTCCCTGCCGGTGAAGGACCTGCGGGAGCTGGCAGCGTTCACCAAGACGAATCCGGGCGGGCTTTCCTATGGCACTCCGGGGGTCGGCACCGGCAATCATCTCGTCGGAGAGATGTTCAGGCAGCAATCGGGTCTTGCGGCAGATTTGGTCCACGTCCCTTACCGGGGCATGGCGGCCGCAACCAACGACCTCGTCAGCGGCCAGATCAACTCGGTCATTGCGGTGGTCTCGAGCCAGATCCTGCAATTGCACTTTGCGGGCAAGCTGCGGCTGATCGCCGTGACGAGCGACCGGCGGCTGAGCGGCGCGCCGGAGATTCCGACGGTCATCGAATCCGGCATGCCCGGCCTCAGATACGCCGGCTGGTTTGGCCTGTTTGCCCCAAGAGCAACCCCGGATGCGATCGTGGCGCGGATCGCTGCGGCGACCCGCACGGCGATGGCTGATCCTCAGTTGCAGGAAAGCTATCGTTCGCAAGGTCTCGAGCCGGACATCGATTCAGGCCCCGACAAATTCCAGCGCCTGGTCGAGGACGAGCTCGTCCGCCTGGCTCCCATCGTCAAGTCGATCGGGCTCAAGCGCGACTGAGCGCTTCTCAGAGTCGTACCGCGGACGTAGCAAACGCCTGAGCGACGGGCTCCTGGACTCGATTCAGGATCACCATTCCCGCAATCGCGATGACCAGGGCCGCGACGCAGCCAAGTAAAAAAGCCTTCATCCTCAGCCTCCCCCGATTTGGAACATCAAGCCATCTATACGACGCGACGTATCGCGAGCAAGCTCGTCGATCGCGCCCAGGCATCCGTGGCAAGGCATCCGCGGTCCTATGGGCTCTTGAACACGGGATCGGCGGAAAACGCATTGCCCATCAAGCCAAGGGACTGAAGCCCGGCGCTGTTCGAATCGACTTCCAGGATTGCGAGCAGCAGCGCGAGCACGACGGCAATGAGGAAGAGGAAAGGGGAGGCTTCTCGCGCGGCGGGATCTTGCGGGCCATCAATGGCGCCAAGAACGCGCAGCCGCGCAATCATCCGCAGAATTGGCCCCGTTCGCCCCTGCATGCGGTCTTCCTTGGCATGAGCAGGCAGAATCTAGTGTCCGGGCTCTCGGCATTCAAGCGGCGGATGCCCGAGGTGGGCTGTTGCGCTGCACGCTTCGGAACGGAAGCGGGTTTCGCAGGTTTCTTGCAAGCCTAAAGCACGGTCCGGAAAAGTGCGCAGCGGTTTTCCGGAAGATCATGCTTGAACAACAGCCTGAAGCGCGATGGCGATTTATCCTGATCGCATTGCGCTTTGGTGAGCGCATCGGAGGCCTTGCGTGACATTGCCGAGAACGATCTTGTGCTTCGCAGCACTTTGTTTTGTTGGGAGTGCCCTGGCCCAGCCCGCGCAAACCAACCCGTCGGCGACGAAAACCCCTCCTGAAGAGAAGGGCCAGGCACAGCCGCAAGGTTGGACGGGCCCAATCAATACAGGTTCGGGCGGCGCGCCGGCGGAAAGTCCCCAAGGCCAGAGTCCGCCTGGAATGCAGGCCGCGCCGGAGGGATCCTCCAAGACCACCACGGAACCGGCCAAGTAGACCGGTCCGGGATGTTCATTTCGGCCGCCCGTTCTGGCAGTCTTGAGAATGCGAACGTCAAGCAGGGCGGCCGGAAATGAACAGATCACCTTTGTGCACGAAGGTGGCCGTAGCGCTGTGGGCCATCGTTGCCGGATCATCCGTGCATGCCGACATGGTCGGACACGGTGGCCCGATTCGGGCTCTTGCCGTTTCCCCGGATGGGCAGGACCTTCTCTCCGGCAGCTTCGACACGGCGGTCATTCGCTGGTCGCTCAAGACGGATACCGCAGAGCAAGTGCTGCGGTATCATACCGGCGGCGTCAATGCCGTTGCCTTTCTGAAGGATCGCCGCCTGATCACGGCCGGCGCCGACGCACGAATTGCGGTGTGGACGGCGGGCCGGGTGGAGCCGGACCGGGTGCTGGAGGGACATGTCGCTCCGATCGCGGCGCTTGCTGTGTCGCCCGACGGGGCGCTGCTCGCATCGGCGTCATGGGACCGGACGGTGCGGCTCTGGTCGCTGTCGGACGGCACGTCGCGCGTGCTCGAAGGGCATACGCAGAACGTCAACGGCGTCGCTTTCGCGCCGGACGGCGGGCTTGTCAGCGTCGGCTACGATCTCGCGCTGCGCATCTGGCGTTTGCCGGACGGCCAGCCTGAAATCGTGACCTTGCCGGCGCCGCTGAACGCCGTGGCGGTGGCGCCGGATGGTGAAATCGTCGCAGGCGCGGTCGATGGCAGGCTGCGCATGCTGACCAAGGACGGCAAGGTCAGCGGCGAGGTCGCGGCCAGCCCGACACCTGTGGTGGCCTTGACGATGTCGGCGGACGGCGCGTTGATCGCTGCGGCCGGCATCGGCGGCACAGTGGCGATCATCGATCGCAAGTCGCGCAACCTGCTGCGCACGCTGGTTGGGCCCGGGCTACCGGTGTGGTCGGCCGCCTTCCTTCCAGATGGCGAGACCCTGATGACGGGTGGTGCGGACGGCAGGATCAGGCGCTGGAACGCGCGCACCGGCGATCCCGTCGGGTCAGTTCTGATCGGCACACCCGCCGATCCGCTCGCCGCCTATGCCGGCGATCATGGCGCCGATGTATTTCGGGCGTGTGTTGCCTGTCACACGCTGTCGGACCAGGAGGTGCAGCGTGCTGGTCCGACACTTGCGGGACTATACGGCCGCAGGATCGCTTCGCTGCCGGGATATCGCTTCTCCGATGCGCTGAAGACGATGGACATCGTCTGGACACCGGAAACGGTCGCGAGACTGTTCGAAATCGGGCCGAATGCCTACACCCCCGGAACCAAGATGCCGGAGCAGCGCATCGGCTCTGCAGAGGACCGACGCGCGTTGACCGACTTCTTGGGGCGCGCGACATCGCGATAGTTAGTTGTCCCTTCTGGGTTATTTTCGCTTCAAGTACTTCCATTGGAAGCCACGAATAACGCCATGTTCTGCGCCCACGCTGGTTGAACGAAAAGCAAGCCAGCAACGAAGACCACGCGAATTATTTTCAGCCTCCACTCAAGGGACGTTGGCCCGGGCCTCTGTTCGGTGCAAGCGGACGTCGCTTGTCCAGCAATCTGTGAGGATACGATGGTCCGCGGCGGCTTGAGAAATCAACTAACGCGAGTTGGCAACTACCGCACGGCCGACTTAGGTTTCTGTGCCTCTTCGATATGCCGCCGCTGATCGAGAAACGCCTGGCTGGACCGCGTCTTGTACAAGTCCAGATTTTCGGTCTCGTCGGCCTGCATTGTGATCGCCTCATCGACATAGGCGAGCCGGTGCGGATCCGACTTGACCTTGCGAGCCAGCCGGTGGAGGCGCAGCGCGAGCGATGCCCATTGCACGGCCTTCACGACGGTCTCGGCGACATAGCGCGGATAGAACGACCAGGCCGGCTCGACCGGCAGATGCGGACGGCGCTCGTCGCGGCTCTTGAGCCGCAGCACCCCCCCTTCAAGCGGATGGACGCGCTCGATGGGATGGTAGCCTTTGAAATAAAGCGCGTAGGTCCCGATCTTGCCGACATTGTTGCCCATCGCCGCGGCGCGCCGCATCAGCCTCTCGATGTGCTCCCAGCTGTAATAGCTGTTCCAGGCGAGCTCGCAGGCCCGCTCCCAATCCGCCTTGGACATGGCGGGGTGGCCGACCGTAACGTGGTCCAGGTCGTATTTGTTGAGGTCCGCATCCATCGCGACGCCCTTCATGTAGAGCGTCTTGTGGTCCTCCGAGCCCGGTAGCGGCGTCAGGAAGAAGAACTCCAGCATGTCGATCGGCAACTCATGCTTGATGATCTCGATGTCGCGAACGATCGATTCCGGTGTGTCGTTGGGAAAGCCCAGAATGTAGCCTCCGACGGTCATGATCCTGGCTTTCTTCCAGGCCAGCATCATCTCGCGATAATCGGTGATCTTGTTCTGCCGCTTCTTGGCGCCGAGCAGACTATCCGGGTTGATGTTTTCGAGGCCGATGAAGCATCGCCGGACACCGGCCTTTGCGCATTTCTCGATGAAGTTCGGCAGCTTGTGGCAGAGCGTGTCGACCTGGATCGTGAAGCGGAGATCCCAGCCCTCCTTCTCGCGCAGCGCGATCACGCGGTCGAGCAGGCCTTCCCAATCCTTGTTGCGCGCAAAATTGTCGTCGGTGAGGAAGAAGGCGAAGACGCCCTGGGCGACGTTGGCGCGGATCACGGCCTCGATGTCGTCGGCGCTGCGGCGTCGCGACTTGCGGCCCTGCACGTTGATGATGGTGCAGAACGAGCACTGGAACGGGCAGCCGCGCCCGGCGTCGAAGCTCGTGGTGTGGCCGATGACCCGCCCGATCTGCTGGCGGGGAATGATCGGCAAAGGCTGGCTCTCCAGATGCGGCAGATCGTCGATGTAGTTGTAGAGAGGCTGCAATCGCCCGGCGACCGTGTCTTGCAACAGCCCCTCCAGTCGTCCCTCGGCCTCGCCTGCGAAGACCGACACACCGAGGTCCATCATCTCTTGAACGCCGGGATCGCGCTCCGGCAGCATCGAGAGGGTGCCCGACACATGGAAGCCGCCGATCGCAACGTCAATTCCGAGCTTGCGAAACCGTCTCGCCAGATCGAGCGATCGGGGAAACTGGTTGGACTGGACTCCGACCAGCATCACCATGCCGGCATCAGCGGCTTTGATTGCGCGCGTCAGATCCGCAACACGCACCTTCCAGTTGGTCTCGTCGATGGCGTCGATCTCGATGTCGAAATCGGGCCCGAGAACCTGGCGCTCACGACAATCGAGCACGATGCCGTACAGGCAGGCCAATGAGTTCGAAGGCAGGCCGCCGCGCCACCATCGAATGACGTAGCCATCGTCGTCGTAATGTGACGGCTTGATCAGAACAAGCCGGAAACTCTTGTTCTTCCCCATAAGCAACCGGTAGCTCGATGTCGGTCAAAGGCCAACTGGTTTCCGCTAGGTTCTGCCAAAAAACGACGAACCGTGGCACGAAAAACATCCTATCCAGGTACCTCAGCTATTCGCAGAGCACCTCGGCTAACCGCATCGCGCTATCGCATGTTTGGCACAAATTGAGATGCACAGTCGCGAGGTGGTCATGCGCCAGACATCACTCCTTGGCGTCATTGAAGAATATTCCTCCTTCATTGCTATGGGACGCCTGCCCCCCTGAGCGCCGCATCGAATTCAGCCAATGCCTGCACCGGTTGTCCAAGTAAGAGAAGGGTTCCCTTGATTGTGTGAGCCCTCGGGTTTCCTCCGCTCTTGGAAAGTGCGCTGTCGATGAGTTCCGTTGCTTGCTTCTTGTCCTCCGCCGCGGATTCAGACCATCCGAAGATCAGCTGAGTCGCCAAGCACCCCGCCTTTCCGATCATCGCTTCAACGATATCGGTATTACCCGCAGCGAAATCGACTACCTCGCTTCGCATCGAGGCTGCGATCCGCGAGGCCTACTATCCGGCGAATGAATGTCGATATCTGGCAGCGATGGACGGTCGGAATGGTCACTACCATAAGCGTCGTAGCGCAGATGCTGACTTCCGATATGGGTCACAAGCCGCAGATCACGCTCAAGGTGGGTGACTTCCGCTTTACGTTGGTGAGCCGACATCTATGAGTACATGCGCTAGTCCTTGCCCTCGCGCTGGCGCAGATAGTCATCCGTCGTCCGCGGCGGCGTTCGTTCCGGGACGCCTTTGAACGGATCGAATTGCTGCTCGCTCATGACGATGACGCGGCAGTCCGCGCACATCCTCAGTGCCTCGATCCGCCGGTCGCCGGCCGGATACATCCAGTGCCGGCCCTCGAGCTTGGCTGCGATGCGGTCGATCGTGCTCTTGACGCCGAAGGCCGTGCCGCAGCGGACGCAGAGTGCGGGCTCCTCTTCCTTGATGATCGTCGCGGGAGCGCGCGCCGCACGGAAATCGATCTGCGGCTTGAGGCTGATGACCTTTTCCGGACAGGTGCTCTCGCACAGGCCGCACTGCACGCAGGCATCCTCGATGAATTTCAGCACGGGCCGCTCGGGATCGTCCCGCAGCGCGCCGGTCGGGCAGGCCGAGACGCAGGAGAGGCACAGCGTGCAGCCATCGGTGTCGACGGTGATTGCGCCGACCGGCGCCCCCTGTGGCAAGGCGATCACGTCGACCGGCTGCGGCGCCAGTCGATGCAGCTCGCTCAGGGCGAACCGCAAGAGGTCGCGCCGCTTGCCGACGGTCCTGAAGGTCGCGGGCGTCGCGACCGCGGTGAGCGTGCCGATGTCAGTCAAATGCTCGCCCAGCGCATCGGGGTCGTCGGTTTCGATGGTGGCGAGGCGACGGCCCGCAAATCCAAGGCCGCCGAGGATCGCTTCGGCCATCGCGATCGTCTGCGACAGGCCGGTCACATCGTGGCGCGGCTTGGCACGGAGCAGGAAGCGCACAGCCGATACGCCATGGGCGAAGGCGCCGACGATCGCTTCCAGCCCCAGCTGTGTGAGCTCGTTGAGGGCAAAGGGAAGCACGTTCGCCGGCAGGCCGTCGCCATGCCGCGCGAGGGCGTCGATCAGGGGCGTACCGTGCGGGCTGTCGTGAAAGAGCAGCACTGCATTCGCGCCGCCGGCCTCGCGGTAGGCGAGCAGCATGGCGCGGATTTTCTGGAGCTGCGCATCGGCTGGAGGCAGCGTGTAGGATACCGCGCTGGTGGGGCAGGCAGCTGCGCATTGGCCGCAGCCTGCGCAGATGTTCGGATCGATTGCGACATGATCGCCGACGGGGGTGATCGCCCCGGTCGGGCAGAGATCGAGGCAGCGATGGCAGCCGGTGCGCTTCGAGCGCGAATGGGCGCAGAGCGCGGGCGCGACGTCGACATATTTCGGCTTGTCGAAGCTGCCGACGAGATCGCGCGCGGTCAGCACGGCGCGGAGCACTGCAGCGGGATCCTTCGTGTCGGCGCGCAGATAGCCGTCGCGCAGGTCGTGTGCGGGAAACAGCGGCAGATCGCCGGAAAGATCGAGGATGACATCGCAGCGCGAGGTGACGCCGCTTCGCGGCGGGTTCAGCACGAAACGATCGCGCGAGGAGGGACGGGGACGCGCATAGTCGTCGATCGCAAGCTCAAATGCGCCGAAATGTCCCTTCGCGGAGCGGATCGTGCCCTTCACGACCGGAAAGATCGTTGCGGCTGGCAACACCGTGTCGTCGAGCTGCTTCAGCATCACCGTGACGTCGAGGTGGTCCGCAAGCAGGCGGCCGGCCTCGATTGCGGCCTCATCGCGTCCGTAGATCAGGATCACGCCCTCGCTCGACAAGGTGACGAGCGGATAGTCCGGGGACGGCACGGCGGCGGATGCGAGCAGGGCGGCCATTTTTGCGCCAGTGCGCGCGCTGTCGCGGGACCAGCCGGCCGTTTCGCGGATGTTGACGAAGCTGATCGCATCGGGCCGTTCGCCGGCCTCGTCCGAAAACTGCGCTGCCTGCTGCGTGCAGGCGACCGTCAACACGCCTTCTGCCGCGGCAAGCTTGCGGAAGTGGTCGAGCTCCGCACCGCAGAGGTGGCGAAAGCTCTTGACCTCGCTGTTCGGGCATCCGCGCCGGATCGCAGCCACGTCGAGGGGCATCGTGTCTTCGCACGAGCAGATCAGGACGGTCTTCGACGGCTGCTCCAGGTTAACCCCTCCGCCATTCGGACGCCGACGACGGACTCGCGCCGGCCCTTCGCCTCGTATAGACATTATCCATCGGGAAGAAAAGGAAAGCGGAGGACGGCCTGTCGTCGACCCCAGTCAACCATGTTTCCCTGGCGGAACCTATTCACTTGCCGCCGCCGTTCACGTTGGTGCGATTGCGCGAGAGCGGAGATGCCTTTGCCCATGCATGCCGCATCGCACCGGAGGCCGGTGCCGGCACGCTGGTCTATGTCGGGCGCTTCGACCTCGCAGAGTTCGCCGTGGTGCTGGAGCCGGCCGAGCCGTTGCGGAGCGCGCGCCGCGCCTTTTACGCCGGCATGGTCGCTCTCACCGATGCCCTTAGCGCCTATGCGCCGCCGAGCAAGCCGATCACGATCAATTGGCCGGACGCTGTCAGGATCGACGGGGGACTGGTCGGTGGCGGACGGATGGGTTGGCCATTCGCAGCTGACGAGGATGCGCCGCCGCCCTGGCTGGTCTTCGGGGCCATGATCCGGACGGTTGCCATGAACGATGACGATCCGGGCGTCCACCCGCTGGCCTCGGCACTCGACCAGGAAGGTTTTGGCGAGGCCGGCGCGGCGCAGATCACGGAGAGCTTTGCCCGGCACCTGATGCTGGCGCTGGATGGCTGGCGGGTTGACGGCTTTGACAGCGTCGCGCGCGACTATCTCACTCGGATGCCGCGTGAAAGACAGACAGTTCAGCGCATTGACGAAAGCGGCGATGTCCTGACGCGCCGCATCGGGACGGATCGGGTCCAGCGAAGCGACCTCGTGCAGGCGCTCGCGACGCCGTCCTGGCTCGATCCGGCCCTCGGAGGACCGCGCCTGTGAAGCTCCTGCGCACCATCGCGCTCGATCCCTCCGACACCTTCGTGTTCGACGTGGCGGCGGAACCGGGCGAATGGGCCGTCTCAGGCGCTTTCCGCTTCTGGGATCACGACGCTGCCAGGCTCGAGGGCAAGGCGCGCGCGGCGTTTCGCGGCGGTTTCCTCGGGGTGCAGTCCTGGGGCTGGTCGACGCTGGCGCAGATCGTTCCGGCAACCGAAGACGAATATCGCAGCCTGGTCGATCTCCTCGCCAGGCAACTCGTCGATCGCTTCGGTGCGCCGGACATGGCGGCGGCGAAGACGGCCGCGGAAGAGGAGGTCGCTTTCGCGCAGTCGCTCTGCAGCCATCCGATCAGCTCTCTCATTGCAGTGCACCGCACCTCGAGCGACGGCGAAGTCCGCGAGTCGTTCCGCCGGCTGCAACTCCGGCAAGGACAAGGGCAGGGGCACAGCAAGGCGTTCTCGTTCATGGAAATCGAGGACGAGGTCCAGCCTGACGGCGATCTCAAGCTTGCGGATCTGGGACGGGAGCCGACGGTCCGATGAACGATTTCTGGATCGCCTGTGGTCATCACCTGCTCGATCGCGATGAGGGCGGTGGGCTCCGTGTCACGGACGAGTTCCTCAAGGCCTATTTTGCCCGTCCCGAGCTGATGCCGCCGGACGATGCGTGCCCGCTCGAACGCCGGCTGCACCGCGAATTGCTCGCCGATCCGCGCCAGGCGGTCAGCGCCGCCGAAATCGCCGGGATCGTCGATGCCGATGCCCGGGAGAATTGGCAGTTGGTGCTGGCGTTCCGCGATCTTCTGTTGCGGCATCCGACGCTCGAAGCCGCCTATCTTGCATCGGTGAGATCGGGCGCGAACGATTTGCCGCCGCTGTTCGTCAACCAGCTCGTGCACGTGATCCTTCGGAACGCGCTCGATGGCTGCGACGACCCGTTCGTGCTGCGGGCGGCCGAATTGTTCTTCCGGACCCAGCGCATCCTGCCGCATGAGCAGGCCCTGTTGCTCGGGGATGAGGAGGTCGTCGGCGGCCGGAGCCCGACGCCGGTGCTCTCTCTGATGTCGATGCTGGGCGCCACCACCGATGCCGTGGTCGAGGTGCTGAGCGAGGAGAATGCCGAGGCCTATTGGCAGCGCAGCGACCAGTTCGACATGGCCCTCGACCTGACGGCCGGCGGCCGCGGGCCGGTTGCTCTGGCGCAGGCGATGACGCGCTGGGTCTCCCATCTGCTCGGCATCGACGTCATGATCGAGCCGCTGCGCGCGCTGCATGAGGCAAGGCTCACCTGGTATGTCGGGCTCGATGCCGACGCCACGAGGCTCGGCGATCGGCTGTGGCACGGCGAAGAACTCGGCGAGCGCGACGCCGACCGTGTGCTCGCGCTGTTCCGGCTGACGTTTGCGGATTCAGGCAGCGCTCTTGACGATGTCGGGGGTGAACCGGTCTACCTGATCCTGTCGATGACGGCGGATCAGAAGCTCCGGATGAAGCCACAGAATCTGCTGACCGGGCTGCCGGTGAAGCACCTGGAGATGGCGACATGAGCCCTGCGGCGTTGCCCTCCCTCTCGATTGCCGTCGGTGTCGTGGTCGAGCGGCGCAAGGCTGACTCGCCGTGGGTCGATTTCATCTGGCGGGGAATTGCCGTCCTGCCGGACGAGCCGGTGACACAGCCGTGGACCGTGCTTCGCGAGCAGGACGGCACGACCCTGTTCTATGCCGGAAGGGCGACCGTCGATCTCTATCCGTCCGAGACGGCGCGCTATCGCGACAATCTCGCCTCCGGCAGTCCGAGCATCTGGACTGTGCTGTCGCCCTCGGACGGCGCCTGGCCCTATGCCGTCACCGCGGTGACGGCCGACCCCGCCGAGGGCGAAGGCTTTACCGAGGCCGCCGACAATCTCGTCGAGGCCGTGCCGATGCCGGAGGTGCTGCGCGAAGCGATTGAAAGCTTCGTGGCCGAGCACCATGTCGAGCGGGAATTCGTCAAGCGCAAGCGGCGCCGCGCCGACCCGGAGGCGCTGGCACGGCGCGAGCATGAAGGCGGACAGGAATGAGCGAGGAGGAGTTCCTTGCGCGTTGGTCGCGCCGCAAACGCGAATCGCAAGCGGAGCCGGCGAAACCTGCTGCGGTGCAGCCTGCGCCGCCGTCCGAGGTCGAGGACGACGGGGGTGAGTTCGACCTCTCGAGTCTGCCGTCAATCGACGAGATCAATGCTGCGACCGACATCACGGCCTTCCTGGGCAAGAGTATTCCTCGGGAGTTGAGCCGTGCGGCTCTTCGCCGCGCCTGGGCGACCGATCCCGCCATTCGCGACTTCGTCGGGCTTGCGGAGAATGCATGGGACTTCAACGACCCGACCGCGATGCCTGGTTTTGGACCGCTGGATTGCTCGTCGGAAGAGCTGGCCGCACTGGTCGACCGCATCGTCGGCGGAGTGCGCGAGGCGGCCCGGTCCCTCCCCGAGACGCCGACCGAAGCGGGGGTTTCTTCGGCGGAACTGCATGAGGCCGATGTGCCGGAGATGTCCAACGTCGTCTCGTCGCCGGACGAGACGAAGCAGCTGGCTGCTCCTGTTGCGGTGCAACCGAAGATGGCTGACGGATCCGACGATTTCGCCGAGCCCGTCAGGCCGCGGACTCACGGTAGTGCCTTGCCGCGCTGAGCAACACGACCAAAGGCTATAGGCACAGGCTATGGCAAGCGTTGACGGCTTACGGAGCCCGGATTACCCTGCGTACTGCTTTGTAACAAAAGCGATAATCAGCAGACGGGACTTGGATGGGAGGTCCACGTGCGTGATGACGGGCTTGATCGCGCGATCGACGCTGCAGGCGGCATTGCTCAGCTTGCGCGCAAAATCGGCATCAGCCAACCCTCCGTATCGAATTGGACCCGCGTGCCCGCACAACGGGTGATTGCAGTCGAAACCGCCACCGGCGTTTCCCGGAACGATCTGCGGCCCGATCTCTACGGCGAACAAGCCGGCTCCGCCGAACTCGTCGACCCGATCGATGCGGCGCGCGCACAGGAATACGCGCTGCTGGCAACGCTGCTGTCGGCGCCTCCGTCGAAACGCCTGCTGGATCAGCTCGCTGCGCTGAGCGGTGACGCGACGCCGCTCGGGCGCGCGCATGCGGCGCTGGCCGATGCCGCCTCGAGCGCCGTCGCAGCGCAAGTCGAGCGGGAGTATTTCGACCTGTTCGTCGGACTCGGCCGCGGCGAATTGCTGCCCTATGCCTCCTATTATCTCACCGGCTTTCTCAACGAACGGCCCCTGTCGCGCCTGCGCGGCGACCTGGCGACGCTCGGTATCGCGCGGGCCGCCACCAATTCCGAACCCGAGGATCACGCCGCCATCCTGTGCGAGATCATGTCGGGGCTTGCCGGCGGCCGCTTTGATGCCTCGCCCGAGGCGCAGCGCGCCTTCTTCGAAAAACATGTGTCGCCCTGGATGGGGCGGCTGTTCGCCGACATCGAGAGCGCCGGGGACGCCCGTTTCTATCGAGCGGTCGGCGCGCTCGGCCGCACCTTCATCGAAATCGAGACGGAAGCATTCACATTCGCCAACTGACCGAGGCGCCTTGGTCCGGGAGAGATGCGATGAGTGACGAGACGAAAGCAAAGGTCGGACGCCGCGATTTCCTTCGCAGGGTCGGCTTGGGCACGGCCGGTGTCGGCGCGACGCTTGCGACGCCGTTGGTCGGGTCCGCGCAGGCGGACAGCGAGAACAACGATGAGAAGCGCAAGGCGCGCTACAAGGAATCCGAACACGTGAAGACGTTCTACCGCGTCAATCGTTATCCGGCCTGAGAGGGAGGCTGCCGTGCTTATCAAGCGAACACATCAGCGTTCCGATCGCCGCGGTTCCGTCGCCGAATCCCTTGCCGGCCAGGGCGGGGGACTTGATCGCCGCTCCTTCCTGCGCAAGTCGGGACTGGCGGGGGGCGCTCTCGCAGCGCTGGGCGCCATGCCGGTCGGCAACGTGCGCAAGGCGGAAGCAGCCGCTGCCGGCCCGCTCGCGGCCGGCGCCACCGTCAAGAAGAGCATCTGCACGCATTGTGCCGTCGGCTGCACGGTGACGGCGGAAGTGCTCAATGGAGTCTGGATCGGGCAGGAGCCGAGCTGGGATTCGCCGATCAACCGCGGCTCGCATTGCGCCAAGGGCGCTTCGGTGCGCGAGCTCGTGCACAGCGATCGCCGCCTGCGCTATCCGATGAAGCTGGTGAACGGGCAGTGGACGCGTGTGTCGTGGGACACGGCGGTGAACGAGATCGGCGACAAGCTGCTCCAGGTTCGCGAGAAGTCGGGCAGCGATTCCGTCTACTGGCTCGGCTCGGCCAAGATGACCAACGAGGGAGCCTACCTGTTCCGCAAGCTCGGCGCGTTCTGGGGCACCAACAACACCGATCACCAGGCGCGGATCTGCCACTCCACCACCGTCACCGGCGTCGCCAACACCTGGGGCTATGGCGCGATGACGAACAGCATCAACGACATGCGCAACTCCAAGACGATGCTGTTCATCGGCAGCAACGCCGCGGAAGCGCATCCGGTCAGCATGCAGCACCTGCTGGAATCCAAGGAGCTCAACAAGGCGAACTTCATCGTCTTCGATCCGCGCCTGACCCGTACCGCGGCGCATGCCACCGAATATGTCCGGATCCGTCCCGGCACCGATATTCCCGTGCTCTACGGCATGATGTGGCACATCCTGAAGAACGGCTGGGAGGACAAGGAGTTCATCGCCCAGCGCGTCTACGGTTTCGACGACCTGCGCAAGGAGGTCGAGAAGTGGAACCCGCAGGAGGTCGAGCGCGTCACCGGTGTGCCCGCCGCGCAGCTCGAGCGCGTCGCCAAGATGCTCGCGACGGTCAAGCCCGCGACCATCATCTGGTGCATGGGCCAGACCCAGCACACGGTCGGCACGGCCAATGTGCGCGCGAGCTGCATCGCGTTGCTGATGACCGGCAACGTCGGCAAGGCCGGCGCCGGCGCCAACATCCTGCGCGGCCATGACAACGTGCAGGGCGCGACCGACGTCGGCCTCGATATCGTGACGTTGCCGTTCTACTACGGCCTTGCGGAAGGCGCCTGGAAGCACTGGTCCCGGGTCTGGGAGGTCGACTACGACTATCTCGTCTCCCGCTTCGACGAGAAGAAGCTGATGGAGACGCCAGGCATCCCGCTGACGCGGTGGTTCGATGCTGCGCTGTTGCCGAAGGCCGATGTCGCACAGAAGGACAACGTCAAGGCCGTATTCGTGCAAGGCCACGCCAGCAACAGCATCACGCGCATTCCCGAATCGATGAAGGGCCTGAAGGCGCTGGAGCTGTTGGTGATCGCCGACCCGCACCCGACCACCTGGGCGTCCCTGGCGGTCGAGGCGGGACGCAAGGATGGCGTCTACATCCTGCCCGTGGCCACGCAGTTCGAATGCACGGGATCGCGCGTCGCCTCCAATCGCTCGATGCAATGGGGCGAGCAGATCGTCAAGCCGATCTTCGAATCCAAGGATGACCTCGAGATCATCTATTTGCTCGCCAAGAAGTTCGGCTTCGCCGACAAGATGTTCAAGAACATCAAGGTCGAGAACGACCTTCCGGTCGCCGAGGACGTGCTGCGCGAGATCAACCGCGGAAGCTGGTCGACCGGCTACTGCGGCCAGTCGCCGGAGCGCATCAAGGCGCACATGAAGAACCAGCACAAGTTCGACCTGGTGACGCTGCGTGCGCCCAAGGACGATCCGGAGGTCGGCGGCGATTATTACGGCCTGCCCTGGCCGTGCTGGGGCTCGCCCGAGGTGAAGCATCCCGGCTCGCCGCTGCTCTACAACAACAATCTGCACGTGATGGACGGCGGCGGCGCGTTCCGCCCACGCTTCGGCATCGAACGCGAGGAGAAGCTGCCGGACGGCACGACGCGGAAGGTGAGCCTGCTCGCCGACAAATCCTTCTCCAGGGGATCGGAGATCGAGGACGGCTATCCCGAATTCACGCTGGCAAGCCTGAAGAAACTCGGCTGGGACCAGGATCTCACCGAGGCCGAGATGGCGACGATCCAGAGGGTCAACCCGGCCAATCCGGATGCGGTGTCCTGGGCGGTCGACCTTTCCGGCGGCATCCAGCGCGTCGCGCTGAAGCACGGTTGCGTGCCCTTCGGCAACGGCAAGGCGCGCATGAATGCGTTCGGCCTGCCGGACCCGATACCGGTGCACCGTGAACCGATCTACACGCCGCGCGTCGATCTCGTCGAGAAATATCCGACCCTGCCCGACGCCAAGCAGTTCCGCCTGCCCAACATCGGCTTCTCGGTGCAGAAGGCGGCGGTGGAAAAGGGGATCGCAAAGCAGTTTCCGCTGATCCTTTCCTCGGGACGCCTCGTCGAATACGAAGGCGGCGGCGAGGAAACCCGCACCAATCCATGGCTCGCCGAATTGCAGCAGGACATGTTCATCGAGATCAGCCCGGCCGATGCCGCCGATCGCGGCATCAAGGACGGCGGCTGGGTCTGGGTGAGCGGTGCCGAGAACAATTCACGGGCCAGGATGAAGGCGCTGGTGACCGAACGCGTCGGCAAGGGCGTCGCCTGGATGCCGTTCCATTTCGGCGGCTGGCTCGGCGGTGCCGACCTGCGCAAGAACTATCCCGCCGGCACCGATCCGATCGTGCTGGGCGAAAGCGCCAACACGATCACGAGCTACGGCTACGATCCTGCGACGGGCATGCAGGAGCCGAAGGTCACGCTTTGTCAGATCGTCGCAGCCTGAGAGGAGCACGCACATGGCTCGGATGAAATTTCTCTGCGACGCCGATCGCTGCATCGAGTGCAACGCTTGCGTCACCGCCTGCAAGAACGAGCACGAGGTGCCCTGGGGCATCAACCGGCGCCGCGTCGTCACCATCAACGACGGCAAGCCGGGCGAGCGCTCGATCTCGATGGCCTGCATGCATTGCACGGACGCGCCCTGCGCGGCCGTTTGCCCGGTGAACTGCTTCTACACCACGGCCGATGCCGTGGTGCTGCACTCCAAGGATCTCTGCATCGGCTGCGGCTATTGCTTCTACGCCTGCCCGTTCGGCGCACCGCAATATCCGAAGGTCGGGAACTTCGGCTCGCGCGGCAAGATGGACAAATGCACCTATTGCGCCGGCGGCCCTGAAGCCGACGGCAGCAAGGAGGAATACGAAAAGTACGGCGCGAACCGGCTGGCCGAAGGCAAGCTGCCGCTGTGTGCCGAGATGTGCTCGACCAAATCCTTGCTTGCGGGTGACGGCGAGATCATCGCCCAGATCTACAAGGAACGCGTCACGAAGCGCGGCTATGGCTCGGGTGCATGGGGCTGGAAGACCGCGTATCGCGAGACGATCGAGTCCTGACGTGGGCAGTCGACGGGCGCGCAAGACCGGGGAGGACGTGATGGCGTCGTTTGCAAGGTTCATTCGTCTGGCGTTTGGCGCCTGGGCGCTGTTTCTTTTGGTGACGGCGGTGCCCGCGAGCGCTCAGCAGGTCAATCCGACCGCGAGCGCGGTCAAGGAGCAGCAGCTCCTGCAGGAGCTCAACCGGATCCAGGGCCGCGTCAGCATTCCCGACCAGCGCTCCCGCGTTCTCGAGCAGCCGCAGGGGCGGGAATGGCGGGAATTCCGCATGGTGACGCTGCCCTGGATCGGCGGCGTTGCCATCATCGGCATGATCGCCCTGATAATGATCTTCTATCTCACCCGCGGCATGGTTCGGCTGGAGAGCGGCCGCTCGGGCCGCACCATCGTGCGCTTCAATGGTTTCGAACGTTTCGTACACTGGATGACGGCAACCTGCTTTATCATCCTGGCGATCTCCGGCCTTAACGTCACCTTTGGCCGGCAGCTGCTTTTGCCGCTGATCGGTTTCGAGGCCTTCTCCGAATGGTCGCAATGGGCCAAATACGCCCACAATTATCTGAGTTTTCCGTTCACGCTGGGGGTCGTGTTGATCTTCCTGATGTGGATCGGCGGCAATATTCCCGGCAAGGTGGATATCGAATGGGCCAGGCGGGGTGGCGGCCTGATCGGGCATGATCATCCGCCGGCCTATCGGTTCAACGGCGGCCAGAAGATGATCTACTGGATCGTCGTGCTCGGCGGCGGTCTCGTTGCAGCGTCAGGCTATGCGCTGATGTTTCCGTTCTACGGCACGGGGATCGAAGGCATGCAGGTGGCCCAGATCGTCCACGCCATCGTGGCGGTCCTGTTCGTCGCGGCCATGATCGGGCACATCTATATCGGCACCATCGGAATGGAAGGCGCGTTCGAGGCCATGGGCTCGGGCGAAGTCGACGTCAACTGGGCTCGCGAGCACCATAGCCTCTGGCTCGACGAGCAGAAGGCGCGAACCGGACCGAACGACGGACAACCGCAACCCGCAACGGCCGCGGCCGAATAAGCGGAGTCCGACGTGGGCGCTCCAGCCTACTGAGCCGGCTCTTTCGCAAACAAGACGGAGCGGTCCTGCAGCTCCTGCTCGGGAAGCTTGTTTGCCTGGCCGGTCTGCATGTCTTGAATGGACGCCATGCCGTGCTGACCGAAATGTAGAACGGCATGCGACCTGAACATGTTGCTGGCCGCACCGGCGAGAAGCATGGCTGCAATGAGCGAAAGCATGAGGGGTTTCATGCGCATCTCCGTCTGCCATCTCCACCCGGCACGACCAATACATCCAGATTGTCCGACCGCATGTGAGCCACTTCACAGCGATCGGTTCCACCACCGTTGAAACCGAGCTGCTCTGGAGGCGGCCGGCACTTGCGGCATCAACATGCAATCCATCCTCAGATCGGATGGTGCGGCGGGCATGTCCGTGAGCCCCTGCCAGCCGTCAACTTGCTCGTCAGAGTGGATATCAGCTTGCCAATGGAAGCGCTCCGTCCCGCCCCGGCGTCGTCAAGGGCCGGCGCGGAATTCCTCCATTAGAGCAGCCATTTGGCTTCCGTTTTGTCGGCGTTCGGCCGTGAGGTCGAAAGTGGTCCGGCTCTTGCTCTTGTCAGTATGAGAAAGTTTGATAAACGTCATACTGTAAAGGCGGGGCTGATGGAGCGGGCGGCGAGGCGGAATTTGCGGGCGGTCGAGCCCGGGACTGCCGGGACGAAGGTTTTGGAATGCGCCGATGCGATTGAGACGGCCTAAGTCCGGCCGTCGTGGCGGCGCGCTGACGGCACTCTCGGCCCTGGCGCTGCTCGTGGATGACGGCCGCGCCTTTGCGCAGAGCAATAGCGCCTCACGCGAACTGCCGCCGGTCCAGGTCAGTGGCAGCGAGACGCCGGGGCGCAAGAGGCCAGCCCCATCGCGCCGCACCGGCAGACCGGCTGCCGCCAGTCACCGCATCTTTCTGTATCCAACGCCGACGCAGGAGTCGGATGCACGCAGTGCCGGCTCGGGTGCAAAGGGCGAGGCCGGCATGGCCAGCGAGATCACCGTCACCGGCGATGAGATCAACGCGCGCCCGGTCTCGCGGCCGGGTGAGGTGCTCGAAGCCGTCCCGGGTCTGATCGTGACGCAGCATTCCGGGGAGGGCAAAGCCAACCAGTATTTTCTGCGCGGCTATAATCTCGACCACGGCACGGATCTTGCGATCACGGTCGACGGCGTCCCCGTCAACATGCGCACCCACGCGCACGGCCAGGGCTATGCCGATCTCAACTGGCTGATCCCGGAAACCGTCGCCGTCATGGACGTGCGCAAGGGGCCTTACTTCGCCGACGAAGGCGACTTCGCCTCGGTCGGAAGCGTTCATATCGGCCTGATCGACCGCACCAGGAGACTCGCGCAGGTGACGGTCGGCAGTTTCGGTTACCGCCGCCTGCTCGGCATGGACTCCGCAGAAGTCGGTGACGGTTCGCTGCTGGTGGCCGGCGAAGTTGGGACCTACAACGGCCCGTGGGACAATCCGGACAATGTGCGAAAGCTCAACGGCCTCGTGCGCTACAGCCAGGGCACCGCGACCGACGGCCTGTCCGTCACCGGCATGGCCTACGTCAACAGATGGAATTCGACCGACCAGGTGCCGCAGCGCGCGATCACGGGCGGCCTGCTCGACCGCTTCGGCTCGGAGGATCCGACCGACGGCGGCAACACCAACCGTTTTGCGCTGTCGGGCCGCATCGCGCAGAGCGACGATCTCGGGTCGTGGAAGGCCAATGCCTATGTGGTGAAGAGCCAGCTCGATCTCTTCAACAACTTTACTTACTTCCTCGACGATCCCGTGCTCGGCGACCAGTTCCACCAGCACGACGACCGCCTGATGGCCGGCGCTAACGTCTCGCGTACGCTGAACGTTTCATTCGCGGGCCTGCCGACGCAGACCACAGTCGGCCTGCAATCGCGTTATGATGCGATCGACCTCGCGCTCACCGACACTTTCCAGCGCAGCTTTCTCTCCAATGTCCGCAGCGACAAGGTCGGCGAGGGCAGCGTCGGGGTCTATGCCGAAAACACGGTGCGCTGGACCGATTGGCTCAGGACGACGGTGGGCTGGCGCGGCGACTATTATGCCGCTGATGTCACCTCGCTGTTCAACACCGCCAATTCCGGCCGCGCCGATGCCGCGCTCGGCAGCCCGAAATTCAGGATGGTGCTTGGTCCGTTCAACCAGACCGAATTTTTCCTCGGTGCCGGCTACGGCATGCATTCGAATGACGCCCGCGGCGCGACCACGACGGAAGATCCGGCCGATCCCGCGACAAGGCTCACGCCGTCGCCGCTGCTGGTGCGCACCAGAGGCGCGGAGGTCGGCGTCCGCAGCAGGATCGTTGCGGGCCTCGACACCTCGCTCAGCCTCTTCATCCTGGATCAGGATTCCGAGATCCTGTTCTCCGGCGATGCCGGCGATACCTCGGCAACCCGCGCCAGCCGCCGCTACGGCTTCGAGTGGACCAACCACTACCGGCCACGGTCCTGGATCGACATCGACGCCGATCTTGCAATGACGCATGCGCGGTTTCGCGGCTATGACAGCGAGCAGGCGGAGGTCTATGCCTCGCTTGCCGGCTATCCCGAGGCGCAGATCGGCAATGCCCCAGGCAACTACATTCCGAACGCACCGGCGATGGTGGCGTCAGCCGGCGTCACGCTGGGCGAGAAGACCGGCTGGTTCGGAACCGTGCGTTGGCGCTATCTGGCCTCGAGCCCGCTGACGGAGGACAACGCGTTCCGCTCATCTGCGACCAGCATCTTCAACGGCCGCCTCGGCTATCGCATCGACAATGGCTGGCGCATCCAGCTCGACGTGCTCAATCTTTTCAACACGAAGGCGAACCAGATCACCTATGCCTATGGTTCCCTGCTCAAGACCGACTCGCTCTACAATCTCTGCGCATCAGGCACAGCGCCAACGGCAGTCTGCCAGAACGGCGTGATGGATTACGTGCTGCACCCGGTGGAGCCGCTGACGTTCAGGGTCACTGTGGCGGGGACGTTTTAGCCAGCTTGGAAGTCACCGGTATCCTCTATAACGGCGCGCATAGGCGTAGTGGGGATTGATGCCGCAATAGGCGTTCGTTCCCGATGCGGTTGCCATGCACTGAGCGTAACTGGCGAACTGGCAGTTGCCTGGATAGCCCCAGATCCGGCCCTGGAGGCAGTAGCGATCTTGTGCCACGGCGGCGCTCGAAAACCCGAAGCTCGTCAGGATCGACAGCGCGGCGGCAGCTATCAACAAAGGTCTCATCAAAACCTCCAATTTCGACACTGAACGCGGCTCGTGACCGGGCGTTCCAAAGCCCGGCGCGCAGGATGGTTGCAGCGACGCCCCAACCGGAAGGAAGATGCCTGATCAGTGCTCCGCCTCGGAGACCTCACCATCATGATCCCCGGCATCCCGCAGTCCAATGGCGCGCTGCGGACGACAGTCTAAAGCATGATGCGGGAAAGTGCGCAGCGATTTTCCGAAAAGATCATGCTTGAACAACAACCTGAAGCGCGATGACGATTCATCCCGATCGCAGCGCGCTTTAGCCCGGCAGAGGTGTGTCGGCGATGTCCAGCAGGGCGCCGAGACCCTGCCGCAGGCGGCGCGTCGCGATGTTATCGTTGGCAAGGCCCAACATCAGCAGGGATCGCCCGGTCACCGCGTAGGCGTGCCCGAACTCGAACTCGGTCGTGGGCGCCTCAGGCCGATTGGTGTCGATCAGGCCCAGCCAGCTGCGTCCGTCGGTGACTTCGGGCAGGGTAAAGTTCACGACATCATGATGCGCGTTGTAGACCAGCAGCATGGTCGCATCCGAGCCCCGACGCTTGATCCCGGTCTCCTGCGCGCGGCCGTCGAGCAGCATCCCGAAGCATTTGGCATTGCCATCCTGCCATTGCTCGGTCGTCATCTCCTCGCCGGATGGCGACAGCCAGGTCACGTCCTTGACGTCGAGTTCCTCGTTGTGTGAGCCGACCAGGAAGCGGCTGCGGTAGAGGATCGGAAACGCCTTGCGGGTCGCAATCAGCTTGCGGGCGAATTCGCGAAGGCTGCGGCCGTTTGCGGTGATACCCATCCAGTCGAGCCAGGTGGTTTCGTTGTCCTGGGCGTAGGCGTTGTTGTTGCCGTTCTGGGTGTGGCCGAACTCGTCGCCGGCGAGCAGCATCGGCGTGCCGTGGGAGAGCAGCATCGTCGCCAGCAGATTCCGCTTCTGGCGCTCGCGCAGCGCGGTGATCTCAGGGTCGTCGGTCGGCCCCTCGGCGCCGCAGTTCCAGGAATGGTTGTTGCTGTGACCGTCGCGATTGTCCTCGCCATTCGCCTCGTTGTGCTTGTCGTTGTAGGAGACGAGATCGTTCAGGTTGAAGCCGTCATGGGCCGTGACGAAGTTGACACTGGCCCAGGGCCGCCGCCCGCGCTTGTTGAAGAGGTCGCCGGATCCTGATACGCGCTTGGCAAAGTCGGCCAGCGTGCCCGGGTCGCCCTTCCAGAAGGCGCGCACCGTGTCCCTGAACTTGTCGTTCCACTCGGCCCACCCGGGCGGAAACTGACCGACCTGGTAGCCTCCGGGCCCGATGTCCCAGGGCTCTGCGATCAGCTTGACGCTGGAGAGCACGGGATCCTGGCGGCAGGCGTCGAGGAAGCCGCCGCCCTCATCGAAGCCATACGGTTCGCGCGCCAGAATGGTGGCGAGGTCGAAACGGAAGCCGTCGACCCGCATCTCGGTCGCCCAGTAGCGCAGGGAATCGGCGACGAGTTGCAGCACGCGCTGATGCGAAAGGTTGACGGTGTTCCCCGTGCCGGTGTCGTTGATGTAGTAGCGCTTCTTGTCCGGCAGCAGGCGGTAGTAGCTGGCATTGTCGATGCCCTTGAACGACAGGGTCGGGCCGAGCTCGTTGCCTTCCGCGGTGTGATTGTAGACGACGTCGAGAATGATCTCGATGCCATGGGCGTGAAACTGGTTGACCATGGCCTTGAACTCGTTCGCGGACGGCGTCTTGAGGTAACGCGGATCAGGCGCGAAGAAGGCGATGGAATTGTAGCCCCAGTAGTTGCGCAGGCCTTTCTCGACCAGATAGCTGTCGTCGACGAAGGCATGGATCGGCAGCAACTCGGCGCTGGTGATGCCGAGCGAGCGTAGATAGGCCGGGACTTCGGAATGTGCCAGGCCCGAGAACGTGCCGCGGTCGGCTTCCGGCACCAGCGGATGCAGCTGGGTAAATCCCTTGACGTGCATCTCGTAGACGATCGTCCGCTCCCAAGGCACTTCCGGCTTTCGCGATGCGCCCCAGGTGAAGGCGGGATCGATCACGCGGCACTTCTGCATCAACGGCGCGCTGTCGCGTTCGTCGTAGGAGAGATCCTTGTCGGCATGGTCGAGCCGGTAGCCGAACAGCTCCGGTCCCCAGCGGAGCTGGCCGACCAGCTGCCTGGCGTAGGGATCGAGCACGAGCTTGTTGGGATTGAAGCGGTGGCCGGCGTCGGGTTCGTAAGGGCCATGGACGCGGTAGCCGTAGACGGTGCCGGGGCGGGCGGAGGGCAGATAGCCGTGCCAGACTTCGTCGGTATATTCGGGAAGCTCGATGCGCTCGAGCTCGGTTTCACCGGTGTCGTCGAACAGGCAGAGCTCAACCTTGGTGGCGTGGGCCGAAAAGAGCGCGAAGTTGACGCCGAGCCCATCCCAGGTGGCGCCGAGCGGAAACGGCCTGCCCTCGGTGATCCGGGTGCGGCGCAGGCTTAAGGCCGCCCGCGTCAGGGCGTCGTCTGAATGTACTGTTTGGTCCATCCTTCCCCCCGAATAGTCCGTCAGGATGACGGCGCGGTCGCTGCGACCTCGGCCGTCGTCTGCTCGCTGGCGGTCGCCGAAGCGATCACGGCGGCAGGCGCCACGTCCGCCGGCTTGAACAGCGCGTTGGCTCTTTGCTGAGCTGCTTCCTTGCTGATGGCCGGAATCGAGTTGCCCATCCGCCCGACGATCGCGGTCAGCTCCGCGTCCGACAGTCCGAGGCGCTTCCTGAGGAGGCGCACCTGGGTGCGGTCGGTCAGGTCCAGTTTGTTGCGGATGGCTTGCGGTTTCGGGCGGCGCATGGCGACAGCTCCTGTGTACGAGGGTAACCGTCGCGCCGCTGATTCCGTTCCCCCATGTGCTGCAAATGTCCGGCGTCGACGCGTGGAGGAACGAACGCACGCGGCTCCGCTTTGTGGTCCGGACGATGCAAGCGATCACAAAGCACGCCGAGGCGCGGGGCATGCGGGTGAAAGGGGACGGGTTTGAGGCACAGATTGGGAACGGCCGAGCAAAGTCGGCGCCATGGTCCTCAGATCGTCGATCACGGGGTCTCGTTCAACCTATGGGCGCCCACGGCCCGATCGGTCGAACTGCTCGAAGTCGGCCAGCCGTCCCGCAGGATGCCGCGGGATGACGACGGCTGGTATCAGCTGCTGAGCCCAACCGCGCGCGCCGGCACGCGCTATCAGTTCAGGATCAACGAAGACCTCGTCGTCCCCGATCCCGCCTCGTTCTTCCAGCCGGACGATGTCGGTGCGCCCAGCGAGGTGATCGATACGGCCGCGCTGAGGGACCCGGTTCTCTATCCGGGCCGTCCCTGGGCGGAAGCCGTGATCTACGAGCTGCATGTCGGCACCTTCAGCGAGGAGGGCACCTATGCCGGCGTCGAGAAGAGGCTGCCTTATCTGCGCGATCTCGGTATCACCGCCATCGAGCTGATGCCGCTCAACGACGTCCCTGGCCGGCACAATTGGGGCTATGACGGCGTGCTCCTGAACGCGCCGAATGCCCGCTATGGCCGGCCAGAGGATCTCAAGCGGCTGCTGCAGGCCGCGCATGCTCTCGACATCATGGTCTATCTCGACGTCGTCTATAATCATTTCGGGCCGCAGCTGAACTATCTGCACTCCTATGCGGAAAGCTTTTTCAACCCGCGCCACACCACCGGCTGGGGGCCTGCCGTCAATCTCGAAGGGCCAGACGGCGCGTTCGTGCGCGGGTTCCTGATCGAGAATGCCCTCATGTGGCTGCGCGACTATGGGTTCGACGGACTGCGGTTCGACGCGGTCCACGCGCTGAAGGACGATTCCGAACGGCATTTCCTGATCGAGCTCGCCGAGACCGTGCGCAGTCAGCTGGTGGGCCGGCACGCCCATCTGATGCTGGAGAACGAGGCCAATCAGGCGCACCTGCTCGCGCGTTCGCAGGGACGGGCGAGGTACTACGATGCGCAGTGGGGCGACGATTTTCACAACGCGCTCCACGTCCTGCTCACGGGCGAGGACGAAGGCTATTACCGGGCGTTCGCAGACAAGCCGCTCGAACATCTCGCGCGATCCCTGACCGAGGGCTTTGCCTATCAGGGCGAAGTCTTTCCTCTGCACCAGGAGCCGCGCGGCGAGCCGAGTGCTCATCTGCCGCCCGAAGCGACCATCTTCTTCGCCCAGAACCACGACCAGGTCGGCAACCGCGCCTTCGGGGAGCGGCTTTCCCGATTGGTCGGCCCGGAAAAGCTGGAGCTCGCCCTGGCGCTGGTTCTGCTGAGCCCGCATATTCCGATGCTGTTCATGGGTGAGGAAGCCGCCGCCGACACGCCCTTCCTGTTCTTTGCGGACTGGACGGGCGAAGCGGCCGAGCTGACGCGGGACGGCCGCCGCAGGGAGTTTTCGCACTTCAAGGCTTTCGCAGCCCCCGAAACGCGCGCAAGAATTCCGGACCCGTGCGACGAAGGAACCTTCCTGGCCTCCAAGCTGGACTGGACGAGCATCGACCAATCTCCTGCCGGCGCGAGGTTTCGAGCGCTGACAGCGCGGTTGTTGACGATACGGCGTGAGAAGATCGTGCCGCTCATCAAACGGGGGTTTGTTTCCGCGCAGCGGCAATTACTGGGCGCGGATCCCCACATGGGCGGCGCGGATGTGCGCTGGCAGACGGAGAGGGGCGACGTTCTGCGGATTGTCGTCAACTTCGCCGGCCACGCGCTTCCCATGCCGCCGCTGGTCGAGGGCGAAAGCCTGTGGCGACTGCACCCCCATGCCGCCGAAGCACTCGTGCCCGGCGACATGATCGTGAGACTTCGCCAGAAGGACTGATCGCTGGACGCGGTCCGTGTCCTCCTGCTACCGGCCAGCACTGCTCGCGACGACCGATGACGGCGAGGTCGCGAACTTGCCGAGCGCAAGATAGACGAGGCCTGCGACGCCAATTCCGAACAGCCAGCTCAGATCGGCACCGCCGAGCAGATTGATCGAGATCGGCCCCTGCAGCGCGCTGACCAGGCCGTCCTGCACCAGCCAGCCGGCAACGAGGCCGGCAAAGAAGGCGATCATGCCGGCCCAGTTGATGTCGCCATAGGCGCTGCTCTCCGGCGAGCGATAGAGCTCGGCCACCTCGATCCTGCCCTTGCGCTTGATGAAGAAGTCGGCGAGCACCACGCCGGCCCAGGGGCTCATCCACAACAGCAGGCTGATCATCCAATGGTCGAACGCCTTCGCGAACGACGGAGCGAAGATGAAGTAGAGGGTAACCAGATAGCCGGCGACGCCGACGATGACGGTGAGCCAGAAGCGCGAGAGTTTCAGCCCCGCGCTCAGCGCCGCCAGCGCCGCCGAATAGACGTTGAGGATGTTGGTTGCGATCGGGCCGTGCAACACCATCAAGAGCACGAGAATGCTGACGGGACCGCCGAACACCGCGCTGACCATCTTGGCGGGGTCCGTGTCGAGCGTCGTCGAGGCGATGGTCGCGCCGAGAATGCCGAGCCAGACTGTCGGCACGAACATGCCGACATAGCTGTACCAGAACACGGCCTTCGATGGCGTGGAGCGCGGCACGAAGCGCGAATAGTCGGAGGCCCAGGTCACCCAGGAGATCCCCCAGCCGACACCGATCGCGGTCGTCAGCATCGTCAGCATCGCAAGATGCGCGCCGGGCGGCAGCGAGGTGGTCAGGTTCCAGTTGACGACGCCGGGCCGCGTCCAGGCCAGCACGCTCATCAGCACCATGATGGCGATGGTCGGCGGCACCGTGTATTTCTCGAAGGTGCGGATCGCGTAGAAGCCGTAGATCCCGATCAGCACCTGCACCGCCATCACCAGCGTGATGACGACGAGCTCGACCGGCCAGGTGTCGGGCACGCCGAACTGGCCGAGGATGCCCATCGAGACCTTCACCGGGAAGTAGGTGTTGACGCCGATCCAGCCCAACGTCATCAGGAACATCAGGATGCTCGGCACATAGGCGCCGCGTACGCCGAACGCGGACCGGCTCAGCACCATCTGGTTCACGCCGGTCTTGTGCCCCATCACCGTGAAGGTCGCGAAGATCGCGCAGCCGACGATGTTGCCGAGCACGATGACCGCGATCGTCTCCATCAGCCCGAGCTTGAGGATGATGCCGAGCGCGCCGAGCGCCCAGTTGACCGGCGCGATGTTGGCGCCGGCCCAGATCCACATCTGCTGCGGCCCGGTGGAGTCCCGGTCCGCGTCGGGAATTGGCTCGATGCTGTGAATATCAGCGCGAAGTTCGGAATCCGTCATGGTATCCCCCAATACGAAGCACGCTTCGCATCACCGCAGCATAAATCGTGCCATGGAATTGCGGAGCGGCCGAGCCGGCGGGCGGCGATGCCGGAAGCCATGCGCGTCGCGCCGGATGCGACTGCGTTTTCAAGCGCTGGCCGATCTTGCGCGTGACTACGCTTCGGCGTGTCTGCCGCGCCGGCGAGAGGCGGGCGATGTTGCTCGGCCGGGCAGCGGTACGATGATAAATTGAGCAGCCCAACTCAAAAGCGCAGCACTGGCTCCTAGTCGAATACGGCAGCAGCGCTGTCGCGATTGGGATGGCCGGCCACGATGCGCTGCATCATCTCGATGAAAAGCGCCTGTTCCCGCTGGTTCAAATCGCCGAGCGTCGCACGATGCGCCCGTCGCGCCGCGCCCTCGATCTTGACCAGCAGCGCGGCTCCGGCCGGTGTCAGCCGGCACAGCCGGGCCCGGCGATCGTCCTTGTTCACCGCGCGCTCGACCAGGTTTCGGGCGGCAAGCCGCTTCAGGGCCCCGGTCGTCGTGGTGCGATCGAGGGCGATATCGGCCGCCAAAGTGGTCTGATCGGCGGTTTCACGCACCGCCAGCGCCGAGAGCAGGCTGTATTGCAGCGGCGTGACCTCGAATTCGCCGCAGGCTTCCTGAAACAGCGCGACGTGAATCTGATGCAGCCGGCGGATCAGATATCCGGGCCGTTCCGACAAGGGCCAGGGGCGGTGCCTCGTCCCGCCGCGACGTGTCTTCGCCTGCCGCAATGCACACTCTCCCAAGCCGAAACCCTGCCGCGCTTAGCTCGATTCGAGTGCGCCTGCCACATCGGGATCATGGCACGATGCTTGCTTTTGTCAAAATGCGAAGCATGCTTCGTAATGTCAAGATACGAAGCATGCTTCGTAATTCGAGGGGACGAAGCCGTCGCCCTCGCAAGAAGAGGAGAGCGCCATGTCCGTCACTGCCAGCTTCGACCTTCTACTGCGAGGCGGTCGCGTGATCTGTCCAGCCTCCGGCGTCGATGGCATCAAGGATGTCGCGATCCGCAACGGCAAGATTGCCGCGGTCGCGTCCGACATTCTGCCGACCAGCGCCAGGGAGGTCGTCGACGTCGGCGGCAAGCTGGTGCTGCCCGGGCTGATCGACACGCACGCCCATGTCTATCAATATGTCTCCGGACGCTTCGGCATGAATCCGGACATGGTCGGCGTGCAGTCGGGTGTGACGACGCTGGTCGACCAGGGCGGCCCGTCCTGCATGACGCTGCCCGGCTTCCGTCACTTCATCGCGGAGCCCGCGGCCTCGCGCGTCTACGCGTTCCTGTCCGCCTATCTCGTCGGCGGACTCGAGGGGCATTTCTATCCGCAGCTCTATAGCCCCGACGGCGTCGACGTCGACGCGACCGTCAAGGCGGCGACCGCCAATCTCGACATCGTGCGTGGCATCAAGGCTCACGCCGAGATCGGCGGCTTCGCGCGCTGGGGCATCCGCGTCATCGAGATGGCGGCGGAGATCGGCAAGCGCGCCGATCTGCCGGTCTATGTGCATTTCGGCCAGCTCTGGGGCCTGCCCGAGAGCGGCGCCAATGGCGAGGATGCCGACACGATCCTGACGCGCGTGATTCCGCTCCTGCGCGAGGGCGACATTCTCGCCCATCCCTTCACGCGCCATCCCGGCGGTTTCGTCAATCGCGAGGGCGAGGTGCATCCGGTGATCCGGGCTGCGCTCGACCGCGGCCTGAAGGTCGATGTCGGTCACGGCAGCCATTTCTCCTACCGGCTGGCAAAGAAGGCGATCGCCGCCGGCATCGTTCCGACCACGCTCGGCGCCGATATCCATGGCTACAACACCCATGTGCCCGCGCCGGCCGGGACGCCCGACCAGCATGAGGACGACGAGAACCATCCCTTCGCGGGCCAGGCCAAGTTCAGCCTGGTCCAGGCGATGAGCTCGATGATGGCGCTCGGCCTGTCGCTGGAGCAGGTGGTGCCGATGGTCACCTCCAATCCCGCCAGGATGCTCGGCCGCAGCGGGGAGATCGGCGCGCTCAGGGTCGGCATGGATGCTGACGTCTCCGTGCTAACCGAACAGAACGGCCGCTTCGTCCTCAAGGACAATGAGAAGAACGAGGTGATCGCCGAGCGCCTGCTGCAGCCGGCCTTCTGCCTGCGCGCCGGCACGCGCTTCGACGCGGTTGCGCCGATCCTGCCGCAGGCTGTCGCGGCATAAGGGCGGGCGGTGAAGGAGAAGGCCGGCGTGCGCAACGAGCGAGAATTTCCTTCGGGCAAGTCCGGGCAGGGCGTGGGCGCGCGGCTGCCTCGGAAGGAGGACGACCGCCTGATGCGCGGCCGCGGCCAGTATGTCGCCGACATCAGGCTCGCCGGCCTTCAGGACGTCGCCTTCGTGCGCAGCCCGCTGGCGCATGCACGTATCCGCGGGATTCATGTGCCGGAACGCCATCGCGGCAACGTGTTCACGGCGGCCGATCTCGACGGCATCAAGCCCATCCGCGCGGTCTCGGGCCTTCCCGGCTTCAAGATTTCCGAGCAGCCGGTGCTCGCCACCGGCAAGGTCCGGCAGGTCGGCGAACTCGTCGCGATGTGCCTTGCGCCGACACGCGCCGAAGCGGAGGACATCGCGGCCTCCGTGACGTTGGATCTCGAAGAGCTGCCCGCGGTCTACGACATGCTGAGGGCGCGCGAGCCCGGTTCGGCGCTGGTGCACGAGCATTGGGGCGACAATGTCTTCCTGGAGACCAACTACGAGGTCGACATCTCGGCTGCGCTGGATGCGCCGATCAAGGTGACGCGCGAGATCTCGACGGCGCGGCAGTGCATGTCGCCACTCGAAGGCCGCGGCGTGGTCGCGACCTTCGATCCGAGGCTCGACCAGCTGACGCTGCATTCCGCGGCGCAGATGCCGCACATCACGCGCAGCGGTCTTGCCGAATGTCTCGGCATGGAGGAGGGCCAGATCCGCGTCATCTCGCCCGACGTCGGCGGCGGTTTCGGTCACAAGGGCATTTTGCTGCCCGAAGAGGTCTGCCTGTCCTGGCTGACGATGCAGCGCGGCCATCCGGTGCGCTGGATCGAGGATCGCCGCGAGCATCTCGTCGCCAGCTCCAATTGCCGCGAGCACCATTACAGGATCACGGTCTATGCCGACGGCGACGGCAGCTTGCGCGGCATCGATTGCGAGGCGACGGTGGATTCCGGCGCCTACTCGTCCTATCCGTTCTCGGCCTGCCTCGAAGCCGCGCAGGTCGCGAGCATCCTGCCGGGTCCTTACAAGATGCCGGCCTATCGCTGCCGCACCTTCTCGGTCGCCACCAACAAATGTCCGATCCTGCCCTATCGCGGCGTGGCGCGCACCGGCGTCTGCTTCGCGCTGGAATTGATGCTCGATCTCGTGGCGGCGGAGGCCGGGCTCGAGCCCGGCGTGGTCCGGCTGCGCAATCTGGTGCGGCCGGAGCAGATGCCGTTCGACAACATCACCAGGAAGCATTTCGACAGCGGCGACTATCCGGAGGCGATGCGTCGCGCGCTGGCACAGATCGATATCGATGCCATTCGCGGCCGCCAGCGCAAGGGCGAGGCCGACGGCCGCCGGATCGGCGTCGGCGTCTCCATCTATTGCGAGCAGGCCGCGCACGGCACATCCGTCTATTCCGGCTGGGGCATCCCGATGGTGCCGGGCCACGAGCAGGCTTCGGCGCGGCTGACGCCGGACGGCGGCCTCGAATTGCGCGTCGGCGTGCATTCGCACGGCCAGGGGATGGAGACCACGCTCGCCCAGGTCGCGCATGAGATCCTCGGGGTGGATGTCGCGAAGATCCGGATCATCCTCGGCGACACCGCGATGACGCCCTATTCGACCGGCACCTGGGGCTCGCGCTCGATGGTGATGGCGGGCGGCGCGGTGGCCACTGCCTGCCGCGAACTCGGCGAACGCGCCCGGCGCATCGGCGCCAAGCTGCTTCAGCATGATCCGGCTTCGGTGGTGTTGCAGAATGGCGAAGTGCGCGGCGTCAATGGCAGCGTCAGCCTGAAGGCGATCGCCCACACCTGGTACCGCCGCCCGCAGGATCTGCCGGCCGACGTCGATCCCGGCGGGCTTGAGGTGACGCAAGGCTACAAGCCGGTGCGCGACAGCGGTACCTTCAGCTACGCCGCGCATGCGGCGGTGGTCGCAGTCGATCCTGATCTCGGCGAGGTCGAGATCCTCGATTACGTGATCGTCGAGGACGGCGGCGTGCTGGTCAATCCGCTCGTCGTCGACGGCCAGATCTATGGCGGCCTCGCGCAAGGCATCGGCACCGCGCTCTACGAGGAGATGCCGTTCGATGCCTCCGGCCAGCCGCTGGCGACGACGCTTGCCGACTATCTGCTGCCCGGGCCGACCGAGGTTCCCGCCGCG
Source organism: Bradyrhizobium sp. GW821-FHT13H06 (assembly GCF_058803975.1). Taxonomy (NCBI): domain Bacteria; kingdom Pseudomonadati; phylum Pseudomonadota; class Alphaproteobacteria; order Hyphomicrobiales; family Nitrobacteraceae; genus Bradyrhizobium; species Bradyrhizobium sp. GW821-FHT13H06. The sequence continues at coordinate 419,145 of NZ_JBXAPN010000004.1, read as the reverse complement.
CGCCTCGACCACATGGAGACGCCATCTCCTTATACGCAGTTCGGCGTCAAGGGCATCGGCGAGGGCGGTGCGATCGCGCCGCCGGCCGCGATCGCCAACGCCGTCAACGACGCGCTGCGCCCTCTGGGCGTCGAGCTGATGCAGTCGCCGATCACCCCGCACCGGATCGTCGCGGCCGTGCTGGCCGCGCGCGCGGCCGAAAGGAGTGCGGCATGAAGCCCGCTCCCTTCGCCTATGAACGCCCACGCGATCTCACGGCAGCACTCTCGATGCTGGCCGCCGGCAGTGGCTCGGCGAAGATCATCGCCGGCGGCCAGTCGCTCGGGCCGATGCTCAATCTGCGGCTGGTGCAGCCGGAGCTGATCGTGGATATTTCCGGCCTTGCCGAACTCAAGCGCGCCGAGATTTCCGGCGGCGAGCTCGTGCTCGGCGCCCTGGTCACCCATGCCGATATCGAAGACGGGCGCGCGGTCGACGTGACCCGCGGCGCGATGCGCGGGGTGGCGGCCAACATCGCCTATCGCGCCGTGCGCAACCGCGGCACGATCGGCGGCTCGCTCAGCCATGCCGATCCCGCCGCGGACTGGATTTCGGCACTTGCCGCCTTGGGCGCACGGGTGACGTTGCGCAGCCTTGCCGGTGCACGCGCGATGCCGGTCGAGACGTTCGTGGTGGGCGCGCTGGAATCTGCGCTGCACACGGGCGAGATCGTCGAGGCGGTCCATGTGCCGGCGCGATCGGCCTCGGCGCATTGGGGCTATGCCAAGAGCTGCCGCAAGACCGGCGAGTTCGCCCATGCCATCGGCGCGGTCCTGATCGATCCCGCCGCGGCTTCGGCGCGCATCGTGATCGGCGCGATCGACACGACCCCCATCGTCATCACCGACGCCGAGCTGTTCGGCGGCCGCATCACGGCCGATTACAAGCAGCGCTTCGATGTCCGCGTTGCCGACGCCCTTCTGGCCAAGGCCGGCATCGACGATGCCGCGCAACGCCATATCCATGTCAGCGTGCTGAGGCGCGCCGTCCAGGAGGCCGCGGCATGAGCACGATCGCGCTTCACGTCAATCGCCGCGCTGTGGAGCTGTCGGCCGAGCCGCGCACCAGCCTTGCCGATTTCGTTCGCGACAAGCTCGACCTGACCGGCACCCATCTCGGCTGCGAGCACGGCGTCTGCGGCGCCTGCACCGTGCTGCTCGACGGCGTGCCGGCGCGCTCCTGCATCACCTATGCGGCGGCCTGCGAGGGCGCCGACGTCACCACGATCGAGGGCCTCGACGAGGACGAGGTTACGACCGAGCTGCGCGCCGCCTTCACCCGCGAGCATGCACTGCAATGCGGCTATTGCACGCCGGGGATGCTGGTCTCCGCGCGCGACCTCGTGCTGCGTCTGCCCGACGCCGACGAGCGGCGCATTCGCGTCGGTCTCAGCGGCAATCTCTGCCGCTGCACCGGCTATGTCGGCATCGTGCGCGCGGTGCAGTCCGTGATCGAGGCGAGACGCGCGCGCAATGTCGCGCCGCTGGCCGATGGCGGCAGGACCATCCTCGGTCCGGCCGGCTCGGGGCGAGCTGAAGCCGGCCGATACGACCCGCAGCCTGCGCGCTCGGTGCTGGCTCCGGCGTCCGAGAGCGTCGCGCGCGGCACCATTCCCGATTTCATCCCGGCGACCGTTCTCGACCAGCGCTTCACGCTGCCGCACGCGCCGGCAAAGGTGTTCGCGATGTTCGACGATATCGCGGGCATTGCCGCCTGCCTTCCTGGCGTATCGCTGACATCGCCGCCGACACCGGAGCGTGTGGAGGGGTCGATCCGGGTGAAGCTCGGGCCGATCGCCGCGGCCTTCGAGGGTGCCGCGCGCGTCGAGCGCGATCCCGCGACGCTCTCCGGACGCATCGTCGGCATCGGCACCGACCGCCGCAGCCATTCGGCGACGCAAGGCGAGATCCGTTATCGCCTGCTTCCGCTCGAAGGCGGTGCGGCGACCGCGGTCGAGCTGTCGATCGGCTACACGCTCACGGGAATGCTGGCCCAGATCGGCCGGCCCGGCCTGGTGCGGGATCTCGCCAAACGCCTGGTTGCGGACTTCGCCGCCAATCTCGATCGCCGGATGTCTGGCGTGTCGTCCGGATCGGGAACGCCGGCGGAACTGAGCTTCTGGTCGATTGCGTCGGACGTCTTGCGCGCGCGGATCGCCCGCATCTTTGGCCGCCGGAGCGAGGCGGGGTGACGGTGTGCCCGCACACCGGAAGTGACGAAGCCTGGACAGACTTAAGACATCAACAGCGTTGGATTTGGAGAGACAACATGACACGAGCACTGGGATTGGTTCGGACGATCGCGCTGGCGACGACCTTGATCGGCGGCGCCGCCGGGGCGCAGACCATCAAGATCGGCGTCAACGAACCGCTCACCGGCGCGTTTGCGGCGTCAGGCACTTACGTTGTCAACGGCGCCAAGATCGCCGCGGACGAGATCAACGCCAAGGGCGGCATCCTCGGCAAGAAGATCGAACTCGTGATCGAGGACAACAAGAGCAACCCGACGGAAGCTGCTGCCGTCGCCGAGAAGCTGATCACCAGCGACAAGGTGCCGGTGCTGATGGGCGCCTGGGGCTCGAGCCTGACGCTCGCGGTGATGCCGAAGCTGATGGAGTATGAGACGCCGATGGTGGTGGAGACCTCGTCCTCCGGCAAGATCACGACGACGGGCAATCCCTTCATCTTCCGCATCTCGCCGCCCTCGGCGATCGAGGCTGCGGCGTTCAAGGGTATCGTTGACAAGCTCGCGCTGAAGAAGGTCGACTTCCTCGTCATCAACAACGACTGGGGTCGCGGCACCGCCGAGGATTTCAGCAAGATGATGAAGGAGAAGGGCATCAGCATCGGACTGGTCGAGACCATGGACCAGGGCGCGCAGGACATGAGCGCGCAGCTCTCCAAGATCAAGAACTCGGATTCCGAGACGGTCATCGTCACCACCGCCGTGGATCAGCTCACCCTGATCTTCAAGCAGGCCGCGGCGCTGGGCCTGAAGAAGCGCATCATCACCACCGGTGGCTCGCAGAACCCGGACCAGATCATTGCCCAGGCCGGAGCTGCCGCCAACGGCACCATGCACCTGACCACGTTCCTGCCCTGGTTCCCGGACAAGACGCCGAACCCGGAAGCCACCAACTATTTCATCGCGGAATGGAAGAAGCGTGGCTTCGACTTCGCCGGTTGCACCGAGAGCTTCCGCGGTTATGACGGCATCCGCACCGTGGCGGCGGCGATCGAGAAGGCCGGCAAGGCCGAACCCGCGGCGATCAAGGCGGCATTCTGGGACATCAAGGTGAAGGGGCTCAACGGCGACATCGTGTTCCGCAAGTCCGGCCCCGAGGGCAAGGAGAGCGGACAGAGCCAGCCGAACGTCTATCTGATCGAGATCGCCGACGGCAAGATCGAGATGAAGACGCTCTAGCGCATGATTAAGCCAGGTCCGATTGCGAGCCGCGATGCAGGTGCGCTCCCTCTCCCGCTTGCGGGAGAGGGTTGGGGAGAGGGTGTCTCCGCGGTGGGATTCCCCAAGAGGATAGAACCCTCACCCGGCGCTCCGCGCCGACCTCTCCCGCAGGCGGGAGAGGTGACGGAGACCGCTGCGAGATCGACCCAATCAAGAGCCGTCAGCTTCAGGGCCGGTCACAGGCGAGGGCGGCGCATCGCTATTCTCGCCTCACTACACAGGCTATCGCATATGAAGAAAAACGTGGCGGGCAGCTTGCCTGCGGCCCATCCTTCGAGACGCCCGCCTGCGGCGGGCCCTCAGGATGAGGTCGCGTTTTGCGGCGAGATGTCAGACCCTCATGGTGAGGAGCCCGCCAAAGCGGGCGTCTCGAACCATGCAGGCCGAGCTCGTCCGTCACTCTCCCACTGTCATATGCGATAGCCCCAACTTACCACGAGTCACTCGGGAACGGTCTTGAGCGAATTTCTCCAGCATCTGATCAACATGCTCGTGCTCGGCGGCACCTATGCGCTGCTGGGCATCGGGCTCACCTTGATCTTCGGCATCATGAACGTGGTCAACTTCACGCATGGCGTGCTCTACACGTTCGGGGCCTACATCATGTTCATCGTGGTGCAGCAGCTCGGGCTGAACTTCTTTCTCGCGCTGCCGGTGGCCGTGCTGGCCGGATGGCTGCTCGGGGCGGCCATCGAGCTGACATTGCTGCGACCGCTGCGCGGCTCCGACATCGATACTACGATGCTGGTCATGATCGGCGCCTGGATTGCAATGCAGTCCGGCACGCTGTGGATCTGGGGCGGCGTCGCCAAGTCAGTGGCAACGCCGTTTCCGGAGGCGCCGCTGGTGCTCGGTCCGGTGTCGGTCTCCTGGTTGCGGCTGTTCGTTCTCGCCGCCGCGGCCCTCTTGATCCTCGTGACGTATCTCCTGATCAACAAGACCAGCCTCGGCCGCGCCATGCGGGCGACGTTCCAGGACCACGACACGGCCTCGCTGATGGGCGTCAATGTCGACATGATCTACACCTCGACCTTCGCGATCGGCTCCAGCCTGGCCGCCGCCGCGGGCGCGCTGCTCGGGCCGGTCTACGTGATCTTCCCGCAAATGGGAGATCTCGCCGCGGTGAAGGCCTTCGCCATCGTCATCCTCGGCGGCCTCGGCAACATCACGGGCGCCGTGATCGGCGGCTTCATCCTGGCGCTCGCCGAGGAACTCGGCGCCGGCTACGTCTCGTCGGGCTACCGCGACGCCATGGGCTTTGTCATCATCATCGCCGTGCTGATCTTCCGGCCGACCGGCCTGTTCGCGCGTGCGGAGCGGGTCGGATGAAAGCGATCGTCACCATTCTTGCCGTCGCAGCTCTCGCCTCGGTGCCGCTCTGGCTGCGCGATCCCTATCTTCTCAACGCCCTGATCACGACCGGCATCTTCGTCATCGGCGCGATGAGCCTTAATCTGCTGCTCGGCTTCACCGGCCAGCTCAGCCTCGGCCACATCGCCTTCTTCGGCATCGGCGCTTATGTCAGCGCGCTGACCTCGCTCGGCTTCGACGTCGGCCTGCCCGGAGGCTTTCGGCTGGTTCACACGCCCTGGCCGCCGATCATAGGCTTCGTACTGGCGATCCTGATTGCAGGATTGTGCGGCTATTTCGTCGGCCTGTTGTCGTTCCGGGTCCGCGGCGCTTATTTCGTCATCGTGACGATCTCCTTTGCCGAGGTGGTCCGGTTGGTCGCGCTGAACTGGGTCGAACTGACACAGGGCCCGCTGGCGTTGACCAACATCCCCTCCATCGCGTTGCCCTTGCCGGGCGTCGGCGAATTGACGCTGCGCACCAAGCTGCAGAACTACTATCTCGTGCTGGTCGTCGCGCTCATCGCCTATCTCCTGATCGCGCGCCTCGTTCATTCCCATTTCGGCCGCTCCATGCGTGGTCTGATGGAAAACGAGACGCTGGCCGTCTCCGTCGGCATCGACGTGACCAGGACCTTGACGATCGCAGCCGTGATCTCGGCTGCCATCGCAGGCGCGGCCGGCAGCCTCTATGCCCATTATATCAGGATCATCGACCCCGAAGTGTTCGCCTTCATCAACACCGTCACCATGGTGATCATGGTGATCAGCGGCGGCAAGGGCTCGCTGGCTGGGCCCGTCGTCGGCGGCCTGATCTTCGGGCTGCTTCCGGTCGCGCTGCGGCCGGTCATGGCGCCGGAAGCGCAGTGGATCGCCTATGGAGGCGTGTTGATCGCCATCCTGTTTATGCTTCCGCGTGGCATCGTGCCGTCGCTCGCGCAGCGATTTAGGCGGCGACGGAACGGAAGGACGGCGCTGTCGCCCGTCGCTCTGGCCGAGACCGCTGCCAAGGAGCCGGCGTGATGACGGCGCGCAGTATTGCCATGACCATCGACCAGGTCGCTGTCCGCTTCGGGGGGCTGGTTGCGATATCCGACATGAGTTTCACCGTGGGCGAGGGCGAGATCGTCAGCCTGATCGGACCGAACGGTGCCGGCAAGACCACCGCCTTCAACGTCATGACCGGCTTCCTGACGCCGAGCGCCGGCCGCGTGACCTATCGCGACACTGCGCTCGCCGGTTTGAAACCGCACGAGATTGCCGATCTCGGCTTGATCCGCACCTTCCAGCGCACCAGCGTTTTCCCCAACGACACCGTCTACGACAATCTGCTGATCGGCCTGCATCGACAGGGCCGGGTGCGGCTGCTCGACGCCATCCTTGGCCTGCCGGGCGCCCGCGCCTCGGAGCGCAAGCTGCGGCAGCGGGCCAGCGAGCTGCTTGAATGGGTCGGGCTGGAGCGGCGCGCGCATGATGCCGCGGGCTCTCTGTCCTACGGCGAGCAGCGTCTCGTCGGTGTCGCGCTGGCGCTTGCCGCGGAGCCGTCGATGCTGCTGCTCGACGAGCCGGTCTCCGGCATGAACGCCTCGGAGACCCATCGCTTCGTCGAATTGATCCGCAGCATCCGCGACCGCGGCATCACCATCCTCCTGGTCGAGCACGACATGCCCATGGTGATGACGGTCTCCGACCGCATCGTCGTGCTCAACTATGGCCGCATCATCGCGGAAGGGACGCCCGACGTCATCCGCAACGACCCTGCGGTCATCGAAGCCTATCTCGGACATGGAGCGGGACGTGCTTGAGATCCGCGAGATGGTTTGTGGCTATGGCGGCGTCACCGCGCTGCGCGGCATCTCGCTGGACGTGAAGGCCGGCCAGCTGGTCGCGCTGATCGGTGCCAACGGCGCCGGCAAGAGCACGACGCTGCGCGCGATCTCCGGCCTCGTGCCGCCACGCTCGGGCCAGATGCGGTTCGAGGGCATCGACATCACCGGGGCGAGGCCCCCGCGCGTGCTGGCGAGCGGAATCGCGCATTGTCCGGAAGGGCGGCGCGTGTTTCCGCACATGAGCGTTGAGGAGAATCTCGACATGGGGGCTTACCTCCGTCGTGGTTCGGGCGAGATTGCGGCCGACCGCGACCGCATCTATGCGGAATTCCCGCGGCTCGCCGAGCGGCGCCGGCAGGCGGCGGGGACACTGTCCGGTGGCGAGCAGCAGATGCTTGCGATCGGGCGCGCGCTGATGTCGCGACCGCGGCTGATCATGTTCGACGAGCCATCGCTCGGGCTCGCGCCCAACATCGTCGAGCGCACCTTTGCCATCATCCGCGGTATCCGCGATGCCGGCACCACGGTGCTGCTGGTCGAGCAGAACGCCTTCGCCGCGCTCGAGATGTGCGACCATGCCTATCTGCTCGAGAACGGCCGTATCGTGCTGTCCGGAGCCGGCTCCGAGCTGATCGCGAACGAGCATGTGCGCAAGGCCTATCTCGGTGGGTGATGGGGCCGGCTGGACTCCGGTCTGCGATCTCGACCGGCTGAAGGCGGAAGCGATCGTCCGCGTCGCCGCGCGCGACCTGATCGTGATCTGGAACGAAGGCAACGTTGTCGCCTGCGAACGGGCGTGCCCGCACGAACAGGCCGATTTGGCTCAAGGGCAGGTGGCGGCGGGGCGGCTGCGTTGCCCCCGCCATGCGGCATCATTCGATTTGAGCAACGGTGCAATCACCGCGGGATGGCCGAGCCGGCCACTGCGGCTCTATCCGGTGCGGATCACGGGCGGGCAAGTCTGGATCGAGATGCAGGAGCGGCAGCCGGGGCGATGATGGCATCATGCCCCTGTTTTGCCCGACAAGTCAAAGCGGTGGCGGCGTCGTTCTGTCTTCAAGAATTTGCATTTGAAAACAACAGCATCTCTACTGTGCATGGGGTTGTTTTTGCACTTTTTAGTCCAGCAACCGCCGAGCGGCGTCGACCAGCATGCCGTCCGGCCGGCGCAGCGCCTCGAGAATGGTGAAATGGTCGGCGCCTTCGACCGAGATGAGCTTGCCCGGCGCCTGCGCCGCCGCGCGCTTCTCGTGGAAATCGATTGAATCGTTCACGAGAGCCGGCAGCTCGCTGCTGCCATAGGCAATGTCGAGCCGCTTCTGCGTCACCGGCAGGCGAAGCGGCGACAGCGTGGCGATTTCCTCATCCATCAGCTTCAGCGCGTTGTTCAGCCCGGTATCGCGGATCGGCGCGAGATCATAGACGCCCGATATCGCCAGCCCCGCGTGGACACGCGGATGATCGAGCGCCATTGCGACGAGATGGGCACCGGCGGACCAGCCCGACAGCACGACCGGCCCGGCGACGCCATGGGCCGCGCCATGTGCGGCAAGCCAGTCGAGTGCGCGCGGGATCTCGCCGACGATATCGGTCAGCGACACCTCGGGCGCCAGTGAATAGCCGGGGATGGCAACCGACCAGCCATGTGCAGCGACGCCTTCGACCAGCATGGCGAACAATTCGCGCGAATTGCGCTGCCAATAGCCGCCGTGCAGAAACACCAGGCAGGGCGCATCCGGCTTGGCGGCGGGGTAGAGGTCGATCTTGTTGTTGGCCCGCTCGCCATAGGGCAGGTCGAGGTGGGACTTCAGCGTGCCCCGCAGCCGGCTGGAGGCGTTGTTGCGCTCGGCGATCAGGGCCGCGCTGTTCTTGACCGCCGCGTTGTTGTCATAGGCGGCATTGCGTTCTGCCTGCGACAGCTCGGACCATTTGCCACGGGGGTCGAGCGACCGAATCGTCGAACGCGCGTTCTCAGCCATGAAACTCTCCGTTGCGGCCCTGGACGACACTCTTGTCGATTTGGACCGGCCAGTCACCCTCTATTGAGCTGTTGGATCAACCGTGTCCAGCCTTGGACAAGACGGCTCGGTCTGCCGGCTGCGGGGCAGGTCGGGCGCGCAACGACCGGGAACATTTGGTCATGGGGCTACCCCGTGCTTTTACATTTTGTCGTACCTGCGGCTGCAGCTATGTCGGAGCGAGCTTGTCAGCTCGAGTTTATTCTGCTCAGTGTCCGTCCAAACCGTGCATGCGATCCACGCATGCATGCATCGACCAAAGTCGACAATCAGTGAGGAAACATTATGCGTAGACTGATTTTGGCCGCCGCCGTGATCGCCCCGATGCTCGGCCATGCGGCATGGGCGGAGGATACCGTCAAGATCGGCTACATCGATCCACTCTCCGGTGGCGGCGCCAGCGTGGGTGAGGGGGGTCTGAAGACATTCCAGTACCTGGCTGACGAGCTCAACGCCAAGGGCGGCATCCTGGGCCGCAAAGTCGAGATCGTGCCCTTCGACAACAAGACCAATCCGCAGGAGGCCCTGGTGCAGGCCCAGAAGGCGATCGACGCCGGGGTTCGCTACATCACACAGGGCAATGGCTCGTCCGTCGGCCTGGCGCTCGAGGATTTCGTCACGAAGTACAACACGCGCAATCCCGGCAAGGAAGTGCTCTACTTCAACTATGCTGCCGTCGATCCGGCCATGACCAACGAGAAGTGCAGCTACTGGCATTTCCGCTGGGATGCCAGCTCCGACATCAAGATGGAGGCGCTGACGAACTACATCAAGGACGTCGCTTCGATCAAGAAGGTGTACCTGATCAACCAGGACTATTCGTTTGGTCAGTCGGTACGCAGCGATGCGCGCAAGATGTTGACGGCGAAGCGGCCTGATGTCCAGATTGTCGGCGACGAACTGCATCCGCTGCTGAAGGTCACGGACTTCTCGCCCTACATCGCCAAGATCAAGGCTTCCGGTGCCGACAGCGTCATCACGGGCAACTGGGGTCAGGACATCGCGCTGCTGCTCAAGGCCGCCGCTGATGCTGGTCTGAAGGTCAATTGGTACACTTACTATGCCGGTGGCGCCGGTGGGCCGACCGCGATCAAGCAGACGGGTCTCGACCATCAGGTATTCCAGCTGACGGAGGGTTTTGCCAATTCGGGCCACCAGCCCGCGATGGATTACGAGAAGGCCTTCCGTGCCAAGGTCAACATGTCGCTTTGGTATCCGCGTGCGGTCAACGAGATGCGCATGTTCAAGGCCGCGGCCGAAAAGGCCAACTCGGTTGAGCCCGTGAAGGTGGCGGCGGCGCTCGAGGACCTGAAGTTCGAGGTCCTGGATGGCGGTACCGGCATCATGCGCAAGGACGACCATCAGTTCTTCCAGCCAATATACATCTCCTCCTTCGGCAAGCTTGCCGCGAACGAGCCGTTCGACGAGGAGAACACCGGCTGGGGCTGGCATCTGGTCAGCAAGGTCGATACCCCGCAGGCCATGGTCACCACCACCTGCAAGATGACGCGACCGTAAGGGCCATACGCCACCTGCGCGCGGCACTCTCGTCGCGGGCAGGTGGCGGCCGAAATGCTTCCTGGATGGAAACCGGGGCCCTGCCTCGGATAGTTCACGAGTACGCTGTGCTAGAACTCATTGTCATTTCGACCCTGAACGGTGTGCTGTTCGGCATGCTGCTGTTTCTGCTGTCGAGCGGGCTGACGGTCATCTTCAGCATGATGGGCGTGCTGAACTTCGCCCATGCCAGCTTCTACATGCTCGGTGCCTTCTTCGGCTTTCAATTGACGAAATGGATCGGGTTCTGGCCGGCTTTCGTGCTCGCCCCGCTTCTGGTCGGCGCGATCGGGATGGCGGTCGAGCGCTACGGACTGCGCAACACGCACAAGCATGGCCATGTCGCGGAATTGCTGCTGACCTTTGGCCTCGCATTCGCGATCGAAGAGATCGTCGCAATGATCTGGGGCAGGAGCCCGGTCGACTATCGCGTGCCGGCGCTGCTTGACTTCCCAGCCTTCACGATCTTCTCCACCAATTATCCCGCCTACAAGATCTTCATGCTCGCAGTATCGGTGGTCATCTTCGTCGCGCTCTTGCTGGTGCTGCGGCGTACCAGGGTCGGCCTGATCGTGCAGGCGGCGCTGACGCATCCTCACATGGTCGGGCACCTCGGCCACAATGTGGGGCGCGTGTTCATGGTGGTGTTTGGTGTGGGCAGCGCGCTCGCAGGCCTTGCCGGTGTCATCGCGGGACCGGCGCTGGTGACACAGTCCGACATGGCGGCCGCGCTCGGGCCGATCCTGTTCGTGGTCATCGTGTTCGGCGGCCTCGGCTCCCTGCCGGGTGCCTTCGTCGCCTCGCTCGTCATTGGCCTGGTGCAGACTTTTGCAGTGGCGTTGAATGGCTCGCTGGCCAGCGTCTTCGGTCCGCTCGACTCGGCGGGGGGACCTTCCGCTCTTTCCGACATCTGGAACGTCACAATCGCACAGGTCGCGCCGATCATTCCTTATCTTCTGCTGGTCATCATCCTGATCGTTCGCCCCATGGGCCTGATGGGGACGCGCGAATCATGACGACGGCAACGACATCGGTATCGGGACCCGCAGCGAACGCGGCCGGCGAGAACCTGCGCTTCTACGGCGTCTGGCTGGCCGGCGTGGTCGTCCTCATCGTGCTGCCGCTGGTGTTCTCGTCCGGCGGCTCCCTCACGTCCTTCAGCCTGATCGGGATCGCGATCGTGTTCGCGCTCTCTTACAACATCCTGCTTGGACAGACCGGATTGTTGTCGTTCGGCCATGCCGTGCACTACGGTCTCGGCGGCTTCACGGCCTGCCATGTGATGAACGCGATCGTCTCCCACGGCTGGCCGATCCCGCTTCCGTTCATCCCATTGTTCGGCGGCCTCGGCGGCCTCGGGTTCGCCATCCTCGTCGGCTGGCTCATGACCAAGCGTGCCGGAACCGTATTCGCCATGATCTCGCTGGGCATCGGCGAGCTGGTGGCGTCTTCGTCTCTGATCCTCCGGTCGGTCTTCGGCGGCGAAGCCGGCATCACGACGGACCGCACAGCGCTGCCGCGCATGTTCGGCTGGACCTTCGGGCCGCAGATCCAGGTCTATTATCTGATCGCGTTCTGGCTGGTGGTCTCGGCGATCGCGATGTACGCACTGACCCGAACCCCGCTGGGGCGGATCAGCAATGCCGTCCGTGACAATCCCGAACGCGTCCAGTTCATCGGCTACGATCCTCACGTGGTCCGTTATCTCGCCTATTGCTTTGCAGGATTCTTCGCCGGCATCGCCGGGGGGCTTGCCGCGATCAGCTTCGAGATCGCGAACTCGGCCTATCTCGGCGCGATCCAATCCGGCCTGGTGCTGTTCGCAACCTTCATCGGCGGTACCGCCTATTTCTTCGGCCCCATTCTCGGCGCGATCCTGGTGACCTATCTGCAGCTTGGGCTGACCAGCGTCACCAGCGTCTGGCAGCTCTATTTCGGCATCATCTTCATCGGCATCGTGATGTTCGCGCCCGGCGGCATCGCCGGACTCGTCATGATGCACCGGCCGCTCCTTCGCGCCGGAACGTTATGGACGGTGATTCCGTCCTATCTCGTCGCGATCGTGCCGACCGTGGCGCTCGGTTGCGGCGTCATTCTGGTGATCGAGACGATCGCGCGTCATTCCGGCGGGGAGGCCAATGCGATCAACCTGTTCGGCATCGCCTTCAATCCCAAGTCGCCAACCACCTGGATTGCCGCAGCGGTTCTCGTGGCCGGTGGCTTCGTCATCGCGCGATTGACGTGGCGGCGGGTTGGCGAAGCATGGGATCGGGCGGCCACGGTCGCGCGTGATCGGGGGTATCTGGCATGACTGCAGCCATCGAAGTCCGCGCCGTCGAGAAGCGCTTCGGCAACGTTGGCATCATTCGCGACCTGAACCTCAGCATCGCGCAGGGCGAACGGCACGCCATCATCGGTCCGAACGGCGCGGGGAAGTCGACGACGTTCAATCTGATCAGTGGGCATATCAAGCCGACTTCGGGCGAGGTCCGGCTCAATGGCGACGTGATCTCCGGCCTGCAGCCGTTCGAGATCAACCGGCGGGGGCTGTCGCGCTCGTTCCAGGTCACCAACGTGTTCGCCCGCATGACGGTCTGGGAAAACGTCCGCTGCGCGGTGCTGTGGGCCACCGGGCATCGCTACGCGTTCTGGAAGAACGTGGACAGCCTGCCCGAGGTGCGCGAGCGGACGGCGCGGATTCTCGAAGATATTCACCTCACGCACCGCCGCGACGTCCCGGCCGGCCTGTTGACATATGCCGAGCAGCGCGAGCTGGAGATCGGCATCACGATCGCAGGGGGCGCTACCGTCGTCATGCTCGATGAGCCGACCGCTGGAATGAGCCACGCCGAGACGGAGCGTGCGGTGTCGTTGATCCGGCGCCTGACCGAAGGGCGAACGCTGGTCATCGTCGAACACGACATGAGCGTCGTGTTTGGCCTTGCCGACCGCATTTCGGTGCTGGTTTACGGTCATATCATCGCCTCGGGCACTCCCGAGGAGATCAGGCGTGATCCGAAGGTCAGGGAAGCCTATCTTGGCGAGGAGGCACACTGATGCTCGAAGTCAGGAACCTCCACGCCTATTACGGCAAGAGCCACATTCTCCAGGGCGTTGATCTCGACGTCGCCGCCGGCGAAGTGGTGAGCCTGCTCGGCCGCAACGGTGTCGGGCGTTCGACCACGGTCAAGGCGATCATGGGCGAGGTCGTTCCGCAGGGCACGATCCGCTTCAAGGGCAAGGACATTGCGGGCCTGCCGAGCTACAAGATCGCGCGCCTCGGGCTCGGCTACGTTCCCGAGCATCGCGATATCTTTCCGAGCTTGACGGTGCGACAGAATCTTCTGCTCGGCATCAAGGACACGCGACGACCGGGCAAATGGCGGCTGCAGGACATGCTCGACATGTTTCCCAACCTCGCCGCGCGCGCCGACGCGCCTGCTGGGGTCCTCTCCGGCGGCGAGAAGCAGATGTTGACGACATGCCGCACGTTGATGGGCGATCCTGATCTCATCATGATCGACGAGCCGACTGAGGGTCTCGCGCCGCTGATCGTGCAACAGGTGGGAGATCTCATCGTCCGCATCGCGCAAGCCGGGGTCGCGATCCTGCTCGTCGAGCAGAAGCTATCGATTGCGATGCGCATCTCGAAGCGCGTCTACATCATGGGACACGGTCGCGTGGTTTTTGAAGGCACGCCGGACGAACTGAGGGCGAACGCGGCGGTTCGCCAGGAGTGGCTCGAGGTTTGAACTTATTGTGAGACGGACCGTTCAACGGGTGCAACAGCGCACACGTCCCGAGTTCGGCTGTAGCTCTCGCAATCCATAGACCTTCGGAATTTGATGATGGCGGCTCCCTACGTTCCTCAAATGGCCCTGTATCGTCAATGGCTCGGGGATACGCGCGGCCTTGTCTTCTCGAGCTACGACGAGATGCGGCAATGGTCGGTGCGCGATCTCGACGGGTTCTGGCGCAGCATTTGGGACTATTACGATCTGCAATCGCCGACACCGTGTGCCGCCGTGATTACCGAGCGCAAAATGCCGAATGCGGTGTGGTTTCCCGGCGCGCAGGTGAATTACGCCAGGCAGGTGTTCCGGCATGTCGCAGCGGCAGACGCAGCCGGGCTGCCCGCCATCGTCAGCGGCGGTGAGGACGGCAGTCTCACGGAGACGAGCTGGCCGGAGCTGCGGCGCAAGGCAGCGGCGCTCGCGCTGGATCTGAAGGACAAGGGCGTGCGCCCCGGCGACCGCGTCGCGGCCTATCTGCCGAACATCCCCGAGACCATCGTTGCGTTCCTGGCGACAGCCAGCATCGGCGCAATCTGGAGCGTCTGTGCGCCCGACATGGCGGCGCCCGCGGTGATCGACCGCTTCAAGCAGATCGAACCGAAGGTGCTGATCGCCTGCGATTCCGTGACTTATGCCGGGCGGCGGCATGACCGTCGCGACGTCGTCGGCGAGCTCAGGCGGTCGCTGCCGACCGTCGAGCACGTCATTCTGCACGGCGAAGCCGGCGCAGCTGCGGCACCGGACGCGCTGCTCTCCGACATTCTCGCCAGAACGGGCGCGGCAATCGATGCCTTCGAGCCGATCTGGCTGCCGTTCGATCATCCGCTCTGGATCGTCTATTCCAGCGGCACGACCGGCCTGCCGAAGCCGATCGTGCACGGCCATGGCGGCATCATCATCGTGGTGCTCGCGCTTCTGGGGCTGCACAACGACATCGGCTGTTCCTATCACCAGAATTCCTTCGGCGAGCGCTATCACTGGTACAGCTCGACCGGCTGGATCATGTGGAACAGCCAGGTCGGCGGCCTGCTCAGCGGGACCACCTGCTGCATCTTCGACGGCAGCCCGGCCGGCGCGAAGGACAAGCCGGACTGGACCACGCTGTGGCGCTTCGTCGCGCAATCGAAGTCGACCTTCTTCGGGGCAGGCGCGGCGTTCTTCGCGAACTGCGCCAAGGCCGAGATCGACCTTGCTGCCGCCGGCGATCTTTCGCAGCTGCGTTGCCTCGGCTCGACCGGCTCGCCCCTCAGCGCCGACACGCAGGCCTGGTTCAACGCGCGCTTCGCTGCGTTGTCGAAGACGAACGGCAGCAAGGCGCAGGCCGACATCTGGTGGGCGAACATTTCCGGCGGGACCGATTTCGCCGGCGCCTTCATCGGCGGCAACCGCGAGCTGCCGCAGACGCCGGGCGCCATGCAGTGCCGGCTGCTGGGCGCGGCCGTGGAGGCCTTCAACGAACAGGGGCGCGCCGTCATCGACGAGGTCGGCGAGCTCGTCTGTACTGAGCCGATGCCGTCGATGCCGCTCTATTTCTGGAACGACGAGGGTGAGGCGCGCTATCGCGCGAGCTATTTCGAAACCTATCCGGAGAATTTCGACGGCAGCGGGCGCGGTCCGGCGTGGCGGCACGGCGACTGGCTCAAGGTCAATCCGGATGGCTCCTGTATCATCTATGGCCGCAGTGATGCCACCATCAACCGGCACGGCCTGCGCATGGGTACGAGCGAGCTTTATTCCGCAATCGAGTCGTTGCCCGAGGTGCTCGACTCCCTCGTCGTGGATCTCGAATATCTCGGCCGCGACAGTTACATGCCGCTGTTCGTTGTGTTGCGCGACGGCATTGCGCTCGATGCAGTGATGCAGGCGAAGATCAACAAGGCGATCGAGTCCAGCCTGTCACGGCGCTTTCTGCCGAACGAGATTTTCGCCGTCGCCGAGATTCCGCGGACGCTGTCCGGCAAGAAGCAGGAGCTGCCGATCAAGAAGCTGCTGCTCGGCCAGTCCGTGGAGAAGGTCATCAACAGGGAGGCGATGGCCAATCCCGGCTGTCTGGATTGGTATCTCGATTTCGCAGCGATGCACCTGAAGAAGGTCGCAGGATCGGCTTGACCGCGATGGGCACGGCATCTGCCGTCCGACCACTGCGCTGGGCACGCCGAGGAGTGGCTACACCCGTAGGCTGCTGTGTGGTCTTCTTCGCGCCCGCAGTTCGATCGATCCGGGCCGCGAGCTTGCGTGGTCCGGACCGATCAGCGTCGTGCGCGCGGACCTAGCTGCAGCTCAGCGGCAAGGGTTGGGCCGGATGCAGCTCGTACCAGTCATAGCAATCCGGATAGCCGTAGAATCCATATCCGGACCGGAAGCGGTCAAAACGGTGAAACGCGTGCTGCCGGAAGCCGCCGGTTGCGACATGATTTCCGGAGCCGAGGTGCTCGCCGCCGAATCGGGCTCCGCCGCCGAATCCGCCGCCATGTCCCATGCCGCCGAAATGCGCACCGCCGCCAAAGCCCATATGTCCGCCGCCGAATCCGCCACCGCCAAAGCCGCCGTGGCCACCGCCACCGCCAAAGCCGCCGTGGCCACCGCCACCGCCGCCGCCATGTGCCTCGGCCGTTCCGATCGCCAGCGCGGAGGCGAGCGCCGCTGTCGCCATGATCATCAATGCTCGTTTCATGAGAGACTCCTTTCGTGTCCGGATGCCCGGCGGGCGATGCCGTCGCTTTCAGCCTCGTGCCGTCGGCAAGCCCTGTCGTGAAGGGAAGGTAGGAAGGTCGCGCGGTAATCCCACTGAATTCGATTTCAGGAGCGGGGCGCTGCGCATCGGCGAGGTGATCCGCCGGCGCGACGACCGAGCGTGGGCGGGGTCAACGTCAGGCTCGACCCCATCGTGAAAGGCGGCCGGCCGAGCGAAGCACCCGCCCGGCCGGCCGCGACGTCGTCGAGATCAGAAGCTGCCGGTGCCCGGCTCACAGGGAACGTTGTTGCCGGTCCACGGCGCCGTCGCAAACGCGCCGACACGGGGCGCCGGAACGCAGGCGCGACCGACCTGATAGTCCGACCCGTACGATGCAACCGGATCGGCTTGCATGGCGGATGGGCGGGCGCCTTCATGACGCTCCCGCGCCATGGCGGGGCCACCGAGCATGGCGACTGCGATCAGTCCGGTCGACAAGAGCTTGAGAGTGGTCATTTGGCTTCTCCTTTGATGACAGCTGGCAGTCCAAGCCGGCCTGCGGAGGAGGTGCGGACGAGCGCGCGCCGACAAAACGCACGAATTGCTCACCGGCGTTCAATGGGCCGTGATCCCGGTCTTGCCGACAAGCACGATCGTGCAAACTCGCAACGTCGCCGATTTCGGCGGTAACAGCAGCCTCGCTGAGGACATAACTGTTGCAACGTCCTGCTGCATGGAGATGAGAGATGATCACTGCGACAGCACATTCGATCGCCTTCGCGCCGGCGCCAGCAGCGGCCGTGTTCCCGGGCGCCCTGAAATGCAATTTAATGGTGCTTCATTCCACGCAGGATTACATCTGTTGCGAGACAGCGGTGCGTCGCATGCCGGTCCTGCCTCGCGTGTTCGGCCCGGGCGGGCATTGAACATGTCGTCGCGGATCACCGAGCCCATGCTTCGCCGCCGGTCTCGAGGCCTCGCAGGACGTGGGACCAGTACAATGACGCGGATTCTCCTGATCGAGGATGATGCCGAGACCGCTGACGCGATCGTGGCCGAACTCACCGAGCGCGGGTTCGAGGTGCGATGGGCGCCCGACGGAATCGGCGGTCTCGATCGGGCGCGCGAATCGTCTCCCGATGCCCTGATCGTCGATCGGATGCTGCCTGGAATGGACGGGCTGACCGTCATCGAGGCCTTGCGCAAGGACCAGGTCAGGACGCCCGTCCTGGTGCTGAGCGCGCTCGGCGCGGTCGACGACAGGGTGCGTGGGTTGCGCGTCGGCGGAGACGACTATCTCACCAAGCCGTTCGCGCTGATCGAGCTCGTCGCCCGGGTGGAGGCGTTGCTGCGGCGTCCGATCGACAGCCGCGAGACCACGTTGTGCGCCGGGCCGCTGGAGCTCGACCTGATCGAGCGGACCGCGCGGCGGGGCGAGCGCGAGATCGATCTGCTGCCGCGCGAATTCCGCCTGCTCGAATACATGATGCGCCGGAGCGATCAGCTGCTGACCCGCGCGATGCTGCTCGAGGAGGTCTGGAACTACAAATTCGTTCCGGCAACCACCAATCTCATCGACGTGCACATGGGTCGCCTTCGTCACAAGGTCGACGGCCCCGGCGAGACGCAGCTCATTCACAATGTTCGCGGCTCCGGCTTCGTGCTGCGCACTCGTTAACAGGTTCGGCGGATCGATGCGCCAGATTCAGTTCATTCGTTCGAACACGTTCCTGTGGGCCGCGGCGATAGCAGCCACGCTGGCGTTGTTCGTCGCCGCCCTGTTCGCCTTCATCTACTGGAAGATCGACGACTACCTGATCATGCGATCCGACCGCATGATTGCAACGCAGCTCAACTTCATGGCCGAGCTGCCGCCTGGCCGTCTCATGGACGCGATCTCCGATCATCTCAAGCAGGATTCCAGGGGCGTGCAATATGCCGGGCTGTTCGATGCCGTAGGGACTCCGCTTACCGGCAACATCGGGCACTTGCCATCACAGCTCGCTCTCGGCGGGCCGGTCCGGAGCGTGCGGCTCGCACGCGCCGGGCCGTCGGCGGTTCGCGACACCGTTGTGAAGGCCGCCGGCAGGCGGCTGGGCAACGGCCATATCCTGGTGATTGGGAGGAACGTTGACGAGACGCGCGAGATATCGAACGTCGTCGGGCAGGCGCTGCTGCTCGGTCTGCTGCCGGCACTCTGCCTCTGCCTGCTGGCCGGGGCCTGGCTGAGCGTCCGCGCCCAGAGGCGCGTGGAGGAGGTGAACCAGAGGGTCCAGCGCATCGTGGCCGGCGATCTCCGCGAGCGCCTCCCACAGACCAACGCGGACGATCCGTTCGCGCGGCTGGCCAGGATCGTCAATGGCATGCTCGATGAAATGGAGACCACGATCAACGCGCTGGCCGGTGTCGGCAACGATATCGCTCACGATCTCAGGACACCGCTCACGCGAGCCCGCCTGGCGCTGGAGCGCGGGCGCACGCATGCGGCCACGCTGGAGGACCTTCAGGACATCGTGGACAAGGCAATGGCCGGAATCGACCAGTCGCTCGCAATCATCACCGCGCTGCTGCGCCTCGCCGAAATCGAGAGCAGCAGCCGTACGGCCGGCTTCGGCGACGTCGCGCTCGACGAGATCCTGCGTCAGGTGTGCGACGTCTACGAACCCATTGCCGAAGACAAGGATATCGAAATCGACGTCGAGATCGACCGCAAAGTGCAGGTGCGGGGTGATCGGGACCTGCTGTTCGAGGCGGTTGCCAATCTCGTGGACAATGCCGTCAAGTTCACCCCCGCGGGCGGAAGAGTGACGCTCGAGCTGGTGTCGGACGACAGGACCGTGCTCGTGCGCGTGAGCGATACCGGCCCCGGCATCGGCGAGTCGGAGCGCGAGGCGGTGCTGCGTCGGTTCTATCGCTCCGACAAGATGCGCAACACGCCGGGAGTGGGACTGGGACTGAGCCTCGTCGCTGCGATCCTGAAGCTGCACGGCTTCTGCCTGACCATTTGCCCGGCACCCGGCGGACGGGTGGAGATCCTCGCCACGACGGGCGCGACATCACGCGAACCCGCGGCATCGGCGCCGGTTCGTTCGCTTCACGCGAGCCTCGCGCCGATGTGACCGCCGATGCCACGTGCGCGACGTGCGAAGCGGAAAGAGCGGCGAGATCTCTGAAAGCGAATTCAGGCTTGTTAAGTGCAGTTTACTGGCGCCGTCAGTCGGAGGCTTCTTACGTTCCGTTTGCCGGTTCGAATGTGGGAGCAAAAGATGCCAATGCGACATGCGGGTTTGAGCAGGATCGAGACGGCTGAGCCGGGTAGGCGTACGGCGGCCGCTGTGTTCAATGCGTATTCCTCGGTCATCGGCCGTTACGACCTGCTCGAACGCGAGCAGGAGCAGCAGCTTGCGCGTCGCTGGCAGGAGACGAGGGACGGCGACGCCGCGAACGCGCTCGTCACAAGTCACCTCCGGCTCGCCGCCAAGGTCGCGCGGAGCTACAGGGGATACGGCCTTCCGTTCGCCGATCTCATGGCCGAGGCCAATCTCGGGCTGGTGATTGCCGCGTCGCGGTTCGAGCCCGACCGAGCCTCGCGATTTTCCACCTATGCGACGTGGTGGATCAAGGCCGCCATCCACGAATACATTCTGCGCTCCTGGTCGCTGGTCAAGATCGGAACAACGGCCGCTCAAAAAAAGCTGTTCTTCCGGCTTCGCGGCGAGATGAGAAAGGCCGGCCAGGGCGGGATGGCGCGGCTTACCCCCGATGTCGCCGAGGCGATCGCCACCAAGCTCGAAGTTTCGGCGCGCGAAGTGATGGAGATGGATTGCCGCCTGCACGGCGATCTATCGCTGAATGCGCGGGTTGGCGGCGACGAGCAAGGTACCGAGTGGGAGGCCTTGCTTGTGGACGAGGCGAGCGACGCCGAGACCGTCCTTGCCGATCAGGATCAGATGGAGCATCGGACCGATGCCCTGCGCATTGCGCTGAATGGCCTCACGGGGCGCGAGCGGCGCGTGCTGGAGGCAAGGCGGCTGGCGGAGCATCCCCCGACGCTCGATCAGCTCGCCCGCGAGCTTTCGATCTCCAGCGAGCGCGTCCGGCAGATCGAGATTCGCGCCTTTGCAAAGGTCAGGCGTGCCGCGATCCGTGCCACCCTGGAGCCCGCGGCCGCCCGCGGACAGGAACGGTGCGCGGCGTCGTCTCTGTCGCCACCCACCCGTCCCGACACTATCTCGAGCGCGAGGCGTTCGCATCGACGTGAACGATCGAGAGGTCACGATGCTGAACTCGATTTCATTTGAACGGTCAAGCATCGTCGCCATCTGAAAATTTCCCGCAACCTGCTCGAAGTAGTTGTCTCCATGGGAATTGTCCGCTTTGCGCTCCGGTTTCCGCACACATTCTATGTGCTCGCGGCGCTGATCCTGTTTCTGGGCGGCATCTCGGTCTGGTCGATGCCGACGGACATCTTTCCAGAGATCCGCATCCCCGTCGTCACCGTCATCTGGAGCTATACCGGCCTCTCGACGCCGGAGATGGAGCAGCGCGTCTCCACGTACAGCCAGTATTCGATCAGCGCCAATGTTAGCGGCATCAAGAATATCGAAGCGCAGACGCTCAATGGCCTGTCGGTTCAAAAGATCTACTTCCAGCCGGACGTCAATCTCGATCTCGCGATCTCGCAGATCGTATCGGCAACGAACGCCATCCGCGCCCTGATGCCGCCGGGCATTCAGCCGCCCGTGATCGTGCAGTTCAATGCGTCGAGCGTGCCGGTACTGCAGCTCAGCCTCGAGTCCGACAAATTGAACGAGCAGCAATTGTACGACTTCGGAATCTATCGGATCCGGCAGCAATTGGCTCCGGTTCCGGGGGTAACGCTGCCGACGCCTGCGGGTGGCAAATATCGCCAGATCATGGTCGACATCGACCCGAACAAACTCTCGTCGCGCGGATTGACGCCGCTCGACATCGTCAATGCGGTGAACACCCAGAACCTGACGCTGCCGACCGGAACGGCGAAGATCGGCGATACCCAGTACACCGTGCGAACCAACGCGACGCCGGCCTCGATCAAGGATCTCAACATGATCCCGGTCAAGTTCGCGAACGGCGCGACGATCCTGTTGAAGGATGTCGCCCAGGTTCGGGACGGATCGCAGGTCCAGCAGAATATCGTGCGCGAGGATGGTCACCGCGCGGTTCTGCTCAGCGTGATCAAGAATGGCAACGCCTCGACGCTTGCGGTCGTCAACGGGGTCAAGCAGGCCTTGAAGTCGATTCGGGCGTCGGCGCCGGCCGGGCTGAAGATCAGCGAATTGTTCGACCAATCGGTCTTCGTCACCCACTCCGTCGACGGCGTGCTGCGCGAAGGAGCGATCGCGGCCGGTCTCACGGCGCTGATGATCCTGGTATTTCTGGGATCTTGGCGGTCGACGCTCGTGGTCCTGATCTCCATTCCGCTCGCGATGCTGTCCTCGCTCATTGTGCTCCATTTTCTCGGCGAGACCCTCAACACGATGACGCTGGGTGGGCTGGCGCTCGCAGTGGGCATTCTGGTCGACGATTCGACGGTGACGATCGAGAACACGCATCGGCTCTGGACCGAGGAGGGGATGCCGCTGTCGCAAGCGACGCTGCACGGCGCGGCCGAAATCGCCGTACCGACGCTCGTCTCTACGCTCGCCATCAGCTGCGTCTTCACCTCGGTCATATTCCTTGAAGGACCGGCGCAATACCTCTTCACGCCGCTCGGCCTAGCGGTGGTGTTTGCCATGCTGGCATCGTACGCGCTGTCGCGGACTCTAACGCCGATCACGATCGGTCTGCTGCTGAAGGGGGAGCGGCGCCATGGCGAGGGCGAGAGTTCGTCCGGCATGTTTTCGCGCGCGTCCGCCGCGCTCGAGCGCGGCTTCGAGCGCCTGCGCGACGGCTATTCCGAGCTCCTGACGACCCTGCTCCGGAGTCGCAGCATCGTGCCGATCGCTGCCGTGCTCGTGCTGGCACTCGGGGCCGTCACGTTCGTCTACGTGGGCAGGGATTTCTATCCCCTGATCGACGGCGGTCAGATCCAGCTCCATGTTCGTGCGCCCGCCGGGACCCGGATCGAGCGCACCGAGGCCATCTTCCAGGCGGTCGAGGACAAGATCCGCGAAGTCATTCCGGACCGGGATCGCGGGCTGATCGTCGACAATATCGGTTTGCCGGCGCGTCCCTACAATCTGGCCTTCACCGACGGTTCGACGATAGGAGTGAACGACGGCACGATCCTGGTATCGCTCAAGGACGGCCACAGGCCGACTGCGGATTACGTCAGGAAGCTGCGCCAGGTCCTGCCGGCGGCATTCCCCGAGGACGTCTTCTATTTCCAGGCGGCGGATATCGTCACCCAGATCCTGAATTTCGGCCTGCCGGCGCAAATCGACGTTCGTACCGTCGGCTACGGCGCCAACAATCTGTCCGTTGCGAAGGAGCTGCAAAAGCGCCTGGCGGCCATTCCGGGAGTCGTCGACGCGCATCTTCAACAGGAGGTCGACGCTCCCGCGTTCTACGCCGACATCGACCGCACAAGGGCCGCACAGCTGGGGCTCAATGCCAGCACGGTGGCAACCAACATCAATGTCAGTCTCAGCTCGTCGGCCCAGGTCTCACCGAACTTCTGGACCGACCCGACGTCGGGCATCCCTTATTATCTTGCCGTTCAGACGCCGGAGTACAGGGCGAACTCGCTCAACGCACTGGGGAACACGCCGGTGTCGGCCTCATCGGCAGCAAGCGGACAGACGGTGCCTGGCCTGCTCAGCAATGTTGCGACCTTCAAGCGGGGGACTGTGCCCACCAATTTGAACCAGGCAAACGTTCAGCCGGTTTATGACGTCTATGCGAGCGTGCAGGGGCGCGATCTCGGCAGCGTCTCGGCTGACATCGAGAAGGTCACGTCGACGCTTCAAAAGCAGCTCCAGCCGGGAAATTCGATTCAGGTTCTGGGGCAGATCCAGAGCATGCATCAATCGTTCCGCGATCTCGGGATCGGGCTGCTGTTTGCCGCCATCCTGGTCTATCTGCTGATGGTCGTGAACTACCAGAACTTCGGCGACCCCCTTGTGGTCATCATGGCGTTGCCCGCGACCTTCTGCGGTATCATGACGATGCTGTTCATCACGGGGACGACGCTGAACGTGCCTTCGCTGATGGGTGCGATCATGGCCGTGGGCGTCGCATCGGCCAATTCCATCCTGCTCGTGACCTTCGCGCGTGACGCGCAACTGAATGGGCATACCGCGTTCGAGGCTGCGCTGAGCGCGGGCCGCACGCGAATCCGCCCCGTGCTGATGACGGCCGCCGCGATGATCGTGGGCATGATCCCGATGGCGATCGGAGGCCCGGGCGAGGAGCAGAACGCGGCGCTCGCCCGTGCCGTGATCGGCGGGCTGCTGTTCGCAACGCCGACGACGTTGCTGATCGTGCCCTATCTCTTCGCCTGGCTGCGGAAGCGCAACGACGGCAAGCCTCACCACGGCGTGTTCGAGGAGTTACCGGAATGAGCGATGTTCGGGTGCGGACCAATAGTCACGACGTGAGCGAGCCGCCCGATGCGGAAAGCTGCCGCATCGTGGAGCTGCCGGGCAAGGACGCGCGGCCGCGCCGCCGCTACGGCGGCGCATGGCTCGGCGGCGCCATGATCCTGCTCCTTGCCGGCGGTCTCGGCGTGGGCGGCTGGCGGCACTATCAGGCCGCACGCGATCTGGCTGTATCGGCAGAGCAGATCAAGGCTGCCGTCCCGGAGGTTCGGGTGGCGACGGTCCGCGCCAGCCTCGAGTTCACGAAGGTAACCCTGCCGGCGACGACGACGGCATTCGAGGCGGCGAACATCTTCGCACGGGCCAGCGGCTACATCGAGAAGCGCTATGTCGATATCGGCGATCGCGTGAAGAAGGGCGATCTCCTGGCGGAGATCACCGCGCCGGAACTCGACCAGCAGATCGCGCAGGCGCAGGCGACGCTGGCGCAGAACCAGGCGGCGTTGCAGCAGGCGCAGGCGAGTCGGGAGCTTGCCGACGTCACCAATGCGCGGGACAGCAATCTGGTCAAGCAGGGCTGGTTGACGGCCCAGCAGGGCGACAACGACCGTCTCACCCTGCGCGCCCAGCAGGCGGCCGTGAGCGTCGCCCAATCGAACATCACGGCACAAGAGGCGCAGATTCGCGTGCTTCAACAGGAGAAGGCCTACCAGCGCGTGGTGGCACCGTTCGACGGTGTGATCACGCAACGCAACGTGGACAATGGCAGCCTCGTTCAGGCGGGATCGACCTTCATGTTCACGCTGATGCATTCGAACGTGATCCGAACGCAAGTGTTCGTGCCGCAGGACGAGGCCTTCGGCGTCGCGCCGGGCGTCGAGGCCGAGATTCACGTTCCCGAGATCCCGGACCGGGCATTTCCAGGGAAGGTCACGCGCATCGCGACCGCGTTGCAGCCGGGAAGCCGAACGCTGCTGACCGAGATCGACGTCCCCAATCCCGACGGCGCGTTGAGTCCCGGCATCTACTGCACGGTCGAACTGTCGATCCCGCGCAAGACGCCGTCGATGTCGATTCCCGCCGATGCGCTGGTCTTCGACCAGAACGGCCTACATGTCGCAGTCGTGCGCAACGGCACCGTTCATTTGCAGAAAGTCTCGATCGCGCGAGATCTCGGCACGTCGGTGGAAGTGCGCGAGGGCGTGGAGCCCGGTGAGCAAGTCGTGCTCAATCCGGCGGTCAATCTGGCGGAGGGCAGCCAGGTCACCATTCGCAAGAATGAGGCGAGCGAGGGGAGGCAGACATGATCCGGATCGTGTGCGCAGCGCTCGCCGCCCTGCTGCTCGGCTGCCCCGCGGGCAAAGCCCAGGTCGCGACGACCGGCAGCACGGCGATGAGCCTGCCGACCGTACCGGGCGCCATCGTCACCTCACCGCTCAATAGCCCGGGTCCGTTCTCCGCAACGACCGTGCAAGGCGCACCCGATACCACGCTGGCACCCGTTCCGCTCGCGTCGGATCCGACGACCCCCGGTACCGCCGTCGTCTGCGCGCCACCATCGACATCTCTGACGTCGGTGCCGACAATGCCGATTGCATCGAGCATGGGATCGCCGACGGCGGGCAATGTGGCTCCAACCATACCGATCATGGGACAAATCGGGAGCTCGATCGGTACAATCTCCGCTGCCGCGCCGTCAGGGACAGGAGTGACGGTGGCGTGCAGCTCAACGCCGGGCGGGTTGGTGGAGAGCGCTGCGAGTTTGCCGCTCTCGATCCCGCAAGTGCAGGCCGGGCCGCCGCCGGGTACGATCCCGGTCGCGATCAGCGGCGATGTCGGCACGGGCATCGATCCAAGTGCTGTCGTCGCGCCCAGCCCGAACACCTCGACCTGTGCGGAAAGCATGACGATGAATCTGGCATCTCCTGCGACAGTGCTGCCGGCCAACGCGTCAGGTGCGGCGCCGACGCCGGGAGTCTCGCCGATCTTGCCGCCGGGGTGCTGAGAGACAGTCGTGCAGCGCAACCGCCTTATCGCCATGTCGCGACCATCGCGACAGACGGATGGATGTGCTACCCGAAACGGTCGTCGCCGCTCTGCCGGGTGGCGGCAATCATTCATGATGTCGGCACCTCCATCGCCCGTGCAGCGGCGATGACGGAGCGGACGACTCGAGAGTTGTCGATCAAATTGGAGGAATGACAGCATGAGGAGCTGCCATTCCTCTTTTCCGCGTAAGCCAAAAGGCCCCGAGACGCGCAACGACCCGCTTCAGTTCAGCACGCGCAACTGCGTTCTGCCGAGGCAGCGTTGTCCGGCCGGTGCGCTCAATAGCCGGACTTGGGCTCGCAGGGCGGGCGACGCCACGGGGCAGATGCATAGGCGCCGACGTCCGGAGCCCGCGTGCAACCGCGCTTGGAGGTAACCGGAACACGTTGAGCCGACGCGTAGGCATCGACATTCGTCCGCCGCGCGTTCGTATTACCTTCACGCGCCATCGCCGGGGAAGCAACCATGGCCGCAGCGATCAACCCGGCCGAGAACAGTTTCAGTGTAGTCATTGTACATCTCCTTGACAAAGCGACGCCGGGAACGCCTCGGCTCGCGCATCAGACATGTGCATGCGTGCACCGGCTCGGCAGTATCAATTGAACGATCATTTTCGTCATTGCACGAAGGGATGCATGCACATCCACGCCGCGGGGTACGCCGCATCGTGCGGTCGTACTCCGTTCGAGGCGTGAACGATGGTCATCTGAATCTGGTAGCTGTATTTGATTGCTCGTTCGGCTTGTCATCGGCGCCAGTGGTGGTTGCGAACCTGAACCGCGCCAAACACGGGAGCCGCGCCACCGGGGCGCTCGAGCCCCATTCGTCCTGCCGGGGTCAACGCGCCGCCATTCAGCACGTCGCGGTCGGGATACATCGAGGCAAAGGTTGCGGGCTCCTGGTCGGCGAAGGACCAGGCGGCGGAGGCCGACGACACTGTCGCAGTTGAGATCAGCACCGAGGCGATCAGGATCTTGAGTGCATTCATAGCGAGTCTCCATTGCGTTCTCGTGCGGAGAGTCGCTTGGCGAGGATCGCTGCTCGGCTGACGGCGTTTCCGGAATTGTATTCTATGCCGAGATATATAAGTCGCTTTGTTCGCAAAGCCCGTGATTGTGCATCACTGTTGCGAGAAGACGATGGCTTTCGCCAGGTACTTGCCGGCGTGGATTGCACGCGACAGCGCGGCGACCCGACGTCGGGAGGGTGATGCCGGGAAGGCCCGAAGCCG
This sequence comes from Bradyrhizobium sp. GW821-FHT13H06, assembly GCF_058803975.1. Taxonomy (NCBI): domain Bacteria; kingdom Pseudomonadati; phylum Pseudomonadota; class Alphaproteobacteria; order Hyphomicrobiales; family Nitrobacteraceae; genus Bradyrhizobium; species Bradyrhizobium sp. GW821-FHT13H06. The sequence continues at coordinate 391,620 of NZ_JBXAPN010000004.1, read as the reverse complement.
CTTCGCGTGCGATATCGGTGGTGATCTTATCGGACGGGACCGCCGTGCCTTCACGAAATTGACGGTGCGTTTGGGAAGATCGGCATAGCGGCGGTCCGCTAAGTTCCGCTCATGCCATCAAGCGGAGAGCTGCGCGCTTTCGAGCGCCGGGCGGCCGCCGCGTTGCGAGAGGACTTGATGAATCAGCCAGGTAGAGTAGAGCGTTCGAGCCTTGGATGGCTCGTTCTGATTGCCGCCGTGGTCGGCGGCAGCGCCGCCGCCTTTGCGTATACCGCGGGATGGCTCACGCCGGGGCGTCTTACGCCGGATCGCATGATTGCAGCGTTGACGCCTCCGAGCGGCCCGCCGCTGGGGCACCGGCGCAATCATGCCAAGGGAATCTGCTTCACCGGCATGTTCGAAGCGAACGGAAATGGTGTCGAGCTGTCCCGCGCCAAGGTGTTCGTGCAGGGCCGCTATCCGGTTCTGGGCCGTTTCAATCTCGGTACGGCCGATCCGAACACGGTGGACGCGACCGTGCGCGTGCGCGGCATGGGGCTCCAGATATCGGCGGCGGACGGAGAGGAGTGGCGAATGGCGATGATCAACCCGCCATTCTTTGCGGTGTCCACGCCTGACGCGTTTCACGATCTGCTGGTTGCGGCCGGCAAGAAGGATCCGGAGGCGATGAAGACGTTCATCAGCGCAAATCCGGAGTTCGCCGCTTTCGCGGCCTGGTCCAAGGCGGCGCCCTGGACCGGAAGCTACGCGGAGGACTCGTATAACGGTCTCGACAGCTTCGTCTTCACGAACGCGAAGGGCGATGAGCACACCGTGCGGTGGTCGCTGGTGCCCGCGGCAGAGCCTGCTTCCATCGCCCAGGCGGAGCTTGAGAAACGCGGCCCGAATTTTCTCGAGCAGGAGATCACGAGCCGGGTGCGGTCGGCGCCGCAACGGTGGACCATGGTCACCACTGTGGCCGATCCGGGCGATCCCACCGCTGATCCGAGCAAAGCCTGGCCGGAGAACCGGCGCAAGGTCCAGGTTGGAACGCTGGTCGTGCAGCGAATTGAACCCGAGCGGGATGGGCCCTGCCGCGACATCAACTTCGATCCGACGGTGCTGCCGCAGGGAGTCCGGGTTTCGGACGATCCCTTCCCGGCGGCGCGCTCGTCCGTCTACCGCAAATCCTACGATCTTCGCGCAGCCGAAGCCAGCGACTATCCGAGAACCGAGGTTGCCAAGCCATGACCAATGTCCCGCAACGCTTTGCCCCGATCCAGCGGCTGCTGCACTGGCTGATGGCGATCTGCATCATCGCCATGCTCTTCATCGGTGTAGGCATGGTGTCCACCGTGGCTCAGAAATATCTGCCGCTCATCCTGATCCACAAGACGCTCGGCGTTGCACTCCTCGTGCTCGTCCTGGTCAGGCTGGCGCTGCGGCTTCATTTCGGCGCACCGCCATTGCCGGCCGACCTTCCGGCGACGATGAAGCTGGGAGCGCGATTGTCGCATCTGCTGCTCTATGGCTTCATGATCGTCATGCCCTTGCTTGGTCTCGGCATGCTCTGGGCTGCGGCCTATCCGGTCGTCCTGTATGGCTGGATTCGGATTCCCGCGTTGCTGCCGCAGAGCGACCAAGCACACACGCTGCTTTGGAATGCCCACGTCTATCTGGGCCTCGCGTTCTTCGCCCTCGTGCTGCTGCACCTCGCAGCAGCGCTGTTCCACGCCCTGATCCGTCGCGATGGCGTGTTCGCGACGATCTCGCCTCTGCCGCAGCGGCAGCAGATGAAGCCCACCGAATGAGTCACCGCGCGCCTGTGGGCGTGCAATCCGGGAACGATGTTTCAGCACGGAAAGACCGGCTGCCGCCCTCGAGCTAGAAATCGTCCACTTTCCAACAAGGATGCCAACCATGACAAAAGCAGACCTGCAAGGCCCGACCGATCTGGGAGCCAATGCGAACCGGGACATTCCTGCCGCGCTGAGAGCGCTGCTCGCCGACGTTTTCGCGCTGTACCTGAAGACGAAGAACTTCCATTGGCACGTATCTGGCAGTCACTTCCGCGACTACCATCTCATGCTCGATGAGCAGGCCGAACAGATATTCGCCATGACCGACGATATCGCCGAGCGCGCGCGCAAGATCGGCGGCACCACGCTGCGATCGATCGGTCACGTCGCCCGCGAGCAGCGCATTCTCGACAACGACGCGGATTATGTCGATCCGCAGGATATGCTGGCCGAGCTGCGCAGCGACAATCAGCAGCTGACACGGGAAATGCGCCGGGTCCACGAGCTCTGCGACGAATATGGCGATGTCGCCACCGCAAGCCTGCTGGAGAACTGGATCGACGAGACGGAGCGGCGGATCTGGTTCCTGTACGAGACCGGGCGGAGCGGCGCGAATTCGTAAGAAGGCAAGTCGTTCGGCCGGGAGGCGGGTGAAGGATGAGCAGTCTCTCGGAGCTATCGCCGGATAGCGGCACCAACGCGGAGCGCATGTTGCTGCGCGAGCTGGCCCATCAGATCGAGGGCGAGCTCGTGTCCGTGATCGAATTGCTGTCGGAGGCTGCCGGTCGCTGCGAAGGCACGGAGGCGAGAGCGATACTCGCTTCCGTGCAGGATCGACTGGAAAGCCATGTGTGCCTCCACCACGCATTGCAGATGCCCCAGTTCGCCACGACCATTGATCTGGCCTCCTATCTCCGGCAACTGTGCAGGTCGATCAGCCGCTCACGGCTTGAGCATGAGGGCATCGCGCTTTCGCTCCTGCTCCAGCCGCTCAAGGTAAGCTCCGAGCGTTGCTGGTTGCTGGGCATGATCGTCTTCGAACTGATCACCGCCTCGGCGCGTCACCTCTCTCTCGATGGGGCCGGCGCCATCCGGCTCGAAGTCTGGGGAACGGCAAATTCGGTCACGTGCTGTATCATCGACAATAGGATAACTGCCGAAGGCCGGCCCGGGCTCGACCGTTCCGTCGCCGATATCCTCGTTGCGCGTCTGAATGGAACGATGGATATCCGCTTCGGACCCGACGGGACCAGGACCGTCGTCGAGATCCCGCGTCGGGCCTAGCGCGGTCTCGACGCGCGACGACGGGAAACTTCCCGTTCGTGCCCCGCAAGCTCACCGCGCCAACGCTCCGCATCGTGCAGATCAACAATATCGCCGTTTTTGCGAAAGATGGGGCGTGGGCCCGCTTGTACCCTTGCTCCCATTCATGACCGGGAGAGCGGTCATAAGTGCAAGGGTCAAGCCATGACGGACATGTCGAATTCGAAGGCGTCGCTTGGAAGAGCCATCCACGCGATCAGCGGAAAATGGGGCTGGTTCGTTGCTCTGGGCGCAGGCGAATTGGTCCTCGGTGGCATTGCGTCCGCAAACCTGATGGCCGCCAGTCTCGCCTCCGTGCTGGTCATTGGCGCCACCATGGCTGTCGCTGGCGTCTTCCAGATTGTGCATGCTTTTTCGGTGCGCGCTATGCGGGGATTCCTGTTCTGGCTGCTCGCGGGCATTGTTTACGGCGCGGCCGGGATCATCATCCTCTATGATCCGGTCCTGGCCTCGTTCACGCTGTCTCTCGCGGTGTGTGCCTTCCTCGTCGTCGCCGGTGTGATGCGGATCTGGGCAGGTGTTCATATGCGACCGGCTGCGGGTTGGCGCTGGATCGTCGCCGCCGGTGTTTTGACGTTCTGCGCCGGCGCGATGCTGGTGGCGGCTTGGCCCGCGATCGGCCTGCGGCTGCTCGGTGCGATGCTGGTGGTCGACCTGATCTTCCAGGGCTGGGGTTTCATTGCATTCGGGCTGGCGCTCAGAAGCCGGGCGTCCCGCCACTCGGCCCAGCCAGCGACGGTGTGAGCCATGATGACGGGATCGACTTTCACGCGACATTCGGAGATCGCCTGGCGCGGCGGTCAGACGCGGTCGACCTCTCGGCTGATCGCCGAGGAGACGGCCATCGCGCTCACCTATAACGGCTCGACCCATGCCGTGATGATGGGAACGCCCGCCGATCTGGAGGATTTCGGTATCGGCTTCAGCCTCACCGAAGCCATCGTGGGACGAAGAGACGAAATCAGGAGCATCGATCTGATTCCGAACGAGCTGGGCGTCGAGGTGCGGATGTGGCTCGATGGCGACTGCTCGGTGTCCCTGGCTGCCCGCCGCCGTGCCATCAGCGGTCCGGTTGGGTGTGGGCTATGCGGCATCGAAAGCCTTGAACAGGCGCGACGTGCGCCCTCGCGGGTGAAAGATCATAACATTGTCTTTCGCGCACGGGATCTGCTGGACGCGATGCAGGCCCTGTCTCCGCTCCAGACATTGAATCAGCACACGCGATCCGTTCATGCGGCGGCCTTCTGGACGCCGCGCAGCGGCATCGGTCCGGTCAGGGAAGACGTTGGGCGGCACAATGCCCTCGACAAGCTCGCGGGTGCGGTCCTCCGCGACGGCGGTTCGGCCGGCGAGGGCGCCGTGCTCCTGACGAGCCGCGTCTCGGTCGAGATGGTGCAGAAGGCGGCGATGATGGGCGTGCCGGTCGTCGTGGCTGTATCCGCTCCGACCGCGCTCGCCATCCAGACTGCGAAGGAAGCGGGCATCACGCTCGTGGCGATTGCCCGCGATGACGGATACGGCGTGTTCACACACCCGCGACGCGTTTTGCTGCCTGACGAGGCTGCCCCGCGCGCGGAGGCCTGACACTGGGCCGACCGGCATGGCGATGCAAGCCGTATCTCCGGACGCCGCGGCCGAGCCCCGCGCCGTCGCCTATGCTCCGGAGCGATCGCTCCTCGTTGCGGCTCTGCTGACTGTTTCGGGCGGCTTTCTCGATGCCTTCACCTGGCTCTCGCTCGGTGGTGTGTTCGCGAGCTCGCAGACCGGCAATGTCGTCTTCCTTGGCATCGATGCCCTATCCGGGCGATGGCAGCAAGCGGCGCACCATCTGCTGCCGATCGTCGGCTTCCTTCTTGGCGCCTGGGTCGCAATCCGCATGCAGGCGCCGCTGCGTTGTCTCGTTGCGCATATCGTCTGCCTCGCGGCAGCGATGTTGTTGCTGCATCGGATCCCTGATCCGATCGCCATCCTCATGATCTCCTTTGGCATCGCGCTGCAGTCGGCCAGCTTCAGGCGCATCGATCGCTGGAGCTATCTCTCCGTCACCGTGACCGGCAACATGTTGCGCGCTATCGATCAATTCGTGTCGACCTCCGATCGCGACGCCTTGCGTGGTGGCGTGGCCATGCTCGTGCTCTGCCTGACATTCCTTTGCGGCGCGGCCATCGGCGGCTATGCGACGACGTGGCTCGGGGCGCCCAGTCTTTCGGCGCCGATCGTATCGTCGGGGTCCGTGCTGCTGCTCTGCTTGCAGAGCCGGATCCGCCGCGATCCCGGTTGAGCGGTTCTTTCCCGGTGCACCGCCACGCCATGCCATTCGGCAAAGGGGCGTTCGTTCGCGAAAGCAGGCTTGCCGGGCGCAACGTATCATTTCCAGCACGCGTCAGGATGGCGCCTTCCGAGATCAACCGCCACGAGAGCCAGGGATGAACGACCTCCGCAAAGAGACAGACAGCCTCGGTGAAGTGTCCGTTCCCGCGGACAAGCTCTGGGGCGCGCAGACGCAACGTTCGCTCGAACATTTCAGCATCGGCAGAGACCTCATGCCGCGCGAGATGATCCAGTCCTACGCGATCCTGAAGAAAGCGGCTGCGACAACGAACTGCGCCGGCGGCCGCCTCGATGACAAGCTTCACAAGCTAATCGTCCAGGTCTGCGACGAGATCCTCGCCGGCCAGCACGGCGACATGTTTCCGCTCCATGTCTGGATGACCGGCAGCGGAACGCAGTTCAACATGAATGTAAACGAGGTGATCTCGAACCGGTGCTGCCAGCTCGCGGGCACGCCGCTCGGCAGCAAGGATCCCGTTCATCCGAATGATCACGTCAACATGTCGCAATCGTCGAACGACAGCTTCCCTTCGGCCATGCATATCGCCGCGGCGACAAGCGTCACCCAGCGACTCGTGCCGGCAGTCGAGGCGCTGCACGCCGCAATCGCGGAAAAATCGGCCAAGTGGGACGACGTCGTCAAGATCGGCCGCACCCACATGCAGGATGCAACCCCGCTGACACTCGGGCAGGAGTGGTCCGGTTACGCCGGCATGCTCGCGGACGATCTTGCACGCATCGACGACGCGCTCAAGGGCGTCTTCCGGCTCGCGCTCGGGGGCACGGCCGTTGGCACCGGGATCAACGCTGGCCCGGGTTTCGCGGAGGCGGTCGCTGCCGAGATCGCGCGGTTGACCGGCCTGCCGTTCGTCAGCGCTCCCAACAAATTCGCCGTGCAGGGCGCGCACGATGCGCTGGTGCAGCTATCCGGCACGCTGCGCACGCTGGCCGGCTCGCTCTACAAGATCGCGAACGACATCCGCCTGATGTCCTGCGGACCGCGCGCGGGCTTTGCCGAATTGCTGATCCCCGTGAATGAGCCCGGCTCGTCGATCATGCCGGGAAAGGTCAACCCGACACAGGCGGAAGCGCTGACGATGATCGCGGTGCAGGTGATGGCGAACGACGTCGCTGTCGGCTTCGGTGGCGCCGGCGGCTATCTCGAAATGAATGTCTACAAGCCGTTGATCATCCATAATATCGCGCAATCCGTCACGATCCTTGCCGATGGCTGCACGAACTTCCGCACGTTCCTGGTCGAAGGCACCCAGCCGAATCGCAAGAAGATCCAGGAATATGTCGAGAGATCCTTGATGCTGGTGACCGCGCTGGCGCCAGTGATCGGCTACGACAGGGCGTCGCGGATCGCGCACTACGCAATGGAGAACGATCTCACGCTGAAATCGGCGGCGTTGAAACTCGGCTTCGTCACCGAGACGGAGTTCGACCGTATCGTGGATCCCGTGAAGATGGTCAGGCCCTATGTTGCCGAGATCATGGCGTCGTCTGCGATTGGTGAGAAGGCTGGTTGAAGGGAGAGAAGCAATGATCCGCTGTGTACGTCTGTGGACTGGACAGGACGCCAATTCGCATTTCGAGGAGGGTTTCATCGAGCTGGAGCCCGGCCAGCGCGGCGACTTCCTGAGCGGCAAGATCGATGCCGTCAGCGTCTCCTTCCAGGAGACTGAGTCGGGCGGCGCCTTCTCCTGGCACACCGCGCCGGTCCGCCAACTCGTGATCACGTTGAGTGGAACGCTCGATTTCCAGACGCGTGACGGCCATCACTTCCTCATTCATCCTGGCCATGTCCTGCTGGCCGAAGACACCGCAGGATCGGGCCACAGCTGGAAGTTGACGGACGATTCGTCCTGGCGCCGCGCCTACGTGGTGCTGCGGCCGGGAGCAGAAGTGCCGTTCCGCGCCAAGGCGCCGCGGCCGGCGCGGGCCTGATCGGCCATCCAGAGCACAACATCGAACTCCAACTGAACGAAGAGAGGCGCCATGCAAGGAACTTCCGACCACGAATGCGACGTCGTCCTCATTGGCGCAGGCATCATGAGCGCGACCCTTGGGGTCCTTCTCAAGGAGTTGGAGCCCTCCCTCACGATCCAGATGCTCGAGGCCCTTGAGGATTGTGCGCTCGAAAGTTCGGATGCGTGGAACAACGCGGGCACCGGGCATGCCGCCAATTGCGAGATGAACTACACGCCGGAGAGGCCCGACGGCAGCGTCGATATCTCGAAGGCGCTCCAGGTCAATGTCGAGTTCGACCTGTCGCGGCAGTTGTGGTCCTATCTCGTTGGGCGTGGCGCGATCGCCGATCCGCGATCCTTCATTCATCCCGTGCCGCATATGAGCTTCGTGCACGGTGCCGACAACGTCGCCTTTCTCAGGAAGCGGTTTAAGGCGATGGCCGCCCATCACTGTTACGAGGGCATGGAATACAGCGAGGATCCGACGAAGATCGCCGAGTGGGCGCCATTGGTGATCGAGGGCCGCACCGGCGGTGATCCCGTGGCGGCCACGCGTATCATCACGGGGACCGACGTCGATTACGGGGCGCTGACTCATCTTTTGGTCCGTCACCTCGTCGGCCAGCCGGGCTGCACCACGCGCTACAAGAGCTTCGTCACCGATCTCGTTCGCGGGCAGGACGGCCGCTGGCGTATCGAGGTGCGCGATACCGACAGCGGCGACATCCGGTCTGTCCTCGCGAAGTTCGTCTTTATCGGCGCCGGTGGCGGTGCTTTGCCTCTGCTCGAGAAGTCCGGAATTCCGGAGGGACGCGGCTATGGCGGTTTCCCGGTCAGCGGGATCTGGCTGCGCTGCGACGATGCGGAGATCAACCGACGTCACCACGCCAAGGTCTACGGCAAGGCCGCCGTCGGCTCACCGCCGATGTCGGTGCCGCATCTCGACACGCGCGTGATCGGCGGTCAGCGGTCGTTACTATTTGGGCCCTATGCCGGCTTCTCGAGCAAGTTCCTCAAGCACGGCTCTCTGCTCGACCTCTTCGAGTCCATCCGTCCCGCGAACGTCAAACCGCTACTTTCGGTGGCACGCGACAATTTCGATCTCACCGAGTATCTGATCGGGCAGGTGCTGCAGTCCGAGAGCCACCGTCTGGCGGCACTCGACGAATATTTCCCGATGGCCGATCCGAAGGACTGGAGGTTGCAGGTCGCGGGCCAGCGCGTCCAGATCATCAAGCCCGACGTCAAACGTGGCGGATTTCTTGAATTCGGAACCGAACTCGTCGGCGCGGACGATCATTCGCTGGTTGCGCTGCTCGGCGCTTCGCCAGGTGCCTCCACTGCGGCGTTCATCGCCATCAGCGTGCTGGAAAAGTGTTTCCCCGGCGAGCTGACGGCAAGCGCTTGGCTGCCGAAGCTGAGGCAGATCATCCCGTCCTATGGCGTGTCACTGATCGAGGACGCGGATTTCTGCCGCAAGATCCGCGCGGCAACGGCGGAGGTCCTCAAGGTCGAAAACATTCCGCAGCCGGCCGCATGCGCACCGGCGCCCGTGAAGCGAGCGTGAGAAAAGAAGGGGCTTCCCATGGATCCGACGGCGCTTCTCCTGTCCCGGCTGCAGTTTGCCTTCACCATCTCGTTCCACATTATCTTCCCGGCGTTCACGATCGGGCTCGCCGCCTGGCTGACCGTGCTCGAAGCGATGCACCAGTACAGTGGCAGGCCAGTGTACCGGACGCTGTTCGAGTTCTGGCTCAAGATCTTCGGTGTCGCCTTCGGCATGGGCGTCGTATCGGGCGTCGTGATGGCGTTCCAGTTCGGAACGAACTGGAGCGTGCTCTCCAAGATGTCGGGGCCGATCCAGGGCCCGCTGCTGGCTTACGAGACGTTCACCGCCTTCATGCTGGAGGCGGGTTTCTTCGGTATCCTCATCTTCGGTCGGCCTCGGGTGCCGCCCTGGTTCTATCTGTTCTCGACCGCGATGGTCGCGCTCGGAACCACGCTGTCGGCGTTCTGGATCATGGTCAACAACAGCTGGATGCAGGTGCCGACCGGCTATGTCCTGCAAAACGGCCAGTTCGTGCCTGACGATTGGGCGCAGATCATCTTCAACCGGGTGGTCTGGGTCAGATTTCCGCACATGCTGCTCGCCTCTTATCTGACCGGCGCGTTCTGCGTGGCGGCGACCGGCGCGTGGTACGTGCTGCGGCGGACCTATCGGCCCGAGGCACAGGTCATGTTGCGCATGGGCCTCGCGCTCGCGGCCGTACTGCTTCCAGTCCAGCTGTTCATCGGGCATCTCGTCGGCGACTACGTTCACGATTACCAGCCGGCCAAGTTCGCCGCGATCGAAGCGCGCTGGCATGACGAGCAACCGGCTTCGGAGGTGCTGATCGCGATCCCGGATTCGAGCGCCGAATCGAACAGATATGCCGTCTCGATCCCGGTGCTCGGCAGCATCATCGCAAGCATGAGTCTGAGCTCGAAGGAGGTTGGCCTGAGCAGCTTCGCGCCGCAGGACCGCCCGCCGGTGGCAATCCCGTTCTTTGCCTTTCGCATCATGGTCGGCTGCGGCTTCGTGATGCTGGGGCTTGCCTGGCTCGGGACCTGGCTCGGGCTCAAGCATCGGCTCGAGCGCAGCCGCTTGCTGCTGTGGGGCATCTTCCTCAGCTTTCCATTGCCCTGGATCGCCATCCTCACGGGCTGGTACACCGCGGAAGTCGGCCGCCAGCCATGGACGGTCTATGGCGTGCTACGCACGGCAGATGCCGCGACGCCGTTCCTGACCGCGTCGGCCGCCACGGCTTCGCTGATCCTCTTCGTCGCGGTCTATGCCTTCATCTTCTCGTTCGGAACCTATTACATCTATCGGCTCTTGCGCGCCGGACCGGCGGGACTCGGCGGCAAGCCGCTGGACGTTCCCGTGCCCAACCGACCGATGTCGCTCGCCGACAAAATGCCGACAATCGTCGAGGCGGGAGAATAGCCATGGTGACGTTCTGGGTTGCGCTTCTTGCCATCAGCATCCTGATCTATCTCCTTCTGGACGGCTTCGACCTCGGGGTTGGGATGCTGTGCAGCCTCGCACGCAGCGAGGCGAAGCGGGAGACGATGCTGCACACGGTTGCTCCGGTCTGGGATGGCAACGAGACCTGGCTGGTCGTCACCGGCGTGATCATGTGGGGCGCGTTTCCGCTGGCCTATGCCACGGTGATGTCAGCCTTCTATATCCCGGTTATCGTGATGCTGCTCGGATTGATCCTGCGCGGCGTGGCGTTCGAGTTTCGCAGCAAGGCGCTCCGTTCGCGCTGGATTTGGGACGTCAGCTTCGTCGCGGGCTCGTTCGCTGCCAGCTTCATGCAGGGCGCGATGGTGGGCGCCCTCGTGGAAGGACTTCAGTTCTCCAACGGCCACTACGTCGGCGGGATGTTCGGCTGGCTGACCGTCTTTTCTACCCTGTGCGGGATCGGGCTCTGCTTCGGATATTCGCTGCTCGGCGCCTGCTGGCTGGTGCGGAAGTGCGATGGTCTCGTTCGGGACGCCGCGCGGCGCCAGATCCCGCCGCTGGCGATCGGCGTCCTGATGTTCCTGATCGTCGTCTTCGCCTATGCGCTTGCCGAACATCTGCCGATCCTGCAGCGCTGGACCGACCGGCCCTATCTGTTCCTGTTTCCGCTCGTCGGGGCCGGTGCCGCTGCCGTGCTCGCCACGAGTGTCCTGCGTCACGACGATTACTGGCCATTTCACATGGTCGCGCTGATCTTCGCGGCGGCGTTCGGCACGCTCGCCCTGTCTTTCTGGCCCTATATGATCCCGTTCGTCTTGACGATCGACGAGGCCGCGGCGCCTCATGCAAGTCTCGCGTTCATGTTCTGGGGCGCCGGCCTGTTCGTCTTTCCGCTGATGCTGCTCTATGTCGCGGTCGGCTATCGTGTCTTCCGCGGCAAGTCTACCCCGGCAGTCGATCACTACTGACGGCGGCATGGCTCGAACGTGCCGCGAATTGCAGCGGACAAGAAGAAAGGCGCCGTTTTCGGCGCCTTTCTCGTTGAAGGGCTCTCGTTGAGCGGCTTCATTCAGGACTTGGGCATGATGCCGGGACTGTTGTCCGGCCATTGCGCGATCAGCTTCTCGTCGATGTTGAAATGCTGGGCGACGAGCTTGGGCGGCGTGTGCGTCAGCCAGTTGGTGAGCGAGACCTCCTCGTAGCGCGGCGCACGGAACACGCCGACGAACTGCAGCTCGGTGTCGCCGACATTCTCGACATAGTGGCCCAGGTTGCGCCGGACATAGCCGATGTCGCCGGCCGCGAAATCCGTCGTCAGCGCGTTCGGACCGGTGTCGAACACCGTCATCCGCGCCTTGCCCTTGATGTAGTACTGCCACTCATCGGCGTTCGGGTGCCAATGCATTTCCCGGACGGCTCCTGGCGGCATCGTCACCAGTGCCGCGGCGATGGTGGTGGACACCTTGAAGTTGCTGCTGTCGGCAACGCGGATGCTTCCGGCAGAGCTCTCCTTGACCGGGGTCGAGCCGCCGAGCGTGTGGACGAAGGGGTAGGGCGGCGCTTCGGCGTGCCTGGCGACTGCAGCGCGATCGGCGGCGAGATCGCCGGGCACCGTCCCCTGGAAGATCCAGAGATTGTGCAGCGGGATCTTGGCGAAGGCCTCGGCCGGGACGCCGAAATTCTTCGCCAGGACCTCGGGCGGGGTATGGGCGAGCCAATCAGTCACCAGCAGCGTGTTGAACTCATTGGCATGGCCGTCATCGAAGCAGATCACGAATTCGCAGCCATCGGGACCCAATCCCTGCAGCGAATGGGGCGCGCCCGATGGAAAATACCAGAGATCGCCTGCTTTGACGTCGGCGACATAGGGGCGTCCTTGGGTGTCGAGCACCGTGATGCGGCAGGTGCCGTAGGTCATGATCGCCCATTCGGCGGCCTGATGCCAATGCAGCTCGCGGATGCCGCCGGCGGACAGCCGCATGTTGACGCCGGAGATCTCCTTGGAGATGGCGAAGTCCGCGACGGTGACCTGACGGGCCCAGCCGCCATTCTGGATGCGCTTCGGCGCATTGTTGAACGAGGCCCAATCCATCGGCTGACCGCCGACGTCGGTCGCGGGCGGGGTCTGCGCCGATGGGAATTGCCTGGCCAGCGCGGGATTCTGCGGACCGGGATCTGTCAGGCTGCCGGGACTCCTGGCGTTTACGGCCCCTTGCGGTGGCTCATCCGGATTGCCGAAGCTTGCGGCCTGCGCACTTGTGCCGACCATGGCGGCGCCTGCCGCGGACATAGCCAGCAAATCACGTCGTGAAAACATGTTGGGTCGCTCCTGAGGATTGTCCAAAGCCCTCTGTTTCGACGGGGCTCCAACCGCCCAGCCTAGTTTCCCATTGCCGCTTCAGCTTCCGCGAACGGCGCTCTTCTTGCCGGAATGCACGGGCTGTTGCGGCAAGCCGGCCGGGCTCGGCCGTGTGCAATTGAGAAATTCGGCTTCGTTTTGAAAAGACGGCTCTGTCCGCATGATCCTTAACTGACCCAAAGAAGCGCAAGATCGAGAGACATCGAGATGACCAAGAAATCGGTTCGTCCCTACCGTGAACCTGCCGGCGGCTGGGGCGCACTCAAGGCGCTCAGCGAGGCGCTTCTGCTGCAACGGGTGCCGCTGAAGGGCGCGGCGACGCTGAGCCGGATGAATCAGCCGCAGGGGTTTGATTGTCCCGGCTGCGCATGGCCCGATCCGAAGCACACTTCCTCGTTCGAATTCTGCGAGAACGGCGGCAAGGCGATCGCCTGGGAGGCAACGTCAAAGCGCTGCACACCGGAGTTCTTCGCGGAGCATACCGTCACCGAGCTCGCAAGCTGGAGCGACTATGATCTCGAAATGGTCGGGCGGCTCACGCATCCGATGGCCTATGATGCCGTATCCGATCGCTATCTCCCGGTGGAATGGAGCGATGCGTTCGACATGATCGGACGGGAGCTCAGGGCGCTGCCGGATCCGAACATGGCGGAGTTCTACACTTCCGGGCGGACCTCGAACGAAGCCGCTTTCCTCTATCAGCTCTTCGTGCGCGAATACGGTACCAACAATTTCCCCGACTGCTCGAACATGTGCCATGAGGCGACCAGCGTCGGCCTGCCGTACTCGCTCGGGGTCGGCAAGGGCACCGTGCTGCTGGAGGACTTCGACAAGGCCGATTGCATCTTCATTTTCGGCCAGAATCCGGGCACCAACAGCCCGCGGATGATGACCAGCCTGCGCAATGCAGCGCGTCGGGGCGCATCGATCATCTCGTTCAATCCGTTCCGCGAACGTGCGCTGGAGCGATTCCAGGCGCCGCAGAGCCCGGTCGAGATGATCACGCTGACATCGACGGCGATCAGCTCGAAGCTCTTCCAGGTGCGGGTCGGCGGCGACGTCGCTGCCCTCAAGGGGATCATGAAGATCCTGGTCGAGGCGGACGATGCCGCCCGCGCCGCCGAGCAGCCGGAAATCCTGGACTGGGACTTTGTTCGCGGCCACACCGTCGGCGTCGAAGCCCTGATCGACGATCTCAAGCGCACGCAATGGCCCGACATCGAACGTCAGTCCGGCCTGACGCGCGAGGACATGGAATATGCTGCCGGCGCGTACATGAAGGCCGAGCGTGCCATCATTGTCTACGGCATGGGCATCACCCAGCATTGGCGCGGTGCGCACAACGTGCAACAGATCGCCAATCTTGCGCTGCTGCGCGGCAATGTCGGACGAGAAGGCGCCGGCGTCTGCCCGGTTCGAGGTCATTCCAACGTGCAGGGCGATCGCACCGTGGGGATCACCGAGGTTCCCAAGGCAGACTTCCTCGAGCGCCTGGAGCAACGCTTCGGCTTCAAGCCGCCGGCCGCGCCGGGGCACAACGTCGTAACCGCGCTGGAGGCGATGATCCGCGGCGAGGTGAAGGCCTTCTTTGCAATGGGCGGCAATTTCGCCGCGGCCATTCCGGATTGGCAGGCGACGCAGGCGGCACTCGGCAAGCTCGATCTCACCGTCCACGTCTCGACCAAGCTCAATCGCAGCCACCTGATTCATGGCCGCGCGGCCCTGATCCTGCCATGCCTCGGACGCACCGAGATCGATGTCCAGGCGTCGGGGCCGCAGTCGATCACGGTGGAGGACTCGATGTCGATGGTGCATGCGTCCGGCGGCCGCAACAAGCCTGCGTCGGAGCATCTGCGCAGCGAGGTTGCGATCATTGCCGGCGTCGCCAAGGCGACGCTGGGCGAGCGTACGGTGGTCGACTGGGACGGCTTCGTTGCCGACTACGACAGGATCCGCGATGCGATCGAGGCGGTGTTCCCGATCTTCCAGGGTTACAATGCCCGTATTCGTGTCCCCGGCGGCTTCCACCTCACCTCGACGGCGCGCGAGCGGATATGGGCGACGCCGTCGGGCAAGGCGAACTTCCTGGTGTTCCCGGGGTGTGGCGAAGACCCGCAGAGCGATGCCGATTTCCTCTGGCTCACCACCATACGCAGCCACGATCAGTACAACACCACGCTCTACTCGATGTCCGACCGCTACCGCGGTGTGTTCGGCCAGCGCGACGTGGTCTTCCTTAACGAGTATGAGCTGAAGAAGCGGGGACTGGTCGACGGCGACCGCGTCGACCTGATAACCGTATCGACCGATGGCGCCGAGCGGATCGTGCGCAACTTCCGCGTCGTGGCCTATTCGTTCCCGACCGGCTGCTGCGCCGCATACTATCCGGAGACCAATCCGCTGGTCCCGCTCTATGCCCGGGATCCTCTCAGCTTCACGCCGTCATACAAGGGCGTTCCGATTCGCCTTGTGCGCTCGGTGGCGGCCGGGGAATAGAGCCAGCGCCGGGCGCGTTGCGGTCACGCATCGCAGCACGGCGCGTCCACCCGGACGGAGACCGGCAGCGTGAACCAGAAACGGGCTCCGCCATGCGCGCCATTGCCTTCCGCGCCGATCCGGCCTCCATGCGCTTCGACGATCGACCGGCAGATGGACAGTCCCATGCCCATCCCGGTCTCTTTGGTCGTAAAGAAGCTGTCGAAGAGCCGACCGACATGTTCGGCATCGATGCCAGGCCCGTTGTCCTCAACAGAGCAGCACAGTGTCGACGGGTCCGGCGTGACCGTGCTGATGACGATCCGGCGATCGTCATATCCGGCCTGGGTCATCGCCTGCACCGCGTTGATGGCCAGATTGACGATCACCTGCTGGAGTTGGGTGCGATCACCGAGCACCTGCGGCGCGCTCGGGTCGGGCCGGTGCACGATCGTCACTGCGCGGGATTCGAGTTCGTGTCGGAGGAAGAGAAGCGCTTCGTGAATGATGTCATCAAATGACAGGGATGCCCGTTCCGGGGGCCTCCGGGAAGCCATTCCGCGAACGCGCGCCACGATGTTCGCCGCCCGTTGCGCATCTACGACGATGTTTTCGATGGTCTTGCGGATCTCGATGATGTCGGGAGTGGGCCTATTCAGCCATCGCAGTCCGGCGGCGCCATTGGTGGCGATGGCTGCGAGGGGCTGATTGACTTCGTGGGCGATCGATGCGGTGAGCTCGCCGAGCATCGAGACCCGCGCGGCATGTGCGAACTCGGCCTGTACCTGCTGGAGCTTCTGCTGGGTGCGAAGACGCTGTGAGATATCGATCGTGCCGACCAGGCTTATTTCGAGATCATTGATAGGGCCGACGCGCGCGGTCGTGAAGAGAACGTCGACGATTCGACCGTCCCACGTGACCATCTTAGTCTCTTCCTCGAAATTCGTCTCGCCGCGATAGCGGGACTCCATCGCGCGGCGGAACGTATCGGGCCGTTCCCTCCAGGTATCCGCCATGGAAGGTCCGACAAATCCTTCGACGCCTCGCCCGAACATCTGGACGGCTCGTTCGTTGGCCTCCTGGAACGAGAGCGCATCCATGCAGATGCGGAGGAATTCGGGATGGCTGTCGAAATAGGCGCCGAGGTCTTTGACGCCATCGGCACGCAATCTTCGAAACAGCGCGACAAGTCTGCTGGCGTCGAGCTGCTGGAATGCGATCGGCATGCGGCCGAACAGCTGGCGGTAGCGCTGCTCGCTCCGCTCCAGCTCGGCATTGGTCTTCTTCAGGGCCGTGATATCCATGATCGCGCCGACGAGCGTCAGCGAAGCGGCTAGGAAAGCAGCGAAAGCGATCGCCGTGAAATTGTCTCCAAGCAGTGAACAGGCGAAGGACAGCAGGGTCAGAACAAGGCTACCCCAAGCCCACAGCAGAATCCGATCCTGTATTGTCTGGATCGGCAGCAAACGCCGCCACCATCGCTGGGGCTGTACCGGGGTTGAGCCATCCAGGCGTTCGAGCATCATGCGGAAGGTCTAGCGCGCCGCCGACGGGAGGTCTTTTGCGTTTTCGCAGGCGTCTTGTCAAAACGCACGAAACTGCGATCGGGCTTGCTGGATGCGATCCTGGGCCATCTCGGCGGTTGGCCTCGTGACGCCGAATCGCTGCTCGAACTCGGCGACATTGACGACGCCACGGCGGTGGGTGCCGTCGCCGATCTTGCGGTCGCCCTCCCAGGCCTCGACCTCGAACAGGACGCTTCTGGCGTCGATCGCGACGACCCGTGCCGTCGCTCGCACCGTGCGGCCGACCGGCGTCGCGGCCAGATGGCGGATATTGACCATCATCCCGACGCTGACATGACCTGCGGGAAGGAACGGCTGAACCGCCGATCCCGCGGCCATTTCCATGTGCAGGATCATCATCGGCGTGCCGTAGACGGCTGGCATGCCCGGCACCACGTGGCCGACCGTCATCTCGGGCGTGACGGTCACCAGTTTTTCGGCGGTCATGCCGGTCGTCACTTTCTCAAGCGGATTCATGGCTCAATTCCGTCTCGGTCGTGGATGGGGTGGATGTCTTGGCGGCCTGCGGCTTGCGTCCGGTGAACCAGTTGCCGAGCCGATCGAGATAGAGATAGACGACGGGCGTGGTGTAGAGCGTCAGGATCTGCGACAGCATCAGCCCGCCGACGATCGTGTAGCCGAGCGGCTGGCGCAGCTCCGCGCCGGTGCCGGAGCCGATCATCAGGGGCACGCCACCGAGCAGCGCAGCCATGGTCGTCATCAGGATCGGGCGGAAGCGAAGCGTGCAGGCCTGATAGATTGCCTCCTCCGGACTCAGCCCCTGCCGGCGCTCCACCTCGAGCGCGAAGTCGACCAGCATGATGCCGTTCTTCTTGACGATGCCGATTAGCAGGATGATGCCGATGATGGCGATGACGCTGAGATCCATGTGGACAGCCAGCAGCAGCAGCAGCGCGCCGATACCCGCCGAAGGCAGCGTCGACAGGATCGTGATCGGATGGATCAGGCTCTCATAGAGCACGCCGAGAATGATGTAGATCACGATCAACGCGGCCCCGATCAACAGCGGTGTGCCGGACAGGGAGGACTGGAAGGCCTGGGCGTTGCCCTGGAACGAGGTCGACAGCGAGGCGGGCTTTCCCGTATCCTTCTCGATCTTCTGGATCGCCGTCACCGCATCGCCCAGCGCGACGCCCGGCCGCAGGTTGAACGAGATCGTCACCGAGGGAAACAGGCTCTGGTGGTTGATCAGGATGGGCGCAGGCTTGATGACGGCATGGACCAGCGTGCTGAGCGGGACCTGCTGGCCGCTGGCCGAGTTCAGGTAGATGTCCTTGAGCGCCTCGGGCCCGTACTGGAAGCGCGGATCGACTTCCATCACGACGTGGTACTGGTTCAGCGAGGTGAACATGGTGGAGACGATGCGTTGGCCGAAAGCGTCGTCAAGCGCATTGTCGATCGTCGTGGGCAGGATGCCGAAGCTCGAGGCGACCTCGCGGTTGACGGTGACCTCCAGCCGTGGGCCGGCATTGGCCTGGTCGCTCGCGACGTCGCTGATGACGTCGAGCGCGCGGAGCTTCTCCAGGAAGATCGCCGACCAGTGGGTCAGCTCGTTGGAATCGGCATCCGTCAGGGTGTATTGATATTGTGTCTTCGACAAGCGTGCGCCGATCGTGATGTCCTGCGCCGCCTGCATGTAGAGCGTGATGCCCTGGATGTGGGATAATCGCGGGCGCAGCCGGTTGATCACCTGGTCGGCGCTCGCCTTGCGCTCCGGCTTCGGCTTCAGCACGATGAAGATGCGCCCCTGGTTGAGCGTCGCGGTCGGACCGCCCGGACCGATATAGCTCGCCACCGACTGGATCGCGGGATCCTTTGAGAGGATGTCCACGATCGCCTGCTGTCGTTCCGACATCGCGGGGAAGGAGATGTCCTGGGCAGCCTCGGTGATGCCGACGATCTGTCCGGTGTCCTGTTGCGGGAAGAAACCCTTCGGGATGATCACGTAGAGGTAGCCGGTCAGTGCGATGGTCGAGAGCATGACGAGCAGCGTCGCGAAGCGATGCCGCAGCACCACGCGCAAGCCCCGCGCATAGAGCGCAAGCAAGGCATCGAAGCCGCGTTCGAACAGGAGATAGATCCGGCCGTGCTTCCTTCGCGAATCGTCCTTCAGAAGGCGCGCGCACATCATGGGCGTCAGGGTGAGCGAGATGACCAGCGACAGCAGCAGCGCGGCGGTGATGGTGACGGCGAATTCCTGGAACAGCTTGCCGACATAGCCGCCCATCAGAAAGAGCGGGATGAACACCGCGATCAGCGACAGCGTGATGGAGACGATCGTGAAGCCGATCTCGGCGGAGCCCTTGAGTGCGGCCTCCTGCGGCGTCATGCCCTGTTCGAGATGGCGCACGATATTCTCGATGACCACGACCGCATCATCGACCACGAAGCCGACGGCGATCGACAGTGCCATCAGCGAGAGGTTGTCGAGGCTGTAGCCGAGCACATAGAGCACCGCAAACGTCCCGATCAGCGCCAGGGGAACAGTGATCGCCGGAATGACGGTGGCCCAGAAATTCCGCAGAAACAGGAAAATGACCATCACCACCAGGGCGACCGTCAGCAGCAGCGTGAACTGGACGTCGGAAACCGCGGCGCGAATGGTCGCGGTTCGATCTGCGGCGATCGTCACCTTGATCGCCGGCGGAACGGAAGCCTGCAGCTGCGGCAGCAGTTTCTTGATCCGGTCGACGGTCTCGATCACGTTGGCGCCGGGAACGCGTTGAACGGCGAGGATGACGGCCGGCTCCTTGCCGTACCAGCCAGCCAGAAGATCGTTCTCGGGGGCCTCGATCGCCGTGCCGACGTCGCGGAGTCGCACCGGCGAGCCGTTGCGATAGGCGATGATGAGGTCTTCGTAAGCAGAGGGTTTCAGCAGCTGATCGTTGGTGTTCAGCGTGTAGGTGACGCGCGGGCTGTTGAGCGTGCCCTTGGGCAGGTCGACATTGGCGCCGGCGATGACGTTGCGGACGTCTTCGAGGCCGATGCCGCGGGCGGCAAGCGCCTGCGGATTGACTCGAACACGGATCGCCGGCTTCTGCTGGCCGCCGATGCCGACGAGGCCCACGCCCGGCACCTGCGAAATCTTCGGCAACAGGATATTTTCCGCATAGGCATCGACCGTGGTCAGCGGCAGCGAGTCCGACGTCAGCGCGATCAGCATGATCGGCGTCTCCGCCGGATTCACCTTTCTGATCGTCGGCGGATAGGGGATGTTCGGCGGCAGGAAGGGGCTGGCGGCATTGATCGCGGCCAGCACATCCACCGCCGCGCTGTCCACCGTCCGCGACAGCTCGAACTGCACCGTGAGCTGGGCCACGCCGAGCGCACTGGACGAGGTGAGCTGGGTGATGCCGGGGATCTGGCTGAGCTGCTGTTCGAGCGGTGTGGCGAGCGACGAAGCAATGGTGCCCGGATCGGCGCCGGGCAGTTGCGCCGAGATCTGGATCGTCGGGTAATTGACGTTCGGCAGCGCGCCGACCGGCAGCAGCGGATAGGCCGCAAGGCCGCACAGCAGCAAGCCGGCCATCAGCAGGGCGGTTGCGATCGGCCGCAGGATGAAGGGCGCCGAGAGGTTCATGGGATCGCTTCCTGCACGGCGCTCTGCAAGTCGGCTTCTTGCGCAGCTTTGCCATGCAGTTCCCGGACGCGGCTGCCTTCCGTCAGCCGATACTGGCCGTCGACCACGACCACGTCGCCTGACTTCAGCCCCTGGTCGATCAGTGCCTGGCCATCACTGATCTGTGCGACGTGAACAGGGCGCAAGGTCGCCGTCTGGCCGCCGGTCACGACATAGACATAGCTGCCGTTCGGTCCCTGCTGCACGGCCGAGCCCGCGACGGTGAGCGCGTCTTTCCGAATTTCGAGCAGCAGACGCGCGTTCACAAGCTGGCCCGGCCACAGCCGGTGCTCACGATTCGGGAACACCGCCTTGAGCTGGACGGTGCCGGTCGTCCCTGCGATCTCGTTGTTGACCAGCAGCAGCGTGCCTTCGTCGAGCTTCATCTTGTTGTCCTGGCTGTAGGCAATGACCTTCAACGACCCCTTTGCAGCGTGCTCCTGGATTGCGGGCAGGTCGGTCTGCGGCAGAGTGAACAGCAGCGAGATCGGTTCGATCTGGGTGACGACGACGAGACCATTGGGGTCGGTCGGATGGATCACGTTGCCGACATCGATCTGGCGAACGCCCGTGATGCCGGGAATGGCCGACGTCAGGCGCGTGTAGCTGAGCTGGACGTTGGCCTGATCGATCAGCGCCTGGTCGGCCTTCACGGCGGCCTTGAGCTGCGCCACCTGCGCCGTCTGCGTCTCGATCAGTTGCGGGGTCGCGTAGCCCTTGTCGCCGAGCTGATTGTAGCGTGCGAGATTGGCCTCGGCGTTCACGAGTTGCGCCTGGTCCCTGTCGCGGTTGGCCGTCAGCTGCTCGATCTGCGCCTCGTAGGGACGCGGATCAATCTGGGCGAGCAGGTCGCCGGCCTTGACGGTCTGTCCCTCGGTGAAGGCGATCTTGACGATCTGCCCCTGAATCTGGCTGCGCACGACGTCGGTGTTGTAGGCGATCACGGTGCCGATGCCGCGCAGGTAGATCGGAACGTCCTTGCCGGTGACGGTGGCTGCGACGACCGGCACGGCAGCGGGCACCGGCGCGGCCGCCACGGCCGGCCTGTGGTCGCTGCCGTAGAACCAGAGGCCTGCGCCGATCAGGATCGCGGCCAGAGCAACCAGTGCAAGGGTGAGGTTCCGTTTCACGGTGATGGTCCTTCTCGATTTCAGGGATTGCCGGAACCGTTGATTGAATTCGTGTCGCCCATGGGAGCAGGGCCGGGCACCGGCAGGGACGGACTGATTCCGGCGCCGCCGAGCTCGGTGGATCCGAGCGGAATCCCGACGCGTCCGACCGTCGATGTCGAGGGTGGCAAGGCCGATTGGGTCGTCGTGCCGTCGGGGCAGCCGAGTGACGGGCTTCCGGAGAGTCCGCCGCCGTCAAACAAGGCCCCCGACGATCCGGTATTCCCCGTTTGGGAGCAGTTCGTCATTGCTTGCGAGGGATTGATCGGGGATACGCCAGGGGTGGCGATTTCGGTCGAGCCCAGCGGAATGCCTTCAGGCCGCGTGGAGCCCAGGTTGAGCGGCGAGGTTGCGGACATGCCGACAGGGGGCAGCGTCGTCGGCAGCGTCGTTTGCGCACTTGCCGCGGCCGGGATCAGCCATATCAGGCTGGTTGCGAGCGCCATGCCCAGATGCACCGATGCAAATCGGCGGCATCCGAACCACTTCGATGAGGGCTGTTGTCGCATGGGCTGCTCCGGGTTCTTTCATGTGTGCGGGACGATAGGGAGCGGCCGGCGTGCGGGTATTCCCTGAATGCACGTCCCGCTGTCTGGCCGCACGATCGAAAGCCATCCACCCCCGGGATCATTGGCGCCCCTTCCGAAGTAGTCGCTTTGCCTCGGACAGCTCCCGGCGGCACGTGGCGATGTCGCTGGAGCTGTTCGCGGCGCGCGCGCGGTCGAGGGCATCGAGCGCGAGCCGAAGGTACACTCCGCTCGCGCCTTCCGCTTGCGCCAGCGATCGCGGCGTGGGCTGATGACCGCGCAGTGCATCGAGGCTTTCCGGGCTCCAGCCATGTGCGCCGGCATTTTTCTCGATCGCGGCGTCCAGCTGTGCCTGGACACGCCCGATCGAATCCGAACAGGACGCAGCACGAGCCGGGGATGCCGCCTGCAGGAGGATTATAGTGGCAGCTGCAATCCGGATGAGTGAATTCGAAGTCATTGTCGATCCTTCGTGTCGGTAGCGAACCTCTGTCTCCAATGACAGGACCGGTACGCGCCGTCTTTCGCTTGCGAACGTCGGCTGGCTTGCACGCGCGCGAGATCGTGCCATCAGAGAAACCGGAATGTGAGCTGGGTCAGCGCCGGGCCCGATAATTTCCGGCGTGCGAAGTGGCAAGGGCCGTTGCTTGCCGAAATACACAGGCAGGCCGCCAACCTAGTGTCGCATCGTTCCAACCCGGAGTGATCCCGACATGAAGCACCTCGACGCAGGTCTCGCCTTTGTTGCAGCCCTCTCCCTGTTCGCGAGCGTCGCCCCGGCGCGTGCGGAACCCCCTAAGAACATCGTCCTGGTGCACGGCGCCTGGGTGGATGCGTCCGGCTGGAAGCCGGTCTACGAAATCCTGAGCAAGGAAGGCTTTCACGTGACCATGGTTCAGGAGCCGGAAACGTCGTTCGCCGACGACGTCACGGCAGCGAAGCGGATTCTCGATCTCCAGGACGGCCCAACACTCCTCGTCGGCCACAGCTATGGCGGTTCGATCATCACCGAGGCCGGCGTCCATCCCAACGTCGTCGGTCTCGTCTACGTCGCCGCGCACGCCCCCGACGTCGGCGAAGATGAATCGGCGCTGGGCAAGAAGACGCCGAGCGTGCTTGGAAAGACCGAGGGCGTCATCAAGGTCACGCCGGACAAGTTCACCTATCTCGATCCGGTGCAATTCCCAAAACTGTTCGCACCCGATCTGCCGCGTGAGCGTGCCGAGTTCGTGGCACGCTCCCAGGTCCCGGCCGCGGCACAGGTGTTCAGCACCCCACTGACGGCGGCTGCGTGGAAGACCAAGCCGAGCTGGGGCATCGTTGCCGGCGGCGACCAGATCATCAATCCCGATCTGGAGCGCTGGTACTACGAGCGGGCCAAGAGCCACACCACGGTGATCCCGGGCGCGAGCCACTCGGTCTACGAGTCGCATCCCAAGGAAGTGGCGGCCGTGATCACACGCGCCGCACGCGGCATCGATCAACCGGCCACCCGCTGACGATGCAGTTTGCCGGTCCTGACGTACGGCCGGCGAAAAGAAGGCCGGCGGGGGAGACAGCACTCCCGCCGGCCTGACTGCCCACCCCCGGAGAATTCCATGAGCGTGATCGAGAAGACCAGCGCAAGTCGGGGACCGGTCCGGGACCTGACGCGCGTCAAGGAGCAAAGGCCATGACGAGCTGGCAAACCAACCGCGCCATGCGTGATGCCCGCATCGCCGCAGGCGGTGGACTTGCCCGCGGCAAAGTCGTGGAAGCGGGCAATGCCACGCGCCTGCTCGAGGCCGTGATCCGGCCGGGCGACCGGATCTGCCTGGAAGGCGACAACCAGAAGCAGGCCGATCTGCTCAGTCGCGCGCTGCTCGCGGTCGATCTCTCCAGGGTCAACGATCTGCACATGGTGCAGTCGGGCGTCGTTCTTCCAGAACATCTGGATCTGTTCGACCGCGGCGTCGCGAAGCGGCTGGACTATGCCTATTCCGGGCCGCAATCGGCCCGCATCGCGCGCATGCTGTTCGGCGGCAAGATCGAGCTGGGCGCGGTCCACACCTATCTCGAACTGTTCGCACGCTACTTCATCGACTTGACGCCGCACGTCGCGCTGATCGCCGCCGTCAGCGCCGACCATGACGGGAATCTCTACACCGGTCCGAACACCGAGGACACGCCGACCGTGGTGGAGGCAACCGCCTTCAAGGACGGCATCGTGATCGCCCAGGTCAACGAGATCGTCGAGCAGGTTCCGCGGGTCGACATCCCGGGGGACCGCGTCCACTTCATCGTCAAGTCCGACAAGCCGTTCTTCGTCGAGCCGCTGTTCACGCGCGATCCGGCCGCGATCACCGAGGGGCAGATCCTGACCGCGATGCTCGCCATCAAGGGCATCTATGCTCCCTATGGCGTGCAGCGGCTCAATCACGGCATCGGATTCAGTACGGCCGCGATCGAGCTTCTGCTGCCGACCTTCGGCGAACGGCTTGGCCTCAAGGGCAAGATCGCGAGCCATTTTGCTCTGAACCCGCATCCCGCACTCATTCCGGCGATCGAATCCGGCTGGGTCCGGCAAATCCACTCGTTCGGTTCGGAGGTCGGCATGGACGACTACATCCGCGCCCGATCCGACGTCTACTTCACCGGCCCCGACGGCTCGCTGCGCTCGAACCGCGCCTTTTGCCAGACCGCCGGGCTCTATGCCTGCGACATGTTCATCGGTTCGACGTTGCAGATCGATCTGCAGGGAAATTCGTCGACCGTCACCACCTCCCGCATCGCCGGGTTCGGCGGGGCGCCGAACATGGGAGCGGATGCGCGCGGCCGGCGTCATCCGAGCGAGCCCTGGCTGAAGGCCGGGGCGGAGTCCGATCCCGACGGCTCGCCCCTGATGCGCCGCGGCCGCAAGCTGGTCGTTCAGATCGGCGAGACGTTCGGCGACAAGAACGTGCCGCTGTTCGTCGAGAAGCTCGATGCCATCGAGCTCGCGGAGAAGCTGGAGCTCGAGCTCGCGCCCATCATGATCTATGGCGACGACGTCACGCACATCGTCACCGAGGAGGGCGTGGCCAACCTGCTGCTGTGCCGCACCGCGCAGGAGCGGGAGCAGGCCATCCGCGGCGTCGCCGGCTACACCGATGTCGGTCGTCGGCGGGATCACGGCATGGTCGCGCACTTGCGCGAACGCGGGGTGGTCCGCCGCCCGGAGGATCTCGGCATCAATCCGCTCGATGCGGATCGCAGCCTGCTCGCGGCGCGCTCGATCAAGGATCTCGTGCGCTGGTCTGGCGGACTCTACGCGCCGCCGTCGAAGTTCAGGAACTGGTGAGGACGGGCCATGGAAGATCTTAGGTTTGAGCACAGCGTTCGCACCAGGGCCGGCGGCGCCAGGCAGAGCGCGATCGTCGGCGTTGTCGCCTCGGGCAATCTGGAGGTGCTGGTGGAACGCGTCCTCCCGGATGCGGAATGCGCCATCGAGATCAGGACCGCGGCGGTTGGCTTCGGCGAGGTCTGGACTGCCGTAATCGGCGATTTCGTCGAGCGCTATTCGCCCGGCGGGCTGAGATTCTCGATCAATGACGGCGGCGCGCGCCCCGATACGGTCTCGCTTCGGTTGGCGCAGGCAGTGCGATTGATCACGGAGAACGGCCAATGACCACACCACTCGAGGACGTGACGCCGGCCGAGCGCGCCCGCAGCACCAGCTTCTACGAAGCGTCGGCCCGCACGCGGCTGGAGTTGCTGCTTGACGCCGGCAGCTTCGTCGAGTTCATCGGTCCGGAGCAGCGCGAGGTCAGTCCGCATCTGAAGATTTTTGATCTGCCCGAGCAGTTCGACGACGGCATCGTCGTCGGCCATGGCCGCCTCGATGACTCGCCGGTGTTCGTCGCCGCACAGGAGGGCCGTTTCATGGGCGGCGCCTTCGGCGAGGTGCATGGCGCCAAGCTGATCGGGTTACTCCGCGCGGCACGCCAGATCGCATCGATCCCCGTCCTGATCCTGTTCGACACCGGCGGCGTCCGGTTGCAGGAAGCCAATGCGGGCGAGCTCGCCATCGCCGAGATCATGCGGGCGGTGATGGAGGCGCGCAGCGCCGGCGTGAAGGTGGTCGGCCTGATCGGCGGGCGGTCCGGATGCTACGGCGGCGGTGGGTTGATCGCAGGCTGCTGCTCGGCTCTCGCCGTCTCGGAGCCCGGGCGCATCGCGGTGTCGGGCCCCGAGGTCATCGAGACCAATCGCGGCGTCGAGGAGTTCGACTCCCGCGACCGCGCGCTGGTCTGGCGCACCATGGGCGGCAAGCATCGCCGGCTGCTCGGCGCCGCGGATGTCTTTGCCGATGACAATGTGCAGGATTTCCGCGAAGCCGCGCTCGAACTGCTGGGCCTGATCGGACCTTTCGGTCTCGACAGCCTGAAGGCAGAGCAGGAGCGGCTTGCCGACCGGCTAAGCCGCTACGGCGCCTGCCTGGATGCCGTCGACATCTGGGCGGCGCAGGGCATCGCGCGCGCTGAAACGGTTCCGGAGCTGCCGGCCGATCAATTCATTACGCTCGCCGACAGAATCGGGAGGACCAGCCGTGACGCTCGATGACATTCTTGCCTCGCTCTTCCCCGACGGCCATGAAGTCAGGAACGACAAAGGCGTCCTTCTCGGCTCGGCGACGCTGCGATCCGGCGACAAAATGCTCGTCCTCGGTGTTGCGGATCTGACCGCACTGGGCGTCGACGAGGCGATCAGATTGTCCGGCCATGTCCTGGCGTCGATCGGCCGGGACTCTGGCCCGATCCTGGTGCTCGTCGACAGCGACAGCCAGCGCATGAGCAAGCGCGACGAGTTGCTCGGGCTGAACGAATTCCTCGCGCATCTGGCGAAAGCGTTGATCCACGCGGACATGAATGGCCGCCCGACCATCGGCCTTCTCTACGGTCACTCGGCGGCGGGCGCTCTGCTCGCGACGGGACTTGCAACCCGCGTGCTGGTCGGGTTGCCCGGTGCACACCCTGCAGTGATGGACCTGCCGTCGATGGCGAAGGTCACCAAGCTGTCGATGGAAGCGCTCGAGGAGAAGGCGAAATCGACGCCGGTGTTCGCGCCGGGGCTGTCCAATCTCGTGCAGATGGGCGCGGTTCACATGACATGGAGCAATGACGCCTCGCTCGCCGATCAACTGGAGGCGCTGTTGGCCGACATGCCGGCCGCGCGAGACCAACGGGATGCGCTTGGTAAGGCGCGTGGTGGCCGGCTGAAGGCCGCGGATATTGCGGAGCGCGTTCGTGACCTGGCCCTGCAAGCACGGTGAGCTTTCACCGGGTCGTCATGACCTCGTCTTCGTCAGCCCGGCGGGATGGCGTGCGATGCTGGAAGCGCGCGGCGATCTTGCTGCCGATGCGTTGGTCGCACGTTGGTCCAAAATGGGCTGGCCGGCGATCAGGCGGCGCGCTCTGTCATGCGAGGAAACCGGTCTTGCTCTGGGCCTGCCATTGCCGCCCTCGGCCGGCAAGAAGCGGATCTCCCTCCTAGTTGATATCGACCACGTCGTCTCGGTCGCGAGGCCGCCGTCGCTGCGGCAGGCGCGCGCTTACGCGCCACGCAACTGGTGGCCGACGCTCGATCGGCTCTACCGGTTGGAGCTTCGTCACTCGGTGGACGCGCGCGTCTTCGGCAGCCTGGCCTGGCAATCGCTGACCGGTCTCGACTACGTGACGGACCGATCGGACCTCGATGTGCTGTTCGAGTTTCGCGGTGAAACCGACATCGATCGTTTCGTTGCCGATGTGGCTGCGATCGAGAACGAAGCGCCGATGCGGATCGATGGCGAGCTGATGCGCGCGGATGGTGCTGCCGTGAACTGGCGCGAGTTCCACGGCGGCGGAAGCGAGCTTCTGGTGAAAAGCATCGAGAGCGTGATCCTGCTCGGCAGGAATCGATTCATTTCGGGAGCGAGGGGATCATGATCACCGCGGCTATGCGAGGTTTGGAAAGGTCGGTTCAGCGTCGGGCGCGCATCACGCTCGACGTTTCCGCCATCGGCGCCATCGCCGCCCGCTGCCTCGTCGAGGAGCTGGAAACCTGGCCGAAGCCGGGGCTCGTGAGTCATATCGACAATGGCAGTCACGATGATATGGATGCCGGCACGTTCCGTCGCAGCGCCGCGGCGATCGAGCCCCATCTTCAGCGCCTG
Source organism: Bradyrhizobium sp. GW821-FHT13H06 (assembly GCF_058803975.1). Classification (NCBI taxonomy): domain Bacteria; kingdom Pseudomonadati; phylum Pseudomonadota; class Alphaproteobacteria; order Hyphomicrobiales; family Nitrobacteraceae; genus Bradyrhizobium; species Bradyrhizobium sp. GW821-FHT13H06. The sequence goes on along the minus strand of NZ_JBXAPN010000004.1, from coordinate 363,301 downwards.
GCCGATGCAGGCGCGCGCGGCTGCGGCATGGGGCGGCTGCGGATCATCGGCCTCGAGGCCGAGCACGCGATGTTTGCGGCGACCTCTGGCGTCAACACGCATCGCGGCGCGATCTTCGGGCTCGGCCTGTTGTGTGCGGCGGCCGGTGCGAGGGCGGGCGGGTTGGTCGATCCCGAGCTTTCGCTTGGCGAGGTCGTGAGGCGCCTGTGGAGCGACGGCATCCTCGACGGTCCAGTGCTGTTGCACAGCCACGGCAGCGCGGCCCGACGCCGTTTTCACGCCGGCGGTGCGCGTACCGAGGCCGCGAACGGATTTCCGAGCGTCTACCGGATCGGATTGCCGGCGCTGCGCAGGGCGGCGCATGCCGTGCCGGAAGATGGGGAAGCCGCCCGGGTCGAGGCATGCTTTGCCCTGATCGCCTCGGTCGAGGACACCAACCTCCTGCATCGCGGTGGGTTCGACGGCCTTCGCTTTGCGCATGATGCGGCGCGCCGCTTCATCGATGCCGGCGGCGTCACCGCGCCTGGTTGGCGTACGCGGGCGCAATCGATCCATGACAGCTTCGTCGCCCGTCGTCTCAGCCCGGGTGGATCGGCCGATCTGCTTGCGATGACACTCTTCGTCGACGCCCATGAGAGCCCATGCCGATGATGTCCAATGCAATCCTGATGGCGCTCGTGCCGGTCTTCTTCGTTCTCTTGTTGGGATACGCTGCCGGCAAACTTCATGTCGTCGACAATCTCCATGTCGACGCTCTCAACGCGCTCGTGATGGATTTTGCATTGCCCGCTTCACTGTTCGCCGCGACCGCCTCAGCGTCGCGCCGTGAGATGATCGACCAGGTCCCGCTCTTCCTGGTGCTCGGCGTCACGATGCTGCTGCTCTATCTTGCCTGGTATTTCGCCGCACGCCGGCTCTCCAAGCTCTCTCAGTCCGAGGCGGCCCTGCAGGCGTTGACGATCGGCTTCCCGAATCTCGCCGGGGTGGGTCTTCCGATCATGACCTCAGTCGTGGGTCCAACCGGCACCGTTCCGGTTGCCGTCGCGTTGGCGGCGGGCTCGATCCTCATCAGCCCATTGACCCTGATCGTAGCGGAAATGGGTGCCGCCAAGGCTCGTGGCGAAGAAATGGCGGCGCGGCAGATCTTGACGGCAGTCCGCCGTGCGATCACCAAGCCGGTGGTGCTGGCGCCCGCGCTCGGCATCGTGTTCTCGTTGTCGGACGTGAGCCTCGACGCGCTGGCGCATGCGAGCCTCGCCCTGATCGGAAGCTCGGCCGCCGGCGTCGCCCTGTTCCTCACCGGAGCCATTCTGTCGGCGCAATCGTTTCGGCTGGATTGGAAGATCAGCGCTGCAACGGTGGCCTCGGACATCGTCCGCCCGTTGTTGGCTGTCGCGGTCATTCTCGTCCTTCCGATCGCGCAGGATGCAGCGAAGACGGCCATTCTGCTCGCCGCCGTTCCCTCGGGCTTTTTCGGGATTTTGTTTGCGGTCAACTACCGGCTGGATTCCGCGAGGGTGGGGTCCATGGTTATCGCCAGCACCGCATTCAGCGTCCCGACGCTGGCGATTGTGATTGCGCTGCTCTTTCCGCATTAGGGCGCGACCATGACATTGGCAATCCTTTGTTCGGGGCAGGGCAGGCAGCATCGCGACATGTTCGCCCTCACGGGCGATGCGCCGCAGGCCGCGCCCCTGTTTGCGCATGCGGCGACATTGCTTGATGGCAAGGATCCACGCGATTTCGTGCGCGCCGAATCCGACGAGGCCCTGCATCGCAATCGTGCCGGCCAGGTTCTTTGCACCTTGCAGGCCCTCGCCGCCGCGGCGGCGCTCGGAGATGCCATTCCACCTGGCGCCATCATTGCCGGCTACAGTGTCGGCGAGGTCGCGGCCTGGGGTGTCGGCGGCCTGTTTGACGCGACCGTCACGCTGGACCTCGTGACACGCCGGGCGGAGGCCATGAATGCGGCGACGCTCGCCGGCGATGGACTGGTCTTCGTCCGCGGTCTTTCGCGAGAACAGGTCGGTCGCCTTTGCGAGCGCTACGGAGCCGCGGTTGCCATCGTCAATCCGGGCGATGCCTTTGTCATCGGCGGTGACCGGCAGGCGCTCGATCAGATCGCGAAAGACGCGAGGGCGATGCACGGCGTGAGGATCGTCGCCTTGCCGGTTGAGGTTGCCTCCCACACCGAACGGCTCGCTGAAGCGTCTGTGGCATTTCGTGAGGCCTTGCGCCTTGCGCCGGTGATATTCCCGCCGCGGACCGGTGCGCGCATTCTGAGCGGAATCGATGCCGCTCCGGTCGTCTCGCGCGAGACTGGTCTCGACAAACTCGCCGCGCAGATATCGCAAACCGTGCAATGGGCCGATTGCCTGCAAGCCTGTGTCGAAGCGGGCGCGACAGGGTTTCTCGAGCTCGGGCCGGGACATGCGCTGAGCGGCATGGCTGCGGAAATCGCGCCCGGAGTTCCCGCGCACTCGCTGGATGATTTCAGGAGCCTTCAGGGCGTCCGCACCTGGCTCACGCGTCACGTCATCCTCTAGCTAGCGCCGGCAAATCGCGAACGGGACGATGGCCTCGATCGCGCATTGTGCCGTCGAAAAAAAGGGGCCGTCCCTTGGGGGAGGACGGCCCCTAAAATGCTCGGATGCCTAGGGAGGAGGGAGGCTCGAGCCGTGACTTGGGGGTCTCAGTCACCTAACACGCACACCATCGCCGATCCCGCAACCAGAGTATTTCAAGAACCCCCGCCGTTTCTCATTTCGCATGATCCACGAGAGGCCCGGACGCAGCACGTGAGATCGGGCTTTGCGGTGTCGAGGCCAGGTCGCCGCACGGAACTGCGTGCTGGGTTGCTGCGCTGGTGCGTGCGGAGGAGACGAGACACATGGCGCGTCTTGTCCAGGTCAGGCGTCCTGGCCTGCTTCAGGGCAGGCGTGGCGAGGCGTTGATGCCGGGTGTCAGGCCGGGCGCGATCTTCTCTGCCGGAGGAACCGCGGGCTCGCGCGTATAGGGAAGTACTTCCACCTCGGGGCGCTGCTGCGATGTCGCCTGCAGGCAGTCCGGACGAGGCGGGCGGCCTGCGCCGAACAGATCGGAGACGGGATCGACGAAGTTCGCGCGGAACCGGTCGTGCCAGGTTTGGCCCTCGCTCGCGGAGGGCTGCCGAATCGTCACCGTCGCTGTCATGCCGGAGACGAGCGGCACATCAGGCGGCACGGTGTCGATGGCGAGGCGAACCGGTACGCGCTGCGCGAGCCGCACCCAGGTGTAGATCGGGTCCACGTTGGGCAGGCCCTGTGTACCCGCGGCGGCGTTCGACACGCTGACGCCGCGTGTCACGGTCTTCACATGTCCCAATATCGGCTTGGGATAGCCGATCAGTTGTGCTTCGGCGCGATCGCCGATGCAAACCCGCGCCATCTTGGTTTCCTCGAAATAGCCGTCGATCCAGAAACTGTTGGAATCGATCACGGAAACGTTGCTGACGCCGGTGACGGCGTAGTCTCCCGCGCGCAACAGGAGATTGGTGACGTAACCATCGACGGGACTGACCACGCTCGTGCGCTTCAGGTTCAGCTCCGCCTGTGCGAGCTGGTGTGCCGCAGCCTCGTAGGCAGCCTTCGCCTGCGCCGCGTTGCCTGCATAGATTTGCTGTTCTTCGGGCGTCGTCGCAAGATCGGACAGGTGCTGCCGGCGGTCGAACTCGGCCTGCTTCACCACGAGGTCCGCCGCCCGCTGGTCGACCAGAGCCTTGCCGACCCGAACGGCCACCTCGAAGTCGAACGGATCGATCACGTAGAGGACGTCGCCCTTGTGGACGAACTGGTTGTCGGCCACCCGAAGCTCCACGATCTTGCCCGCCACTTGCGGCGCCACGTTGGCGACCTGCACGCGGACGCTGCCGTTCCGCGTCCAGGGCGCGGTGACGTAGTGCTGCCATGTTGAAGCCGCTATGAGAATTGCGACCAGTGCGATGCCAAGTGTCGCAAGGTGCCTGCCGGCACCGCGCATGAAGCGGCCGACCGCTTGGCGCAGGCGCCTCGTGGCGGGCGTAGCCCATGCGGAGGGTCTGATGCTGTGCAGTGCCCGATCGCTGGTGTCGCGCGCCACGGTCTCCGACGCGTTTGAACCGTCCACGGCGTCTGCGGCATCAACCGGTGCTTCGGCTGGGGGCTCGCCATGAAGCGGGGTGACGTCCCGAGGCAGGGTGGCTTCCATGGCACTTCTCCCTAGAAGAACAGCGCGAGCGTGCCGAACATCGCCACGTAGAGGCAAAGTTCGGCCAGCGACGGGTTGCTGAAGACTCTCGCGAAGCCGACGAAGCGCAGCAGCGGGCGAAGCATCAGGTACGCAAGCAGCGCGATTGCGGCATAGGAGACGATGGGAGCAATGAGCACGCCACCGATGACGAGCTCCCGATATGTGTTTGTCATGGCTGCTTGCCTTGGCTGCGGTCTGTTGGAGACTGTGATGGTGCAAATATGGTGCTTGCCGGAACCAGCACGGCGATGGCCGAATTGGCGGACAGGTTGTTTTGCGATGCCGCCGTGCTCAGCGCCCCGGCAGCGGCGAGGATCGCGGCACCGTTGCGCTGGGCGAGGGCGTCTCGTGCGTCCTGCACCACCCGGGCGAGCGGATCTTGGGTCAGCCGCTCCAGTTCGGCGCGGCAGCGTCGCAAGCTCTCAGCCTGGTCGAAACAGCACATCGCCTTCGCCGCGATCTGACCATTGAGAGCGGAGGCGCCGTTTGCGCTCAAGATCTGTTCGACTCGCCCCGCGTCGCGAAACGCGGCTTCCTCTGGCGCGAGGTCTCGAACTCGCCAGTGGTCGAGGTGGCCCAGCTCGCTCGTGGCCTCTCGCAACAGCAGACGAACTCGCTGGTCGCCCGACAATGGAGGAAGCAGCGTCTGCGCTGCGAGCACGAGCAGGGACGACAGGCAGGCAAAGAAGCTCGTCACGAGAAACACCTCAGGGTCGTAGCTCTGCGGGTTGGTCGGTGCGAGTACGGCGATCGTGAACACCAGGGTGAGCCGGCCGAGGGAGGACAGCAGCGGGTTCGGCGACGAGATCAGCAGCGCGAAGCCGATGACGACAGGTGCGAGACCGATCGCCAGCAGTTGAAATTCGGACACGCCGTTGAAGACGAAATATTTCAGGATGCCGGCCAGCGCGCAGGCGATTGGCATCGCCATCACCGTGACCTTCGTGAAGGTGCGTGGCGCGGGCGCCGTCGAGCCGAGGCCGAGGATCACCGCGACGAGCGAGAGGCAGAGCTCGGTGGTCGGCCATCCTGTCAACACGAAGAAGAGCCCGATCAGCGCGAACGAGATCGCGGTCCTTGCGCCGGTTTCCGCCGCGATGCGGCGCGAGCGGTAGAGCGGCGTGCGCCATGCATGATACGGACGTACCCCTTGGTGCAGCGCATCGAGGCTGCTGCGGACCTCGGCAAGCTTATGGCCGATCTCGCTGCGGAGCCAGGATCGGGAAATGGCCGTCAGCCTCGCCGCCTTCTGGCCCGGGCCGTTCGCACTCTGCGCCGGGGCGGACGTGACCGGGAGCGCCGCGAGCATGCGCCCAAGGGAGAGGACGCTGACAAGGTCGACCAGCGCGGAACGTGCGGCCGCAGTCCTTGCCGTGCCGATGCTCGATTCCGTCGTAAGGCTGGCGATCTCCGGACGTATCGCAGCGATGTCGTGCAACAGGCTCGCCGCAGCCGCTGCGGAGCCACGGTCGGTACCGTGCGCGAGCGCCTCGACCCGGTCGTACAGCGCCTCGATGCGGCCTGCCAGTACCGGATGATAGTCCGGCGCGGCCAGCACCTCGTTGACCAGCGCCACCGCAAGCACCCCGATGCCGATGGCGGCGCCGCGCGCGATGCCGGTCGGAAACACCTGGAGCGGCGTGTCGATCTGCTGGATGGCGATCAGGGCGACGGTGATGCAGCCGAGCGCCGCCGCATAGGCACGATTGCCGTCCAGCATGGCGGCGACATAGACGCAGAGCCCGACCCAGATGCCGAGCACGGCGAGCAGGAGGCCGTCGGTCTGAGAGAACACGCCGGCGATCGCAATCGATGCCATGACCCCAATCGCCGTCGCGAGCAGCCGGTAGCCGGCCTTTTCCATGCCCTGACCGCGTGTCGGCAACGCCAGGATCGCCACGGTCAAGGCCGCTGACGAGGGGGATTCGAGCTCGAGCCAGAAGCTCGCATAGAGTGCGAGCATCATCGCCAGCCATACCCGCAGCGCAAAGGTCCAGGAGCTTGCCGGGAAGCCGGCGAAGACCAATGGGGACGGCGCGGCAGCACTGGTGGCGTTCACGGGCATCGTGCCTCATCCGTTTTTCGGCAGAGCGTGCCGCCCTGCCGAAGTCGAAAAAGTCGACAACGATTATGAGGTTTGCAGTTCCTGCCGGTATTTCCGGTCCACCAACCCAGTTGCCGGAATGCACGTCTGGTTGGGGACGAGAGCCGTTGCGCGAGGGAGGGACAGACAGGCTAAGCCGCGTGGCCTGCCAGCGCCTCTTCGAGGCAGCGGATGATCTCATCGCCGCTGGAGGGCTTGCCGAGAAAGCAATGCGCGCCTGCGGCCATTACGCGCTGGCGCACGGATTCGCTTGGAAATGCCGTCATGAAGATGATCGGGAAGCGGCGGCCGGCGGCGATCAATTGGGCCTGCAACTCATCGCCCGTGATGACCGGCATCTGCACGTCGGCGATCATGCATGCCGGATCGTCTCCGGGCGCATGCCGCAGGAAGTCCAGGCCGGACTCGTAGGCATCGGCCTCGTAGCCGAGCGAACGCACCAGGCTCGCAAGCGAAGCGCGAACGCCTTCATCGTCGTCCACAATCGCAATCACAGGGGTCTTGGCCATTTGCGCACAATCCTGACCGCGGTGTTCCGCAAGGCAAGGAGGATATCTCCCGTTGCGCGGCCGATACCGCCTTATGCACCCGGGGCCCGGACCGCCGAAATTATACTCAGGTTTGGTCCGTAGTCCTGCGGGTTTGGGAAACTCCGAGCGCCTCGGCCTTGCGAACGAGGTCGGCCAGTGACCTAACACCCATCTTGCGCATGACGTTCCCGCGGTGGATTTTGACCGTGATCTCGCTGAGGCCGATCAGGGCCGCCACCTGCTTGTTCATCAGCCCGGCGGTGACATGGCCCATCACCTCGCGTTCGCGCGCCGTCAGGGTCTCGTACTGGGCGCGGATGTCCTCCTTGGCCGCGGCTTCGGCACGGTGCTGCGCATCGCGCTCGAGCGCCGCGGTCACGGCATCCAGCATGTCCTGGTCGCGAAACGGCTTTGAAAGGAAGTCGACGGCACCGGCCTTCATGGCACGCACCGACATCGGAATGTCCCCATGGCCGGTCATGAAGATGATCGGATAGCTGATGCCCTGCCGGACGAACTGGCTCTGCAGATCGAGCCCGCTCACGCCCGGAAGGCGGACGTCCAGCACGATGCAGCCGGGACCGTCGGGCAGCGAGCCGGCAAGCAATTCGGCGGGCGAGCCGTACAGGCGCGTCTGCAGGCCGACGGACCGGAACAGGCTGTCGAGCGAGGCGCGGATGCCTTCGTCGTCGTCGACGACGATCACCAATGCACTGGAGGGTTGGGCGGGCGGCTGCGCCTGGTTGGGTCGGGTCATGGCAAGGCGTGTTCTTGGCTAAATGGCAATGTCAGGTGGAATGTCGTTCCCGAGCCCGGAGTGCTCGCCACCGACAACCGGCCGCCGTGAGCTTCCACCGTGGTTCGGCAGATCGCAAGTCCCATGCCCATTCCGCCATCCTTCGTCGTGAAGAACGGATCAAACAGGCGCGGCAGGTCCTCGGGTTGGATACCCGGGCCGCTGTCCTGTACCATGATGGAGAGGGTTTCGCTGCCCTCGCTGCCGGCGCGCAGCGTGATGGTGCGGGAACCGGGCTGGCCTGACATGGCCTGGCCGGCATTGATCAGAAGATTGACCAGGACCTGTTGCAGCTGGACCCGGTCGCCGCGAATCGGTGGCAGATCGTGCTGCGACTCGACGGTGAGGGTGACCTCGTCCTTGGCGAGCTCGCGCGCGACCAGTGCGGTCGCCTCCTCGATGATCTCGCCGATTTGCAGCATATCCCGCTGGGGCGGGGCCTTCTTCAGGAAGGTGCGGATGCGGGTCACGATCTCGCTGGCGCGGCGGCCCTGAGCGACGACATGGCCGATCGTCGTCGTGACCTCCTTGAGATCGGGGACGTCGCGCCGCAGCCACCGCAAGCCGGCCTCGCCGCTGGTGACGATCGCCGCCAGCGGCTGGTTCACCTCATGTGCAATTGACGCGCTGAGCTCGCCGAGGGTTGCAACGCGTGCAGCATGAGCGAGCTCGGCTTGCGCCGCGAGCAGCGCATCCTGCGCCTGCCGGCGCTCGGTAATGTCCACGACGAAGATGAGCACGTTGTGATCTTCGTCGGATTGAGGCGGAAAGGTGATCGTGAACAGCACGGGGACCTTGCGTCCGTCGAGGCGCACGAGCTCGCTCTCCCCTTCGTGGAACTGCTCTCCTTCCGCGAATGCCACCAGCGCGTCGAGGAAACTGCGATCGTTCTCGCCCAGCAGCTTGTCCACGTTCTCGATGAAGGCCGCAGAGCTGCTCGCCCCCGCCATCTTCTGCAGGGCAGGATTGACGTCGGTAATTCTGGCAAGTCCGCGGGCATGGCGGACGAAATCGGGATGTCGTGCCAGATAGTCGCGCAGGTCCGCCCCTCGGGTCGGTAGCGAATGCAGCGCGGTCCGTAGTCCGCTCCAGTCTTCCTCTACGACGCCGATCCGGCTTGCGTCGAACATTCGGCGGTATCGTTGCTCGCTCTGCACGAGCGCGCTGTGCGCCGCCACCTGGTCCGTGACGTCGGTGTGCGTTTCGAGCACCCCGACGGGTTTGCCGAGATGGTCGTGTTGCAGCGCCCAGCGGGCATCGACCGCGAGTACGGCACCGGCCTTCGTGCGCTGCTCAACCCTGCCTTCCCATCGCCCGGTATCGAGCAGGGTGGCCTCGATGACTTCCCTCCGGTCGGGATAGCTGGTTCGCAGAAGCTTGTCGGCGATCTGCCCGAGCGCCTCCTCGGTGGTCCAGCCGTAGGTCTGTTCCGCGGCCTTGTTCCAGAAATTGATCACCCCGGCGCGATCGCGGACGAAGATCATGTCATGCGAGAGGTTGAGCAGGCGCGCCTGTGCCGCCAAGCGATTGGTTGCGGCATGGTTCTGGAGCGCGAGCAGCGTGGTGATAGCGATGGCCGCGAGGCTCACCAGGGCACGAAGGGCCGGTGAGCCGATGGGCTCGTGATCATGCGATAGCAGATACGCGGTGATCGTGAGGGCGGCACAGCCAATCGCGGCGACGATGATGTCGTTGCGCCGGTTCGTCCTCGCCGCGAGCAGAATCGCAACGACGTAGAGAACCGCGACCGCGCCCTCGAGCGGCGTCAGCACGTCGACCATGAAGACCGCGAGGGCGAGGACGGCGGACCAGAACCGCAGGCCGGCGCGGCTCATGGACGAGCCCGTGGGCCGATCAAAGTTCGTCATCGTCTCAGGTGGGGTTTCTTCTCATTGCAACCGCGTTGATGCCGCGATTTAATCGCGCCCACAATATCCCGCCAGCTGATTTTCGTGCCCTCTTGGAAGACCTCGTGGATAGTCCAATGCGGCGAGGGCGGCGACACGGAAATTCCCCTGCGGAACAAGGCTTATCGGTGATTTTGCCGATCGCGGACGCGTCAACTTACCGCAGGCAGGGGGAGCTTCAGGGCTCGAGCGTGGGGCGGAGTGTTCCGCTCGCCCTCTCGCCCCGGGATCATACCTACGTATGACTCGGTTAACCCGAGACCTTATCCATGCACCCGCGCGTAGAATGGAGCGCGCGGATCGCCGAACTACTCTGCTCCCATAGCATTCGGACAAGCCGGCCAGGCATTGCTGGTGCGAATTGGGACAAGGAGGTTCGACGATGTCGCTGCAGATATCATACTCGCAAAATGCCAAGGATCATGTCGCCGCCACGATGGACGTCTCTCCCATCGACGGCCCACAGCTGCGGTCGTCGAAACGTTCGTCGCGCTCCGGCGAGGAGGCGGTGATGCTCTCTCTCGTGCATCTGGATGTTGCGCTGGCCATCGAGCCACCAGCACCGGGCGTGCAGGGATCTGCCAGTGGCGGGCCGAGCTTCAGGGTGTCCGCGAAACGTCTTGCGCACGTGTCCGCGGAGTCCGATCGGGAGACGGGTGCGGAGGGAAGTGTGGACCCGGTGATGCGGCGCCTCTCGGATGCCCTCGCGGCAACCAAAGCCATGCAAGATCCGCATTCCGCCATTCTCGTCGACGCATTGCGCCTGGCCATTCTGACCCGCAAGGCCAGCGGAGGGACGACGGCCGCACGAGGCCAGTCCGAGCCGGCCGAGAGTGACCGTGGAGGGCACGCCTGCCGGGCGGTGCGGTCGCTGCAAAAATGGCGCCTCAAGCGCGTCATGCAGTATATCGACGACAATCTGGACGCGAAGGTTACCTTGCAGCATCTGGCCGCCGTTGCCGGCCTCAGCCGGATGCACTTCGCCGCGCAGTTCCGGGCGGCCGTCGGCATGCGGCCGCACGAATATCTGCTGAAGCGGCGGATCGAGCGTGCTCAGGAATTGCTGCAGCGGCCGGACATCTCGCTCGTAGACATCGCCTTGACCGTCGGGTTCCAGACGCAGGCTCATTTCACGACAGTCTTCAAGCGCTTCGCCGGCAATACGCCATATCAGTGGAGGAGTGCTCATCTTGCGCAATTCCTGCCGCTGCCGCGCCCGGAAGCGAGGGCGTCATGAGCGGCGTCGGTATGCAGGCCCTGTTGCTGCCGCTGCTCGGTATTCACTCGGCACTGGCGCACCACGAACTCATGGGATTGTACGAGATCGCGCGTATTCTCGGTGCCTCCTATCGCTTCGCATCCTCGCAGCCGGGGTCAGGCGCCCTATATGGTCGCTTCACCCTGAACTTCTGCAAAGCTATCGTCGGAGGCGTCGCACACTATGTGTTGATGGACCGGTCGATAGATGACGCGGTCCCGCAGACTTGAAATAGACAGGCGCTGGACTGATACGAGCAGCTCCGCGGTCGCTCGACGGGCCATTATGGCCGAGCGCTCCGCCGGGATGCGCTGTGGCGAGCAGGTGTTCGAGGTCGATGGGCCGCGCAGTGACAGTGGGATTCAAGCTCGCAGGACGGCCTCGATCTCTTGCGCTGCTCTAAGCAGCGAGCGGTCTTGCCCACGGGCGCCGATGATCTGAAGGCCGAATGGAAGGCCGCACCGGTCCGTTCCGCACGGAATCGAAATTGCCGGCAGGCGGGCATGATTGACAAAGGGCGTGAACACCGCGTGGGCACGCGGGCTCACGGCTTTTCCGCCGATCATGTCCGGGCCGAGATGCGTCAGCGGCCACGCGACGCATGGCACCGTCGGCGTCAGCAAGAGGTCAACTTCGGTGAAGAAAGCCGAGAAGGCATTGGCGATCGCGGCGCTCGCGAGCAGTGCTCCGGCAACCTCAGCACCCGACCAGGAGAGACCTCGCTCGATCTGCTTGGCGATGTCGGGATCGAAGACGGTGGGATCCTTGCGGAAAGTATCACCATAGAGTGCCGCGAGACCCGCATGCTGAAGCGGCATGATGGCGTCTTCCGTGGCGCCTGCCGGCCAGACGGGATCGCGCTGCGTGATGCACAAACCTGCCGCCGAAAGGCGGTCGATGGCGGAGACGAGCCCATTCGCGACGACGTCATCGATCGCGGCATCGAGACCGAGGCGCTGCGAGAACGCGATGCGCTGGGCGCCGATGTCTTCGGCCTGGAGCGCAACGACGGCAGAATCCGGATCGCGCGGATCGGCGCCGACCATGGCTTCGAACGCCAGCGAAATATCGGCCGTATCAGATGCGATCGGCGCGATGACGGAGAGGCCGAAGAAGGGCTCGGCGAAACCTGGCCCGTAGGGGATCGCGCCATAGGACGGCTTGAAGCCGGCGACCCCGACATGGGCTGGCGGCCTGCGGCTCGAGCCGCCCGCATCGGTGCCGATCGCGAGCGGCACGAGGCCGGCGGCGACGGCCGCCGCCGGGCCGCCCGATGAGCCGCCGGGCGTCAGCGCGAGATCGAGGGGGTGCCGCGTTGGCCCATACAGCGGCGAGGTGGTGACGCCCTTGCAGGCGAACTCGGATGTTGCGCCGATGCCGACGACGACCGCTCCGGCCCTGCGCAGGCGCTCGATCGCGATGGCATCGCGCGGTGCGATAAAATCGCGAAACAGGCGCGAGCCCTGCGTCACACGCCAGCCGCCGACCCAGATGTTGTCCTTGACGATGACGGGGACGCCGGCGAGCGACATTGTCTCGCCGGCACGCAGGCGACCGTCGACCGCCGCAGCGTCGGCCAGCGTGCGCGCGGGATCGATCGTGACCACCGCGTTCAACGCCTTGCCGGCCTCAATGCGGGCGAGCGCGGCCTTTGTGGTTTCGACGGCGCTCGTCCGCCCGGCTGCGACATCGGCCGCGATCTTGCGGGCACTATGCGCTGGCATTGTCACGGCCTCCCCAGAACAGTGCCACCGTGCCGCAGAGGGCAAGGCACGCCAAGGCAAAGAAGGCCGCGCCGAGGCCGGCCACACCATCCAGGATTGATACCAGTGCAGGCGCCGCCAGCAGGCCGGCATAGGATGCGGTCAACACCGCGCCGGTGGTTTCGCCGATCCGGTCTTGCGGGGCGAGGCGGGCGATCTCGGCGATGAAGACGCCGTTCCAGCCCGACGCCGTCAGGCCGAACAGCGCCGCAATCACGAACTGCCAGGTGCGACTGAGCGATCCGCCGTCGAGGCCGAGCAGCGCGGCGCAGAATGCCATGCCGAGACCAATGACGATGAGCACCATGCTCGGAGCATCGAGCCGCATCGCCACAAATCCCCAGCCGAGCCGGCCGACGAGGCCGCCGGCTTGCGCGCAGGCGAGCGCCATGCCGGCCTCGATATGGCTGAGGCCGAGTTCGCGGGTGCCGAGCGTGACGAACACCGTGTTGAGCGACACCTGCATCGCGCTGAACGGCATCGAGGCCAGCGCCAGCATCGCGATGCGCCGGTCCGCCGTCATCAGCGCCAGCCGCGCGCGGAGATCGAGCTTCGGGGGCGGGACGAGCTTGACGGCGTAGGTGGGCCGCAACCATTCAAACAGAACGATCGCCAGCAGCGCGCAGAGGCCCACCACCGCATAGCACCAGGCGGGCCCGAACGCGATGGCGATCGCGGGCAGGGCCAGCGAGCCGCAGACGGCGCCAATCTGGTTGCCGGTCTGGCGCACCGAGAACACGAAGGCGCGCCGCTCGGCAGTCACGAGCCGCGCCAGCAGCGCCGCGCTCGCCGGTGTCTCGGGCCCCATCGCAAGGCCAAGGCAGATGCCCGCGGCCAGCAGGGCGGCGGTCGATCCGAGCGCGGCCAGCACCATGGCGACGACGATGGCCGCCGCGCACAGGCTCGCGATCCGCAGCGAGCCGGCCCGCGCGATGAAGCCGCCGCCCCAGAACGAGGCCGGGATGCCTACGGCGAACACAGCGCAGGAGAACATCGAGAGCTGCCAGACCTCGATATGGGCGCGCGGCGCGACCACGCCTGGCGCGAACAAGGCAAACGCAACGAGGGCCTGCAGCAAGGTCATTGCGCCAAGGGCCGGCAGCAATGCGGGTGCTGGCCGAACGGCCGCGTTTCCGTCTACCATCGCGGCTTGCTCATGGGAGGATCAACGTGGCAGGCGGCATTTCCATTCACGCGGTCGATGTGGCGAGCGGGCGCCCGGCACAGGGGCTGCGCGTCGAGATCTGGCGGATCGAGCCGGACTCCTCGCGCATCGCCGACGGGCGGCTCGGCGCCAACGGCGCGCTCGATCATGCCGTCGCGCAAGGCGCTGGCGTGACGGCCGGCGAGTACGAGGTGCTGTTTCATCTCGGCGAGTTTTTCGGCGACAGCGGCGGTTTCCTGACCGTGACGCCGTTCCGCTTCCGCATCAAGAACGTTGACGAGCATTTTCATCTGCCGCTGAAATTCACGCGCTGGGGCTACTCGCTGTTTCGCGGTGCCTGATCAGTTGGTCAGCCGCCGCGACAGGCCGGTGACACGCTCCATGACCGCGACCAGCGCGACGGTGGCGATGATCAGCACGCCGGAGAGCGCGGCGATGGTAACGTCGAGCTTGCCTTCGAGATCCTGCCACATCCGGATCGGCAGCATGTCGGTCGCGGCATCGCGCAGGAACAGCGACACCGGCACGTTGTCGAAAGACGACATGAAGGCGATGAAGGCGCCCGCGATGATGCCGGGCCGGATCAGCGGCAGCACGATGCGCCGGAACGTGTAGAGACGGCTTGCCCCCAGCACGGCCGAGCTTTCGAGCAGGGTCGGCTCGAGCTGGGCGAGGGCGGCGACGGTGTTGCGCACGACATAGGGGACGCAGACCACGGTGTGTCCGATCACCAGCGTCAGCGGCGACACCGGCAGGCCGACCAGCGAGAACAGCATCAGCGCGGCAAGGCCGAAGGCGAGCGCCGGCAAGACCAGCGGCGACATGAAGAGGGAATCGAGCAGCCGTGCGGACAGCGTCCGCGACCGCGAGATTGCGAGCGCGGCCGCGACGCCGAGCACGACGGAGAGGCCCGTTGCCCAGAACGCCACGATCAGGCTGTTCTTCGCCGCGAAATGCAGCTGCCAGGCATTCCACAATTCGGCGTACCAACGCAGCGAATAGCCGGGCGGCGGGAAGCGCAGCGAGAAACCGCTCGTGAAGGAGACGATCACAACCACCAGCGATGGCGCGATGATGATGATCAGCGCGATCACCGCGATCACGGCCATGACCAGCTCGAAGCTCAGGGCTTCCAGGGTACGCCTGCGGCCGCTCATCACGCGCCTCCATAGCCGCGCGACAGGCGGCCGAGCGTGGTGAAGACCGAGACGACCGCGAGCACGGCGAGCAGGAAGATGATCGAGATCGCCGCCGCAAACGGCCAGTTCTGCAGCGTGGAGGCTTGCTGATAGAGATACATCGGCATGAACAGCATCTGCCCGCCGCCGACCAGCGACTGGGTGATGAAGGCGGTGATCGCGGCGGCATAGGTCAGCGTGCAGCCGGCGATCACGCCGGGAAGCGACAGCGGCAGCACGATGCGGAAGAAGGTTCGCCAGCTTCCGGCGCCGAGCGAGCAGGAGGCATCGTCGAGATTGGGGTCGATGCGGCCGAGCGCGGTGATCAGCGGCAGGGTCATCAGCGGCATCTGCACCTGCGCCAGTGCGATCACCACGCCGAACTGCGTATAGAGCAGCTTGAGGGGAGTATCGATGACGCCGAGCGATTGCAGCGTGGCGTTGATGATGCCCTGCCGACCCAGGATGACGATCCAGGCGAAGGTGCGAACGACCACGCTGGTCAAAAGCGGCAGCAGCACGATCAGGATGATGATGGTCTGAAGCTTTGGTCCGACTCGTTGATAGAGCCACGCGATGGGAAAGCCGAGCAAGAGACAGACGGCGGTTACCTCGGCGCCCAGCAGCAGCGTCGAGCCGAGCACGCCCAGGCTGAATGGATCGGTGAGAAAGTGCAGGTACTGGCCGAGCCCCCAATGGAGCCCGGCCGTGTCGTTGTGCAGCGAGAGCCAGAACAATTGCAGCAGCGGCGCGACGAAGAAGAGGAGGAAGAACAGCGCCAGCGGCGCTGCCAATCCCATCCCGTAGGATGTCACATCGCGTGATGCCGGTGCTGTGCCCATGGCTCAGATCTTGATTTCGCGGTTGAAGCGCTCGATCCAGGCCGAGCGCTGCTCGTTGATCTTCTTCCAGTCCTGGAACACGAACTTCTTCTTCAGCTCGGCCGTGTCCTTGGCCAGCACGCGCGCGATCTCGCCGCCCATCGTGACCTTGGAATTGGTCGGCACGATCAGATAGGGCGGGTTCATCAGCGTGGTTTGTACCTCCGGCGTCAACGCCGCCTCGATCAGCTTGAAGGCGAGCTCGCGGTTCGGCGAGTTCTTGACGATGTGGATCGTGGTCTTGAAGGCGATGGCGCCTTCCTTCGGCGCCACGAATTCGACCGGCACGCCCCGCGCTTTCAGGATCTGGATGGCGTTGAAATTGCCGGGCGAGATGTCGATCTGGCCTTGCTGGAACAGGGTCGCGAGTGCGCCGGGATTGGCGGCGACCGCGGCGAGATTGGGCTTCAGCTCTTCCAGCGCCTTGAAGGCGGGATCGACATTGGCTTCCGAGCCGCCGCGCATCTTGGCGATCTCGACCAGCCATCCGGTGCCGAGCGTCGAGTTGAGATTGGTGATGCCGACGCGGCCCTTGAACTCGGGCTTCCAGAGATCGGCCCATGACGTCGGCGGCGTCTTGACGGCTTCCGGATTGTAGGTAAGGCCGACGACCTGAAAGAACGGGGCGGGGCCCATCGGCTCCTGCGCCTCGGCGATCAGGTCCTTGTAATGGGTGCTTTTCTCGACCGGATAGGGCTCGACCAGGTCCTGGCCGATGGCGACGAGTGCAGGGCCGGGATCATGCAGCATGACGTCGATCGGCGGATTGGCCTTGGCGGCGTTGACCTTCGCGATCTGGTCGACCGAGAGCATCGGGTCGAGCACGATCGCGGCGTCTGCATTCGCCTTGCGAAAGGCCGGCACCAGCACGGCCTTGTGGGCTTCCTCCCAACTTCCGGTGAAGGTCGCAAACACCAGTGGGCGAGCCTGGGCGAGGCTCAGTCCGGGAAACGCTTTCATGGCGCCGAGTGTGAGGGCGGTGGTCAGCAGGCTTCGGCGGTTGAGGATCATGTCGAACTCCGTTTGGACTATGACTGCATTTCAAAGCGTTGCGGGAAAGGCGTTGGCGAGCGACGGGGCGAGCGGCGCGAGGCGCACCGCAGCACCGTTCTCCAGCGCGCGCGTCTCGCCGATGCGCGCCTGGGAGACCTTGACGCCGGAGCCGTCGGCAGTGGTGACTTCGTGCACGACGGTGGCTCCCAGCGGCAGCGACATGCCGACCACACCGGCAAAGCCGGTCTCGTCGCCGACGAATTGCAGATGCTCGGGACGGATGCAGACGGTGACGCGGCCACCCTCACTGAGTGCCCCGCCGGCGGGCCGTGCGATGATCTCCGCGCCGGCGTCGAGGCGCACCTTGGCGGCGGTACGGTCCGCCGAAACCACCACGCCGGGCATGCGGTTGGTCGAACCGACGAAAGTGTTGACGAACAATGTCTGCGGCCGGTCGTAGACGTCGGACGGTGTGCCGAACTGCTCGAGCTTGCCGTGGCTCAGCACGGCGACGCGGTCTGCCATCGATAGCGCCTCTTCCTGGTCGTGAGTGACGATGAGCGTGGTGATGCCGGAGACGCGCTGGAGCCGCTTGACCTCGATCTGCATGTCGAGCCGCAGATTCTTGTCGAGCGCGGCAAAGGGTTCGTCGAGCAGCAGGATGGACGGCTTGATCGCGAGCGCCCGGGCCAGCGCGACGCGCTGCTGCTGGCCGCCGGAGAGTTGCCGCGGCAGCCGCTCACCCATAGCAGGCAGCTGCACCAGATCCAGCAGGCGCTGCGCCTCGCGCTGGCGCGTCGCCTTGTCGATGCCGCGGGCGGCGAGGCCGTAAGCGACGTTCTCGCTGATCGACAGGTGCGGAAACAGCGCGTAGTTCTGGAACACGATGCCGACCGCGCGGCGGTTCGGCGGCAGCGTGTCTACGATGTCGTCGCCGATGATGATCCGTCCTTGCGTCTGCGCGATGAAGCCGGCGATGATACGTAAGAGCGTTGTCTTGCCGCAACCGGACGGGCCGAGCAGGGCGATGATCTCGCCACCCTTGATGTCGAGATTGATGTTCTCGACTGCAAGCGCGCCACTCGGGTACCGGTGGGTGACCGCGTCGACGACGAGCGATCGGCCGCCTTGCGTTTCAACCATGGTGTTGCCTCCCGTTGCCCCAGAGGAGAAAGCAAGTCTCATGCCCGCGCCTGTCGCTTTTCGGCGCGCGCTCAGGCATGGTGGCCCGATGACATCGGATCGATCGGTTTGCGACCTTACTGCCACGGAGCTTGCGCGCGGGATTGCGAGGCGCGAGCTGTCCTCGCGTGAGGCCGTTGAAGCGCATCTTGCGCGGATTGCGAGTCTCGACAGTCAGTTGGCGGCGTTCGTGACGGTCGATGCTGATGGTGCTCGCCGCGCCGCGCAGATTTGCGATGCGGCATCGGAGCCGCTCGGTCCGCTGCACGGTGTGCCTATCGGGATCAAAGACCTCACCGACACCGGCGGGCTCAAGACGACTTATGGATCGATGCTGTTTCGCGACCACGTTCCGGCCGAGGACGATCTGGTGGTCGCGCGGCTGCGCCGCGCCGGTGCGATCGTTCTGGGCAAGACCAACACGCCGGAGTTCGGTTTCGGCGCGGTCTGCACCAACCGATTGTGCGGGCCGACGCGCAATCCCTACGATTCCGCACTGACCTCCGGCGGATCGTCCGGCGGCTCTGCCGTCGCGGTCGCGGCCGGCATGGTGCCGCTGGCGCATGGCACCGATTTCGGCGGCTCGGTGCGCACGCCCGCAAGCTTCTGCGACGTCGCCTCGATCCGGCCGACGCCCGGCCGCATTCCGTCGCCGCGCCGGCCGCTCGGCTGGGACATGCTCGCCACCCACGGTTTCCTGGCCCGCGGTGTCGATGACCTCGCGCTTGCGCTGTCCGTGTGCGAGGGAAGCGATGTGCGCGACCCCGTATCGATCGGCCTCGGCAGCGACGATTGGTCGAACGCGGGGCGTCCGAGGATCGCCGTCACGCCCGATTTCGGTGTTGCACCGGTCGCACGCCACGTTCGCGCGCGTTTCAACACCGCATGCGAGGCGCTGTCCCGGGTTGCCGAATTCGTGCCGTCGTCGCCCGATTGTAGCGGCGCGGTCGAAACCTTCCGCGTGCTGCGCGCTGCGCACATCGCCAACAGCTATGGCGAGTTGCTGAGGACCCGGCGTGCGGAACTCACTCCGGCGGTGATCTGGAATATCGAGGCCGGCGCGAAACTGTCCGCGCAGGATTACCTCGACGCCGAGCGGCGTCGCACCGCCATCTACCGCAGCTTTCGCGAGCTGTTCATCGGTGCCGATTTCCTGATTGCGCCAGCCGCGTCCGTCTTCCCCTGGCCGAACGAGATCAGCGATGTCACCGCAATTGACGGGGCGGCATCGGAGACGCCGATCGACTATCTCGCGGTCACCTTCATCGTGTCGCTGGTCGGCTTTCCGGTCCTGACCATGCCGGTACGACGAGACGCGAGCGAACTGCCCTTCGGCATCCAGATCATCGCGCCGCCGGGCGGCGAATCCCGCTTGTTCGCCTTCGGCCGTAGTCTCGAGAACGAACTGGGTTTTTCGCATCGCCGGCCGCCTTTCTGATCAGCTGTCGCGATGCTCGATCCGGGCGGCGAGCGCCGCGGCGAGACCAAGGGTCGGCTTGGCGGCGGGCCGGCGGAACGTTCCCGCTGCTGCCTTGCGCAGGCGCAAGGCAACCAGCGCTTCGGCCTGCTTCACTGAGGCGACGACCTGATCGACCACGGGAACGGGAATCCGGTCGGCGACGCGCTCGGCGAGGCCGGAGAGCGGGGCCCCGGCAAAGATCAGCACATCGGCCTTGTCCTCGACGATGGCGCGGTGGGCGAGCTCGACCAGCACGTCCTCCTTCTCGGTGCCGACCTCGGAGATGGCCTGGAACGGCGTATCGAGCATGCGGATGCCGGCGCAACGCTCCCACAATCCATGCGCGCGGACGCACTCCTCGTACCAGGGCCCGAGCGCCTGGGCGAAGGTGACGATGGCGAAGCGGCGCCCGGCCATGCAGGCGGTCAGCATTGCCGCTTCCGCCATGCCGATCACGGGAATGTCGAAGGTCTCGCGCGCGGCGAACAGGCCGGGATCGCCGAAGGCCGCGATGATCGCGGCATCGACCCTCCTGTGCTGCTCGGCCAGCATCTCCAGCGCAATGGCCCCGCCGATCTGCGCCTCGGTGCGCGTCGCGATATAGGGCACGCCGCGGGTCGCGGTGCAGGGGATCAGCTCCGTCCCGGGCGAGACCGCCCGCTGCCCGACACCCATCATCAGGTGCGTGACCTCGGCGCTGGTGTTCGGGTTGAGCAGCAGCAGCTTCATGACTATGCCGCCGTCTGCTTGGCCTGAGAGGCGGCGAGGACTTCGAGCAGGGCCGTGCCGGTGCGCGCGACATGCGCGCCGAGCAGGCGGCCCGCCGCTTCGCCGTCGCGCGCTTCGAGCGCGGCCAGGATATCGGCGTGCTCGTCGACCGAATTGCTCCAGCGCCGTTCGGCGCCGAGGGCGAGATATCGCGCGCGCTCGGCCCGGGAGATCAGCGTCTCGTGAGCTTCCCGCAGCGGCGTGTTACGGGCCATGCGGACGATGGCGTTGTGGATCTCGCCGTTGATGGCGAAATAGTCGTCCAGCTTGCCGCTGCGGTGATGACCCTCCATGCGGGCCTGAAGCGTGCGCAGGCGGGCGAGGTCGCGCTCGGTCGCGCGCTCCGCAGCGAGCTCGGCGGCGAGCCGCTCGATACCGGCGAGCGCTTCGAACAATTCCGAGATGCCGTCCGCCGCGATACCGGCAATGCGCGGGCTGCGGTTGGGACGAAGCTCGATCAACCCCTCCGCGGCAAGCACTTTCATCGCCTCGCGCAAGGGGGTGCGCGACACGCCGAGCTCCTTCGACAGCCAGGTCTCCTGGGTCTGCGACCCCGGTGGCAGTTCGCCGCGAATGATCATCGTCCGCATCCGCGCCGCGGCACGCTCATGCAGGCCCATCCGCTTGAGTTTGGGCGACTTTCGTCCCTTTGACGCTTCCGGTTTTGGCTGCACGCGTGCCTCGCTTCTCACCTTGATCTTAGCCGCTTCCGGCTCCTTGGCTTGCTCAAAATATCGACGTATCTCGCTGAAAACAATGGCATAGCGCGCAAATTGTATGCAGCATGCAGAAAGTGGATTGCGTTGCGGCGAAGGGCGACGGATGATCCTGCGCAACGCGCGGATATCGCGCTTTCGAAGCGGAGTAAGCGATGCGGACGAGTTTGCGACTGGGGCTAGTGGCGATGGCGGCAATGCTTGGCGGAAGCGGTCTCGCCTCGGCGCAGACGGCGAAGATCAAGCTCGGCTACGCCAAATGCGCGCACTGCCTGCCGATGTCGCTGATCCCAGGCATGGCCAAGGGCGTCGAGGTCGAGGCCACCGGCTTCAACTCGGGGAACGACGTTCTCACCGCCTTGATATCGAAGAGCATCGACGTCGCGCAGGTCACCTATCTCCATTACATCACCGCGCTCGACAAAGGCTTTGACGTCGTTGCCGTGTCCGGTCAGATCAATGGCGGCTCGGAATGCCTGTCCTCCGCGAAGCTGAGCCTGCCGCCCGAGGACTGGGCCACGTTCAAGGCAACCGTTGCGAAGGCGAAGAGCGACGGTCAACCGCTGAAGGTTGCGGCCTCCCGCGGCAACGCGCAGGACATCCACATGCGCGGGGCGTTCCTCAAGCAGGGCGTCGATCCCAACAAGGACATCCAGTTCATCAACATTCCCAATCCGTCCGACCATCTCGCGGCACTCCAGCGCGGCGAGGTCGACATGATCTGTTCGGTCGAGCCGTTTGCATCGCAGATCCGGCTCGCCGGTGCCGGCAAGCACTTCGTGTTGCCGTATGAACAGGCCGCAGGCAATTTGACCAACTTGATCGTCACCCGCTCCGATGTGATCGCGGGCCAGCGCGCCGGCGTCCAGGGCGTGGTCGCCGCCGTGGTCGAGCTCGACAACAAGCTGATCGCCGACAAGGGGCCGTGGATCGAGGTCATCAACAAGCTCACCGGTCTCGACAAGACGGTCGCGACGGAGGCGCTGAAAAATGCCTCGCCCGATCCTGCGATCCATCGGTCGCAGACGCTGGCGATCGCGGCGATGATGCGCGACCTCAAATACATCTCCAAGGACGTCTCCGCGGAAGCGGAGAAGAACATGGACTATTCGTTCCTGGAAAAGGCCACGGGAAAGGCCAAGAATGACCTCGGTTACTGACGTCTCGCCCGCGAGGCCAACGGTCCGGCTGACGCGGGCGTTCCAGGGGCTCGAACGCCTCGTCGTCCCCGCGCTGTTGATTGCGGGCTGGGAGGCGTTTGCCCGCAGTGGCATGCTGCCGCCCGCGCTGCTGCCGGCGCCGAGTGCGGTACTGCATGCGCTCGGCGATTGGGTGTTCGGCTTCGACGAGACCACGCAGACCTACTCTGGCCATTGGCTGCGTGATGCGCTCGCCAGCGCGCTTCGCGTCTTTGGCGGCTTTGCATTGGCAAGCCTGCTCGGCATCCTCGCCGGGGTCGCGATCGGCTGGTCCCGGCTGTTCGAGAAGACGCTGGAGCCGACACTGCAGATGTTGCGCCCGATCCCGCCGGTGTCCTGGATTCCGCTCGCGATCATCTGGTTCGGGATCGCCGACAAGCCGGCCATCTTCCTGGTCTTCCTCGGTGCATTCTTTCCGGTGCTGATGAACAGCATCCATGGTGTCAAGACCGTCGACCACAATCTCGTGCGGGCCGGCGCGATGATGGGCGCCAACGGTCGGCAGATGCTGACCGACATCGTGCTGCCGGCGGCGCTGCCCTCGATCTTCGCCGGCCTGCGCATTGCGGTCGGCTCGGCCTGGATGCTGACTGTCACGGCCGAGATGGTCGCGGTGAAGAGCGGCCTCGGCTACGTGCTCTGGGATTCCTACTACTTCCTGCGCTACGACATCGTGCTCGCGGCAATGATATCGATCGGGCTGCTCGGCTATCTCTCCGACCTCGGCCTCAAGGCGATCATGGCGCGCACGCTGCGCTGGCAGCAGACAACCACCGTTCAGGGCAGGGCGGGCTGATGGCGGCAATCGAGCTTCGCAACATCGTCAAGGTGTTCTCCGACAAGCGGCGCGGCCGCGACCTGCTGACGCTGGACAACATCAATCTCGACATCGAGGCCAACGACTTCGTCTGCCTGCTCGGCCCCTCTGGCTGCGGCAAGTCGACCCTCCTGAACATCATCGCCGGCTTCGAGCAGGCGACGTCCGGGCGCACGCTGGTCGACGGCAAGCAGGTGGAGCGGCCCGGCTCGGACCGCGGCGTGGTGTTCCAGCAGCCGACCCTGATGCCGTGGCTGACGGCCATCGACAACATCGCCTTCCATCTCAAGCTCAAGGGCGTTGCCAAGGCCGAGCGGCACCACCGCGCCATGGAGTTCATCGACCTCGTCGGCCTTCGCGGTTTCGAGCATCATCATCCCTCCGAAATGTCGGGTGGCATGAACCAGCGCGTGGGCATCGCCCGCGCACTGTTGATGAATCCGAGCGTCATCCTGATGGACGAGCCGTTTGCGGCGCTGGATGCCCAGACCAAGCTCGAAATGCAGGAGGAGCTGGTCGCGATCTGGCAGAAGCGCCGCTGCACCATCGTGTTCGTCACCCACAGTGTCGACGAGGCGCTGGTGCTCGGCAACAAGATCGTGGTCATGACCAGGCGGCCGGGCCGGATCCGGGAGGCCGTCAATTTCGACCTGCCGCGCCCGCGCGATATCACCAGCCCCGAGTTCAACGACGCAAAACGCCACATCCTGTCCCTGATCCGCGAGGAGTCGACGCGCCTGGCGCAGGCGTCGTAAGGTTTCGGCATGCGCAAGCGTCTCGGCATGATCACGCCGTCCTCCAACTCGGTGCTCGAGCCCGTCACCAGCGCCATGCTGGCGGGCGCTCCCGGCGTCACTGCGCATTTCTCGCGCTTCCGCGTCACGGAGATTGCGCTCGACGCCGCCGCGCTGAACCAGTTCGACGCGTCCGTGATGCTTCCGGCAGCGGATTTGCTGGCGGATGCCAAGGTTGGTGCCATCGCCTGGAATGGCACCTCCGCGAGCTGGCTCGGGATCGGCCGCGACAGAAGCCTGTGCGAAGCGATCGCGGCGCGCACGGGTATCCCGGCGACAACGTCGACGCTGGCCTGCATCGACGCCGCTCGTGCGCTCGGCGCCAGACATGTCGGATTGGTCTCGCCCTATACCGATGACGTGCAGCAACGCATCGCGGAGGTCTGGGCCGGGGAGGGAGTCGCGCCGCATGCCGAGCGGCATCTCGGCCTGCGCGACAATTTTTCCTTCGGCGAGGTCGCGCCTGCGACCATCGCCGAGATGATCCGGGCCGTGGCGACGGAGGGTGCCGACGCGATCGTCATCCTCTGCACCAATCTCGACGGCGCCACGCTGGCGGCCACGCTGGAGCGGGAGCTGGACATCGCCGTGCTCGACTCGGTTGCGGTGACGCTTTGGCGATCCCTCGGCCTCGCCGGCGGCGACGTCACGACCCTTGCGCAATGGGGCCGGATCTTCCAGACAATGCCAGCCATCAAGTGACGGAGGCCTCAGTGATGCAGCTCGATCTCGCCATTCGCGGCGGCACCATCGTGACGGCCAGCGACGAGTTTCGCGCCGATATCGGCATTCGCGACGGCCGTATCGTCAGCATTGCAGACAGCATCGAGGGCGCGGCACGCGAGATCGATGCGACGGGATTGCTCGCGCTGCCGGGCGGCATCGACAGCCACGTCCACATCTCCCAGCCGTCGGGCCCCGATGTGGTGATGGCCGACGATTTTGCCTCGGCGACGCGCGCGGCTGCTGCCGGCGGCAACACCATGGTGCTGCCCTTCGCGCTCCAGGAGAAGGGCACCTCCCTGCGGACCTGCGTCGAGAACTACCGTAAGCTTGCCGAGGGCGAGTGCTATATCGACACGGCGTTCCATCTCATCATTTCCGATCCGACCGCGGTTGTGCTCGGCCAGGAGCTGCCGGCTCTCGTCAAGGACGGCTACACCTCGTTCAAGGTGTTCATGACCTATGACGACCTCGTGCTCAGCGACAAGCAGCTGCTCGAGGTGTTCGAGGTGGCGCGCCGTGAGGAGGCGCTGGTCATGGTCCATTGTGAGGGCTACGACGCCATCCGCTTCCTCACCAGCAAGCTGGAACGCGAAGGCCATATCGCGCCTTATTATCACGGCACCTCGCGGCCCCAGGCCGTCGAGCGCGAGGCGACGCATCGTGCCATCAGCCATGCCGAGGTGATCGGCGTTCCCATCATGATCGTGCACGTCTCGGGCCGAGAGGCGATGGAGCAGGTGCGCTGGGCCCAGCAGCGCGGCTTGCCGGTGCATGCGGAAACCTGCCCGCAATACATCACGCTGACGGCCGACGACATGAAGGGCCTGAACATGGACATATCAGGTGCGAAGTACGTCTGCTCGCCGCCGCCGCGCGACGTCGAGAGCCAGCAGGCGATCTGGGAGGGTATCACGTCAGGCGTGTTCCAGACCTTCTCGTCCGATCATTGCCCGTTCCGTTACGACGATCCCAAGGGCAAGCTGACGCCGAATGCGCGCACCTCGTTCCGCTGGGTGCCGAACGGCATCCCCGGGGTGGAGACGCGGCTGCCGATCCTGTTCTCCGAGGGCGTCTCGAAGGGACGCGTCACCCTGCAAAAGTTCGTCGAGCTGACCGCGACCAACCACGCCCGCATCTACGGCCTCTATCCGCGCAAGGGCTCGATCGGCGTCGGCTTTGATGCCGACATCGTTCTCTGGGATCCCAAATTGAAGAAGCCCATCCGGCAGGCCGATCTGCATCACGGCTCAGACTACACGCCATGGGAAGGCTTCGAGGTCACGGGATGGCCGGTGACGACGATCGCCCGCGGCCAAATAGTCTATCATCAGGGTCGGATCGTCGGCGCCAAGGGGGCAGGCAATGTGCTGAGCCGGGGCAAGTCGAGCCTGATCTGATCCGGCTCGATGCGCCGTCAAGGCTGAGTTCTAGAAGGTCGTGGCCATTGCAGCGAGGCGCCGATGGGCCCTTTCACGGGCGGCATCGATCGGCTGCTGAGGTCCGGTGGTTGGACCGATCAGAACGAAACGGACATTGATGATTCCGATGAAGCGCAGGATCTCCCGCAGGTAAGGCGTTGCCATATCGGTGCGGCCACGGTTCATGCCGGTGGCAAAATCGCTGCCGCTGGCCAGGATCACCAGCGTCGGTCGATCCTGCAGCAGCGGAAAATATCCGTGTGACGGATCGAAGTGAAAGGTGAGCCCGGGCTGGACGATGATGTCGAACCACTGCTTGAGCTTGTAGGGAATACCGAAGTTCCACATCGGGGTCGAGATCAGCACCCGATCGGCAAGCGAAAAGCGCAGCGCCATTCGCTCGGCCTCGGCGAAGCTGTCGCGTTGGGTGTCGTTGAAGGCCTGAGCCTTCATGCGTGCATATTTGGCCTCGACGATCGGGCCCGTGAATTCCGGCATCCGCTCGCGCCAGATGTCCACGACGTCGACGTCCCAATCCGGGCGCGCCTGGCGAAATCTGTCGAGAAAGATGCGCGCCCCGTCACTCGACTCGGACTCGGCGCGGGGCGAGCAGGTCAGATGCAGCAGCTTCGCCACAGCTCATCCCAGCGCTCTGATGACGGCATCGGCCCTGGTCACGACCGCGACGTTCTGCATGGCAAAATTGATCGAGGCATTGTGCCAGTCGGAATTCATCGTCGAGCAGCAATCCTCGGGCACGATCATGAAATAGCCCTTGTCAGCACCGGTGCGCGCGGTGTGCTCGACCGACATGTTGGTCCACGCGCCGGTATTGATGATCATGTCGCGGCCGGTGGCCTTGAGAATCGTCTCCAGCCGCGTGCCTTCCCAGGCGCTCATGCGCATCTTCTCGACCACGAAATCGCCGGGCCGCGGCTCGAGGCCGGAAACGGGCGCGACGCCCCAGCTTCCGCGCACCATCGCCTTGCTGTCGACGAGGCCCTCGAACAGCGGTGCATTCAGCGTGACGCCGGGGGCGCCGGGCTCCACGACGAACCAGACATGGATGATGGCGACACCGCGCCCGCGTGCGGCTTCCGCCAGACGGCGCACATTCTCCACGACATGCTGTTGCTTTGCATGACCCGGCGCGCCTGAATCGGCGAAAGCGCCGCCGTCCATGATGACGTCGTTCTGGAGATCCTGGATGATCATGGCGCAGCGCTGCGGATCGAGCCGCATCTCGCCCTCGGTCAGAACAGGCGAGGCCGGCGATGAGCTCGGGCCTGCTCCGCCGCCTGCGCGCTTGCCGCTCATGTAAGGCTCGTGGCGGGGCCCGACCCTGGTCGGGATTGCGTACACCGAATGCGTCGAGGTGAGATAAAGCGTGCGGAAATCCGGCCCGCCCCAGGTGAGGTTGGCGACCAGCTCCGGCACGCGGACCTTGCCGAGCAGTTCGCCGCGTGGCGAATAGACCCAGACGCCGCCGGGCGCGGTGACCCAGATATTGCCGTGCTGGTCGCACTTCATGCCATCAGGCAGACCGGGTTCGAGCTCGGACTTGATCCCACTCGCAAACACCCGTGCATTCGAGAGCGAACCGTCGCTGCTGACGTCGAATACGCGGATCAGGGCTTGCACGGTGTCGTTGACATAGAGCAGCTTCTCGTCCGGCGAGAAGCACAATCCATTGGGCTGATCGAACAGGTTTCGATCGACCACGAGCTTCGGTTCGCTGCCGGGCACGACCCGATAGACGCCCTGGAAGCCGAGCTGGCGCGGTCGCTCGACGCCGTAGACCGGCATGCGGCCATACCAGGGATCGGAGAAATAGATCGCGCCGGACGAATGGACGCAGACATCGTTCGGGCTGTTGAGCTCCTGACCGCTGAAATGCGAAGCGAGCACCTCGCGCCGTCCGTCCGGGCATTCGCGGACCAGCGACGACGTCGCGTGCTCGCAAACGATCAGGTTGAGCTCGGCGTCGTAGGTCATGCCGTTGCATTTGTTCGACGGGCGTTTGACCTCGACGACGCCCCGCCGCGCATCCCAGCGCCGGCGCACGTCGCCCGGCATGTCGGAAAACAGCAGATAATGATCGACCGGATGCCAGATCGGCCCCTCCGTGAAATCGAATCCGGTGCCGATCTGTGCGACCGGCGCATAGGGGTCGATCAGGTTGTCGAACTCGCTTCGCAACGTTACATGCGTCATCGGTTGATCCTCGACAACATCAAGCCGGGAACCAGTTGCGCTGGGGGAGCGACTGCACGATCGGACCAGGAACTTGGTCGTGCAGGCGCCCCACGACATTGCCGCCTTCGATCTTGGCGGGCCGGTCGTGGACGGGGAGCAGGTAGCGTGAATTGCTGAGCAGCTTCTTGATCGCCGCCTTCTCGGCACGCTTGCTGGTGCCATGGTTGCCGGTGGTGCGCGGCTCCCAATCGTGGATTTCGTGGAACGGCGTCACGATCTGATCATTGAAATCGTAGATCACGTCGCCGCAGATGGTGGCGATGCCATCGGCGGTGTGGACGATGATGTTCATCGATCCTTCGGTGTGAGCGTTGGCGGCGTCGCAATAGACCCCGGGCATCAGCTCGATCGGGCCGGTGA
Organism: Bradyrhizobium sp. GW821-FHT13H06; assembly: GCF_058803975.1. Classification (NCBI taxonomy): domain Bacteria; kingdom Pseudomonadati; phylum Pseudomonadota; class Alphaproteobacteria; order Hyphomicrobiales; family Nitrobacteraceae; genus Bradyrhizobium; species Bradyrhizobium sp. GW821-FHT13H06. The sequence goes on along the minus strand of NZ_JBXAPN010000004.1, from coordinate 334,765 downwards.
TCTCGAGGTCGAGGAAGCGCAGCGCGCTCTTGGTATGCAGGCGGTCGATCAGGTGCTTGATGTCGGGTGCCGGATATTGCGGATGCATCAGGCCGGACACCGAATATTCGAGCTCCTTGCGGTTGAGCACGACGGTCGTGTTCATCGGGAACAGGTCGTCCTTGCCGGCATGGTCGATGTGCAGATGCGTGTGGCAGACGAAGCGGACGTCGCCCATGCGCACGCCGTGCCGCGCCAGCTGGTTTTCGATCATGTTCTCGTGGTACTGAAGTCCCCGCATGCCCAGCGTCTCCATGATCTGGTTGGAGCGATATCCGGTGTCGACCACGACCGGATAGGGGCCGCCGAGGATCAGGAAGCCAAGGGTGAGGACACGGCGGGTACGGCCGCAATCGCGGCCGAGCACCAGGAAGCTCGATTCCAGCTCGATATCGCCGTAGTCCAGGATCTTGATCTCCAGCGCCATTCCTTGCCCTCCCTGTCCTGTTTTTTGTCTTTCAAAGCCGATACACGCGCGCCGCGGTGGCACTGAAGATCGCGTCCTGTTGCGCGGGACTCAGCCGCGCGGCGGCCGCGCGAAACGCGCCAACCAGCTCGCGATAGCTGGTCCACAACTTCTCGATCGGGAAATTGGAGCCGAACAGGCAGCGCTCGGCGCCGAAGATCGCGACCGTGTCGGTGAGCACGGCGGCGATGTGCGCGGGATCGTTGCGATGGATGAAGGTGCCGAGACCTGAGAGCTTCGAGACCACGTTAGGACAGGCCGCAAGCCGCGCCATGCCGGCGCGCCAGGAGCTGCGGCCAGACGGTGAGAGGTCCTCCAGCATGCCGGCATGCTGAAGGATGAAGGTCACCTTTGGACAAGCGTCGGCCAACTCCGCGGCCTCCGGCATCTGTGGCGTGAACACCTGCAGATCGAAGCTCCAGCCATAGTCGGCGAGACGCGCGACGTTGCGGCGGATCAAGGGGTCGGCGCAGAGATCCGAGCGGGCCGCAAAGCGGTAGAGCGGGTTCTCGTGCCAATGCAGCTGCATGCGCACCCCGCGCAGCAGCGGATAGCGTTTGAGGCGGTCGAGCTGCGGGCGCACGTCGTCCACGGCGAAGTTGGCGTAGGCGACGATGGCGTGCGGCCAGCCGTGCTCATCAGCCGTCTGCTGCACCCAGGCAGCCTCGTCCTCGAAACGGTCATTGGCCCAGTTGGTCTGGACGTAGACGGAACGGGTGACGCCGGTGCCCTCGAGGTCGTCGAGATATTCCTGGATCGGATAATCGCGCCGGATCGGCTCGTAGGGGCCGAAGATGCGCGGCTGCATGGGGCCGGTCAGCCAGGGCAGGTCGGCTTGCCGCCAGATGTGATGATGGCCGTCGACAATATGGTTCACGCCGCTCTCCTTCCCAGTGCCAGTACATGAGCGACGATCGTGGCGCTCGATCCGCCGTCCACGAGATCGTCGACGAAGCGTTCGATCGCGACCAGCGCTTCGGTCTGCGGACGGAAGCCGGGGCCTGTCGCGAGGGGCGTCAGCCAGCTCAGGCGCCAGGCCCGCATCGACAGTTTCGCGACGGCGTCGCGAAGGGCGTCCGGCTCGCCGCGCTCGAGTCCGTCCGACAAGATGACCACGGCAGCGCCGCGGGCGTAGCCGCCGAACCGCGGGACCGCGAGAAAGGCCTGCAGCGCGTCGCCGATGCGGGTGCCGCCGTCCCAGTCGCTGACGAGATGCGCTGCCGCATTCAGCGCCTGTTCGCGGCGTTTCAGCCGCAGCGCGCGGGTGACACGGGTCAGCCGCGTGCCGAAGGTGAAGACTTCGACGTTCGGCGCGGCCTGCACCAGCGCGTGGGCGAGCTTCATGTTCTCCTCGGTGCGGCTCTTCATCGAGCCGGAAACGTCGATCAGCAGCAGGATTTTTCTCGGGCGCTGACGCCGCTTCATATGGCCGAGACGCAGGATCTCGCCATCGCTGCGGACGCTGTCGCGCAAGGTGCGGCGGAGATCGGCGAAGGGGCCGCGGCGCGCCCGCATGCGGCGGTGCCCGCGCCGCCGCGGCAGGCGGCGGGGAGCTTCTCGTGCCAGGCGCCGGAGCGCATCGATCGTGGAGAGTTGGGCGAAGCGCCGCTCGACCAGCGCCTCGGTGCGCGTCGCGGTAAGGCCGGACTCATTGGCATCGTCGGAGAGCAGGGGCTCCTCGTCGCCGCGACCTTCCTCCTGGAGACGCACGGTCTCGTCGTCCTCGCCGTCTTCGGCATGCTCGATCGCCTCGCTGCCGCGGAAATGGTGATCAAACAGCCGGTCGAAGGTGGCGCGGCGCTCGGGCGGCGGGGCGAGGGTGGCGAGCGCAGATTGCCTGATGTCGCCGAGGTCGCGCGGGCCGAGCAGTGCGATTGCCGTGAGGAAGGTGGTGGTTTGCTCCGGGGCAACGGCAAAGCCGTTGACGCGCAGCAGCGCGGCGAAGGAAACGAAGATACGGGCGGCGCGCGGAAGCTGCAACTCGGTGCTCATGCGGTCGTCTCCGCGAGCATGGCATCGAGCCGGGGCGCGATGAAGTGCAGATCCTCCTCGTCCTTCAGCGCTACGCCGATTGAGCGTTTGAAGGCGTCCGGCCAGCGCGCGCCGCCCCTGTTGAGGAGCGTCGCGGCCTCGGCCCAGTCGACAGCTTCGGCGATGCCGGGCGCCTTGCTCAGCGGTTCGCGCCGCAATTTCTCCACGGCCGCGACGACGGCGCGCGCCGTGGTTTCGGCGACGCTGGATGCGCGCATCATGATGATCCGTGCCTCCCGCTCGGCGTCGGGATAGTCGATCCAGTGATAGACACAGCGGCGGCGCAGGGCTTCGTGCAAATCGCGTGTCCGGTTCGATGTTAGCACGACCACCGGCCGCTCGGCCGCGCGGACCGTGCCGCGCTCGGGGATGGAGATCTGGAAATCGGACAGGAACTCGAGCAGGAAGGCTTCGAACTCCTGGTCGGCACGGTCGATTTCGTCGATCAGGAGCACGGTGGAATCGGGCGCGCGGAGCACCGCCAGCATCGGTCGTTCGATCAGGAATGCCTCGCCATAGATGTCGATGCTCTCGTCGCCGGCCTGGCGGATGGCCAGCATCTGGCGCGGGTAGTTCCATTCATAGAGCGCAGCGGAGGAGTCGATGCCCTCGTAGCATTGCAGGCGGATGAGGCGGCGGCCGAGCACGGCGGCGATCGCCTTTGCTGCTTCGGTCTTGCCGACACCGGGGGCGCCTTCCAGCAGCAGCGGCTTGCCGAGGGCAAGGCCGAGATAGGCCGCCGTCGCCAGTCCCTCGTCGGCGAGGTAATAGGCCGCGCGCAGCGCCTTCTCCAGCGCCTCCGGGCTGTCAATGCCGACGATGTTGCTGCGAACCGCCACGGCCGATCCCCTAGCGCCGCGCCTGCGGCCGTGCGCCGCCTTGCGCCTTGATCGCGCGCAGCACCTTCTCGGGCGTGATCGGCAGATCGTCGATGCGCACGCCGACGGCGTTGAAGATCGCATTGGCGACCGCCGGCAGCACCGGGTTGGCGCACATCTCGCCGGGTCCCTTGGCTCCGAACGGGCCATCGGGAGCGGGACGTTCCAGCACCGCGATGTCGTGCGGGCAGATGTCACCGGGGCCGGGCATCAGATATTCGACGAAGTCGCGAGGCCCGTGAGCTGGATCCGGGTAGTAGGGTTCGGGCGTCTCGTAGAGCGCGTGACTGACGCCCATCCAGGCGCCGCCGACGAGCTGCTGCTCGACCAGGCGGGGGTTGAGCGCGCGGCCGAGTTCGTAGGCGGAATCCATGCGGACCATCGCGACCTCGCCGGTCTCGTCGTCGACCTCGACCTCGGCAACGAGGCAGGCATGGGCGTAGCAGGTCGCCGGCGACATCTCGCCGGTTTCGGGGTCGACGTCGGACAGCGGCACGAGGAAGATACCGCGGCCGGAGATGGTCTTGCCCTGCTTGAACTGCGCCGCGATTGCGACATCCTTCGTCGAGATCGAGCGATGCGACGCGCCCTTGACATGGATGTTGCCGCGGCCGTCGGTTTCGAGATCGGCGGCGTTGACCTCGAGCTCCTCGGCCGCCGCTTCCATCATCACGCCCCGCGCCTCGCGAGCGGCGGCCATGACGGCATTGCCGACACGATGGGTGCCGCGCGAGGCGAACGAGCCCATGCAATGCGGGCCGGTGTCGGAATCCGCCGTGTCGACATAGACGTCCTCGACGGGCACGCCGAGCGTCTCGGCGCAGATCTGCCGCGTCACCGATTTCATGCCCTGACCAAGGTCGATCGACGACAAAGCCACCGTGAACTTGCCGCTCGGATTGGAATGCACCAGCGCCTGGCTCGGATCGCCGCCGAGGTTCATGCCGATGGGATAGTTGATCGACGCCATCCCGCGTCCGCGATGCCGGGTCATCTAGCGCCTCCTGGTCCCGAATACGGAGGAGAAACGGGTCGCGCCATGCGATGGCGTGGCCGGCCGCGGAGAGGTCGGTGGCGGAGCCGGCGGTGGCGGCTCGCGCGGCGGTTCGCGGCTGACGGTGGGCGGGAGCCGATCGTAGCTGGTGCGCTGCTGTGCTGGAGCCGTCGCCCTCGCACGCGCATCCGCCGGCGTTGGCGGGATCACGGCGCGGCTGCCGCCGCCATCCTTGCGGGAGGACGCGCGCCTGAACTCGTCGCGGATCGGCCATTTGGCCTTTTCCGCGGCGACCTGCACGCATTCGATCAGCGCCGTGTTCTTGGCCTCGCGCCGGTGCGCCTTCATGTCGCCGTCGCGGTAGGCGTTGAGGATGCGGAACTCCATCGGGTCCATGCCGACGAGGTTTGCCAGCTTGTCCATCTGGCATTCGATCGCAAAGTCCATCGCGGTGACGCCGAAGCCGCGCATGGCGGTGGCCGGCGTGCGGTTGGTGAAGACGCAATAGACGTCGCCATGGACGTTCGGGATGGTGTAGGGGCCCGGCAGGTGGGCGGCGCACTTGACCGCAGCGTAGCTCGACAACCGCGTATAGGCGCCGCTGTCGAAATAGGCGCGGATCTTGCGCGCGACGATGCGGCCGTCCCGCATGACGCCGTCCTTGATGTAGATGCGCTCGGCGCCGCGCGGCGGGCCGTATTGCATCTCCTCCTCACGGCCGAACACGTAGCGGACGGGGCGTCCGGTCAGCATGGCGCCGAGGATCGCGAGCGGTTCGGTCAGCGTATCCACCTTGCCGCCAAACCCGCCGCCCACCGTGCCGCCGATGAAGTGGAAGGTGTTGGAGGGCACGTCCAAAATCTTGGCGCAGGTGTCGACCGAGAAGAACAGCGCCTGCGTCGAGGTGTAAACCACGTAGCGGCCGTTGGTGTCGGGCGCGGCGATCGCGCCGTTGGTCTCGGTCGGTGCGTGCTCGATCGGCGACATCTGGTAGCGCTGCTCGAGCACGTGATCGGCGCTCGCGAGCGCGGCATCGGCATCGCCGAAGCGCAAACGCTGGTGGTCGTAGACATCGTGATAGATGAATGCGTTCTTCGGATAGGTCTCGTTGACCACCGGCGCGCCCGGCTTGAGCGCATCCTCGACGTCGAACACGGTCGGCAGCGGCTCGTAGTCGATCCGGACCTTTGCGATGGCCTCGAACGCCTCGCGCTCGCTGTCGGCGACGACGGCAAGGATCGGCTCGCCCTTGTAGCGCACCTTGTCGACCGCAAGCGACGGCTCGTCGTCCCTGCCGAAGTTGATGAGGCTGAGCAGCGTGTTGAGATTGCGTGGCACGTCGGCGCCGCGGATGATGCGCCGTACGCCCGCCGAGCGCTCCGCTTCCGTGGTGTCGATGCGACGCAGTCTCGCATGCGCATGAGTCGAACGCACGACCTTCAGATGCAGCATGCCTTGCAGCTTGTGGTCGCCAAAATAGCTGGACGTGCCCGTGACATGGCCGAGCATGTCCTGGCGCTGGGTGCCCTTGCCGATTTCGTTCAGGTTGTCGTCGCGCTCGTCGGCGAAGATGTCTTTGCGCAGTTCCAGCATGGTCGCGTCCCTCTAGGCGCTGACCCGGCCGCCGGCGGCGGCGAGGATGGCGTTGATGATCGGCTCGTAGCCGGTGCAGCGGCAGATGTTGCCGGAGATTGCCTCGACGACCTCGTCGCGGCTCGGCGAAGGGTTGCGGTCGAGCAGGGCTTTTGCCGCCATCAGCATGCCCGGTGTGCAATAGCCGCACTGAGCGGCAAAATTGTCCGCGAAGGCGCGCTGGAGCGGATGCAGGTTTGGGCCCTGTTTCATGCCATCGAGCGTCTCGACCGAGCGACTCGAGACCGTCTCGGCGAGTGTCAGGCAGGAGAGGTGAAGTTCACCGTCGATCAGCACGCTGCAAGTGCCGCAGCCGCCCTGGCCGCAGCCGAATTTCGGGGTCATGTCGCCTATCAATTCGCGCAGCGCCACCAGGAGATTGGTGCCGCCATCGACGAAGATTGCGACGTCGCGGCCGTTGTGACGAAATTGCAGGGGTATCTTGGACATGGCGATCTATTCCTGTCCCGACAGCAAACGGCGCAGATGCACGCCGACGATCTCGCGGCGATACCAGGCGCTGCCGAGCGCGTCGTCGGATGGCGATGTTCCTTCGTTCGCTGCCGATGCGGCAGCCGCGATGGTCGCGGCATCCAGCGAACGACCCTCGAGCGCGCGTTCGGCGGCGCGAGCGCGGATCTGCGTCGGGGCCATCGATCCCAGCGCGATCCGGGCGCCGGCAATCCGGCCGCCGCTGATCGGCAGATGCGCGGCAAGGGTGATGACCGAGCCGCCCTTGGGCTTGATGCGGGCGATCTTGCGATAACGAAAGGCGTCCGTGCTCCCCGGCCGGGTGCAGGAGACCGATAGCACCAGTGTCCCGGCCTGCCGGTCGCGCGCCTGCAAGAACTCTTCAATCGGGATGTCGCGGGTGCCGAATCCGCCTTGCACCGTGACGGTGGCGTCGAGTGCCAGCAGCGCGACGGTGAAATCGCCGTAAGGGTTGGGCGCGAAGAGATTGCCGCCGACCGTGCCCATGTTGCGCACGGCAGGACCTCCGATCGAGCGGGCGGGCGCGTGCAGAAAAGCGAGGTCGCGTTCGGCGAGAATGCGCGCGAAGGTGACGGCGGCCCCCAGCATGATACGCGGGCCGGACGCATCGATTCGGGTGAGCGCGGGATCGCTGGCGCGAACGACCGTCGAGATCGAGACGTCGCCCTCGTTCAGCGCCCGCATCACCAGCGTACCGCCGCCGAGATAACGCGCGTTGCGATCCGAGGATATTGCCCCGGCCGCTTCGCTGGCGCTGGCAAAGGTCTTTACTGTCACAGCCATGGCTAGGCGGCCTCCTTCAGATGGCGGCGGATCGCCTCGAATCCCGCCTGGTAGATGTCTTCCGCCACCATGTGGGTGATGCGGTCCCTGTCATCGGGCTTCGTGGTGAAGCGCGATTCCCAATGCCAGAAGGTGCGGTCACCATCGGTGACCGGCAGCAGGCGGACATGGGCGACGTAGTTGAACATCGGGATCGGCGTATCGAGCAGACAATAGCTGAAGGTCTGTTCGAGGTCGGACAGCGCCAGCAACTGTTCGCGCAGCTCCGAGCCGTCTTTGAGCCTGAACCGCCTGACACAGCCGATCTTGTCGGCCGACTGCGCGCGTTCGATGGTGGAGGTCGCGACCGCAGGATGCCAGCGATCGTGCCCGTTGAAATCGCGCAGCACGCTCCACACCGCCTCTGTCGGCGCGTTCAGGATCGTGCTCTTGACGACGTGGGGCACGGCTAACCTCCGAACACGCGCTTCAGGGCGTCGAAGCCACCCTGAAACACGCCGCCGCCGATGTTGCTGACGAGCTCCGTCTCGCGTTCCGGCGCGCAGTCGAATTCCGCGGTCCATTCCATGAAGGTCTGGTCGCCGTCGGTGACGGGCGTCAGCCTCAGCGTCGCGACGTAGTTCTCGACGCCCATCGGGGATTCCAGGATCGAATAGGTGCAGAACATGTCGTAGTCCGAGAGTCCCAAAAGCTTCTCGCGGATGCGATCGCCGTTGCGCAGGCGGAAATCCCGGACGCAGCCGATCTTGTCGGAAGGCTCGCCACCCTCGATCCGGCTTTCGGCGATGGCCGGGTGCCAGTTCGGCAAGCCGTTGAAATCGCGCACCCGTGCCCAGACGCGGTCGTTGCGGGCGTTGACGACAGTGGAGACGTAGACGCGGGCCATGGCGCGACCTCAGCTCTTCTTCCTTGGACCGCGCTCCGCCGATGGCTCGCCTTCGGCAGCGGGCGGGGCAGCAGGCTTGTCGCCGCCGCCACCCTTGCGCGCGGCCTCCTTGATGCCCTGCATGTCACGGGCCTCGCGGATCAGGCCCGGCATTTTCGAGAGACTGCCGCCCTCGACGCCGATGTCCGACAGGATGGAGTCGATCAGCGGTGCCTGAACCCGGTAGCGGAGGGCGGAGTCGATCACCTCGTCGGTGGCGCTGCGGCCGCCATTGCCATTTCCGTGACCGTTGCCGTTGAGCCCGTCGACCTGGAGGATGCGGATGCCCTCGATCTTCTCCATCGGCTTGACGCTCTCGCGGACAATGCCCTCGATGCGGTCGAGCAGCTTGCGCCGGAACAGCGAGTATCGCGCCTGGTCGGTGAGCACGTTCTCGGCCTCGTTGAGCATCCGCTGCGCCTCGGCCTCGACCGCCGCGCGCACGCGCTCGGCTTCGGCCGCGATGCGCGTCTCTTCGGCCTGCTTCTCGGCGAGCAGGATCTCGACGGTCTTGCGCCGCTTGGCGATCTCGCTCTCCCGCGCCGTGACGACGCGCTCGGTAGCTTCCGTCGCGCGCATGCGCGCTTCCTCGGCCGACGCCTTGGCCGCGGATTCCTCCAGGGACTTCAGATGGATCGCAATCGCCTTCTCCATCAGGACGGTCTCGACCTCCTTCTCGCGATTGACCTCGAGCTTGCGCAGCTCGCGCTCGCGGCCGATGCGGGCTTCGTCGAGACCGCGGTCGGAGGCGATGCGGGCACGCTCGACCTCCTCGCGCGCGCCGATTTCGGCTTCCTGCAGCGACTGGACGCGGGCGACCTCGAGCTGCTCGATGGCGCGCCGCCGCTCGATGCGCGCCGCCTCCAGCGCTTGCTCGCGGGAGACATCGGTGGTCTCGACCTCCTTGCGGGCGACGATCTCGGCCTGCTTTACCTGGCGGTCGGCATCGATCCGTTCCGAGCGCTTGGTCGAGAGGGCGATGACGCGCTCCTCGTCGGCGATCTCGATCGCCTTCTTCTGCTCGATGTTCAGCACCTCGCGCTGCTTGGAGGAATTGATGCGCTCGGCCTCGAGCGCCAGATCGACCGTGATACGCTGGCGTTCGATCGCGTCGCGACGCTTCAGCTCGGCCGCCTCCAATACGCCGGTCCGTTCGATCTCCAGCGCGCGGGTTTCGCGCTCGGCCTGGATCCGCTCGGCCGCGACCGCCTTTTCTTGGGCGATGCGCGCCGCCTCGATCGCCTCGCGCGAGGCGATGTCCGCTTCCTCGACGGCGCGGTTGCGGGCGATCTCCAGCGAGCGCACGCGCTCCTCCTGGGCGATGCGCGAGGCCTCGGTGGTCTCTCGGGCGGCGATGCCGGCGACGTCGAGGGCCTGATTTCGCTCGATTTCCAGTTGCCGCGTCTTCTGCTCGGCGGCGATCCGCTCGGCCGCCAGTGTCCGCTCGCGCGCGATGCGGGCAGCCTCGACGGCACGCTGGGCCTCGATCTCGGCTTCCTGGATGGTTCGGACCTGCTGGATCTCCAGCGCGCGGGTACGCTCGTCGGAGGAGATGCGCTCCACATTGACGGTCGTCGTCTGGGCAATACGGGCCTTTTCGGTCGCCTCGCGCGCGGCGATCTCGGCTTCCTCGACGGCGCGGGTGCGCTCGATCTCGCGCCGCCTCGTTTCCTCCTCGTTGGCGATCCGCGCATCGGTGACGACGCGGTCCTGCTGAATCCGCGCCTTCTCGATGGCTTCGCGGGCCGCAATCTCGGCTTCCTCGACCGTGCGCATCCGCTCGATCTCGCGTTGGCGCACCTCGCGCTCGGAGGCAATGCGGGTGGTGTCGATCGAGCGCTGGTTGGCGATCCTGGTCTTCTCGATCTCCTCGCGCGCCAGCAGCTCCTTCTCCTCGATGGTGCGGGTCCGTTCGATTTCCCTCTGGCGGGTCTCGCGCTCGGAAGCGATGCGGGCCTCGGCGATCGCCTGGTCATTGGCGATGCGGGCACGCTCGATGGCCTCGCGGGCGGAGATCTGCGCCTGTTCGGCCTCGGTCTCGCGGAGTGCCCGTTCGCGGGCGACTTCCGTGCGCTGGAGCGCGCGGCGCATCTCGATGTCGCGTTCCTGCTCCAGGCGCGCGGTCTCGCTCTCGCGCTCGATCTCCAGCGCCTGCCGCTCGGCCTCCAGATTGCGGGCGCGGATCTTGATCATCGAGTCCTGCTCGATGTCGTTGCGCAGCTTCCGCTTGGCCTCGATGTCCTGCATCAGCTGGGTCAGACCTTCGGCGTCGAACCGGTTCGAGGGGTTGAAGAATTCGAGATCGGTCTGGTCAAGATCGGTGATGGCGACCGATTCCAGCTCGAGGCCGTTCTGGGCGAGGGCTTCCGCCGCTTCGGTCTTGACGCGCGCGACGTAGTCGCCGCGCCGTTCGTGCATCTCCTCCATGGTCATCTCGGAGGCGACCGAGCGGATCGCGGAGATGAATTTTCCGGCAAGCAGCGCATGAAGTTGCTCCGGCGCCATGGTGCGGCGGCCGAGCGTCGCCGCGGCGATCGAGACCGCTTCACGGGTCGGCTGCACCCGGACGTAGAAGTCGGCCTCGATGTCGACCCGCATGCGGTCGCGGGTGATGACGGCATCCTGTTTGGAGCGGACGACACCCATCGGCAGCACGTTCATGTTGACCGGCGTGAAATCGTGGATGAATGGCAGCACGAAGGCGCCGCCATTGATCACCACGCGTTCGCCGAGGAAACCCGTCCGGACGAACGAGGTCTCCTTGGAGGAGCGATGGTAGAGCCAGTTCACGATATAGACGCCAACCACGATCACGATGATCGCGACGATCAGCCAGAGGATCAATTCACCGACCAGCATCCCTGACATCTTTCCCTCCCTCGAACCTTCCGGCGTTACCGCGCGCCGATCGCCTTGAACTGACGCACCTGCTCCGTCAGCGCCCGCTCGACCGGCAGTCGCTCCATCGAGGAGGCGCCGTAGAAGCCATGGCAATGGCGGGTGTTCTTCATGATGAAATCGGCGTCGGCGGGATCCGCGATCGGACCGCCATGCGCCAGCACCAGGATGTCCGGATTGACGCTGAGCGCTGCCGAAGCCCAGGTGTCGATACGCGCGGGGCAGTCCCCGAGCTTTGGCGCGGTGTGCGCACCGATCGTGCCGCCGGTCGTCAGGCCCATGTGACAAACGATGATGTCGGCGCCCGCGATCGCCATGGCGGTCGCCTCTTTCTCGCTGAACACGTAGGGCGTGGTCAGCATGTCCTTGTCGTGCGCCTTTGCGATCATGTCGATCTCGAGCGCATAGGACATGCCGGTCTCTTCGAGATTGGCCCGGAAGGTGCCGTCGATCAGGCCGACCGTCGGAAAGTTCTGGACCCCTGCGAAACCCAGCGCCTTCAACTGGTCGAGGAAGACGTCCATGTCGCGAAACGGGTCGGTGCCGTTGACGCCCGCAAGCACCGGGGTCTGGCCGACCACGGGGAGCACTTCGCAGGCCATCTCCAGCACGATGGCATTGGCGTCCCCGTAGGCCATCAGGCCGGCGAGCGAGCCCCGGCCAGCCATGCGATAGCGGCCGGAATTGTAGATGACGATGAGATCGACACCGCCGGCTTCCTCGCATTTGGCCGACAGCCCGGTGCCAGCACCTCCACCAACGATCGGCACGCCGCGCCTCGCCATGTCGCGAAACTTCTTCAGGAGGGTTGCGCGTTCAAATCTGGCCATCGGTCACCTCGCTAGTCTCCGCCGCGCGCCGGCGCGGCCGAACAGGGTTCGGAACGCGCCGACGATGGCGGCGGCGAAGTCGGGATCGTTGATGTTCTTGGGGACGCGAACGATCTGACGGTTGCCGGTCTGCCGCACGTTGCGCTCCAGCGCACGGAACAGGGCTGCGTCGGCTTCCGGGTCCCAGAACGGCTGGCCTCGCGCATCGAGCGCGGAGACGCCGCCCTCCGGCAGGAAGAAGCGCACCGGGCCGTCCATCTGGTTGAGCCGCTCGGCGATCCAGCGGCCCATGCGCTCGTTCTCCTCGGCGGTCGTCCGCATCAGCGTCACTTGCGGATTGTGGACGTGGAACTTGCGGCCGCGGTAGCGTTCGGGAATGGTGTCCGGCGCACCGAAATTGACCATGTCGAGGGCGCCAACCGAGCCGACATAGGGCAGGCGGCTGCGGATAATCGCGCCAAGACGATCTTCCGTCGCCGGAAACACGCCCCCCATCAGCAGGTCGCAGATCTCGGTCGTGGTGAGGTCGATCACGCCGGCGAGCTGACCGGACTCGACGAGCTTCTCCATGGAACGGCCACCGACGCCGGTGGCGTGGAACACGAGACATTCGAAATCATCGCGCAGCTCCGCCGCGATTTTCTGAACGGCCGGTGTGGTGACGCCGAACATGGTGATGCCGACCGAGGGGAGGCCGCGGGGCTCGCGCGCCGTTGCGGCGCGCGCCTCGAGCCGCGCCTTCACCATGCCGGCAAGCGCATTGGCACCGTTGGCCAACACCGCCCGCGAAATCGAGTTCAGCCCCTGCACGTCGGTGACCGAGTGCATCATGGTGATGTCGGCTGGTCCGACATAGGGCCCGACATCGCCGGAGGCGACGGAGGAGACGATCAGCTTGGGCACGCCGACGGGAAGGGTGCGCATGGCCGGCGCCACCAGCGACGCCGCGCCCGAGCCGCCGGCCGAGATCACGCCGGCGACATTGCCCTGGCGCCGCAGCCAGCTGGCGAATGCATCGGCCATCGCCGTCACGGCGGCGCCGCGATCCGGGCCGAACACAGCGGAGCCGCCGCGGCCGTGGTTCAGAGCGATCTCCTGCGCGGAGACGTCGCACGACGAATGCTTGCCGCTGGTCGAAACATCGACCAGCCGCGTGCGCAGTCCGCTTTCCGCGATGATGTCGCGGATGTAGCGCAGCTCGGGGCCCTTGGTGTCGAGCGTGCCGACGACCAGCACGACAGGCGGGCCCGAGGCCTGGGCCGCTGAGGGTTCGCGCTGGCGGCGCGCCGCCTCGTCCAGCCGCGTCACCTGCGTCGAGACCGTGCGGGCGGCGGCCTCGATGCGGGCGATCGGCACGGGTTGGGACCATCGCGTCGGAAGCGTCGGGTTGGAGATGTAGATGCGGAGCGGCCCGTCGCGGCGTGGCGCAGGCGCCGGCTTTACTTCACGGCCGGACGGTGCGATGTCGACATCGGGCTCGAGCTCGGCGTGAAGCCCGACGCCGAGCAGGCGCTGCTGAAGTTCGCGGTCCGCGGCAAGGCGCGCGGAGTCGATGATGCGGTTGATGCGGCCATTGACCATGATCGCGACGTTGCGCGAGACCGCGGTGGCAACGCCGATGTTCTGCTCGATCACGAGCACCGACATGTCGCCGTCCTCGCCCAAGCGCAGCAGCATCTCCTCGACTTGAGTCACGATGACGGGCGCGAGGCCCTCGGTCGGCTCGTCCATGATCAGCAAATGAGGATTGGTGAGCAGCGCGCGCGAGATCGCCAGCATCTGCTGTTCGCCACCGGAGAGCTGACCGCCGCCATGATCCTTGCGCTCGGCCAGACGCGGGAAGGTGTCGTAGATGCGCTCGACGGTCCAGGCGCCGGCGCGCATGCCTCCGGCGAGCCGCAGATGCTCGTCGACGCTAAGCGAGCGCCAGAGGCGGCGGCCCTGCGGCACATAGCCGACGCCGAGCCGGGCGATCTGCGCCGGTGGCCGCCGTGTGACGTCCTCGCCCCGCACGCGGATCGACCCACCGCTCACGGGCACCAGCCCCATGATCGCCTTGCACAGGGTGGTCTTGCCCATGCCGTTGCGGCCGACGACGGAGAACACGCCGCTCTCCAGCGTGAGGTCGACCCCTTGCAGCGCGTGCGAGTGGCCGTAGTAGACGTCGAGGCCGCGGACCTCGAGTGCGGCACTGCTGCGGCGGGCCTCATTCATGGCCGCCTCCGAGATAGAGCTCCTGCACTTGGGGATCCGACTGGATCTCCTCCGGCAGGCCCTCCTTGAAGATGCGGCCGTTGTGCATCATCGTGACGCTCTCGACGACGCGCAAGGCGACGTCCATGTCGTGCTCGATGATGATGTAGCCGATGTGCGCCGGCAGCGAGGTCAGGATTTCGATCAGCTCGGCCCGCTCGGTCGGCGACAGGCCAGCAGCAGGCTCATCGAACAGGACGAAGCGCGGGGCGCCGGCGAGCGCGAGCGCGATCTCGAGCTGACGCTGCTGGCCGTGCGCGAGCTCGGCCACGCGCTGGTCCTTCACCGCGGAGAGATGCACGGCCTGCACGAGATTGTCGGCCGCGTGCATCAGGGCATCGTTCTGTCCCGGACGCAGGAACGAGAAGCGCCCGCGCGAGACGCCGCGGCAGGCGAGATAGACGTTGTCCTGGACGGTGAGGCCGGGGAACAGCGCCGAGATCTGATAGGTCCGGCGCAGCCCGCGGCGGATGCGTTCATAGGGTGGGAAGTGCGTGACGTCCTCGCCGAAGAAGCGGATGGTGCCGGAGGAGGGCGGGAAATCGCCGGTGATGCAGTTGAATAGCGTGGTCTTGCCGGCGCCGTTCGAGCCGAGCACGGCGCGCCGCTCGCCCGGACGCACGGTGATGGTGACGTCGGTCAGCGCCGCCAGGGCGCCGAAAAACCGTGTCACCCCGCGCAGCTCGAGAGCGGCACCGGCGCCAACGGCGGAAAGGCGTTGAGCGACGCTATCCATGGCCGCTTCCTCCGCCCGGGCGGTCCCTTCGTGGACGCTGGCTCTGACGCCAACGCTGCCATAGGCCGATGACGCCATCCGACGACCAGAACACGATGGCGAGGAAGCCGAGCCCGATCAGCAGGCGGAAGCGGTTGCCGTCGAGCCCAAGCCGGACCAGGAAGTCGAGCGCGAAGGTGCGGAGCAGCACGAAGATCAGCGCGCCGATGAAGGGGCCGATCGGGCGCGTGATGCCGCCGACGACCGCGATGATCAGTACGTCGATGCAGGCGCCGACGCTGACCGAGCCCGGTGAGATCTGGCGATAGTTCCAGACCTGGAGGACGCCGGCGAGCGCGGCCACGAAGGAGGCGAAAGCATAGGCCGCGACACGGTGGGCATTGACGTTGAAGCCGAGCGCGGCCATGCGCCGCGGATTGTCGCGCACGCCCTGAAGGGCAAGGCCGAAGGGCGCGCGCGAGAGATACTCGACCGCGAAATAGCAGAGCGCCGCGACCGCGAGCACGATATAGTAGAAGGGAATGTCTGCGCGCCAGTTGACGCCCCAGAAGTGCGGCGTCGCCACGGTGTTGATGCCCGTGTGGCCGTTGAAGATCGCCCAGTTCTGATTGGTGAAATAGTAAAAGGCCGCGCCGATCGCGAGCGTGATCATGATGGTGTAGATGCCTTCGGTGCGCACCGCGAGCGCGCCGCCGAGGGTGCCGAAGGCGGTCGCCAGCGCCAGCGCCATCGGCACCGCGAGCCACCAGGGCCAGCCCAGGCTGATATTGGCGTTGCCGCTGACGCCGAACACGGCGACCATATAGGCCGAGAAGCCGGCGATGGTGAGCTGCATCAGGCTGACCATGCCGCCATAGCCGGCGAGGAACATCAGGCTCAGCGCCATGGTGCCGAGGATCAAGGTGGAGGCGAAGATCTCGATCAGGAAGAATCCGTTGGCGATCAGCGGCATGATCAGGAGAACGACCGCGACGATCCAGGCGGCGGGATTGTTGACCTCCGGCCATGTCCGCGTCGGGCGTTGCGCCACGGCGGCGGGACGAACGGCAACGTGAGCATCGTGAGCGAGCGACATCTCAGCGCCCCGCCAATAGGCCTTGGGGCCGGATGGCCAGCACCAGCACCATGATCAGGAAGGTCACGACGATGGCATAGGTCGGGATGTAGACCGAGCCGAGCTGCTCGGCGAGGCCGATGATGAGCGCGCCGAGCGCGGCGCCGGGGATCGAACCCATGCCGCCGACGATCACGACCACGAGCGAGGCGAGCAGGAAGCGGATGTCTTCGCCCGGCGACAATGACTGGAAGGTGCCGCCGACGACGCCGGCGATGCCGGCAAGTCCCGCGCCGAAGGCGAACACCAGCACGAAGACGAGCTGGATGCGCACGCCGGTCGCAGCCAGGATATCGCGATCGTCGACGCCGGCGCGGATGATCATGCCGATCCGGGTGCGGTTGAGCGCGAGCCACATCGCCACGCCGATGACCACGGACGCCGCGAAGATCACGAGCCGCACCGAGGGATATCTGAGATAGACCGGCTCGCCGGAGGATTTGATCGCGGTGATCAGTGGCAGCTCCACCGGCCCGATCAGCCAGTTCGGGGTCTGGATCTGGTAGAAGTCGCCGCCGCAGGCCCACAGCATGAGGTCGGCGAACACGATCGAAAGTCCGATCGTCACCATGGTCTGCCTGAGATCCTGTCCCTCCATTCGGCGGAACACGATGACCTGAAGCAGGACGCCGACGAGAGCGGTCAGGATGAAGGCGGCGATGAAGCTGAGGACCCAGGACCCGGTCGAGGTGCTGATGGCATAGCCGACATAGCCACCGAACAGATAGAGCGAGCCGTGGGCGAGGTTGACGTTGCGCATCAGGCCGAAGATCAGCGTGAAGCCGCTGGCGACGAGGAAGTAGAGGCCCCCGAGCGTGATGCCGTTGAAGACGGCGTTGAGGAAGACGCGCTTGCGGCCGACGGCCTGTTCGAGACCCGGCGGCCAGATGGCGAAGACCAGCCAGAGCATGACGGCAACGGCAATGATCGCGATCAATGCCCAGGCGGGATGGCGTTCGACAAAGCGGCTCATGTGCGCCGTCCGGTTTTCCGGGCCACAGGCCGAAGGTTCACTGAATGCAGGTCGAACAGCCTTGCAGCGGCTGCAGGCCTTGCCATGGACGTGCGCTCCCGTCGGTCGCGATCATCTCAGGATCGCGTTGACTACATCCTACCCGGGCGGCGAGGGCGGCGTTTGATCGTGAGTATCTTTTCGTGGCCCGCGGTCAGGCGCGCAAAACCTTGGCTGCGCGACGATAATCGGTCGGGGCCATCCCCACATTGGCGGCAAAGAAGCGGGTGAATCCGCTCTGCGAGGAGAAGCCGAGATCGAAGCCGATGTCGGCGATCGGCGTTTCGCTCGCGACCAGCGCTTCGAGCGCCTGTTCCATGATCAGTGTATTGAGATAGAGGTTCGGCGTGAGGCCGGTCTGCACGCGGAACAATCGGTAGAAGTGGGGCCGCGACAGGCCGGATTCGCGGGCGATGGTGTCGAGCTCGATCTCGGCACCGGGGCTTTCCGACATCATCTTGATGCATTTGCGCACGCGAAAGTCTGTGACGGAGCCGCTTGCGCGCGGATCGCGCGCGATCTCGGCCTGCTGCCAGCTTTCGTCATAGCAGATGTCGATCAGCCTCCTCAGCTCGGAATCGAGACTGGAGAGCGATGGTGCGCCGCACACGAGCGCGGCGGTCCGCCTGATATGCTTGTCGAGTGCAGGAGTGCGCCTGAATTGGGTGCGGCCGAAGCGCAGCCGGTCGCTGCCCGAGGCATCGGGCGCAAACCATTCGGCGTTGACGTAGAGCACGAAAAAGATGGCGCCGCCATCGAGATCGGCCGGCAGGAAGTTGTGTGGCTCCCACGGATTGACGGCGACGACGGACGATTCGGTGAGATCATAATGCCCGTTGGAGACATCAATGCATGCGGGCATGCCGCCGACATGAAAGATCAGATGACCTTCACGATGGGCGTGGATATTGAAAGGGCGGTTCAACTGGTAAACCGTCGCCCGGCCGAAGCGGCCATGGAAGACGGCGAGCGCACGGCTCATGCCTTCCCCTCCCGAATGTTCTCTTTTCGGTCAGCGTTCAACAACGCCGACGAGATTGCAAGAGCGGAGAGCGACCGCGTCAGCAAGTCGCTCCCCGTCTACGTACTGCCGAGGTGATGCGTCAGTACTTCTTACATTCCGGAACGGTGCGGCTTGGCAGTCCGATCTTGGAGAAGACGGCCGGATCGTAGCCGAGCGTCTGGTTCACGTTCGGAATCACCTTCACGACCTTGCTGAACAGCGCGCCCTTGCCGTCGTCGACGACCTCGGTCACGAAGTTGGTGCCGATGGCCTGGCGGTTGGAGTCGAGCTTGATCTTGCCGTTCGGCGCATCGAGCTCGATCTTCGCCAGCGCTTCCTTGAATTTCGCCTGGTTGTTGGAGAGATCACCATTGACCTGGCGCAGTGCGAGGATCAGCGCCATGGTTGAATCATAATAGTTGGTCGCCAGCAGCGAGGGGCTCGGGAAGCGCTTGTTGGGCGGGAAGGCGTCCTGATAGGCCTTCACGAACTTCTGCCAGCCCGGATCGTCCCAGGTGTCGGCCTGGCCGCTCGCCGCAATGGTGCCGATGAGGGCGTTCTTCGCATTCCCTTTTGACGACAGGATGGTCTGGTCGATCATGATGGAACCGCCCATCAGATGCGCCTTGCCGCCGGCCTGCTGATATTGGTTGAGGAAGTTGACGGCATCCGCGCCGCCAAGCCCGAGATAGATGGCGTCGACGTCGTCGGGCAGGGCGGCGATGACGGAGGCGAAGTCCTTCGTTCCCAGCGGCACCCATTGTCGGTTGGTGACTTGCCCGCCCATTCCGCAGAACTCGAGCACCAGTCCGAACACCTGGGTGTAGATGAAGGAATAGTCTTCGCCGACGGTTGCGATCTTGCGGTACTTCTTGTCCTCATAGGCGTATTTGCCGAGGCCGACCTGCCACTGGGCACCGTCCATATTGTAGCGGAAGAAGTTCGGGGCAGGGTCGACATAGGTCGTTTCCTGCGCGCCGGAGGCCGCATTGATGAAGGTCAGCTCGGGATGGGTCTTTGCAAAGTTCTTCACCGCGATGCCCTCGTCGCCAGAGAGCGGCGACAGCAGGATCTGGACCTTGTCCTGCTCGATCAGCTTGCGCACAGCGCGCACGGCTGAGTCCGGCGTTGCGTCGGTCGAGGCGACGATGAATTCGAGTTCCTTATCGCCGATCTTCTTGCCCAGCACATTGAGTGCCGTCTGATGGCCGCGCATTCCATCCTCGCCAAGCACGGTATAAGTGCCTTCGAGTGTTGCGGTCACGCCCACCTTGATCTTTTCCTGGGCGATTGCTGCGCCTGAAAGAAACAGGCTGCTCAACGCGAGCAGTCCCATGCTGCATTTCGACATTTGCTCCTCCCCTGTGTCGTCGTTCTGTTGCCGCGCCGACCTGCGCGACGCCCGTGGCTCTCGAAGGCCGCGGCTTTAGAGGGAAGCTAGCCGAAGTCGAATGCGGTGCACGCATCGGTGTCTCGTTCGGTTTGACTGGCAGTCTCATTTTTGAATGTTGCGGCGCAAGTCGTTTCGCGGTGCAGCAGGGGCTCGCGCCGCAAAAAAATCATGCCGCAGCCGACCCTGAACAATCGCATCCGCCTATGATCGTGATGCAGATCCGCGCACCTACGATTTCCGCGACGGGACCGCCGAACCCAACTGTCGCGAACCAAGTCCCGATCGACCCCTGACCAACCGCCTGTCGCGTGACGGCACGTTGGCAACCCTACGCCAAAATGGCGGGAAGGATCTGCGCCTGGTCATCTCCACGAGATCGAACGACGCCGTGACCACCCTGAAGATGAAAAACATCAGCGAGAACGGGTAACTGGGCTGACTAGTGTACGCGGTGCGACTCGGTTCCCAGCATTCGAGCGGGGAAAACATCGAGCTGGCGTAGGCGAGCCTACGATCACGAGTAGCTCAATAAACGTCCTGACCCGAGAGTGTTACTACGGTCCGGATCATGATGCGAATGTCCAACCAAATGCTCCAATTGGTGACATACCAGACATCGTACTCGACGCGTTTCTTCATCAGCTCGATGGTCGGTGTCTCGCCGCGGAGACCGTTCACCTGAGCCCAGCCCGTAAGGCCGGGTTTGACGTGGCGACGACAGGCATAGTTGCCAATCATCTGATCGTAGTAGTTGTCATGCGCGAGAGCGTGCGGCCGCGGACCCACCAGCGACATTTCTCCGCGCAGCACGTTCCACAGTTGAGGCAATTCGTCGATGCTGGTTTTGCGCAAGATCCGCCCGACCCGGGTAACTCGCGCATCCTGTTTGCTGGCCTGCTTGATCTCGGAGCCATTCTCCGACACCGTCATGCTGCGGAACTTCCAGATATTAAATAGCTCGCCGTTGAAGCCCCGGCGTGTCTGACGGAAAATGATGCTGCCTGGTGAATCGAGCCTGACTAGGAGCGCCGTCATGGCGAGTAGAGGTGCGAGGCATAGAAGGCCGAGCGAGGCAAGACAGATATCGACGCTGCGCTTCAAGGCTCGTTCGCTGACCGAGAGAGGCGCTCTCTGGACTTCGATCACCACAGAGTCGCCTACGGGCGTGAACGGCCGCGATACCAGGTCGGCGATCTCAAGATCTGGCAGGAGGCGAACCGGATTTGGTACCTGGCGCAGAGATTGGCTGAGGCGCTGAAACAGCGCTAGATCGCGCCAATTGAAGGCCAGAAGGAATTCGTCGACGCCTGCTCCGCGCGAATTTCGAATGATGGTGGCCAGCTCGCGCTCCATTGCTGCGTCGTCGGACTTCAACGTAGCGTCCAGAACGAAGTGGCGTACCACCTGAAAACCGTTCCTACGCAAATCCTTGAAGCGGATTGAGGTAAAGTCGAGCGGCTCTCCGCTGATCAACACGACCCTTCGTTTGACGGAGTGTCTTCGCGCGAAAGATGAGATCAGAGCGAATCGCCAGATCACGCGATGCGCGCCGAGACCAGCAAGGCCGATTACTGCGAACAGAACGATGGTGATACGGGACAGCTCGGCGGTCGATCTCAGCAGGAAAGCAGAGAATACAAGAATCGCAAGCGAGAGAAGCCAGACGGATGAGGCCTTCCGCAACTGCCAGTTCGTATTGGCCAGGTTGTGGTTATCGTAGCCCCCCCTGAAAAAGGCGATCGCGATGAATGCGGTCGCTACAAGAAAGGCGACGCCGACGGAAAGTTCCCGTTCGGCCAGTGTCGTCATGAACTTGCGGTGGACCAGGTTGGCGGCGACGTAGCTGAGCAAAATGAGCAGGAAGTCGCCTGCCATAATGGCAAATTGAACCGGTCTCTGTAGTGAGACACCGCGTCTTACCAAAATCGAGGATGAGGACTTCGAACCGTATGTGGTCAATGACATGAAATGCCTCATTCCAAAAACGTCACGTGGCAATGCATTAGCTAAAGCAAGGGTGCGTTCAAAAAGCCTAGATCGAGAGGTTACAGGTCCGATGATATCGGTGCAGCTCCTCGCGAGATTTTCAAGGACGGCGATCGCAAATATAAACTGTGCCTAGTGTACCTATCGCGGCGCCAAGGTCCGCAGACACGGCGAGGGTCCGGCTGCAGTGCGCCGCGTGCTGGTGGCTGTAACAGGAAGCGGAGACTCCGCCAGGGGTGGGGGTGGATCTGCGACAAACTGCGCTGTGCTGCCCGAAAAGAAGTAGAGTGTTGACCAATCTGGGGAGAGCTCGACCCAGTTGCTGCTGCCGGCTGCTCGATTATTGGCGCCGTTATGCGGCGAGTCCGAAGAACGCCACCAGTCGGCTCCAACGTTGGCAACCACTTTCATTTCGGGGTCGGTCGTCTTCATCTCTATCTGGACGTAGACAGAATCGACAGCTCCGGCGGCGAAGTCGCCGCGTCTCACGAGCCACATCAGGTCGTTGCGGCCGGGAGGGGGACTGTCAACAAGGGTAGTTCCATCCGTCTGAACTTTAATCTTCATCTCGACAGCAGCGTTCTTGGGAGCCATTACGTCAAAATGGGCCCCGACGATCTCGTTCTCTGCCTGATCTTGTACCAGGATCCATTCCTTCGTGCTGCGAAGGCGTACATATGTCTTTCCGTTGGCGACGAGGATCTTGCCGTCCTTGTTCGGTGTGGTCGCACCAAACTTTGGAAATATTGATGCCATTCCTGTGACGGCAGTGAAGTCGGCGGGAGGTTCGCCGTTTTCGGGCTTTGAGGCGCCGTTGCACCAGGAAGAGGTCTTGGGGACGCCCGCAGGATATGCCTGGCTGTAACCAATGCTGTTTTGCTCGATGACACTCGAGGCGAGACCCACGGAGGTGACGGCGTCCGGTCTCCCGCTGGCCGCATCGGCACTCTTCGGAGAGATGGCCAGAATTCCGATGAGACCGAGTGGCAGGAACCAGCCCGAGACAGATCGCTCGAGGACGTAAATCATACGCGCAATAGCAGCGGGCGGCGAGCAGAACGGGATCGAATGGGAGGTGCCAGACATAGACCGACCCATAACCAGTTAAACTTCTTTTCATATCGTAGGCACTGGAGGCGCTGCAGAGTTGACGAACGTCAAGAATGGGCATGCGATTTGGGGTGCCGATAGATCGGTGCACGCCTGGGGCCGTAATGCTCGTCACGCCCGGTCTATACGTTTGCGCCTCTGCAAGTTGCTCCAGCGGACCTTGGCCAGTGCTCCCATGGTCAGGGCGAAAGCCAAAAGGCAGTCGTTCGACAAGGCTTGGACTGCTGTGATTGGATAAGCAAGCATGGCGCGTGAACCGGAGTTGATCGACTGAGGCCAGATCTCTTCCGCGAGTGGAAATTCCGCGGTTCCGTTTGCCGTGGTGTGTTTCTGGTCTCTTGAGGTGGAGGCAGGTCCACCCGGTTCATTCGGGATGAAGTTCTCGCCGCTCCGCGTTGGCGTAGGAGGGCGTGTGGGCGGCATCTCCCTCACCAAGTCGCGCAGCGGCGGAGCCGGGTTCGCGCGAAGGTCCTCGGCGCTCATGGAATAGAATCCGATCGTCTTCCACTGGGTCGAAAGTTCGATCCAGTTACTGCCGCCAACGCCCGGATTATTGCTGTGATCGTCGAGATAGGGCGCTCGCGCGTCGCGCCACCAGTCGGCGCCGACCATGGCGACGAGACTTAGGTTCGGATCGGTAACCCTCATCTCCATCTGAACGTAGACGGCGTCCACAGTGCCGGCCGCGTAAGTTCCGCGCGCCTTATACCAAAAATGGTTGTTGTAGCCAGCCGGAGGCACATCAAAGGCGATCGCCGCGCCGGCCAGAGGGGTGGCTTTCATGGGAATGGCAACATTGCCAGCGAAATCCGGGACGAAATGTCCCCCAGTCAACTGCGTTCCCGACTGGTCTTGAACCAACGTCCATTCGCCGGCTTGCTTGATGCGAACGTAGGTCTTGGCGTTGGCGACCTCGACCGCCGCGCCCGGACTTGAATACGACGGTGCCCCCACCTTCGCATAGACTTGTCCCCAGCCCTCAACAGCGGTGAAATCATCGGGTGGCGACCACAGTCCGTCATCATTCCATCCGTGATACCAATTGTAGCTTGACGGTACGCCTGCCGGAAAGCCTTCGCTGTTTCCGGGAGTGTTTTGCTTGATGAGTTCGGAGAGTGAGAACTCCATCAATTATGCTTTCTTGCTCGCGCCGGACGAGCTGCGTTCCGGCCATTTCGGAGACGTAAACCGGCCCGCGTAAGAAAAGAACAGCGCCATCGAAGTGAAATTGTCGATGAGGTTTTCGGATAGAAAGTAGATGAGAAGCACTGTGTACATCGTCTTGGCAGCCCGATCCTTCAGTGAAAACACAATGCTGAAGACGAAGACGACGAAAACAATGCAATTCAGAAGTCCATACTCTGCCAAGACGCGCAGATAGTCATTGTGCGGCGGCAGCGGCAAGACGGTAAGGATGCCGGTCTGACTCGCACCATATCCGAACAATATTCCGCCGAGCCCCAGCGACGAGTATATCTGCCAGATGTTCGTCCAGTGGGTGATGCGGAAGAACGCGGACATGTCCGTCGATCCGGTCAAATCGATCAATTGCTTCGTCGTCATTCTGGCGACAGTGCTGGGGTCAAGGCTCCAGATGACTGAGATTGCGTTCAAACCGGTTATCAATCGATCGAGCGCGCCCACGGCGTAGGCGGCGACGCTGGCGCACGCCAACAGGATGATCACGACGAAGACTTGCGGTCGCAAGGGAAAAAAGGACCAGAGGCCAATCGAGATGATGGTCGCCAGGGCAGGCCCGACACGGTTCATGATCGCGGCGTTTACGAACTGGGCAATCAAGACCCTGTTTCCGAACCAGGGAGAAAGGGCAAACAGTAGGGCCGAGAAGTAAAGCGCTGCCGTATTTGTGTTCGGAAAGTAGGAGAACACGTCGGGATATTCGATGCCGGTGTAGACTTGAGTCTGGCCGATCGCCTTGAACAGGAGCGGCAGTGCCGCAAGCACGTAGATGCAACGCCTTTCGGCTGGCTGTATCTGCTCGGCCATGCCGCGGCCGGCGACGTAAAATGAGTAGATTGAGACGAGCTTCAGCCCATCGGACAGCTCAAAGGAGCCAAAGTTCACCAGGTAGCTGGCACCCGTGAAGACGCAGGCGAGCGCCAACAGGAGATTGTAGAAGTAGCTTCTCTCGTTCGCGATCAGCACGTGGCGCGCAGACCACAGGATCAGAAGCAGGCTCGTCGAATTGCTCAGGACGTTGAATATGGTCGATCCGGTGAAGTGATAGAGAAAGGTCAGGAGGTTCAGGAACACAAGGCCGAAGCAGGTCACCACGAAGAAGCGACCGTGCATGGTCATCGAACCGGAAGCGAGGTGCGGTGTACCCTCTCTTCCCAGAGCCAGATCGTTCACGGCAGGCGTACTCCGCGCTTCTGAAGAGTTCGGTTCCGCGGCGCCACTCCAAGCGGGAGCGACCTGCCAGGGACCGACCGGTCGGCCCAAGTTGTCGGGAATTGCCAAGTCTGAGTTGACGGTCGTCAATACCTGCCCGAACGCTTCGGTAGACCCTAAGCCGTCAAAAGAAGTGGAGCCGGTGGTGGAACGTAACACGAGCAGTGCATTCGCCAGAGCTTTCGGTCTGCTATGGCGGCGGCAATGGGTCATATATCTGTGCCTATTGTTGACGTCCGGCGCGGCCTTTCTCTACTACGCAGCGGTTGGAGACCGTTACGAGGCCTACGTCTTGCTCCGTGCCGGGCAGGGGATCAAGGAACGCTCTTCGAGCAACGCAGCCTCGCCATTCGGGGAAGGCGTTGACCTCCAAAGTCGCATGGAATCCCTGTCGCGGATCGCCAAGATCGATCTGGTCATCTTGGAAGCGGCGAAGAACGTCGGCTACGAGAGGCTATCGTCCGACGCAAATCCAACGCTTCTGGCCAGGTTTATGGCCTGGGGCAAGGAGATCGATCTTCGGGATGTGTTCGCCACGGAATCTGCAGAGCCGAAGGAGCGGCCGAAGCCTGTCGACGAGACGGAAGAAGATATCGAGCGTAACCAGGCGGGGATTCTCAGCTTGCGAGACCGCGTGAATGCGAAACAGGAGGGGCGCTCCGATCTGTTGAGGATAACGTTCCGTCACAAGAATCCGGTGGTCGCCGCGAGCTATCTGAACGAGCTCGCGAGCGCGTTGGTCACGGTGCAAAGCCTGGACGTGCAAATGCCGGGCGCGCAGGAGTTCTTCCAGCAACAAACGAAGCGGCTGGAGGAGGAGGCCGAGATCGCTGCAGCGGATCTGAAGCGCTTCTCCGTCGAAGCCTCAATCTATGCCGTCGACGACCAGCGGCAGCTGCTGCTCAAACGCGCCAGTGATCTGTCTGCGCTGATTGCCACGACGCGAGGAGCGATCGAGGACAAGAAGGGACAGAAACTGTCGGTCGCCGATCAGTTGGCCATATTGCGGCCTGTTGCCCAGAACAAGGCCGTGAGTAGGATGGTGACCACTCTCGGAGGGCAAGATAACCGTAAGAGTCTTGACCCGGTCGCCAAGCCGCCTGAGCATTTCGAGGAGCAGCCGCCGTTGCTTCTGATCAAGGTTTACCAGGACAACATGGCAACGCTGATGAAGCTGAATGCCGAACTCAATGGGCAGACGGAACTCCTGAATCAACTCGGCATGGAGCTCGAGAAGGTGAACGCGGAGCTGGCCTCGCTTTCCGCGAAGGAAGCGGAGTACGGAAGATTGAAACGCGTTCTCACAACCGCATCGTCTGCCGCCGCACAATATGCAGCTCGTATTCTCGAGGAGCAGATAAGCTCCGAGGTCGCCAAGAAGAGCCAGCTCTCCAGCCTTAGAGTGGTGCAGAAGGCCATAACGCCAACAGCGCCTGTGTTTCCGCAAGTCTCGCATCTGATCGCGTTGGCGGCCGCTGGCGGAGTTCTGCTCGGCTTGGGTGCCATCTTCGGTCCCGCGCTTGCCAAGACCACCATGCATCCGGCGTCGAGCTCGGTCACCGGCGCCGAAGATCACGATCCTATCAAGAGCTTGTTGATGGCTGCCCAAAGAGGAGATGGCGTGAGGTCGCTACATGCTGCCGGGCGGGCCGACTACGAGGAAGGCGGTGTCGGGAGTGATGCACGATCATCCAGAATGCCTCCGTTACGGGGGTGAAAACAGTGATGTCATGCGTGCGCCGTGTGAGACGTCGGTAGCCACCGCCGGTACCAAGGGCAATCCCGACATGAAGATATTCAGCATTTGTTGTGTTCGAGACGAGAACGACATTGTCGGCGAGACGCTGAAAGCGGCTCTCGCATGGAGCGATCGGATCTTCGTTTTCGACAATGGAAGCACCGATGGAACCTGGGAGACGCTTCAGGACCTCGCGAAGCGCTATCCCAAGATCGAGCTCGTTGGCCACGACGATCGCACGTTCACCGACGAACTCCGCGGAGAAATATTCGAGGCCCGACGGCACGTAGCGTCGCCGGGGGACTGGTGGTGCAGGCTCGATGCTGACGAGTTCTTCATCGATGACCCGGCACAGTTTCTTGGGAACGTGCCCCAAAGCTATGGCTTCGTCTTTTCGGCAACAATGAACTTCTATTTCACGGATGCCGATTTGAAGAACTACGAGGAGAATCCGGCGGCATGGCTCGCCCGTCCCGTGCAAGAGCGGCTCAGGTACTATCAGAACAATTGGAGCGAGCCGCGCTTCGTTCGCCATCGGAGGGATCTGCGCTGGGGTGGACTGATCTGGCCCCACAACCGCGGGCGGACATTGTCATCGCGGATACGTTTGAAGCATTTCCCATATCGCTCGCCGGCGCAGATATCCAAGCGGCTGGCGATACGCCAACAGCAGCCGGGACTGTTCAAGCACGAGGCGAACCGAGCGCTCGCGAAAGGTGGTCAGTCTGACTGGATCGATAAGGACCCGATGCCCGTGCATGAGCTGGCCTCCTGGCGCGATCGCGTGAGGGAGGCGGCCGAATGTGACGTTGATCGGGGCGATGGAATGTTCCTCACGCGCGATGACCTGATGCCTCCACTTCCATCGCCGGCCTTGGACCTGGTGAAGGTCGGCCTGCGGCGGACCGAGGTGGGGAGAGCAATGCTGTCAACGCTCGTGAGATGGCGTCGAAGTCAGTTCGGCTAGCGGTAAGCCATTTGGCCCACCGGCGCGCAAGATCAACGGCCTGGCCGAGTTGGACTGAAATTGATAGGGAGCGGAGAGATGATGGTGAAAGAGCGACTGAAATCGTTTGTAAGGTCGACAGGCTACGAAATTCGCCGTCATCACCCGAATTTGGCGGAGTTCCTCCAATCTCGTTCCGTGGGCCTTGTTCTGGACGTCGGCGCGAACGAGGGCCAGTTCGTGGACGATCTGCGATCGCAGGGATACGCAGGGCGGATCGTCTCCTTCGAGCCCGTGCTTGACGTGTTCAAAAGGCTCGAGAAGAGGTGCGAGGCCGATCAGAAATGGGATTGCCGAAATATCGCATTGGGAGATGTCAATGGGGTCATCCAGATCAATGTGAGCAAGAACACGGCCATGAGTTCTATCGTCAACCAGACCGAGATCGGCCGGAACAGCATCTACGAATCCGAAGTAGTTCGCGTCGACAAGGTCCGGATCGCCACGCTCGATTCGATATTTGAGGAGTTTGCCGGAGAGCGTGTGTTCCTGAAGGTCGATACGCAGGGATTCGAGCAAAGCGTCCTGCGCGGTGGTGTCAACGCGCTTCATACCCTGCTTGGCGTTCAACTCGAATTGCCCCTGATCCATCTCTATGAGGATACCTGGAAGTTCGATGAAGCAGTCCGATTCATGCGCGAGGCTGGCTTCACGCTGAGCCAGTTGCGTCCGGTGACCTACTACTCCAGGGATCCCGCTTCGCTGCTCGAGGTAGATTGCCTGTTTAGGCGGACTGACTACGCCGATGGCTTTAGCTAAGACTAGTCGCCGAACATTCTTGAATCTGCAACTAGGCGCCCACTCTGCGGGAATAGGCGTTCGAGCTCGGGAAGCCGAACAGCAACCAGTAGCGCCATAGTGCGATGATAAGCGATGTCAACAGAATTGCTGCTCCGGCGCCATGGAGCCCGGCGAGCGGCAGCAGCGCCAATTGTGCTACCACCAGAATGCCTACCGAGGCCAGGTTCGTGACCGTCGTCAGACGGTCTAGATGCGCTGTAAACAGGCCCAAGGCTCCGAAATCGGCCATATAGCGCACCGCCAGCCCAGCTACTATCAACCAGAATGCCGACCACTGGGCGACAAGCCCGGGTTGAGCGACCCATGGCAGGAGCACCTGGAAAGCAAATCCGATTGCCGTGCTGAGCGCGGCGGTCGCGAATGCGGTCGTCTGCAGGTAGCGCCAGGCCAGCAGCCGGTGCGCAGAGGGACCGCTGGTCCGATATGCGCTGATCAGCGATGGTCGTTGCTTTTGTTGTAGGACGAGAGCCAGGAATGTGGTTGCAGAATTGCCGACCGTCCAGAAGAGGAAGTAGATGCCGGCGACTTTCAAACCGAGGAACAGTGTGATCAGGTAGCGGTCGATATACTGGCTCGTGATAAAGCCGAGGTCGCTCAGCAGCATGAGGAAGGACTTCTGGATCGCGTCGGTGATCACTCTGAGCCTGAACGGCCGAGAGAAGGATGCCCGCCATGGCCATGACCGGCTGAGGGCAGCGAACAGCCCCATCGAGGCGACACCTCCCACCAACCAGAAGCCGAACAGATGCGAAAGCGATCTGAAGCTGGGGTCCCAAATAGCGAGCGGAATATAGATCAGGATCCAGGCTGCGCCGCGGATGAAGCCGATGGCGTTTGCCCAGACGTGGTGCTGCAGGCTGGAAAGGAGGTAAAAAATGTCATTGCCAACGTGCTCGAACATGATCACGGCAACGATGAGGATCCAGAGAGGCGAAGTGCCGACGAGGACGGTGAAGAGCGTCGTGATCGTCAGAAGGACCGCGTACGCAAAGGCCACGAAGCCCCAATAGTGGCGCATGCTGTCGATCATTTCGCTGGTGGAGGCTGTTACGGCGTCGCGCATCAGCAGGTGGTTCATGCCAAGATTGACCACGATCGGAACGGCTGCGATCGCGCCGGCGGCGAGGCCATAAAGACCCAGCGACGACAAGTCGAGATAGCGGGCAATGAACAGGGCGAGACCGAACTTGCAGCCCATGACGCTCGCCCGCATGGCCATGACCATGAGATCGACGAGGAGGCGGCTGGGTGAGCCGGGCAGAGCTGGTGTGCTCATGATGCAGGCAGTGAATTAGGCATAACGTCACCATCGCCTTGATCTCGCGTTCGGTTCGCTTGATCGGAAAACCAGTGAATCTTGGGTCAGCCTATGGGTGCAAGAGCCGGGCGAATTTGAGGGCTATCAATAACGGTTCAAGCCGATAAATTGTGGCCGACCGTTTTGCACTTGGTATCGGAATCGTGTGCGGGGAGACCGACCATAACTCGTGCCATTGCCGTCAAGCGAGTTGTTCCGGGGTGCCGCGCCTCAGACGACGCAGGCGAGCGGCGAGAAGCGGCGGACAAAGGGCGACAACAACGAAGCGAAGGACAGCTTGCAGGCTCACACCGTGGAGATCGCGGCGGAAGTGCCAGGCCATGCTCAACATATCGAGCATGCTTGCTCCGTTCTTGCGAACGTCTGTCAGCGCGATCAGCCCGCGACGTGCGAAGCAACGCCAAGCCTGGAGCTGGATGGTCTTGCGCAGCTGTGTGTCCTGAACACAAATCTCCGCAGTGTCCGCGATCAAATCGGCTACCTTGCGTCCGTCGTGCAGAAGCCGTTCCACCCCCAATCGAGCCGTTTCGGAATCGTCGTGATAGGTGTAGGTTGCGCAGGCTTCGTTGACGAGACCGGCCTTGCCGAGAAGCAGCAGCGGCGCCCATGCAGCGACGTCGGCAGTGTGCGGCAGATCGAGCGGGATGCCGCCACGTTCGCGCAGAAGGGCGGTGCGCATCACCACGCCGCACATATTGACGGTGATCTGGTCAGTAAGGAACGCATTCAGAATCGCAGTGCCGTCCCGAATGCCGGTATCGAGAGTCCGGCTGACGCGCGGGGAGCGCGTTTGACCGAGTGAGGCCGCGTGTAGATTGCTCAGGGTAATGACGATCGGAAGTTGCGGGTGTTGGCGAATGAGCGTCACGCATCGCTCGAGCAGCTCCGGCATGATCCTGTCGTCATCGGATACGAAGATGATGTAGTCGCCTCGGGCATTCGCGAGACATGCATTCCAGTTCGGGAGCAGGCCGATATTCGTATCCTGGGTGATGACGCGCAATCGCAGGTCGCTAAACTCGCCCAAGATCTGTGCCGTATCGTCCGGCGAAGCGTTGTTCGAGACGAGAACCTCGAAATGAGGGTAGGTCTGCGCCAAGGCAGATGCGATGCATCCTCTCAACAGCGCGGCCCTATTGTATGTAGGAATTGCGATCGTTACGTAAGGATGGTCAGTCTTTGCCGAAAGTGCGCTGTTCACGGCTCTGCTAGCAGAACTCGCGGGCGAACACTCCATGATATTTCCCGAATGTGTCATGGATTTCGGTTGTCAGGACTGTCGTCGCGGCAACCGCCACGAGAAGCTTGACCCGGCGTTTCTTGGCTTCCGATCGGAGGTGGACTTGCTGCAATGCATGGCCGGCTCCTTCCATGTGCGATATCGTATGGACGGCGAACGGCAATATTCTGGGCGCGCCCAGCATCATCTAAGCTGATACAGGCATGTCGGAGTTGACGGCTATCAATTCCGCGAGGCTGCTCGTAGAGCGGCGCCTGCTGGCTGGAAGGCGCTCCTCCGCGCTCGCAACGCAAACCGCGGGGGCCGTAAATCGGCGCCCCGCGATTTGACTTATAGCCTATCGCCGGGGAACTAGTGTTGTGCCGGCAACGAGAGCGTCTGCGAGAGCAAAGTGGTCGTATCGGTTGCAAGGGGACCACTCGTCACCGCACCGGTCGTGATCGCATCGGTCGCGGTGTACTGGTTCATCAGCGCAACTGCCTGGCTTGCACTGCTCAGCAGGGACGCCGAGGCAGGGTTTGCCTGCTTAGCAACCAAGGACACATTGTCATAGAGCGCACCGAGCCCGTCACCACCCTGGCTCGCAACCTCGCGGAATGTCACGCGGTCTTGTCCACCTGTCCCGGTCACCGTGAAATCATAGTTCTTCCAGTCGGCGTCTGGCGGAACGACCCCAACGACCGAGCCATTCCAGAGGACTTCGATCGAACATGTCGAGTCTGAGAACCCCGGCCGTGAGCGCGCGTCGAAGGAAAGAGCATATTGCTGACCGGCGACCGTTTTCACATCCTGGTAAAGTCCATCACGGGCTCCGAGATAGTCCAGTTCGCCGTAATTGCCGCCGTCACTTGCTGTCGCGCCGTTCAGATTATTCCAGAGCTCGATGGTTCCGCCACTAATGGCGTGCCAGCCGGGAATGGCATCGAAGCCCGCCCAGCCGCCGGGCGCCAGTGAAGATGACTCGAACGACCCGTTCATCAGGAGATTCTTATCCCCGACCTCCGGCAGCGGAGTGGTTGGCGCCGCTGTGGTGGCGGTGAGCTCGATATTGTCATAGAGGGCACCCAAGCCATCGCTACCTTGGCTGGCCACTTCGCGGAAGGTCAGGCGATCGTTGCTGCCAGTGCCCACGACCTTGAAGTCATAGTTGGTCCAGTCGCTGCCGGGTGGAACGGTCGCGATGACCGAGTCATTCCACAACACCTCGATCGAGCAGGTTGCACCGGTGAAGCCGGGGCGCGAGCGTGCATCGAAGGACAGTTGGTAAACCTGTCCCGCGACGGTCTTTACGTCCTGGTAGAATCCATCCCGAGCACCGAGATAGTCGAGCTCGCCAAAATTGCCGCCATCGCTCGCCCTGACTCCATTGATATTGTTCCAGAGCTCTATCGTGCCGCCGGAGATCGCGGTCCAGCCCGAAATCGACTTATAAGCTCCCCAGCGGCCCTCACCGAGGGGCGACGAGTCCGTCGTCTCGAACGACCCGTTGACCAGCAGGTTCTTTCCGTTTGCCGGCGGTGAGATGAGGGGCTCGCTCACCGTCACATTCAGGGCACCAGACTTCG
The DNA here is from genome assembly GCF_058803975.1 of Bradyrhizobium sp. GW821-FHT13H06. Lineage (NCBI taxonomy): Bacteria > Pseudomonadati > Pseudomonadota > Alphaproteobacteria > Hyphomicrobiales > Nitrobacteraceae > Bradyrhizobium > Bradyrhizobium sp. GW821-FHT13H06. The sequence continues at coordinate 302,110 of NZ_JBXAPN010000004.1, read as the reverse complement.
TGCTGACATTGCCTGCAGCATCGGTGGCCATCGCAGTAAACGCGTGGTTCCCGACGGCCAACTGTGCCGTCGTCAGGCTCCAGGCGCCGCCTGCGTTAGCTTGAGTTGTGCCCAAGACGGTCGTTCCCTCAAGGACCTTGACCGTGCTGCCTGCTTCCGCTGTGCCCGTCAGCGTCAATTGGCTGACGTTGGTCACCTTGTCCCCGACGGTACCAGTATCCGGTGTGAATGCCGTGATCCTGGGTGCCACCGGCGCGAGCGTGTCCACCCGCATACTGAGAGAAGCCGATTGTGGACTGACGTTGCCTGCAGCGTTTGTGGCGGTCGCGGTGAAGGCATGGTTCCCATCTGCCAACTGGGCAGTGGTCAGGCTCCAGGTGCCACTCGCATTGGCCTTGGCCGTACCAATTACGGTCGAGCCCTCAAATACCTTGATGGTGCTGCCCGCTTCTGCCGTTCCGCTCAGCGTCAGTTGTTTGGCATTGGTGACCTGGTCTCCGACGGTACCCGCATCCGGCGTGATTGCGACTATCTTGGGCGATGCCGGTGCTACCGTGTCAGGAGCCTCGACTGGAGGCGGTTGAGTGGATCCAAGCAGAGGCGGAGGCAAGTTTGCCTGGAACGCCGCGGTGCTCATGGAATAGTAACCGATCGTCTTCCATTGCGTCGATAGCTCAACCCAGTTGCTGCCTCCGACACCTGGATTGTTGCTGTGGTCGTCAAGATACGGCGCTGACGCGTTGCGCCACCAGTCCACGCCAACCATACCCACCAGATTCGCGTTGGGGTCGGTCTGCCTCATGTCCATCTGGACGTAAACGCCGTCGACCGTACCAGCCGCATAAGTCCCACGCGCTCCGTACCAGAAATGATCGTTGTATCCGGTCGAAGGCGCATCAAAGCTCACCGCTCCGCTTGCCAGGGTTGTCACTTGCATCGGGTAACCTGAGTTACCGCTGAAATCAGTGACGAAATGTCCGCCTGCGATTCCAAGCTGTGACTGGTCCTGAACCAGCAACCACTGGCCGGTCTCCTTGATATGGACGTAGGTTTTTGCGTTCGCGACTTCGATGTCCGAATTTGGGGACGCGGGAGCCCCTTCTTCCGTATAGACTTGCGCCCAACCTTCGACCGCGGTGAAGTCGGCAGGCGGGGTTAGCAGTCCATCAGGATTCCAACCCTTGTACCAATTGTAGCTGTGCGGAACACCGTCTGGATAACCCTCGCTCTGCCCAAGCGTGTTTTGTTTGATCAGCTCTGATAACGAAATCCCCATTTCACCTTTCCTAGTCGTTCGAATTTGTGATGTGAGATGACTGTGTTGTGCGGCATACGTTCGACGCCGACCGCGAAGGCGGACAGCCAGAACGCATGCTCGACCTCACGCCGCTCGCCTGCTGCTTCTGCTGATACTCGAGAATTGCAAGAGCTGGGGCCGGACGCCCTGCGGCCATCTCTTGCACCACCGAATCGGACTTACCGAATCACTTTGAGCCTTCCCCATAAGCATGAACCAAGCCAGAAAAAGTTCAACCGACCATGTCGCGGCGAACTCTTCGCAGCTTCTGTGACTGCACTCATTTCGAGCAATTGGTCGTCAGAGAGACGACCTGCAAATGTATTCCGGCGCATTTCGCGATTTCACGCTTGCAACAGAATCTGTCGTCAATGTGATTGATTTGTTGCCGAATGGGGTGTCAGTGAGGCGCTCTCCTATCATTGCCGTCATATGGCCGCGTTTACTTCTCGAGGCAGCAGGAGCAAACGGATAGCCAGCCCTGCTATCGCGAGGAAATATCGGCCGTTCTTGTCTTTCGCGCACTGTGCGGTGGTCGTACGGGGAGCGCGTTGCGTCGAATTGTCCCGCCTTGGCGAGGCGCGTGCCGCCTCTGACATTTGAGACTTCGGACATCGGAGTGTGGTGGCCAGAATCGGTGCGACGAGAGGTTGCCGTGTCCGCTACCATTGCGCCGCTCACTATTGAGCATCGTCAACTCGATCGGAAACGTTGGAGCCAAGTGAGAAGAATGGCGTCTCTCTGAACGGTAAATGCGTAAGGTAGATGCCATGCGTAATCGGCCGCCGAGTGACGGGTCCGACGTTGGAATTGAGCGGTCCGGGATACATCGCGAGATAGCTGACGAGGAGTGCGGCCAGATCCTCTCCGGTGCGGTTCGAGGCGAGCACGGAAGCAACGAAGCCGACAAGGCTGACGAGAGGCAGCCGGCGCGAAAAAGCGATCCGGGTTCGATTGAGCAACAGCGCCACTCCGCACAGGCGCGCAGGAGATCGAATCCTGCGGGTCGTCCCTTCGCCGCTTCCCACTTGTCACCAATCGATGTCGTCGCGTGCCCGCCAGGGTAGTAGGCGTTCGCCTCGAACTTCGAACATTGGAGTTCGTATCGGCAAGTTGACGAACGTCGGATCGTTACGTCCGCGAACGCTTGTGATGACGAGAGGTGCCGCATCGAGCGAGGCCGCTTTGCCGAGTTGACGGTCATCAACTCGGTCGTGCCGCAGCGAACTACGGTCCGGGCTGCGCCATCCGAAAATGCATCCGCGCATGTTCGGTGGGGAACCCAGGATAGGAGATCCCTATGAAGGTTGTTATTCTCGCCGGTGGCTACGGTACGAGATTGAGCGAGCACACTTCGGTGGTCCCGAAGCCGCTGGTTGAAATCGGTGGTCGTCCGATCCTGTGGCATATCATGAAGCTGTATTCCCACCACGGCCTGAACGAGTTCGTCATTTGCTGTGGCTACAAGGGTACGGTGATCAAAGACTATTTCATGAGCTATTTGTCCCATCAGGGAGACTTCACGATCGACCTTCAGCGGAACCGCGTCGAAGTGCATCGCAACGGATCGGAGCCCTGGCAGGTTACGCTGGTCGATACCGGAGAGAAGACGATGACCGGGGGACGCATCAAGCGAGTGCGCGAGCATCTCGGGAATTCGACCTTCTGCATGACATACGGCGATGGCGTCGGCGACGTTGATATCCGTGCGCTAATCAAATTCCACCATCAACAGGGCGCCCTGGCGACGGTCACCGCGGTCCAGTTGCCGGGCCGCTTTGGCGCGATCAATCTCTCGTCTGACCGCCCCCGCGCGGCCGGCTTCCGCGAGAAGGACGCGAGCGACGGTCAGGTCATCAACGGCGGGTTCTTCGTCATCGAACCTCAGGCCCTCGATCTCATCGACGACGATAGCACGAGCTGGGAAAGCGAGCCTCTTGCCCGTCTGACCGAGCAGGACCAACTGGCTGTCTACAGGCACCGCGGCTACTGGCAGAATATGGATACCCTGCGCGACAAGGCCATTCTGCAGGATCTCTGGGATAGCGGAGATCCACCCTGGTGCGTCTGGAATAAGGACGCCGTCGCGAATGGAAGCACCAAGGTACAACACCCCGCAATCCCGGATCGGGCGACCCTTTGAGGAGATGAATCAGATGCGCGTTCTCTTCACTGGAGCTGACGGATATATCGGGGCGGTGCTCGGCCCGAGACTGCTTGATCAGGGTTACGATGCGGTCGGGATCGACACGGGTCTCTACCGCCGCGGCTGGCTGTTCGATGACGGCAGGACTCGTCCAATGGTCATGTCGCGCGACACGCGGCAGCTATCGCCGTCTGATTTGGAGGGCTTTGACGCCGTGGTTCACCTGGCGGAGCTCTCCAATGATCCGCTGGGGGAGAATGATCCTGCGATCACGATGGAGATCAACCATCGTGGCTCTGTAGAGTTTGCCCGCAAGTGCAAGCAGGCGGGCATCGGGCGATTCATCTATGCGTCCTCATGCAGCATCTATGGAGCGGCCGGCAGCGAGGTGAAATCCGAGACGTCCTCTTGCGAACCTCAGACGGCCTACGCGCGATGCAAAGTGCTCGTCGAGCGCGATCTCGTCGAACTGACCGACTCCCGGTTCACGCCCGTGTTTCTACGTAACGCGACCGCGTTCGGAGCGTCTCCCCGACAGCGCTTCGATCTCGTCCTGAACAACCTTGCAGGGTGGGCGTTCACGACGGGGAAGATTCGCGTCATGAGCGACGGCACGCCCTGTCGCCCATTGGTCCACATCGAGGACATCTGCCAGGCGATCTTGTGCGCTCTGAAAGCGCCGCGCGAAGCGGTTTGCGCCGAGGCGTTCAATGTCGGCGATGAAAGTCAGAACTATACGGTGCGAGAGATCGCGGAGATCGTGAACGACACGTTCACCGGCTGCGATCTTTCCTTCGGCCCCAGTGGCCCGGACAATCGCAGCTATCGGGTGTCCTTTGCGAAGATCAAGGCCCACATGCCGGATTTCCGTTGCCAGTGGAATGCGCAACGTGGTGCGCGACAGCTAAAGGGAGTGTTCCAGCGCATCCAACTGGATGAGGCGACCTTCAATTCCGCGCCATTTACGCGCCTGTCGGAGCTTCGCCACTTGCAGCATACTGAGCAGTTGGACCCTCATTTGCGCTGGACGCCAATTCCTGAATTCCTTCCGGCGATTGCGCGCACTTAGTGTTCTCTGCTGCGAAAAGGTTCACGCATTTGTCTGCCGACGCCGATGGAACCATATCGGGCCATCGGCGCAGCAGTGTCTGGAAACGAACATTTATAATCAGTTGACTCTTTCCCAACAAATCATAATATTTTCCGCAATGCAGAAGAGAAGGAACACCTAGCAGAATATCGAAGTCATATTGTCGTTTCATTGGTTCAGACTGCCAACGATGTGAGAGTCCCGGGTAAGAGTACGGGATTGTTCGGAGATTGCGCAGTGGCTGTTATTCTAATTGTTGATCAGCATAGTGTTTATCGCAGTGGCCTCCGAGATGTGATCGAGGCCCGTTTTAAGAAGTCCCGCGTCATAGACGCGTCACAGCTTGAGAATTGCGAGCTTGAGACAAGCATCGATTTGATCCTGATCGATCTGGGTAGTCTTAACCAAAGTTCGCTCGCGGTCCTCTCGGAAATCGTCGACTTAAGACCCGCAACTCGTATTGCGGTGATGTCGGCTTCGAGCAGCCGAACGGACGTGTTGAAATGTCTTTCGGCTGGCTTTCACGGATTCCTGCCCAAGCTTCAGGCGGATGAGGAATTGCTGTCGGCAGTCGGCGATCTGCTGTCTGGGCGCATTTATGTTCCGCGATGGTTGGCGGATGATGATGTGAGCCGACCGGAGCCCCCTCAGACCGTTAACTTCAATTTGGAAGCTCTGCGATTGACACGTCGGCAACGCGAAATTCTTCCGCTGCTGGCTCAGGGAATGTCGAACAAAGAGATCGCGCGCGAGCTGAGCATCGCGGAAGGCACCAGCAAGATCCATACAGCGGCGCTCCTGCGCGCGCTCTGTGCGCGCAATCGGACGGAGGCGGCCTTTATCGCTGCGAAGTTGGTCGGTCCCAAGGACAGGCTGGCCCGTAAAATGACAAGCAAGAGGTTCTCGATGGACCAGGGGAATGGCTCAGGCCCTGGCTCCGAGTTGATCGTTGGCGATCGATGGGCGCAGTCCACGGACAGGTTTGCCTTTCGAAGACCAGCCGGGTGATCGGCGCATTCCCTGGCCTGTGCGTGCTCAGCAATAGAGTCTCGTTCGGTGGCGGCCTACTGGAGATGGCCTCATGGAGGCCACGTCTCCGGTGATGGCGTAAGCTCCCTGCAGCAAAGCCGTTCCCGCCCCCCTGACATCTGTCGTTGCGGTTCAGCTGCCTTGTGGTGGACACTGGAGAGTCACCAGTAGGATCGGGTTGCCATGCGCCAGCGCAACCGAGGAGCCGCCCGGTGATCCGCAGTATCATGCAGCTCCGCACGCGTGCGGACGAGAAGATCAAAACCTTGTCGTCCGGGTCGAGGCGTGACTGGCTGCATCGGTGGATCGACGTCACATCGGTGAAAGGCGCTGCGCCAGGGATGCATCGTCAGGCCTGGCAAGCGTTGCCGTATCACCTCCTGAGCATTGCCCTGGCGCGGGCGGCTGGCTACCATGGGATTCATAGGAACCTCTCGTGAGGCTCGTTCTCAAGCGTAATTCTTCCCAAAATCGACCCAGGGAAGGCGCTGTTGAGTTGGGCAAAGGTGGCGCACGCGTGAGCAGTTCTTCCGCGAAGTAGCACGAGCTTTTTGCGCTTTTTAATGCCGCATAGGCAGCGGATAGTTTTACGACTAACGGGACTAGTCCAACCGGCCTATGTGGAACCCGTATAATCCTAACGCTTTAGCCTGAATATCCCTCGAATTAAGTACGTCTACACTGAAGGGTATTGGATTACGTGCTGAGGTGATTTCAAATGCTTACAGAATCCACATTTCTCCAGAACACAAAACCCCCTTCACAACTTCATAAATCGAACAAACTTCCCGATTTCCGACGCCCGTCTACGTCCTTCGTACCTCGCTGCAGAGCTCTCTTTTGGGAAGGAGAGGAAGAAGCTCAGAAGATCGAGATCGTCGAGGGCGTCGTACGGGCGGTCCGCCTTCTGGAGAACGGAAATCGCCAAATCCTCGCTTTCTACTGGCCCGGCGATGTCGTCATGCCGACCCATTCAACCCATCAGCAGTTTACTGCGGAAGCCGTGACAGATTGTCGCGTCATTCGATCGAGAACTTCTGGAGTTTGCCGGAGCGATGAGCCCTGTGGTGCCCACCAGGTCCTGGCAGATACCCTCACCTTGGTGATGACCATGAGCCAGAAGAATTGTGTGGCGCGCATCGCCTGGCTGTTGCTGCGCATTCGGCCACACTTGCCTGCAGACCCCAAGCGGCCTGGTGCACTCCGACTTCAGTTGCCCCGGGCCGATATCGCAGACCACGTTGGAACGTCGCTCGAAACGGTTTGTCGTACGCTGGCCGAGTTCAAGGCGAAGAAGGTCATCGACCTTCCAAATCGCAAGACGATCAAGTTCACCGATATCGAGGGGCTCGCGAGGATTTCCAACGGGCGAGCAGTTTGATTAAGGCGCGATGCGATCAGGATGAATCGTCATCGCGCTTTCGGGTGTTGTTTAGGCATGATCTTTTCGGAAAGCCGCTACGCACTTCTCCGGATCATGCTCTAGACCGATCCATGTCTCGAGCATCCCGCATCGAACCGTTCCTTGCGGTCGCGGCGGGTGCTCCGGATGCCGACGTGATCAGAGTTCGGCTACCCCGATACAACCCGCTGCGTGCCGGGCATTGATTGACTAGCTGGCTTTCGCTTTCCTTGAACCGCGAACTTTCGTTCTCGGCGTTCCGGCCGAAGTCGAAGTGGCTCGCCGGCGGAACACCGGCGCCACCGGTCGGCCGATCAGATGGGCTTCCGGCCCGTCCTCCAACGCCTTCTGATATACGGCGAATGCGCCATCGATGGCCTCGATGGTTCGGTCGATATCATCGTTGGTGTGCGAATAGCTTGTGACCAGTGAGGGCGCCAGCACGCCACGGCGGATTGTCTCCTGGAGAAACAATGTGCGGAACGTCTGCGACGGCACTCCGTCACGATCACAGCAGGCATAGACCATATTGGACGTCCGGCCGACGAGCCGGAAATAGCCGGCTAGTCCGCGGCGCTGCACGGCGCTTTCGATGCCGGCCTTCAGGCGACTTCCTTGGCGGTGTAGCGTCTCGATGACCGGTTCGTCACGATAGGTGTTCATGACGGCCAGGGCTGCGGCCAAAGCGTGAGTCTCGGCACCATGTGTCGTCGAAAGCAGGAAGACGCGATCGCGATCATGGTCGAGGCCGCCCAGCTCCATGATCTCGCGTCTGCCGAGCAGCGCAGAGATTGCGATGCCGTTGCCCATCGCCTTGCCGAAGGTCGATAGGTCGGCCTCAACTCCATGGTGACGTTGGGCGGAGCACTCCGGCCATCGGAAGCCCGTGATCATCTCGTCCAATATCAAGAGAGCGCCGTTCCGATGACAGAGTTCACGCAGCGTGGCGAGATATCCCGGCGCCGGCGGGACCTCTCTTTCCGCTTCGAGGATCAGGGCTGCTATCCGACCCGGATGCTGCGCAAAGAGCGCCTCCGCCGAGGACAGGTCATTGTACCGAAATCCCTGTGTCAGCTGCGCCATGGCCTGGGGAATGCCGGCGTTCATCGGTGTCATACAGATCGCCCAGTCGTCGTAAGAGAAGAAGGGGTGATCGGTGCAAACCGCTATCATGTCCCGGCCCGTGTAAGCTCGGGCAAGCCGGATTGCAGCCGTCGTGGCCGTCGATCCGTCCTTGGTGAACTTTGCCATGTCGGCGCCGGGGACAAGCGCGATCAGCCGCTCCGCGCATTCGACCTCGAGTGCCGAAGGCCGCGTAAAGTTCGTGCCTCGGGACAGCTGTTCAACTGCTGCTTCCACGACAGCTGGAAAGCCGTGGCCCAGCGACACCGCGCGCAGTCCCATTCCGTATTCGATAAATTCGTTGCCGTCGACGTCCCATACATGGCAGCCCAAGCCTCTCGAGATGAAGCCTGGCGCGAGGAGCGGATACTGATCGTCGCCCTTCGCGTAAGTATGTGCTCCGCCTGGGATCGCAGCCCGCGCTCGAAGCCGCAGCTCTCCTGACCTTCCGAAGTTGTCCTGGTTCTCCTTGGAAAAAAAACGCGACCGAATATTCATTGTCAAATCCCTCTCAACGCGTGATTGTTGAAGAATGCTGTTACGCGCCGCCCGCGTCGCATTTCAGGACGCAAGAAGGTTCCCGAAGTTGAGGGTTCTCAACTTTGCTATCAGCGGTGACCAGGATTCCAGGCGATCTTTCTAATTGCTGCAGGTGCGTTCGGGCGACGCACAAGAATACTCGACCTTTTGGCAGCGCCTGGCTGGACGGACGCAGCGGCCTGGGCGGGGGCATCACCCGCTGCCCACAGCATCGTTTGGATGCCACCGTCGCATAGCCCGCCGTTATTGAGCTTCGTCAGGTTATCGAGCCACGGTCTGGCTAGAGTGTCGTGAGGTCACGTCACAGATTGAGCGGGCAATGTCTGAATTCGATCGACTCAGGACCGCAAGCTATGCAACCCAGTTCAGGGCCGCGAAAGCTGCGAGCCGGGCTCTCGACTGGCCCGTCCTCGGTATCGCAGTTGCGCTGGTTAGCGTCGTTGCGTGGGACCTAGCCCTGCTGTGGCTTGCCGTCAAACTTTGTTGGATCGTGTTCCTGTAGCAGCCCAGCCATCTCATTCACCGCATGATATTTTCCGAAACAATCCTCGCGGGCGCCTACACCGTGGAGATAGACAGGCATCAGGACAACCGAGGATACTTCGCTCGGGTGTTCTGCGCCGACACGTTCCTGGCGCATGGCCTCAAGCCTGTCGTCGCACAGGCAAGTATCAGCTACAACGCAAAACGCGGTACCCTGCGGGGCCTGCATTTTCAGTATCCGCCCGCGGCGGAAAACAAGTATGTCCGATGCACCAAGGGAGCGGTGGCCGACGTGATCGTCGACCTGCGGCCGGAATCGGCAACCTATCTGCGACATGTCATCGTTAATCTCTCCGCGGACAACGGCCGCGGGCTCTACATTCCGGAGCGCTTCGCGCATGGCTTCGTCACGCTTACTGACGATACGGAGTTGATCTACCTGATCAGCAACTACTACACGCCAGGCGCGGAGGGCGGGTTGCCGCATGATGATCCGTCGCTTGGGATATCCTGGCCAGCGGAGGTGCGCGTGCTCTCGGATCGAGACAGGGCATGGAAGCCTCACAGCAATATCGGGGACGAGTTGAAGGCCCGCATGAACGTCGCAGTCCACAACAGGTCGTAGGTGAGAGCTCCACGTTCGCAAAAGCCAAACGTGACTTGACGACCGTCAATTGCTCTGGCCCGACCAGCGTTAGCGTGTCGGCGACTTCACAGATTGCCACGGCAGGAGCCATAGAATGCTGAAGGAAGCGACATCCACCCTCAACGTCAAGGCACCAACCGCGCATGCAACTGAGTTGAGCTGCTGTCGTTTCTGCAGTGCGCCTCTTGAACGTGTGTTTATCGATCTCGGAATGTCTCCGTTGGCAAATTCCTATCTTCGGAACGAGCAAGCCAAGCAGGACGAGCGCTTCTTTCCCTTGCGGGCTTACGTCTGCGGAGAGTGCTTCCTTGTCCAGCTCGAGGAATGGGAGGCGCCGGAGAATATCTTCGGAGACTATGCCTACTTTTCATCCTACAGCGATTCATGGCTGCAGCATGTCAAGTCCTACGTCACTCGAGTCATCGACAGATTCGGTATCGGGGCGCACAGCAAGGTCGTCGAGATCGCAAGCAACGACGGCTACCTGCTGCAGTACTTTGTCGAGGCCGATGTGCCGGTTCTAGGCATCGAGCCGGCTCAGAACGTCGCTGCCGTGGCGCGCGCGAAGGGCATTCCGACGCGTGTGGAATTCTTCGGCGAACGCGCAGCCCGTACCTTGCGACGCGAGGGGCTGCGCGCTGATCTCTTGATTGGAAACAATGTCCTGGCTCACGTGCCGAACTTGAACGACTTCGTCAAAGGCATGAGCCTTCTTCTCGCCGATGCGGGGGTTATCACGATGGAATTCCCCCATCTGATGCGTCTGTTCGACGAATGTCAGATCGACACGATCTATCACGAGCATTTTTCATACTTCTCGTTCATCGCCGTCGAGAAGATCTTTGCGGCACATGGCTTGACGTTGTTTGATGTCGAAGAGTTGCCGACCCATGGTGGTTCGTTGCGAATCTATGCGCAGCACGCCAACAAGGGATGGCATCCGATCTCCCATCGCGTCCTGGACCTCAGGCGTCGCGAAATCGACGCCGGATACGCCAATCTTGATCACTACGACGCGTTCGAAGAGCGCGCCTTGGAAACCAGGCAGAAGCTTTTGTCGTTTCTTGAAGAGGCAAAGCGACAGGGCAAGCGCGTCGTCGGGTACGGCGCCCCTGCCAAGGGCAACACTCTCTTGAACTACTGCGGCATCACCGCGGACCTCATTGAGTATACGGTCGACCGAAACCCGCACAAGCAGGGGTCGTTGCTGCCGGGATCTCACATTCCAATTTTCGAGCCTGAACGCATCAACGTGACGAAGCCGGACTACATACTCATTCTACCCTGGAATCTGAAGCGGGAGATCGTCAGCCAGTTGTCGTTCGCCCGCAGCTGGGGAGCTCAGTTCGTAGTGCCGATTCCCGAGCCCAGGATCGTGGATTGAGCCCATTGGATCCGAGGGAGAGGGCGCATGGATGATATCGCAAGGCATGCAGACCTCGCGGATCTCAGGGAGAGTGACGCGGCCGTTGATCTGTCGGCGGACAAGACCGGACGTGCACTCCACGAGTTCATTGCAGAGATGTATCCCATCTCCCGCAGCATAACGGGAGCGGGGACCCGAAGAACGATCGATCTCATCCGAAACTATATCCCGCTTACCACGTGCGAAGTACCGTCCGGCCTGCAGGTATTCGATTGGACCGTTCCACCAGAGTGGAACGTGCGTGATGCATACGTCAAGAACAGCGCCGGCGAGCGCGTGATCGACTTCAAGAAGTCGAACCTGCACCTTCTTGGTTACAGCGTCCCGGTGAGGGCGCGCATGACGCTCGACGAGCTTAGGCCTCACCTCTACTCGGACCCGGAAAAGCCGGACTGGATCCCCTATCGGACAAGCTACTACCAGAAGACCTGGGGCTTCTGTCTTCCGCACAATCAACTATTGGCAATGCCCGACGGCGAATACGAGGTCTGTGTCGATGCAGATCTTGCCGCAGGCCATCTGACTTATGGGGATTTGAGATTGCTCGGCCGTACCTCGGACGAGGTGCTGATCTCCTGCCATATCTGCCATCCGTCGCTCTGCAATGACAACCTGTCCGGGATCGCGGTGGCAACCGCGCTGGCGCAGTATCTGCGGAGGATGGAGCTCAGGTATACCTATCGCTTCGTCTTCATACCGGGGACTATCGGAGCGATCACCTGGTTGGCGCTCAACCAGGCTCATGTCGGTCGGGTGAAGCACGGATTTGTGTTGACCTGCGTCGGCGATTCGGGGGCGATGACCTACAAAAGGAGCCGCCGCGGCAACGCAGAGATTGATCGTGCCTGGTCCTACGTGCTTGAGCAGAGCGGCCAACCGCACGAAATTCAGGAGTTCTCACCTTACGGCTACGATGAGCGGCAATATTGCTCGCCTGGCTTTAACCTGCCGGTTGGGACCGTGATGCGAACGCCCTTCGGTCAGTTCGCGGAGTATCACAGCTCTGCCGATAATCTGGACTTCGTTCGCCCTGCTGCGCTGTACGATACTCTAGCGAAGGCGATAGCGGCGATCGATGTCATCGAGAACAACGCCTGCTTTCGGAACGAAAAGCCGTTCTGCGAGCCAAAATTGGGCAACTATGGCCTTTATGGTGGATTGGGCGGGCTCGCGGCCGGAGACTTCCAGATGGGGCTGCTGTGGATCCTGAACATGTCGGACGGGGATCATTCACTTCTCGACATCGCCGAACGATCCAAATTGCCCTGGGAGGTGATAAAGAAAGCCGCCGCCGCGCTCAGCCGGGCTGGCCTCATCAAGCAAGCCGAGCCCGGTCTGACAAGCTAAAGCGCGCCTGGATGCTTGATTGCATCGACGGCGGTGCCCTCCCTCTCCCGCCAGCGGGCAGGGCAATCGCATATGGATTTCACGGGGATTGTCCGCTGGCTTGCTCCGCCTCTCCCGCTTGCGGGAGAGGCCGACGCGCTCGCAGAGCGCGGCGGGTGAGGGCTCTCGCTACGCAGGGACGTCCTCAGTTAATCTCAATAATCTCAGCGCGGATACACCCTCTCCCCAACCCTCCCCCGCAAGCGGGGGAGGGAGCCTAGTGCCGATGCCGCCGCGCCGTGCGCACCATATGCGATTGCCCTGCGCCAGCGGGAGAGGGCTGGGGAGAGGGTGTATCCCAGATGGGACAATCTCCGAGAGGAGCAAGCCCTCTCCCGGCGCTTTGCGCCGACCTCTCCCGCAAGCGGGAGAGGTGACCGGCCCGCGGCGATCGATTGAACCTAAAGCCGCTTTGGTATCGTCAGGGCGGGTGGTGTTTCGTCGCCGATAGAGGACTGCTGAAGGGGTGACGAGCTGATGGCGCCGCTGGAGATCGCTCGCCAGCACGTCGGATCTGAGCATTCCCGGACCAGCGAGAGCTCGTGATCCAAAGGGCGGCGCTCATTGTCGGGTTGGAGCGAGTACGCTTTCATAGTGCTCGCATGCTACCGCTCCCGCATGCTCTCCTGTTTGTACCGCATGATCGGTGACAAGAGATAGCTGATGACACTGCGCGATCCAGACTTGATCTCGACGGTGGCGGCCATGCCGGGAGAAAGGCTGACACGCTTGTTCTCGATGTTCATGTAACTGCGGTCGAGCGACACCCGCGCCGCGTAGACAAGCTCCTGTCCAATGGGTTCGCTGCTTGCTGTCCCGGCACCGAAGGACTTCGCGTTATTGTTCTCCGGTGGCTTGTTGCGCGGAATGGCGTCCTGGGAGATGTTAAGGACCTTGCCATGTAGCAGTCCGTACCTGGTAAAATTGAAGGTGTCGATCTTTATGGCCGCGTCCTGGCCTGCCTCGACGAAGCCGATATCCTGGTTCGAGATCATGGCCTCGACTTCGAGATTGCTGTCGATTGGAACGATCATCATGATTGGTTGCGCCGGAGTGACCACACCGCCAACAGTGTGAACGGCGAGCTGCTGTACTATGCCGTCGATCGGTGCCGTCAGATTTTGTAGGCCGGTGTGCCGTTCGGCCTTGATGACGTCCTGGCTCAGGCCGGCAGCTTTCTGTTCCGCCTTTGCGAGCTCCTCGAACAATGCGCGTTCGTACTCGGCAATGGTTTTGTTGCGGGTCTCCACCAGGACCGCGATGGCGGCATCCGCTTCGCTAAAACGGCTTTGCTGAACGAGTATTTCCTGCCGTTGGCCGACCAGCTCCTGGTACTCCGTCAAATACTGCAGCTTGGATCCGAGTTCCTTCTGGTACAGCTGCTCGCGTATCTCGACGCGCTGCTGGAGCGGGCCGATTGTAGCCTTCAGCTTGTCGATCGACGCCCTGGAAGTGGCTCGTTCAGCTTCCCTTTGCGAGATCTGGCGATCAATCGCGGCAATCTTGGCGGCCTGCTCGGTGTTCTGGCTGACGAGAAAGCGACGATGCATCTCGGTCAGGGCAGGTGTGGTCGACGGTGGCGGGTTGAACGCCGAAGCTGGATCAGTCTTGTTTGACAGCAACGCCGTCAAACGGGCGGCGTCGAGCTGCGCACTCGTCAGGTCGCTCTTGAGGCGGTTCAGTTCTGCGGCCGTAATGGTCGCATCCAGATCGATCAAGCGCTCTCCGGCCCTGACGGTCTGGCCGTCCTGAACGTAAATTGCACGCACAACGGCGGTCTCGAATGGCTGAATGGTCTTGGTTCGATCGCTCGGGATGATCTTGCCCGGAGCGACAGCAACAATGTCGATGGTGCCAAGGCTGGCCCACAGCAAGGCGACAACGAAGCCGGCCGCGATGCTGATGACGATGGTACGTCCAATCGGCGAAGGAGGGCTCTCGACGATTTCGAGCGCTGCTGGGAGGAATGCGAGTGCTTCGCTCGGATGAGACCCGCGGGAAGGTGTCAGCCCCGCGACGGCGCGTCCGAGCTTGCGTGCGTGATCCGCGAATACAATGACAGCGCTCCCGCTGTTCGCATTCCGGGGAGGCTCCGTCGGCGCGGCCGGCCGCTGCTTTGCCGGCGCGCGATCGGCGAGAGACGAAAGCATACGAGCCAGTCGTGCCCCGACGATCAGGGAGCGTTCCTTTGCACGCCGAATGAACTCCAGGCAGTATCGCGAGAAGCGCAGGAGCCGAACGGTGACGGCGCGTCGTTGGGCGACCACGACCAGTCGCCCGTCCCAATTGGCCTCGAGCTCGTGTCTTGAAATGATAGACGGCCTTTCGGCGCCAGAGGTCATCACCACAGCCTCGTGGCCATGCACCCTTCCAAGCAAGAGAAAGCCTCCGCCGCGAATCGGCAGGATGCCAGGTAAGGTCGATGTCGACAGTCCATCCCAATCGGTCAGGGCACAGCTTGCGGAAAGATCAAGCTCTTTCGCGTAGGCGAGCATCTCCGGGACATCGATAGGCGCTTGATTGAAGCGCTGGCGAATATGGTCGAGGCTGCTGTCGACACCACGCAGTCGGAGCAGGAGGTCGAACACAAACAACCCCGGATCGTCGAACGTTCTTGCGGTTGTTTGTTTCATGCGGCCTCGTCGATGCTGATGTGAGCTCCATCGTGGCGCCTGTTGGTCTCGGCGCTCGCGAAATGTGGACTATGTAAGGTCATGGAAGCCCGACTGTAGGCGGTAGAGCTTTGAATAACGTCCTCCGCGCTTGACCAGATCCTGATGAGGACCATCCTCGACCAGGCGGCCTTCTTCAATCGTGATGATCCGGTCGGCCATTCGTAAGGCCGATAGCCGATGCGCGATGATGAGTACGGTGCGGCCCTGTACGATTTTTGCCATGTTCTGTTGAACGATGTGCTCACTCTCATAGTCGAGTGCGCTGGTCGCCTCGTCAAAGATCAGGATCCGGGGATCGGTCACGAGCGCGCGTGCGATCGCAATGCGCTGACGCTGTCCGCCGGACAGGCTGCTCCCGCGTTCTCCGACGACCGTGTCGTATCCGTTCGGTAGTTGTAGAATGAAATTGTGCGCACCGGCCATCGTGGCTGCTTCAATTACACGCTCCGTCGATGTCGCGGGATCCGCGAAAGCGATATTGTCCCTGATTGAACAGTTGAAGAGGACGCTGTCCTGGAGAACCACACCGATCTGTCGGCGTAACCAGGCGGGGTCCACCTGAGTCAGGTCGATCCCATCGACCAGAACCCGGCCTCGCTCCGGGATATACAGGCGCTGCACCAGTTTGGCCAAAGTGCTCTTTCCCGATCCCGAGGAGCCCACTATTCCAATGACCTGCCTTGCCGGAATGTGCAGCTGCACATCTCGAAGGATCTCGGGCCCATCGATGCGGTAGCGAAAGGTCACCTGTTCGAACGCAATATCGCCTCGGATGGTACTCAGCGCCATTTTTCCGGGGCTGTAGACAGGCTCCGGTTCTGTATTGAGGATGTCGCCGAGGCGCGCGATCGAGAGCCTCGCTTGGTGAAAATCCTGCCAGGTTTGAGCCAATCGAAGGACCGGCGCGCTGATGCGACCGGAGATCAGATTGAAGGCAACCAATTCGCCGACGGTAAGATCGCCGGACATGACGAACCGGGCGCCGAAATAGAGGATGGCCACGCTGACCAGTTTGTTCACGAGTTGGACCGATTGGCTGGATACGTTCGCCAGGCTGATGACACGAAAGCTCGCCGCGACGTACCCGGCCAGCTGTTGCTCCCAGCGGCGTTGCATCTGAGGCTCCACGGCCATCGCCTTGAGCGTTTCCATGGCGGTGACGCTCTCAACGAGAAAGGCCTGGTTCTCCGCACCCAGCTGGAATTTTTCGTCGAGCCGCCGCTGGAACAAAGGCGTCGCTCCGGCAGAAATCGCGACATAGACCGGAAGCGAGGCGAGAACGATCAAGGCTAGCGTCGGCGAGTAGAAGACCAGAACGGCGATGAAGACAACCGAAAAGGACAGGTCGATGATCAAGGTCAGAGCCGAGCTCGTCAGGAAATTGCGGATATTTTCGAGTTCCCTGACCCGCGCGACGGAGTCACCCACCCGCCGTGCCTGGAAGTAGCCGATCGGCAACGCCAACAGGTGACGGAACAGCCGAGCGCCGAGTTCGACGTCGATGCGGTTGGTGGTATGAGAGAAAAGGTAGGTGCGCAGAATTCCAAGGATCGTTTCAAACAGCGCGGTCGCGACGAGGCCGATGGCGAGTACGTCCAGCGTGCTCATGCTGCGATGCACGAGAACCTTGTCGATAACCACCTGGAAGAAGAGCGGTGATACGAGGGCAAACAGCTGAAGGCAGAACGAGGCCGCAAGGACTTCGAGGAGCAGTCGTCGGTATTTTCGAATTGCGCCGAGAAACCACGTTATGTCGAAACGCCGCGCAAGATCGGAAAGAGAAGCTCGACGCGTCATCAGAATGACCGCGCCGTCCCAGATGGCTTCGAGTTCCATCCGCGACATCATGACCGGTTGTGGACGACCCGGCTCCAGCGCGATGACCCGCTCGTCGGTTGCCTTTCCGAAGATGAGAAATCTGTCCTCACGAAGGATGGCGAGCGCGGGCATCGGTAGACGGGAAAGCCTAGTCCAATTGGTCCTGACGACACGGGCCTTCAAGCCGAGCTCCTTGGCACAGCGGAGAACCTCGGCGACCCTGATAATAGTCCCGAATTGATGACGGATGCGCTCGGGATCCACGGCAAGGCCGTTAAATCGGAGCATCATGACCAACGCGATCAACCCCTGATCGGGGGCTGCGCCAGTTGGCTCAAGGTGCTCGGGCATCCGCGCTCCGCATTGTATCGAGCAGTTGCGCTCCGGCAGTCACGGTGCAGTTCTCGCTGATTATGAAGATATGTCGTTTTGACGCTCGAGCGCGTCCCAGACGCAGCCGGTATCCGCAGAATTGGGCAGCATTCCGACTCGAAAAGGGCCATCTCTATCCTAGGCCGCGCACCGGTACCAAGTTGACGGCCGTCAATATCGGCGCATAGCGGCCGCCTATCATCCTGCTGATGGTTGTAGTTGCGACGAGATCAGCCTTGCGCCGCCCCGCCGAACACCATTCTGCAGGCGTTGGTGTCCGCCTTGCAGCGCGGCCTGTTTCGATCTCCAGACGAGGACCGCGGCGATGACGGAGCCTTCGTTCGATCTCACCGACGATGTCGCTGTTTCGGTGGCGCGCTCGCGGCTGGATCCGGAGACACAGGTTCCGTCTTGGAGACGAGACCGGCCTGACGGATCGGGTCGACGCGCTCTGAAAGTGTTGTTTGCGAACAAGTTCTTCTTTCGTAACGGCGGCTCCGAAGTCGTGATGTTCGACGAGATGGAGTTGATGCGCAGGCGGAATGTCGACGTCATCGAGTTCTCCATGAATGACGATCGAAACATTCCATCACGCTTCCAATCGTATTTCGTTTCGCAGAAATCGTATCGCGCATCATCCAGGCGCGAAAAGCTGAGATCGGCGCTGTCCTTTATCCATTCATCCGAAGCTGTCTCGCAAATCAGGCGCCTCATCCGAGATCAGAAGCCGGATGTACTGCACTGTCACAACATCTATCACCAGCTGACCCCCTCAATCGTCACGGCGGCCGCGGATATGGGGGTTCCCGTCGTTCTCACACTTCACGACTACAAACCGGTGTGCCCCGTGTACACGCAGCTTAGCAACGGGCAGGTGTGTACGAGATGCGGGGACGGCGCGTTCGAGACGATTCTCGCGCGGCGCTGCGCCGACGGGTCTCTCGGGCGCAGCGCTCTGCTTTGGGCGGAGGCGCGCTATCACGCGCTGCTCGGAAGCTATCATCGCGTCGAAAAGTTCATTGCGCCGAGCAGGTTCATGTATGAAGCCATCGTCCGCAGGTTCGGTGCGGCCAAGGTGGTTCATATTCCCAATGGAATAGATGCATCGCGTATCGAGACGTCCGTCGGCGACGATGAGTACGCGCTGTATCTTGGTCGCTTGTCACCCGAGAAGGGCGTCGAGGATCTCCTCAAAGCCCATGCCGCGGCTCAAGGCGCCTGGCGGCTGGTGGTCGCCGGCACTGGACCGCTTCTTGATGAGTTTCGGCGGAAGTACCCTGCGGTGGAGTTCAGGGGGCACCTTACGGGCAGCGACCTTGAACGAACGATCAGCGAAGCCGGGGTGATCGTGGTGCCTTCGGTCTGGCACGAGAACAGCCCGCTCTCGATCCTCGAGGCGATGGCGCACGGTAAGCCGATCATTGCTTCGCGCATTGGCGGAATTCCAGAGATGGTCAGGGAAGGGACGACAGGTCTGCTGTTCGATCCTGGCAATGCGTCTCAACTCTCCGAAAAAGTCAGCGATCTTCTCCTCGATCGCAGCCGGCGCGAAGCGTTCGGTCGCAACGCACGGAGAATTGTCGAGGACGAGTACTCGCTCGAAGATCATGGCTCGGCATTGTTCTCGTTGTACGAGAATCTGATTGCAACAGCTGGCTTACATAGGAAAGTTGGATCATAAAATGGACCTCACCGTCATTTCGACGTTCCGCTGCAACTCCAAGTGTCAGATGTGCTACATCTGGCAAAATCCAACCGAGCCGAAGGAAGAGGTGTCGCTGGCCACGCTGTCGAAGCTTCCGTCCGGCTTCGACAATCTGAACGTGTCGGGTGGAGAGCCGACGCTTCGCAAGGACCTCGGAGAGATCATCGATCTTCTCTATCCGAAGGCAAGAGTGACGGAGATATCGTCGAACGGGCTGCATCCTGAGCGCCTCGTTCCGATCATCAAGAAGCACCCCAACATCAAGGTACGCTTCTCGCTCGAGGGCGATCAGGAGACGAGCGACAGAATTCGCGGCGAGAAGGACGGTTACTACACCAAGATCGCCGGGCTTCGTATGCTGCGCGAGGCAGGGGGCACCGACCTTGGCTTCGCCATGGTCATCCAGGACGAAAATGTCGATCAGCTTGTCAACGTCTACGAGTTCGCTCGCAAGGAGGGATTCGAGCTGGCGACGTCGACGCTCCACAATGCGTGGCAGTTCTACAAGAACGACAATTACTTCTACGACCGGAAGGCAGTGGCCCGGAAGGTCGAGGGGCTCATCTCGGCGATGCTGCGTAGTCCGAAGCCAAAGAACTGGTTTCGGGCCTACCTGAACCTTGGCCTGATCGAGAAGATTCTTGGTCATGATCGGCTGATCCCATGCAGCGCGGGCAAGGATTTCGCTTTTATCGACCCCTGGTCGGACGTCTGGGCCTGCAACGTCCGCTCGGATCTGCCGATGGGAAATCTTGCGCGGCAATCGTGGGACGAGATCATGAACAGCGACGTCGCTCAGCAGACACGGAAGAAGGTCGCGGGCTGTGAACAGAACTGCTGGATGGTGACCACCGCGCGGACCGCGATGCGATCCAACCTGGTCCCTCAGTTTCCGAAGAGCGAGCCGCTGCTGTGGGTCCTCAAGAACAAGCTCAAGGTCTCGATGGGCAAGAGCATATGCTTTGATAGTTACATCAATTATTCCGACGTGCGCCCGTCGCCGCACGTCGAGCGAACGTCGTTCTTGAACAAGACCGTCAAGGCCCGCCTGGTCAAGGGACGCGTGACGCCGGACGAGCATTACCCGTTGCGAACCTTTATGAACAATTAGATTGGAAGGAAGTCCAGATGAGCAGGCGTGAGATCTACATGTTCGGCTTCCGTGGCTTCCCTCAGATTCAGGGTGGTATCGAGACACACGCAGAGAATCTTGCACCAAGGGTGGTGGAGCTCGGCAGACGGGTTACCGTCTGCATGCGGTCGCCCTATGTTGCGTCGGACGTCCCCAAGGTGTGGAGGGGCGTGCGGGTGCTGCGGCTGTGGACTCTGAGCAACAAGTACCTCGAGACTCTGCTCCATTCCGTGGTCTGCGCAATTGTTGCAATGGTGCGGCGTCCGGCATTGGTCCATATCCATGGCATTGGGCCTGCAATCGTAACGCCATTGCTTCGTGCCGTCGGCCTGCGGGTCGTCGTCACGCATCATGGCGAGGACTACAACAGGGAGAAATGGGGCTGGGCGGCGCGCACGGTGCTGAGGACCGGCGAAGCGCTCGGAATGCGCTACGCCAGCAAGCGCATCGCGGTCAGCCGCAGCATCGGCGAGCTTGTCATGTCCAAATATGGCAAACCCTGCGAGGTGGTGCCGAATGGCGTGGTATTCTCGGACATGCCACAGCAAAGCGAGAAGGTGGTCGAGCTGGGATTGGAGCCGGGACGATACGTATTGACGGTCGGTCGGCTTGTTCCCGAGAAGCGACAACTCGATCTGTTGCGAGCATTCCTGGCGACCGCGCTGCCCGGATGGAAGCTCGCCATAGTTGGAAAGATCGACCACCGGAACGAGTACGCGGATCAGCTGGCTAGGGAAGCGGCCGGCCACCAGAACGTCGTCATGGCCGGATTCCAGACCGGCGATGGCTTGCGACAACTCTACGCCCACGCCGCGCTGTTCGTCCTGCCGTCGTCGCATGAGGGGCTGCCGATCGTGTTGCTCGAAGCGCTCAGCTATGGATTGCCGGTGCTGGTAAGTGATATCGCACCCAACCTGGAGGTGGTGGCTGATCCCGAGCACATCTTCCATGTCGGTGATTGCGAGGAATTGGGTGCGAAGCTGTTGGCGCTGACGAAGACGCGTCCGAGTGCAACCGAACGCGAAATCGTACGCCGCGAGAGTGCGGTGCGGTACGATTGGTCCGATATCGCATTGCGCACGCTGGAGATCTACGATGACCTGCTCGGCCGCAAGCGGCAGCAGGGCAATCTGTCGCGCGCAGGCTGGGCCGGCAGCAGCGCAAGGTCGCGACAATCGGTATACGGCAGGCCCGCCAACAATTGAGCTCCTGCCTCTCCGGCAAAGTCTGGCAGCATACTGGTGCGCGCCTTGCGCTGTCCGGCTGAAGTGACGCCGCGCCTGGGCTGGCGGCGCAGAGGATTGTGGCGGCTGCTCGGAGCCTGATTTCAGGCCGGGCGGCGTCGTTCTCGTTGCTGAGATCCCCGCCTTTTCTTACCGTCCCAACTTATTGGCTATAGCGCCGGTCACGATCGATGGGCCGGCGTCCAAAGCCCGCTGCCCACGATCGAAGTCCTGGCGAGCCAGCAGCTCTGCGACCGGATCCGATCGCTCGACCGGCCCCCGGCACGAGCTGGATTTCTTCCATTGCCTAAATAATAGACATAGATTGGGGCTTCCGAAAGCCGTTGGACCCTGAGAGGCTCCGCGTTGGGGATTCGCAGGCCCGATGATGCTGGTCAGGTGTCGAAGCGCCGGGCGTTGCTGGAATATGTGAAAATGAACAGGGTGGATGGGCTAACGCCCGGTGAGATTGACGAGCGGATCGTTTCGATCATCGAACTGGCCGGTGAAGAGCTGATGCGCCAGTCCGATCCGTCGTTCGAGTTCGTGCCCGAGCGGATGAGAGGGGGGATATCGACCGTTCATCAGCGCCTGAAAGCGGAGCTCGCGGCGCTCCTCAATCTGCGGACCGTATACGGCGACCTGATCGTTTGTCGCGTTGTTGCCGGCGACTATCCCTGGATCCACAACCAGTTGTCGCCGTATCAACATTTGAGGCTCGCGTGGCTTCAGCTCACGCAGTTGAGCAGCATGTTCGATCGTTCCAGGACCGAGCTTGATCGCCTTCACAACGAAACGTTAGAGTTGCTTTCTATCGACGTCGAAAGGGACGTTGCTGATGGCTCGCCTCAAGCGGTTGAGCGGAGCGCGCGGGCAGATCGCTGGTTCGAAGTCATGCCGCAACCTGGAGCGTCAGCGTCGGCGACCATGAGGATTGCAAGCGAATTGTCGACTGACGTACTCGTTGCCGAGTATTGTGACGCTGCGCGGCGCGATCTATTGGAACAGATCGACGCGACCATACGAATCGTTGGTTCCAGCATTGCTTGTTTCTTGTCGCGCCACGGGGCCGAGCTGGTAGACCTCATTGGTCGTTACAACGACATGATCGAGAACATCCAGCCCCGAAAGTGACACGAAGAGCTCGAACTTGCGATAGTACGAAAGCTCCATTCATCCTTCAGACTTGGCTTCATGGGCTCCGACGCGCAGGCGACTGGCCGTTACCCTGTCCGCGACGGAAACGAGTTCGTAGCTCACTCTTTGGCCTTCGATGAGCGTTGGCAGCCCAGCTTCTTCGACGGCGGACATATGAACGAATATGTCCTTGCCTCCGCCGTCGGGCCTTATGAAGCCGTAGCCCTTGAACTTGTTGAACCAGACTACGAATCCGTTAGCCATACGTCGAGCCCAGGCCTCTGCTTGCTTCAACCGCTGCTACGCCTTAGTCGGGGGAGGGGCTGAGCTTCGTTCATCTGGATTGAGCCGGTGCTGCAAAATGCCGCGCACAACCGGAACTCTGCGCTGAAGCTCGTTTCCTCACATTCTCAATATGCGGAGTCCTGCCGTGCGAATATCCCGCGTTGATGCGCAACGCGCCTTCCGGTTTGCCTACGCTGTGGGCGCAAGCGCCTCAATACATTGCGTCGGCCGATGAACCCAGAGGGCTACGCCGCATCTCGCTCTTGGATGCAAACTCATTGAAAATTGATTGCGTTCCAATGGGTCAGATAAATTCAAAAGAGAATATGGAAGGCCTCTCAGCACACCTCACCGGGGCAACCGGCGGGGCGAGGGCGGTCCGCAGCTGTGCGCTTGAGAGCAGTGTCAGTCAGTGGCGGAGATCGAGACAGAAATCAGCTCATGAGATGAAAAGATCGGAGCGGGAGCTTCAGCCTGCTGGCAATTTTTCTCACCGCTTGTGGCGTTCGTCCAAGACGTCGCGAGACAGCGTACAAGCTCTTCCCTTCCAAGATGAGCAACCTCACCTGCTCGATTTCGTGATGGCTCCATGGCGGAGCAAGCTTCTGCTTGTTGGTCTGCAGGGACGACACTGTCTCGCTCCTTTTCAGGCGGTTGAGAGGGCGTTTGCCGAAGGGGCAGCGCAGCAGATATCGGTTTCGCAACTCCTCGCGGCTGCGTCTTTGCTGTTTGCTCCGGCGGCTCAGGAGGTGCTCTCGCACTATTCCCGATGCTCCCGGACTGCCTTGCGCGAAGGAAGCTATCGGAACAAGGCGGTGCGGAATCTGATCACCGTCAAGTTGCAGGATGGCCGCCGGCGTCGATAGCCTACGTGCGATGGCGCTGCGAGGGCAATGTCGACTTCGCGATGATCAGGAACCGTTGCCGGCGCAGGAAAATTCTCCTGTGTGAATGATCGCCGATTTGTGCGCGATCGGTTCCGCCCTCCCGCGTCGCTGAGCGGCGTGTTCACCGAGAATCCGTTCGGTCGGTGTCGGCGCAAATTGCGCCGTTGTCGCGATGGGGCGAGAGCAGCAAGCTTTGACAGTGCAGACAAAGTCGTATCGGTGCATCTTGCGCTGCTCGCTGCGAGCGCGCTCGCCTTCTCGCAGATGAAGCCGGTGGCGGCGACGATCACTCGCGTGCTGAAGGATCTGGATGGTCCGCGAGATGACAGCCGAGCGGGGCTCGACGCGGTTTGCCTGCCTGCCGCCTTCGTAAGCTGCGTGCTGGAATGAAATGCAGAGAGTTGAGCCATTAGGCGCGCTTATGTCGCGAATATTTACTTCCAATTTTACTTCGCGAAATCCCGTCAATAGCCTCAAGCGCAATTGATCACATCCGCAGGGATCGCTGAAGATCGTTGCGGCCGCTCATCGTAACCAACGAGGGTTGCCATGCTTGACAGGGACAAGGGGAATGTTGGTGCCAACCAGGCCGGAGCGGAGCCGGCGGATGTAAGAAAACTGAGCCGCCGCAGGCTGTTGAAGAGTGCTGCAGCGGTCGCGGGCGCGGCCGTCGGCTCGGACGCGATCCGCGGCTTCCCGACCATCTGGGCGCAGGAGATCAAGGACATCGAGCTCCGCCACGTCGGCGTCTCTTATTCGGTGGTGAAGGCGATCGGCGACCAGGCCGCCAAGGATCTCGGCTTCAAGGTGACGATGCAGAACCTCGATACCTCCGCCGCCATCAATCGCTTCATTAGCCAGCCTAATACGGTCGACATCGCCGACCTCGAGGGCTGGCAGGCCAAGCTCGCGGCCAAGCGCGGCGTGATCCAGGGCATTCAGGTCAAGAAGATCAAGGAGTTCGACAACATCCTGCCGATCTTCACCAAGGGCGAGATCGATGGCCACAAGATCCCGCGCCAGGGCATCTCGCCCTATGAGGCCATGTACATCGCCAAGCCCGATTCCACCGATCTGCACGACGGCGTCACCGAGTGGGCCACCTTCTTGCCGCAAGTCTACAACGCCGATTCCATCGGCTATCGTCCCGACCTCGTCGGCCACCAGGTGACCGAGTGGAAGGACTTGATCGATCCCAAGTTCAAGGGCAAGGCCGCGATCCTCGACGTGCCCGCGATCGGCATCATGGATGCCGCGCTCTGCTTCGAAAGCGCCGGACTGATCAAGTACGGCAACAAGGGCAACATGACCAAGGAGGAGATCGACTTCACTTGCAACAAGCTGATCGAGCTGAAGAAGCAGGGCCAGTTCCGTGCGACCTGGACCACCTTCGACCAGTCGGTGCAGCTCATGGCTGCGGGGGAAGTGGTCATCCAGTCGATGTGGTCGCCGGCGGTCGCGGCGGTGCGCGTCAAGGAAATTCCCTGCGTCTACGCGCCGGTCAACGTCAAGAACGGCAAGGAAGGCTATCGGGGCTGGTGCAACGGCATGGGCCTGATGAAGCATCTCTCCGGCAAGAAGCTCGATGCGGCCTATGAATATCTCAACTGGTACCTGTCCGGCTGGCAGGGCGGCTTCGTCGCGCGCTACGGCTATTACAGCCCGGTGCCCTCGACCGCGAAGAAATTCCTGACCCCGGCCGAATGGGCGTTCTGGTACGAGGGGCAGCCGGCGCCGGAGGTGGTCAACGATCCCTACGGCGTGCCGATGGAGAAGGCCGGCACCAAGCGTGACGGCGGCTCGTTCCTCGATCGCGTCAAGAACATCTCGTGCTGGAACACGCTGATGGACGAAGCGGCGTACATGAACAAGCGCTGGAACGACTTCAAGGTGGCCTGAAACCTGCTTTCCCCGACCTGAAGCGATGCGCCGGCGCCGTCACGCGCCGGTGCGAGAAGACCGACTTCGAGGCGTTTGCCGCTATGCAGTCCAGTCAAACTCCGCCACGCGCAAATCTCGCCGGCTGGCTCTATGTCGCGCCGCTTGTCCTGGTGCTCGTGCCGTTCTGCGTGGCGCCGATCCTGGTGGTGCTGGCGGCGAGCTTCTTCGCCACCGACGGCTTTGGCGGGCTGACGCCGGGCTTCACGCTGGCAAGCTACGTCGAGGTCCTGCATTCGGCGCTGACGCTGAAGCTGTATCTGGCGACGATCAAGTTCACGGTCCTGACCTGGATCTTCACGTTGATCATCGGCTTCTTCGTCGCTTACTTCCTGGTGTTCCACGTCCGCAACCAGCTGCTCGCGATCGGCCTGTTTCTCTTGTGCACAGTGCCGTTCTGGACCTCGAACATCATCCGGATGATTTCCTGGATTCCGCTCCTGGGCAAGGAAGGCCTGATCAACCAGGCGCTGCTTGGAACGGGCGTGATCCGTCAGCCGCTGGAGGTGCTGCTGTTCTCCGATCTCGCGGTGGTGATCGCCTATGTCCATCAGCTCACGATCTTCATGATCGTGCCGATCTTCAATTCCATGGCGCGGATCGACAAGAAGCTGATCGAGGCCGCGATCGACGCTGGCGCCAGCCGTTTCGACATCATGCGCCTGGTCGTGGTGCCGATGTCTAGGAGCGGCATCGCGCTCGGCACCATCTTCGTGGTCTCGATCGTGATGGGCGACTTCTTCGTGGTCAAGGTGATGTCCGGCGGCGGATCGGCGTCGGTGGTCAGCGCCTTCTACGAGGACGTCGGCGTGCTGCAATATCCGACTGCGGCGGCCAGTGCCGTGCTGCTGACCTTGGTGCTGGTTGCGATCGTCTCGCTGATCCTCCGCACCGTGGATATCCGGCAGGAGATCACGCGATGAGCGCGGTTCTCGCCGATGTGCCAAAGTCCGACGTGTCGAAGACGGTCGCGCCCGCGACGACCAAAGCGATCGCGCCGAGCAAGGGCGGCCGGCCCTGGACGTTCTACGTGCTGGCGACGCTGTTTGCCTTCTATGTCATCGCGCTCTACGGCCCGATGTTCTGCATCTACATCCTCTCGTTCCAGGACATCCGCGGCGGACTTGTGTTTCCGATGAAGGGGCATTCGCTGCACTGGTTCGTCGACCTCTTCACGCAGGTGCGGACCGGCGACGTCATGGGGTCTTTCGACCGCTCGATCAAGCTTGCGGTCATCGTCACCGTCATCACTGTGGTGGTGTCGTTCCTCGCCGGCCTCGGCTTTCGCAAGCGATTTCGCGGCGACACCTTTGTCTTCTACATGATGATCGGCAGTCTGGTCGCGCCCGGCCTCGTGCTCGGTCTCGGGACGGGACTTTTGTTCCAGGCGCTCGGGCTGAATGCGAGCTGGTACACGTCGGCACTGGGCGCGCAGCTGTCCTGGACGTTGCCGTTCGGCGTGCTCGTGATGTTCGCGGTGATGTCGCGCTTCAACCACGTCTGGGAGGAGGCGGCGTACGATCTCGGTGCCAGCCGTTGGCAGTCGATCCGGCTGGTGATGATCCCGGTGCTGGCGCCCGGTCTCGTCGCGGTTGCGCTGTTCGGCTTCACGCTGTCCTACGACGAGTTTGCACGCAGCCTGCAGACGGCAGGCTCGCTGAACACGCTGCCGCTGGAAATCTGGAGCATGACGCTGAACGTCACCTCGCCCTCGCTCTACGCGCTCGGCACGGTGACCACCATCGTCTCCTTCGTCGTCATCGGTGCGAGCCTCGGCACCATCGTGCTGATCCAGAAAAGGCGCGGCAGCGCGACAAAGGGTTAGGAATGAAGAGCGATCGCGGCGATATCGAACTGGCGGGCGTCTGCAAGAGCTTTGACGGCGCGACCTACGTGGTCGACGGCGTCAATCTGAAGATCGAGGACGGTGCCTATTGCTGCTTCATCGGCCCGTCCGGCTGTGGCAAGACCACGATCCTGCGCATGATCGCAGGCCATGACGACCCGACCGCCGGCGAGATCGTGATCGGTGGCCAGAACGTCGTCGGTCTTGCGCCGGTGCAACGGCGCACCGCGATGATGTTTCAGTCTTACGCGCTGTTCCCGCATCTGACCGTGCGGGAGAACATCGCCTTTGCACTTCGCGTGCGCGGCCAGTCCAAGTCCGATCGGCTGCGCGCAGCGGATGCCATGATTGAGAAGGTCAGGCTGACGCAGTTCGCCGACCGCTTGCCGGCCCAGCTTTCCGGCGGCCAGCAGCAGCGTGTGGCGCTGGCGCGGGCCGCGATCACCGAGCCGCGCGTGCTGCTCCTCGATGAGCCGCTGTCTGCGCTCGACGAGCAGCTCCGCGTCCAGATGCGCCAGGAGCTGCGGCGGATGCAGCAGGAGCTCGGCATCACCTTCATCCACGTCACCCATACCCAGCTCGAGGCGATTGCGCTGGCCGACCTCGTCGTCGTGATGGAGCAGGGCAAGATCAAGCAGGCGGGTCCGGCGCGCGACGTCTACGCGCATCCGCACGATCGCTATGTCGCCGAGTTCATGGGCGGCCAGAACGTGTTGTCGGGCCGCGTCGAGAAGGTCAACGGCGCGAGCTTCACGCTCGCGCAGGCTGCGCCTGATGGCATCGAGGTGCCGTTGCGGCCACGCTCGGCCGTCAGCGTCGGCGACAAGGTCGATATCGCGGTGCGCCGCGACGACGTCGCGCTGGTCCGGCCCGGCAGAGACTTGCCCCCGGGTTGCACAACCTCGCTGCCGAGCCGCGTGCTCGCGATCGAATACCAGGGCTATTTCGTCAAGGTCATGCTCGACACGGTGCCGGACGACGAGTTCGTCGCCTACGTGCCGGAAAAGACCTTCTTCGCAGATCCCTTCGCCGTAGGCGATGTCGTGATGGCCACATGGGCCGCCGGCAGCGCGTTGCCACTTGCCTGAAGACCCGTCGCGCACAGGAGCATGACCGTGCAGATATCCTTTACACTCAACGGCCGCCCGACCACCGTGGATGTCGAACCGGCGACCCTCGTCGCCGAGCTGCTGCGCGAGCAGCTCAACCTGACCGGCACCCATATCGGCTGCGACACCAGCCAATGTGGCGCCTGCGTCGTGCATCTCGACGGCCTGCCGGTGAAGAGCTGCACGCTGCTGGCGCCCGCGCTCGACGGCGCGACGCTGCTGACCATCGAAGGCCTGCAAGGCGCGCCGGGCTCGAACCTGATGCATCCGATGCAGGAGGCGTTTCGCGAGCATCACGGCCTGCAATGCGGCTTCTGTACGCCGGGCATGCTGATGACGGCGGTAGCGCTGGCTGCCGAGAAGCCCGATTTGACCGAGGCCGACGTCCGTCACGGCCTCGAAGGCAACATCTGCCGCTGCACCGGCTACCAGAACATCGTGGTTTCCGTGATGGCCGGCGTTGCCGCCATGAACGCCGCCAAGGGAGAGTGACCATGGGCAATGTGATCGGCATTGGCGCCGCGCCGAAGCGGAAAGAGGACCAGCGCTTTCTCACTGGCCGCGGCAATTACGTCTCCGACATCAAGCGCCCCGGCATGGCCGCAGGCGTGTTCGTGCGCTCGCCGCACGGGCATGCGGTCCTGCGTGGTATCGACAAGAGCGCGGCGCTGGCTGCGCCCGGCGTCATCGCCGTGCTGACCGGCGAGGACGTCAAGGCCGATGGGCTCGGCTCGTTGCCCTGCGGTTGGGGCATCTCGGATGCCAAGGGCGTTCCGATGAAGGAGCCGCCGTTCCCGATGCTGGCGCAGGGCAAGGTGCGCTTCGTCGGCGACATGGTGGCCTTCGTCGTCGCCGAGACGCCGGAGCAGGCGAATGTCGGGGCCGAGCTGCTGAAGATCGACTACGAGGTGTTGCCCTCAGTGGTCGGCCTGCTCGAAGCCGTCAGGCCGAATGCGCCGCAGCTTTTCGACGATGTTCCGAACAACATCTGTTGCGACTGGGAGCTCGGCGACAAGGCCGCGGTCGAGACCGCGTTCAAGAAGGCTGCGCATGTCGCCAAGCTCAGCCTGGTCAATAACCGCCTGATCGGCAACCCCATGGAACCGCGCGCGGCGATCGCCGAATACGAGCCGGGCACCGATCGCTTCACGCTGTGGACCACAAGCCAGTTCCCGCATGTCGTGCGCTTCCTGATGGGCGCCTTGGTGCTGAACATCCCGCAGCACAAGCTGCGCGTGGTGGCGCCGGATGTCGGCGGCGGGTTCGGCGTCAAGCAGTTCCATTACGGCGAGGAGGCCGTGATCACCTGGGCCGCCAAGCGCGTCAGGCGGCCGGTGAAATGGGTGGCGAGCCGCTCGGAGGGCTATGTTTCCGACCGTCACGGCCGCGACCATGTCACGGAGGCCGAGCTTGCGCTCGACGAGACCGGAAAATTCCTCGCCTTCCGCGTCAACACGCTCGCCAATATGGGCGGCTATCTCTCGACCTTCGGGCCCAACATCCCGACCAATCTCTATGGGCCGCTTCTTGGCGGCGTCTACACCACGCCCGCGATCTACTGCAACGTGAAGGTGGTCTTCACCAACACTGTGCCGGTTGACGCTTATCGGGGCGCGGGCCGGCCCGAGGCGACGTTCGTGCTGGAGCGCATCGTCGATGTCGCAGCCAGCGAGATGGGGATCGACCGTGTCGAGATCCGCCGTCGCAACATGATCCCGAAGGAGGCCTATCCCTACCAGACGCCGGTATTGGTGCAGTACGATTCCGGCGATCCCATGGGCTGCCTCGACGGCGCGCTGGTCGCCGCCGACGTCAAGAATTTCGGCATACGCAAGGCGGCTTCCGCCAGCAAGGGCAAGTTCCGCGGGCTCGGTTACTCAACTTATGTCGAGGCCTGCGGCCTTGCGCCGTCGCGCTTCGCAGGGAGGCTCGGCGCGCGCGGCGGCCTCTACGAGAGCGCCACGGTGCGCGTGCATCCGACCGGCCAGGTCACGGTCATGATCGGCACCCACAATCACGGCCAGGGCCACGAGACGACCTTCGCGCAGATCGTCTCGGAGAAGCTCGGCGTCGCCTTCGAGAATGTCGACATCGTGTTCGGCGACACCGATCGGGTGCAGTTCGGCATGGGCACCTATGGCTCGCGCTCCCTCGTGGTCGGCGGCGCCGCATTGTCGAAGGCGACCGACAAGGTGATCGCCAAGGGCAAGAAGATCGCGTCCCATCTGCTCGAGGCGGCCGAGGTCGACATCCAGTTCGAGGCAGGAAAGTTCTCGGTCGCAGGCACGGACCGCAGCAAGACCTTCGAGGAGATCGCTGGCGCTGCCTATGTGCCGCACAATTATCCGCTGGAAGTGCTGGAGCCGGGGCTGGAGGAGCAGGCCTACTACGATCCCGTCAACTTCACCTATCCCGGCGGCTGCCACATCGCCGAGGTCGAGGTCGATCCGGAGACGGGCACGGTGACGCTGGTCAACTATACTGCGGTGGACGACGTCGGCACAGTGATCAACCCGATGATCGTCGAGGGGCAGTTGCACGGCGGCATCGTGCAAGGCGTCGGCCAGGCGCTGTTCGAGAACGCCGTCTATGACGAAGGATCAGGGCAATTGCTGTCGGGCTCGCTGATGGACTACTGCATGCCGCGCGCCGATCATCTGCCGATGATGAAGGTGGCGACCCATTCCACCCTGTGCACGCATACGCCGATGGGCGTGAAGGGTTGCGGTGAGGTCGGCACCATCGGCTCGCCGGCGGCGGTCATCAACGCGGTCGTCGACGCGCTCTCGCATCTCGGCGTCACCCATGTCGACATGCCGGCCACGCCGAACCGGATCTGGCGCCTGTTGCAGAACGCGTCGCTGCCGGTCGCCGCGGAATAGGGAGGACAACAATGAAGCCGTTTGCCTATCACCAGCCTGACCAGATTCCCGATGCGGCCAAGCTTCTGACCTCGATCGAGGACAGCAAACTCGTTGCCGGCGGCATGACGCTGATTCCGACGCTGAAGCAGCGGCTGGCCAATCCGCCTGCGCTGGTCGATCTGTCGAAGCTCGGGTCGCTGAAGGGCATCACCGATGGCGGCCCGACGATCACGATTGGCGCAATGACTCCGCATGCGGTGGTCGCCGCCTCCAAACTGGTCCAGACGAAAATCCCGGGGCTCGCCGCGCTGGCCTCGATGATAGGCGATCCCGCGGTGCGCAGCCGCGGCACCATCGGCGGCTCGGTCGCCAACAACGATCCCGCGGCTGACTATCCCGCCGGCGTGCTCGGTCTCGGCGCGACTGTCATCACCAGCACGCGCGAGATCGCTGCCGACGAGTTCTTTCTTGGGCTGTTCGAGACGGCACTTCAACCGGGCGAGATCATTACCGCGATCCGCTTCCCGGTGCCGTTGAAGGCCGGCTACGCCAAATTCAAGGCGCCGGCCTCCCGCTATGCGCTGGTCGGCGTGTTCGTCGCCAAATTCGCCGATGGTGTCCGCGTCGCCGTGGCGGGCGCCGGTCCTGGCGTTTTTCGCGTGCCGCCGATGGAGGCCGC
This sequence comes from Bradyrhizobium sp. GW821-FHT13H06, assembly GCF_058803975.1. Classification (NCBI taxonomy): domain Bacteria; kingdom Pseudomonadati; phylum Pseudomonadota; class Alphaproteobacteria; order Hyphomicrobiales; family Nitrobacteraceae; genus Bradyrhizobium; species Bradyrhizobium sp. GW821-FHT13H06. The sequence goes on along the minus strand of NZ_JBXAPN010000004.1, from coordinate 269,873 downwards.
GCTGTCGTCCAATTTCGATCCCTCGGCCATCGCCGCGATCAAGATCGATACGGACGGTCTGACCTCCGACATTCATGCCGAAGCCGATTACCGGGCGCATCTCGTCACGGTCATGGCCAAGCGCGCCGTCGACGCGGCGCTCAGCTAGTTCTTTAGGATTGATGATGACTGATGGTTCCGGCCGAACGGCCTTCCCGCCGGCGCCGACTGGTCTTGGTGCGCTCTCTGTTACCGAGATCCTGGCCGGCTACCGGCGCAAGGCGTTCACCCCGCGCGATGTGGTCGACGACACCATCGCTGCGCTTCAGGCGACGAACGAGGCCTGCAATGCGGTGGTGACGCCGATGTACGAGCAGGCGAGGGCCGAGGCCGACCGGCTCTCCAGGGAGATGAGTGCGGGCGCGGCCAAGGGGCCGCTTGCCGGTGTGCCAGTTACGATCAAGGATCTCGTCTTCGTCGCGGACGTGCCGGCCTATGCCGGTTCGCCGATGAACAAGGCGTTTGTGCCCAACGTCGATGCCGCCGTGGTCTCGGCGCTGAAGGCGTCCGGTGCGATCATCACCTGCAAGACCACCACCTGCGAGTCCGGCTACAAATTGACGGCCGACAGCCCGGTCACCGGCACGACGCGGAATCCCTGGAATCCCGGCCGCACCAGCGGCGGGTCGAGCGGCGGCGCAGCAGCCGGTGTTGCCGCCGGTTGCGGGCCGATCGCGATCGGCACCGATGGCGTCGGCTCGATCCGCGTGCCGTCGTCCTTCTGTGGCGTGTTCGGACTGAAGCCAACCTTCGGCCTGGTGCCGCGCTCGCCGGGCTTCTCGCCGCCGTCCTGGGCTTCGCTCGCCCATACCGGGCCAATCACGCGCACCGTCGCGGATGCCGCGCTCACCTTGGAGATCATCGCTGCTTACGATCTGCGCGACCCCGCGAGCCTGCCGGTGTCGCCACGCCGCTTCGACACCAACGCGGCGCCGTTGAACGGGATTCGCATCGGCGCCAGCGCCGATCTCGGCTACGCCGCTGTCAGCCCGGATGTGCGGGCCGCGTTCAGCAAAGCGCTGGCCGTTCTCGACGGTTGCGGTGCGCAGATCACCCTGGATGGTCCTGGCCTCGATCCCGGCATTCTGGAGCACACGCTGAAGCCGATCGCCTTCACCGAGCAGGCGGCGGCGGTGGCGACCAAGACCGCTGCCGATCTCGCAAGCTCGGAGGCCGACTATCGTGATGTCGTCACGGCCGGCCGGCGTTTCAGCGGCACGGACTACATCGAAGCCGGCTACCGCCGAGGCCAGGCACGCAATGCGTTCGTAAAGCTGTTCGAGCGTGTCGATGCGCTGGTGACGCCGACGGTCGCGGTGACCGCGTTCGAGGCCGGGCGGATCGGTGTCGATACGATCGACGGCCGCAAGGTCGACTCGCATCTCGGCTGGTCGCCCTTCACCTGGCCGATCAACCTTGCCGGCCTGCCGGCGGCGACGTTGCCCTGCGGTTTCGACCGCGACGGCCTGCCGGTCGGTCTCCAGATCGTCGCGCCCTGGCTCGACGAACCCACGATCTTCCGCATCGCCGCCGCCTTCGAGCAGGCGCAACCCTGGGCCAGGTTCTGGCCGCCGCTGGCTTTACGTGAATCGGACCGAGCGCGTACCAAGGCGTGACGGGCCATGGTGGGATCCTGCTGCTGTTTTGCCCGACATGTCAAACCACGCTGCCGCCAGTGCATGGCCTCTTTGCCGCCCGCGTAAGTCCTTGATCCGACTAGCTCCGTCTACTGTGCATGGGGTTGTTTTCCCACTTTTTGTGGGAGAGCGCGGGACGCGCGCAATCTTGTCGTCTCAGGACAGCTCGATCGGCATACCCCTGCCGCTGAGCTCTTCGTCCAGGCGCAGATAGTGCGCGAGGTAGTCGTGCAGGGCGGTTGCTGCTTTCGAGGTCGCGCCGCTCGACTTGTAGAGCAGCAGCTCGATCTTCGGCAGCGGTGGAAGGCCTTCGTTCGGCCCGATCTCGCGCATCGCCGGCACCAGCGCGCTGCGCCCGAGCACGGTAACCGCCATGCCTGCGAAGGCCGCGGCCTGAAGGCCGCCGACGCTTTCGCTGACACAGGCGATGCGCCAGCGCAGGTTTGCGCGTTCCAGCGTATCGATGGCGTAGTCGCGATAGATGTTGCCCGGCGGCAATAGCGCGAGCGGGATCGGACGTTCCTGATGCGCGGCGGATTGCTCGCCGGTCATCCACACCAGTTGCTCTCGGCGAACCACCTGGCCGCCGGTGAAATCGTTCATGCGGGTAACGAGCGCGATGTCGACATCGCCGCGCTTGACGAGGCCGACCAGCGGCGTCGAAAGCGCGCAGTTGAGCTCCACCTGCACGCGCGGAAAGGATTTCCGGAACACGCTGAGGATCTGCGGCAGCATGAACGCGGCGTAGAGATCGGGCGTGCCGAGCACGACCTGGCCCTCGATCTCCTGTGACGCCAGCTGCGAGATCAGCTCGTCATGCAACCTCAGGATGGATTTGGCGTAGGTGAGGACGGTGGTGCCGTCGTCAGTCAGCGTCAGCCGCCGGCCGCCATGCTCGAACAGCTGCTTGCCGGTCAGCTCCTCCAGCCGCTGCAACTGAAGGGTGATCGCCGGCTGGGTGCGGCCAAGCCGGCGCGCGGTCTCGGTGATGCTGCCGGTCTCGACCACCGAGATCAGCGACCGGAGCATGCGGATGTCGAGACTGATGAGGTTCATGCGGCGTCCATGTCGCCCAGAATTTATGCAAGTTCCGTGCTACCTCTCGCGAGCTTGTCGATGACGGTCTTGTCGGAATGCGCCGGCGTACGAAGTAGCCCGCGGGCGAAGGCCATCAATCGTGGATCAGTGTTTCTCGTCCGCGAACAGGGTATGAATGCGCGGAGGCACGGTCGCTAAGCAACTCCGAGAGCAGGCTCGTCAGAACTGTGGCATCTGATGCGCCCAGCCTGTTCAAAAGGTTCTGTTGAATGGATTTGATGATTGGGCCGATGTCCTTGAATTGCTCTGCTCCTCGCTGCGAGAGGAAAATCAGGACCCTGCGCCGGTCCTGTGGATCGGGCGCGCGATAGACCTGCGCCGACTCGACCATTCTGTCGATGATCTTTGTGAGCGTTGGACCGTCGACCAAGAGACGGGTTGCCAGATCGCCCATCGGCAGCCCGTTTCCTTCGGTCAGCGCCTCGAGCACGCGGTACTGGTGAAGAGATAGGCTTCGTGGCTTGAGCTCCGCTTCCAGCATCTGCTCAAGCCGGCGATTCACACCTCGGATGAGTTCGGGGAGGTCCACGTTGCACCCTTAGCGAATTATTTGATATTTCAATATTTGCCTTGGAACGTAACGAGGGGCAAGCGAAAAGCAGGTTTGCGCGCAACTGCCTAGGGAAGGGGCTAATGCATCGGCTGGCGCCCTGAAAAAGGGCATGTTCCCTTCAGGATCGAGCGTTCGCGTCGTCAAACGGGCCGTCCCGGCACAGGATTGCCGTTGGCACGATTCGTGAGTGTTCTGTGCACGGAAAGTGCGGAGACACCATCGTTGCGTAGCGTCCGGATATGTCTGCTCATCCCGCAGAGCGGCGCCGCGGGGCTTTGGGCCCCGTCAGCCGAGGCGTGCGGACGCTTGGCCGTCGACGAGATTAACGCCATGTCCGGTGTCCTGCGCTGTCCCGTCGAATTGCACGTCGTGAACGCCGGAGAAACCGGCCCAAGTGCGGGATGGGCCGCGCGCGATGCAATTGACATCGATTGTGTCGACGGCATCGTCGGAATGTTGCCGAGCTTCGCGCGCGATTTCGTGGCGCGCGCGGCCCGTGGTCGCGTTCCGTTTATATATACGCCGCAGTTCGAAGGCCGCTCATCGACGCTGGACGTCATGGCGACCGGTGAGACCGCAGAAGAGTTGCTTTCTCCCGCGATTCAATGGCTTTCGGAAACAAGGCGTGCGCGCCGATATTTCCTTTGCGGCAATGACTACGTATGGCCTCGCTCATCCCTTCAGATTGCGCGCAGGTTGATTGCCCGCTTCGGCGGCACGGTGACGGGTGAATATTATCTGCCGGTCGGCCAGCATGACTTCGACGAGATGCTGGACCGGATCAAGGCAACGCGCTCGGACGTCGTTCTTCCGTATTTCCTGGGCTCTGACTGCATCGCATTCAATCGCGCCTTCTGTGCGGCCGGGTTGAGTTCGCGCACGCTGCGGTTTTCCTCGGCGATCGACGAGACCGTGGCATACGGCCTCAATGTAGATGAAACCGAGAATCTTTACGCCGCTTCGAGCTACTACGGGTCGATCCGCTCACGTAACAATGGCGCGTTTCTGGAGCGTTATCATACGGCGTTCGGCGATAGTCCACCTCCCGTGAATGCCTTTGGTGAGTCCTGCTACGAAGGCATTTACTCGCTCGCGTCCCTGATCGAGGAGGCCGCCAGTCTCGATGCGCGCAAATTGACGCGCCTGTACGGAAGGACGTTCCAGCGACGCACGGCACGAGGCGACCTGGCGCAATCGGTGGTCGGCGGCCGCCATCCTATCTATCTGGCTCAGCTCGATGGGTACGATTTCTCCATCATCGCGCGGCGATAAAAACGCTTGCCTTTTCAAATATTGTATTAGTAATATTTTCCATCTCAAAGATTGAGGGGACATTTATGACTTTCTCCCGCCGTCGCTTCCTGCAGCGCTCAGCAATTGCAACGACCACGTTGATTGCTGCACCTGCAATCTTCCGCTCCGGCGCCTTTGGCGCCGAAAACCCGATCGTCGTCGGCAGCCTTCATGACCAGTCTGGTCCGATCGCAGCGTCCGGCACGCCCATGGTCTACGCGCTCCAGCTTGCCGTGGATGAGATCAATGCCGGCGGAGGATTGTTGGGGCGGCCGCTGAAGGTCATCCACTACGACACGCAGTCGAACATTCAGATGTACTCGCAATTCGCGCAGCAGCTTGCGGTGAAAGACAAGGTCGATGTCGTTCATGGCGGCATCACTTCGGCCTCGCGCGAGGCGGTGCGTCCGACCTTCGACCGATTCAAGGTGCTGTACTTCTACAACGTTCTCTACGAGGGGGGTGTCTGCGATCGCAACACCTTCTGCACCGGTACCACGCCTGCGCAGACCGTGGAAAAGCTGGTGCCGAGCGCGATGAAGAAGGCCGGCAAGAAGGCCTACATCATTGCCGCCGATTATAATTACGGTCAGATCACCGCGAAGTGGATGACGAAGTACGTCAAGGATAATGGCGGCGAGGTGCTAGCGACCGACTTCTTCCCGCTCGACGTCACCAATTTCGGTACGACAATCTCGAAGATTCAGGCGGCAAAGCCCGACCTCATCCTGTCGGCACTGGTCGGCGGCAATCATACGGCCTTCTACCGGCAATGGACCTCGGCCGGCATGAAGGGCAAGATTCCGATCGCGTCGACCACTTTCGGTCTCGTCAACGAGCCGACCACGCTCGATGCGGCCGAAAGCGATTCCATTCTCGGCGCCTACGGCTACTTCGAGGAGCTTACCACGCCGGCCTCGAAGAGCTTCGTCGAGAAGATCAAGAAGGCCCATCCCGACTCACCCTATGTCAGCGAGCTGGCTGCCTGCACCTATGAGGGCGTCATGCTTTGGGCTGCCGGCGTGAAGAAAGCCGCCAGCATCGATCGCATGAAGGTGATTGCCGCGCTGGAGGACGGGATCGCTTTCGATGGTCCGAGCGGCAAGGTCACCTTGGACAAGCCGACCCATCATACCACCCGAAATGCGTTCCTCGCCGAGGTCAAGGATCGCAAATGGTCGGTGCTGGAGAGTTACTCCGACGTCAAGCCAGCCGACACGGCCAGCGTCTGCGATCTCGTCAAAAACCCGAACGACACCAAGCAGTACATCATCAATCTTTGACGTTTGCCGGGCCTCGCCATCGGCGGGGCCCGTGACCTCGAGGGGACCGGAAGAATCCACGAATGGCGATCTACCTCATCGTCGCGCTCGACGTCCTGAATGGGATATCGTCGCTGTTCCTGTTGTGCCTCGGATTGGCGATCATCTTCGGCATGATGAAGATCATCAATCTCGCCCATGGCGAGTTCATCATGCTGGGCGCCTATGCGACTGTCATATCGGCCAATGCGGGCGTCAATATCTGGATCGCGATGCTGGTCGTTGCTCCGCTCTTCGTCGGTCTCGTCGGTCTCGTCATCGAGCGGTGTCTTATTCGCTTTCTCTACGGTCGCCTCGTCGATTCGATGCTCGCGACCTGGGGGCTCAGTCTTCTCATCATCGGGATCGTCACTACGATCTACGGCAATACTCAGCAGGGCGTGCCGACTCCGCTTGGCGGCTTCTCCATCGGTTCGTATCAGTCGAGCTATTACACGCTGTTCCTGGCCGGAATGGCGGTGGTAATGATGGCCGTGGTCTACGGCGTGATGAGCTACACCCGCTTCGGCCTGATCGCCCGCGCCACGATGCAGAACCCGGCGATGGCGGCCACGCTGGGCGTCAATCCGGCGCGGGTCTACATGAGCACGTTCGCGGTCGGAGCGGCCATCACAGGGCTCGCCGGAGGTCTGCTGGCTCCGGTTTCGGGCATCACGCCCGGCATGGGTGGCGCCTACGTCGCCAAGGCCTTCATGACCGTCGTCGGGGGAGGCGCCGCCATTCTGTCGGGGACGATGTCGGCGGCGAGCCTGTTCGGTGCTGTCAATCAGGTCGGCGCCTTCTTCACAACGCCGGTCTATGGCGAAGTCCTGGTGTTCACGGCCGCGATCGTGCTGATCCGCCTGCTGCCGCAGGGAATTTCCGGCCGCTTCTTCAAGGGGAATCTGTAATGACCATCCGCTTTCGCCTTGTGGCTCAGGCGGTTGCCGTTCTTATCGCTATCATCGCGATCGTGCTGATCCCGAGCGTCATCGAGCTGTTCGCAATGATGCAGTTGACGTTGTTCGCGGCAATGGCGGTGCTGGCGCTCAGCCTCGCCTTCATCTGGGGCTTTGGCGGCATCCTGTCGTTTGGACAGACGGCCTTCTTCGGCCTCGGCGGCTATGCCTACGCGATATCAGCGATCAATTTTCAGGATTCCACGCCGTCGATCCTGCTTGCCATTATCATTCCCGCGTTGTTCGCCGCGATCCTCGGCTACTTCATCTTCTTCGGCCGTATCTCCGACGTCTATCTCGGTGTGATCACGCTCACCGTGACTCTGATCCTGTTCAACTGCGTCAACTCGACCTCGGGCGACGAGTACAGGATTGGCAAGGCGTTACTCGGTGGCTTCAATGGCATGCCGGCGGTGCCGACCTTCAACGTTCCATTCTATCCGGACCAAATCCTGTCGCCCGAACAATCCTGGTGGGTGACGGGTGGAACGTTGCTGGGGGTATTCCTGCTGCTGCGTCTGCTGCTGTCCCTTCCGGCTGGACGCGTCATCGTGGCGGTGCGTGAGAATGAGGTTCGAGCCTCGCTGCTTGGTTACGATCCGCGGAAGGTCAAGCTGCTCACTTTCATTCTGAGCGGTGCGATCGCGGGCCTCGCCGGTGCGCTTTACGTCAACTGGGGCGCGTTCGTCGGGCCGACCATCTTCAGCCTGTCGTTGTCGGCGGAGATCATCATCTGGATCACGGTGGGGGGGCTCGGTACCTTGCTTGGCCCCATCGTTGGCTGTGTGCTCATCGAATACATCGTCGCTTATATCGGTTCGCAACAGGCCCTGAACTCCAACCTCGTGCTCGGCGCCGTGCTGGTCGTCTTTGTGCTGCTGCTTCCCAAGGGACTGGTGCCGACGGCGCGCGATCTTTTGATGCGGCTCGTGCCAGCTCCAGAAGCGAAGGCGCAGCCCGTAGATGATCAGGTGCCGCCATCAGTGGTCGCGTCCCACATGGCCGGAGCCGAATGACCATGGCGGACCTCGTACCTCTGCTCAAGGCCGAGCACCTCACGATGCGTTTTGGCGGCGTAATCGCCAATGACGACATTACCTTCACTTTGGAAGAGATGGAGCTGCGCTGCCTGATCGGGCCCAATGGCGCCGGCAAGAGCACTTTCTTCAAGACTCTGACTGGACAGCTTGTGCCAACGTCGGGTGCGATAGCGTTTCGCGGTCAGCCGATCGCCGGCAAGCTGTCGCACGAGATCGCCCGCATGGGAATCGGGATCAAGACCCAGGTGCCGAACGTCTTCAATGGTCTCTCGGTGCGAGAGAACATCTGGCTCGCTGTTCGGCGGAAAGCGACGCCGCGCGCCCAGGGGCCCGCGGTCGATGCGGTATTGCAGATGATCCGGTTGACGGATCATGCCGATCGCATCGTGGCGACGCTGTCACACGGCCAACGGCAATGGGTCGAAATCGGCATGGTGCTTGCGGCTGAGCCGGAATTGATCCTGCTCGATGAGCCGGCGGCCGGGATGACCGACGAGGAGACCCTGCACACAGCCGCCATCATCCGCGAGATCAACCGGACCCGCGCCATCATCGTCGTCGAGCACGACATGGAGTTCATCAAGCAGATCGCAAAGAAGGTGACGGTCTTTCATCAGGGGCGGGTGCTGGTCGAAGACACCGTGGACAAGGTCTTGGCGGATCAGCGCGTGCGCGACGTCTATCTCGGCAAGAAGGTGGCGGCATGAGCGCGCTTCTCGAGGTCCGGGATTTACGATCGGGCTACGGCCGCATTCCAATCCTGTTCGGTCTCGACATGACGATTCAGGATGGCGAGTATCTCGGCATTCTCGGCCACAATGGCATGGGCAAGACCACGACGCTGCGTGCGTTGATGGGGCATTTGCCGACGACGGGGGGCACCGTCACGTTCGCCGGCAAGCCGATCACCCATCTCAAGCCGCACGAGCGGTCCAGGCTTGGCATTGGGCTGGTGCCGCAAGGACGAGAGATATTTCCCGACCTGAGCGTCCTTGAGAACCTGCGAATGGGCCTGGCGGCGGCGCCGAAGGAGGACCGATCGGTCATCGACGCGGTGCTTCAGGACTTTCCGCGCCTGGTGCGACTGCTCGACCGACGCGGTGGGGCCCTCTCGGGCGGCGAGCAGCAATTGTTGGCATTGGCGCGCTGTCTCTGCACGAAGCCCCGACTGATCCTGCTGGACGAGCCGACCGAGGGTATCCAACCTTCGATCATCGAGGAGATCGTCGAGACGCTGCTCGCGCTGAAGAAGCGGTGGAACATGTCGCTGATCGTCGTCGAGCAGAACCTCGAGTTCATCACCTCACTGTCGGACCGGATCCTCAATATCCAGAAGGGGCGCATCACCGGAGAGCTCGACCGAGAAAGCCTTCTGGCTCGGGACGGCGCGATGCATCCAAACTAAGTTCAATCTCCGGCGCGGCTGCGCCGGTCGTTACGATCGCTGGTTCTGTTGCTGCCGGCTTGTCCTCACAAGAAAGGATGACTTATGTCTATCAAACGCCCGACTGCCGAAGATGTCGCCGAGCTCGCCGCGAGCCTGCACATGAACATGACGGTCGAAGAAGCCGGAAGCTATCTTGCCCTCATGGGCGGGATGTTCGACGCCTACGACGTCATCGACGAGCTGCCGAACCCGCTGCCGCCGGTCAAATATCCGCGCATGCCGGGCTCCAAGCCGATGTCGAAGGACAACAAGTACGGCGCGTGGGCGATCAAGACCGAGGTCAAGGGCGCAGCCACCGGCAAACTCGCGGGTCGTAACATCGTGCTGAAGGACAACGTCGCCTTGGCCGGCGTCCCCATGATGAACGGCTCGACCACGCTCGAGGGCTTCATTCCCGCCGCCGACGCAACGATCGTGACCCGCATACTCGATGCCGGCGGCACCATCGTCGGCAAGGCTGTGTGCGAGCATTTCTGCCTCTCGGGCGGCAGCCATACCTCCAATCCTGCACCGGTTCACAATCCCCTCAAGATGGGCTATTCGGCCGGAGGCTCCTCGTCGGGAAGTGCGGCGCTGGTCGCAGCCGGCGAGGTCGACATGGCGATCGGCGGCGATCAAGGCGGCTCGATCCGGATCCCGGCATCTTATTGCGGCATCTACGGCATGAAGGCGACGCACGGGCTCGTGCCGTATACGGGCGTGATGCCGATCGAATCGACCATCGACCACACCGGCCCGATGACGGCAAACGTCGCCGACAACGCTCTGTTGCTGGAAGTGCTGGCCGGCCCCGACGGACTCGATCCGCGCCAATATGCGCCGAAGGTCACGAGCTACACGGAGATGCTCCGCAGGGGCGTCAAGGGCATGAAGATCGGCATCCTCAAGGAGGGATTTGCCGTTGCGAACATGCAGGAAGGCGTTGCGTCCAAGGTAAAGGCCGGCGCAGAGCGGTTCGCGAAGCTCGGTGCCAGCGTGTCGGAGGTTTCGATTCCCGAACACCTACATGCACTCGCGGCCTGGAACCCGATCACGCTGGAGGGATTCCTGGTCCAGATGATGATCGGCAACGGCATGGGCTTCAACTGGAAGGGCCTCTATGACGTGGGCCTGCTCGACGCCCATTCCGGTTGGCGTAGCCGTGCCGACGACCTGTCGGAAACGCTCAAGCTCACCATGCTGGTCGGGCAGTGGGGCGTCAGCCACTATCGCGGTCGTTACTATGCCAAGTCACGCAACATCGCGATCGCTGCCAAGGCGGCCTATGATGCGGTATTCGGCTCTTACGATCTGCTGCTGATGCCGACCTTGCCCTGTGTCGCCACGCCGATCCCGGCCAAGGATGCGCCGCTCGCCGAGATTGTCCAGCGTGCCTTTGAAATGACGGCCACGACCAGTCCGTTCGACGTAACCGGCCATCCCGCGATGACCATTCCCTGCGGGCTGTCGGACGGCCTTCCGGTCGGCCTGATGCTGATCGCCAAGGACTATAACGAGGCGACCATCTACCAGGCGGCGAGCGCCTTCGAAGCCGACGGTGATTGGAAGAAATTCTGATGATCACCATCACCGCCGTCATCAGGGCAAAGTCCGGGCATGAGACCACGATGCGCGACGCGTTGATGGCCGTCGCCGCGAATGTTGCGGCCAACGAGCCGGATACGATCGGATTCTTCATCTCGCAGAGTGAGGAGGACCCGTGTGTGTTCACCACGTATGAGCGATTTGTCGACAAGGCCGCGATGGATCGCCACAACAGTTCGGCGGTCGTCGCGACCTTCTTCGGAATTGCCAAGCCCATCCTGGATGGCGAGGTCACTTTGGTGACCTCGAGGGAGGTGTCGGCAACGATGCGGTGAGCCGGGTCCATCTGTCATTTGCGGGAGGGTATCGTGACGTTACGGCTTCACGGCATCATCGGACGATCCGACGACGCGGCCTATGCAGGCCGTCTCCACCACGTCGAACATCATGGCGGGATCGAACTCCTGTTCGTGCCGCCGTCCGACGTCGGCCGCAAGCGCTTTCGCTTGACGACCGATCGCGGTACCGATTGCGCCGTCAGCCTGGACCGGGACGAGGACCTGGTCGACGGGGCACTGCTGTTTCTCGCACATGATCGCGCCATCATCGTCCGCTTCGGCGAGCAGGAATGCTGGCGATTGAAGCCCGTCAACCAGGCTGCTGCGCTGAAGCTCGGCTGGAATGCCGGAAATCTGCATTGGCGGGTTCGCTTCGAGGACGATCTCCTTGTTGTCCTGCTGGACGGGCCGCTCGACACTTACCGGGCACGGATCAGACCGCTGCTCGACGCGGGCGAGATCGTGGAGAGCGATGCTGTTTGACAGATTGCAGACGCTGGCCTTGTTGCAGCTCGGGGACAGTGCCTACCCGGCCGGCGGCTTTGCATTCTCCTGGGGGCTGGAAGGACTTGCTGCCGACGGCATGCTTGGCAGTCGCAGCGAACTCGATCGGACTATCGCGGACCAGCTCGAGCGGCGCTGGGCAAGCATGGACCGTGTCCTGCTGCGCCAGGCCTTTCGGGCAGAGGATTGTGTGGCCATCGCGCGCGTGGATCGCCTGGCCGAGGCGGCAACACCTTCGGCCGAAATGCGGGAAGGGTCGCGCCGCGCGGGCAGGGCGCTGCTCGGGGTATGGTTCAAGCTCGATGGACCGCTATCGGCCGCCTACCGCGGCCTGGTGTCGTCGGACACCAGGCTAGGCCATCTGGCTGTTGTGCAGGCCGTCGTCGGCCGGGACGCGGGGCTCAGCCTGGAGGCCGCAGAACTGGTCTCGGGCTGGACGCTCGTGACCGGCCTTGTCAGCGCAGCCGTAAGGCTCGGGATCATCGGCCACATCGAGGCGCAGCGCAGCCAGGACGCCGCACGCATGTTGCTGGCGGGACTGCTCGAGGAAACCCCGCCGCCCGATGCGCTGCCTGCGAGCTTCACGCCGTTTATCGACATCGCGGTTTCGCGTGGACCGCTGCGACACGTCCGCATGTTCACGACTTGAGAGAGGATGCTCTTCCATGATGAACCTTTCACCGACCGAGATGGATCGACTCGTCATCTTCAATGCCGCGCAAATGGCGCGCCGCAATCGGTCGCTTGGAATCCGGCTGAGCCATCCGGAGGCGGTCGCCTACATCACAGACGAGGTCATGACCGCGGCGCGCCGTAACATGCCTTACGCAGAGATCCGCGACATGGCAGGCCGATTGTTGACATGGGACGATGTCGAGCCCGGCGTCGGGCAGATGATTCCGATGCTCTATATCGAATGCATGTTCGCGGAAGGGACCAAGGTGATGGCGCTTTTCGAGCCGGTCGGTCCCAGTGACACATCTGTCGTGGACGATATTGTGCCCGGTGAGATCATCCCGGGTGACGGAGACATTGAGAGCTTCGCAACCTTGGCTGCGATCACCATCGATGTCACGAATACCGGCGACCGTGACGTTCAGGTTCGCAGCCACACCCATTTCTTCGAGGTCAATCGCGCCTTGCTCTTCGATCGCGCGGCGGCCTGGGGCAGGAAAATCGACCGTCCCGCGGGGGCCGGTATCCGTTTCGAGCCGGGGGTCACCAAGTCCGTGCGGCTGGTCCCGATCTCGGGTGATCGCGTCGTGCATGGGCAGGCAGGCCTCGTCAACGGTTCGTTGGATACGCCGTCGGCGAGGGATGATGCGCTTCAGCGGGCTCGCGCCCGCGGCTATCTGGGAGCCTGACCATGGCCACACTGTCACGCAGGGCCTACGGCGAACTCTACGGGCCCACCAAAGGCGACCTCGTGCGACTGGCCGACACCAGTCTGCTCGCCGAGATCGAGCACGACTACACCACCTACGGGCACGAACTGCTGGTTGGTGCAGGAAAGAACCTGCGCGATGGCGAAGGCGTCAACGCCTACAGGACTGCCTCGCACAAGGCCCTTGACGTTGTCATCAAGAACGCCACCATCGTCGACGCAGTCGCCGGCATCGTGAAGGCCGACATCGGCATCCGTGACGGGCGCATCGTTGGCATCGGCAAGGCCGGCAATCCCGACGTGATGCCGGACGTGCATCCCGACATGGTCGTAGGTCACACGACGGCGCCGATTGCTGGCGGTCCTTTCATTGTCACCGCCGGCGCCATTGAGTCCCACGCGCACCTCATCTCGCCCGAGCAATCCGACCATGCGCTTTCCGGCGGGACGACCACCCTGGTCGGAAACGGATCAGGACCCGTTTTTGACGTCGGCAGCGGGGCCGCTTCGACCTTCGCGCGCTTCCTGCAAGCGATCGAATTCTCGCCGCTCAATTTCGCCTTGTTCGGACGTGCGGGGTCCAACCCCGAGGCGATCGAGGAAGCGGTTGCGGCCGGCGGCATGTCCGTGAAGATTCACGAGGATTTCGGCGCCGCCCCCGCGGTGATTGATCAGAGCCTCATTGCGGCAGATCGCAATGATTTCGCTGTTCACCTCCACACCGACTCGATCAACGAATACGGCTTTTGCGAGGATACGATGGCGGCCGTCGAGGGTCGCACCATCCATATGTATCACGTGGAGGGCGCCGGCGGCGGTCACGCCCCGGACCTGCTGAAGGTCGTGTCGTGGGACAACGTTATTCCCTCGTCGACCAATCCGACCAATCCGTACACGTCTTACGGCATGGAGGAGGGCGTGCCGATGACGATGATCTGTCATCAGCTCAATTACAACGCGCCCGAAGACGTGATGTTCGGCGAGGCACGGGTGCGCGCCCAGTCGATGGCGGCGGAAGACTTTCTGCACGACATGGGGGCGATCTCGATATTCGGCACGGATACGCAAGGCATGGGACGCCTCGCCGAGAACGTCGCGAAGTGCTGGCAGCTGGCGAGCGTGATGAAGGACCGGATCGGCCGCCTGCCCGAGGAAAAGACGGCACGTGCGGACAACGAGCGCATCAAGCGCTACATTGCCAAGCTGACCATCAATCCCGCCATTGCGGTGGGCATCGATCACCTCGTCGGCTCGATCGAGCCCGGCAAGATGGCCGATCTCGTTCTCTGGCCGCGCGCTTCGTTCGGCATCAAGCCCTATATGGTGATCAAGAACGGTTTTGTCGTCTGGGCAGCCATGGGCGACGGCAATGGCAGCCTCGGCCTGTCGGAACCGATGATCCAGAAGCGGATGTGGGGGGCGCTCGGTGCAGCACCGCAAAGGCTGGGCGTCAACTTCATGTCGAAGCTCGCCATGGATGCCGATGTGACCCGCAAGCTCGGCCTCGAGCGCGCCCCCGTCCAGATCAAGAATGTACGGAAATTGCGGAAGGCAGACATGTTGCGCAACGCCGCGACACCGCATGTCGAGGTCGACCCGCAAACGTTCGAGGTTCGGGCTGATGGGAAGCTTCTGATGTGCCCGCCGGCGACGAAGGTGCCGTTGGCAAGACGGTATATGCTCCGATGAGCCGGCTCTCGCTCAACAATGGAGTGGCGCAGCCACGGATCGCGGCCGCACGGGTTGGAATCGGAGGACCGGTCGGTTCAGGCAAGACTGCATTGGTGGAATGCTTGATTCCAGCACTCACTGCGCGGGGCATCGATATCGCCGTCATCACCAACGATCTCGTCACGGCTGAAGACGCCGAGCGGATCAGGCGTTCCGGGCTGATCGATCCGGCACGGGTGTCGGCGGTCGAGGCGGGTGCGTGTCCGCACACCGTAATTCGCGAGGATCCCACACTCAACATTGAAGCCGCGGATGAGCTCGAACGCCGTTTCCCGGGAGTCGAGCTGATCCTGCTCGAAAGTGGTGGTGACAATCTCGCCTCGACGTTCTCGCGCGATCTGACGGACTTTTGGATGTTCGTGATCGATGTGGCCGGAGGCGACGATATTCCGCGCAAGCGCGGTCCGGGTGTCATTCGCGCCGATCTTCTCGTCATCAACAAGGTCGATCTGGCGCCTCACGTTGGCGTAGATCTGGAGTGCATGCATCGAGACGCATTGAACGTCCGAGGAGATCGCCCGGTACTGCTCACCAATTGTCGCCGCGGTGACGGTATCGAATCGATCGTCGACCTCCTCGAGCGCGAAGTGTTGTTCAAGACATGAATGATGCAACGGCGAGCGACGCAGCGCGGCTCGACCTTAGCTTCGTTCGGCGTGCCAACCGTACTGTGATCGACCGACGGAACTTCGCTTGGCCATTCGTGCTGACGCGCAGCTTTCATGTCGATCCGGATCGTCCGGATCGCCTCAGTGTGATTGTGCAGACGGCGAGCGGAGCGGTTCACGGAGAGGACAGCCTTGCGCAGCGCCTCATGCTTGGCCCCGGGACAGCCGTTTGCCTGACCAACCAGGGCGCGACGTCGGTTCATCGCGCCCACCCCGCTGCGCGCGCTGTCGAGACGGTGGAGCTTGATGTCGCGAGCAGGGCCAGTCTCGAATATCTGCCGGAGCCGCGCATCCTGTTTCCCGAGGCGGCATTGTCACAGACGATCGAGCTTGACTGCGCGCCCGACGCCTATGCGTTGATCGTCGATGCATTCACGATGCACGACCCCAGTGGTAGAACGAGCTACTTCCGCGAGCTGGAGTCGACGTTCTGCCTGAGAAGATCGGGTGGCGAGCCGCTGCTGGTGGAGCGGACGCGTCTATCTCACCCAGACCGAAGCCTCTTTCGTGGCTACCGGGCCTTCGGATCGGCATTCATTGTACTGCCCTCTGCACATGATCTGGGGAAGCTGCAAGGGAAGTTGGCAGCAGCTCTAGAGCCAATCAAGGGGCTCTATGGCGCAGTGAGCGTGTCGCCGGCACAGGCGGGGCTCTCGATCCGTCTCGCCGCCCTGGACCTAAGATATATCCGTCAAGCGTTTGAGAAGATCAAACTAATCTACCGCGAAACGCTCTCGGAATGGATTGACGGAATTCGTTCTGAGAACTTGTCCATCACCGAAAGAAATGCAGGTCACGATGCGAGGCTTGAAGAGCCGGCATCGGTATCGCACCGGGGTGCGGCGAGCTGTGAGCGACGCTGAGAACAGCGACCGACGCGATGATGGAGCGAGCCCATCTGGAAGCAGAAGCCTCGATTCGGGATGGGGTGTCCGATCAGGGGTGAAAGTGGACATCGCCTATGGCGACGTGTTCGATCATTGCGTAAATGATGTCCGCGCTGCTTGCCCATCTTAGAAGCGCACAAGATTTGGAAAGAGGTGCGACATCCTGCGCATGGTCCTCCGCTGCGCGAGTCTGAGGACTTCGAGTGTATTGATGTGCGATCCAAGGCGGCAATGGACTTGCTGGGAACGGGCGATACGCAACCTGCTCGGAACGGTCGGAAATCCGAGACGGAGCAACGGAGTCTTGCCGAGATGCTGCATGCGGACTGAGATTAGAACGGTTTGAAAATAGAAACATTCGAAGATTGAGCGGCGTCATTCGAGGCCGGCAACGATCGTCCAATCGCGACGGTTTGTCGTGCAACCTTAGATAACTTCTAGTTCTCCATCCCTTCTCGGAGCACCCGCGTATGTTAGGAAGCGCGGGGACCTGTAGTGGAATTGGGGTGCAGGAATGACGCGTGAACTCTCGGCTAGGAAAATTGTGCGTACGCTATCGCTGGGAGCGGTGAGCTATCTTGCGCTATCGCTGGAATCGTCGGGTGACCTTCAGCAAGCGTTTGCGCAAACGAACCTGCCGCCGGTGACCGTCGATGCACCCAAGCCGAGAACACGACAGTCGGTTCAAAGATCCCAGTCGACGCGCGCATCGCGGGGACAGCGATCCGTCGCCGCGGCGGCTCCGCGCCAGGCCGCGCCCGTTCCCTATGTCGTACCGTCGACGGGAACGATCGGCACCGTCCCGCCGGCCTATGCAGGCGGCCAGGTCGCGACCGGCGGCAGTCTCGGTCTTCTCGGCAATCGCGGTGTGATGAACACGCCGTTCAATCAGACAAGCTATACGGCAGAGCTGATTAAGAACCAGCAAGCTCGAACTGTCGGCGACGTGCTGTTCAACGATCCCTCGGTTCGGACGAAGACGCCAGCAGGCAACGGCATTGATGGCGTTTACATCAGAGGATTCTACCACGACAGTGGTGACTACGCCATGAACGGCCTGTATGGAATGGCGCCGTTCTATTCAACGTCGGCGAACTTCCTCGAACGAGTCGAGGTTTTGAAGGGGCCGGGCGTGCTTCTCAGCGGTATGCCCCCTGCGGGAGCTAATGGCGGCAGCATCAACCTAGTGACGAAGCGCGCACCCGACTTCGACATAACGCAGTTGACCGCACTCTATATATCGAAGTCGCAATTCGGACTGCAGACGGATGTGAGCCGGCGATACGGCGAACATAAGGAATGGGGAGTTCGGTTCAACGGCGAAGCGCGGGGCGGGTCGACCGCTTATGACCGGCAGACCGATCAGTTCGGCAACGCTGTGCTCAATCTCGATTATCGCGGTGAGCGTGTCCGCTTTTCAACGGACATTGGTTACCAAACTGAAAATCTCAAGCCACCGCTCCGATTCTTGACGTTTACCACCAGTCCTCCCTTCGCCACCACGATTCCGGTTCCAGCCCTTCCGAAGCCCGGCGCAAACTACATGCCGGACTGGGCGACATGGAAACCGAGAGATGCGTTCGCCATGACGCGCGGCGAAGTCGATCTGACGGAGTCGCTAACTGCATATGGTGCGGCTGGATATCACAAGAGTGAGATAGACTACGTCTATCCGTCGCCTCGCATAACGAGCGCGAACGGCAACTGGACGGCGGCTCCGTTTAGTGGACGCGATGTCTATGACAACTACGCGGGTGAGGTCGGGCTGCGCGCCTCTGTGGATACCGGTCCTATCAATCATCTCTTGACCGTCAACTACTCAGCCTTCGAACGGGATTACAGTTCGTTCGGCAAGGCAGGTGCTGCCATCAATTCGAATCTGTATAATCCGCTCCCGATCCCCTATCCGAATTTCGCTACAGTCGTGCAAAATTTGGAGACACAGACAAAGCTTACCAGCGTCGGTGTCGCTGACACGATGTCTATGCTCGATAACAGGCTTCAGTTCGTCATCGGGGCGAGGCGACAGACCGCTGGTGTAGATAGTGTGAACCTGCTGACTTCCGCCAAATCAAGTGTCGATGTTCCGACCTGGAGCCCCGGCTATGCGGTTATCGTCAAGCCGGTGGAGAATATTGCGCTCTACGCAAACTACATCGAAGGCCTGAAGGCGCCGGAAGTCGTTGTCGGAGCCACGTCGTACTCGAACGTCGGCGAGATCATTCCTCCCGCTCAGACCAAGCAGAAGGAAGTCGGGATGAAGGTCGATATGGGCCGGATCGGCTTTACCGCGAGCGTATTCGACATCACCAGTCCGAATATTATCTCGGTCGCCGTTGCGGGGCAGGCCTTGCCCGCGAGGCGACTTTCCGGTGAGCAGCGCAATCGGGGCTTTGAACTGTTCGCCTTCGGCGAGCTGACGCCGACGTTTCGGTTGCTGGGTGGCGTGACCTTCATTGACGGCGAGGTGGTGAGGCAGGCAGTCTCGGTTGGATCGATCATTGTCAGCTATAACGGCAAGATCCCTGTCGGCGTATCTGCGATCAACCTCAACCTAGGAGCCGAGTGGGATACTCCGTTCCTGCCGGGACTGACTATGACAGGTCGCGTCATCTACACTAGCGAGAGTTACGCCAACGATGCGAATACGCAGGAGCTCCCTGCTTGGACGCGGGTTGATCTTGGTGCGCGATACACTTTCCTGTCGCCGTGGAACGGCAAGCCGATCGTCATTCGTGCCAGTGTCGAGAACGTGTTCAACGAAGCGTACTGGAATTCCTATCGGACGGTCAGCAGCGCGATTTCACTAGGTGCGCCACGTACATACCTCTTATCGACGACGTTCAATTTCTGAGCACCACGACGCTTCAGATATGTACCGCCGCGGATCTTGTCCGCGGCGGTTTTTTTGTATGCTCTATCGTCAGCAATGGCGCGCTTGTCGCAATTGATGACAATGCGATGAAGGATGGCCCGCGACAGACCGCGCGATCATTCTGCATCCGAAAAGTTCCTGCTTGTCCAGTTAGAATTGCAGCAAACTGCGACGTGTCCTGAAATCTCGATATTTTCCCGCGCGTTGGCGCGCAAGCGCGGAGGTTGCATTGTGTCTCCGCGTCGCCAGTTTTGAGGTCTTAAAAAAAGTCGCGTCGATATTGCTTTGACCATCGTCTGCTTCTGACCTAGTCAAACGTCTCTACTTTCGCTTGCTGAAAGGGATCGCGCCATGATGGTGTTCGACAGAGACGACGTCACCTTCACCGTCGTCATCAATCACGAAGAGCAATACTCCATCTGGCCGACGTTCAAGACGATTCCGGCGGGCTGGAAGGCGGTGGGGAAGACCGGCAGCAAAAAGGAATGTCTCGACCACATTGAGCAGGTGTGGACCGACATGCGCCCCCTCAGCCTGCGCAAGTTCATGGACGACGCGACGCCTCAGCGGTCGGCGTAGTCGGCGGAGCCTGGTCTTCCATGCGGCTTCTTTGTCTGCCTTACTCCGGCGGCAGCGCCATGTTCTACGCGCGGTGGCGCAGGCTGCTGCCATCGTGGATCGACGTGAGGCCGGTGGAGTGGCCCGGGCGCGGCGCGCGCATGGATGAGCCTTTGGCTACCGATCCGCACGTATTGGCCGCGAAGCTCGCTGGCGAGCTCGGCGGCCAGCTCGACGGGCCTTACGCGTTGTTCGGGCACAGCCTCGGTGCCGTGATCGCATTCGAGCTCGCACACGGCCTGCTCGATCGCGGCGCGGCTGCGCCGGCCGTTCTCTTCGCCTCGGGTGCGGAAGCGCCTGCGGTTCGGGACGGCAGCAGGTGGCGCGAGCCGCTGAGCGACGATGCGCTGATGCAGGAGCTGCGCAATCTCCAGGGCACGCCCGATGAGGCGCTGTCGAATGCAGAGCTGATGCGATCTGCGTTGCCGGTGCTCCGCGCCGACTTCCTGATGTGCGGGGCCTATGTCTATCGACCGCGTCGTCCCTTACCGTGCCCCGTGCACGTCTTTGCCGGAGCGGACGACGAGACCGGCCGCGAAGCGCTCGAGACCTGGCGGCGGGAGACCTCCGAGTCATTCACGCTCGATGTGCTGCCCGGCCATCACTTCTTCATTCACACGCAGCAGGCCGAGCTGATCGAGCGGATCGGTGCGGCGCTGGCCCGGCGATCGGGGCGATCGATTGATCTGCATCGGAGCGAGGATCATGAGCACGTTCTCCGTCCAGCCACTCATTGAGGGCAGAACTCTTCCTCTGCTGCTCAAGGCCGGTGAGGCCGGGCAGCCGCTCGGCAAAGCACTTCCCATGCTACGCGAGACGATCGACAGGCACCTGATCGAAACTGGCGGCATTGTGTTCCGCGATTTCTCGCTCGATGGCCCCGATGCGTTTCGGGCCTTCGCGGCCGATTTCGGTCACCCGCTGCTCACATACGAATTCGGATCGACGCCGCGTTCGCAGGTGACCTCCGGGGTCTACACCTCCACGGAATACCCGCCGCACCAGCATATTCCGCTGCACAACGAGCAGGCCTATACCCGCGATTGGCCGATGAAGATCTGGTTCTATTGCATGCAGCCGGCGCTGGAGGGTGGGGAGACGCCGATCGCCGACAGCCGGGCCATCTATCGAGACATGCCGCCGGCCATTCGCGAACGGTTTGCCGGCAAGGGCGTGATGTATGTGCGGAACTACGGCAACGGCCTCGACGTCGATTGGCAACAGGTGTTCGGCACGGACTCCAGATCGGAGGTGGAGGCTTACTGCGCTCGCCACGACATCGAATGCGAATGGAAGGAGGATGGCGAGCTCCGTACGCGCCAGATCTGTCAGGGGACGGCGCAGCATCCCGTCACGAGTGAGTGGGTCTGGTTCAACCAGGCACATTTGTTCCACGTCTCCAATCTCGAGCCTGAGGTCCGCGAGAGTCTGCTCGACGTGGTCGATGACGAAGCCGATCTGCCACGCAACGTCTTCTATGGCGATGGTTCGGCAATCGACGATGAGACGCTGTCATCGGTTCGGGCCGTTCTCGAGAAGCACAAGATCAGCTTTCCCTGGCAAGCTGGCGACGTCGTGATGCTCGACAACATGCTCACCGCGCATGCGCGCGCGCCATTCAAGGGACCACGCAAGGTGATTGTCGCCATGGCCGAGGCCCATCGGCAGGGGTGATCGGCGGCAATCGTCGGTGGTGATTTCCGGCTCGCGGCCGGACAGGGATTCGAGAACATGGACAGAGCCAACCTCGTCGAACGCTTGCGGGAGCACGCCACCTTGCGACCGGAGAAGGTGGCGTTGCGGTTCCTGGAAGGCGACGACGTCGCCGATGAGCTGACGTTTGCCGCGCTCGATGGTCGGATCAGGGCGCTGGCTGCATGGCTGCAGCAGATGGGCGGTGCAGGCGAGCGGGCGGTCATCCTGCTTCCGAGCGGGATCAACTATGCCGTGGCGTTTTATGCCTGTCTGTATGCGGGCGTGATCGCCGTTCCGGCCTATCCGCCGGAGGGCGGCCCGGAGCGCTATGCAGGACGTCTCGATGGCATCCTGCGGGATGCGGCGCCGCGCTTCATATTGGGCGAGACGGCCCTGCACGATCTCATCGAAGCGACGCTGCCCGCATTGGGCGACGTGCACATCGTCACGGTAGATACCATCCCGCCCGAGCTCGCCGCAGACTGGCGCGAGACAAGGCCCGCGGCCGATGCGATCGCGTTCCTCCAGTATACGTCCGGGTCGACCTCGCAGCCAAAGGGGGTTTGTGTTTCCCATGGTAATCTGGTTGCCAACGAGCGAGCCATTGAAGCGGTTGCCGGTGGTGCGCCGGACGACGTTTTTGTGAGCTGGCTGCCCCTCTATCACGACATGGGATTGATCGGCGGGCTCCTGAACCCGCTGTTCACGGGTTTTACCGGCGTCCTGATGTCACCGCGGAATTTCCTGGAACGGCCGCGCCGCTGGCTCGAGGCGATCGATCGTCACGGCGGCACGATGAGCGGCGGTCCCGACTTTGCGTATTCGCTGTGCGCCGACCGCATTTCGGACGAGACCATCAGTCGACTGGATTTGAGCCGGTGGAAGTTCGCGTTCTCGGGCTCGGAGTTTGTCCGCCGGACCACCCTCGAGAAGTTCGGTGACCGGTTTGCGCGGGCTGGCTTCAATCGACGGGCGTTGACCGCTTGCTATGGCCTCGCCGAAGCGACGCTGCTGGTCACGGCCGGCGACATCACCGCTGACACCGTCAGCTATACGCTCGACACCGCGGAACTCGCCGCAGGTCGTATCGCCAGCGCCAGCACAGGCACCGATCTCGTAGCGTGCGGTCGAACCGCCGCAGGCCACGACACTCGCATCATGCGTGTCGACGGATCGGCCGTGGCCGAGGCGAATGAGGTGGGTGAGATCTGGGTCGCGGGTCCCAGCGTCGCGCTCGGTTACTGGAACAACCCCGAGGCCACGCACCAGGCCTTCGTCGAGCGGGATGACGCGCGCTGGCTGCGGACCGGCGATATCGGCTTCATTCGCGATGGCGCGCTGGTCGTGGCCGGGCGCCTCAAGGACCTGCTGATCGTTCGGGGACAGAACGTCTATCCGACGGACGTCGAGCAGGCGATCGAAGCCGACGTCGAGACTGTCCGTAGCGGGCGGGTTGCCGTCTTTCCGGTCGAAATGGACGGGCGTGAAGCCATCGGCGTGGCGGCGGAGTTCAGCCGCGCCGTGCTCAGGCTCAGCGATCCGGAGGCGCTCGCACATGCGATCGGCGAAGCGGTCCTCCGGCAGGCGCAGGAATATCCGGCCGTGATCGCTCTGCTGAATCCGCAAGCGATGCCGCTGACCACGAGCGGCAAGCTGCAACGCTCGGCCTGCGCCGCACGCCTCGCCGACAATACGCTCGACAGCTTCATGGTGTTCGAGAGGGGGCGTCGCCGCGGCGGCGCATCCTTGACGAAGCCCACGACCGATACCGAACGCGCCGTCGCCTCGATCTGGTGCGATGCGCTTGGTGTCGCGGCAGTGCATCGCGAGGACGATTTCTTCGTGATGGGCGGAAATTCGATCGCAGCCGGCCAGGTTGCCGCGGCGATCCGCGACCGCCTAAGCGTGGAGGTCGAGCTGCGCACCTTCTTCGACGCGCCGACGCTCTCGGCCTTCGCCGGCCGGATCGATGCCCTGGCGGGCGCTGGTGCCGGCCGGACGTTGCCGCCGATCCCGTGGGCCGCCGCGGCCGATCGTGCGATGCTGTCGCACGCGCAGGAGCGGCTCTGGTTCCTCTGGAACATGGACCCGGCCGGGACCGCCTACACCGTCGCGAGTACAATCCGTCTGAAGGGGCGGCTCGATCATGCCGTCCTGTCGCGCGCGCTCGGCGAGATCGTCCGCCGTCACGAAATATTGCGCACCACGTTCAGAGCCAGCGACGGCCGCGGAACGCAGCTCATCCACGATGTCATGAGCATCGGCATCCGGGACGAGGATCTTCGTTCCCATTCTGTAGGGGAACGCGCCGAGCGCGCGGAGAACCTCAAGCGATCCGAGCTCGCCAAGCCGTTCGATCTCGTGAACGGTCCGCTGTTGCACGCGGTGTTGCTTCGGCTCGCGGACGATGCGTACGAGCTGCTGCTGCTCGCCCATCATATCATCGTGGACGGCAGGTCGCTCGACGTGCTGCTCGACGAACTGGCCGCGCTCTATCGCAGCGGTATTGGTCATGGCGGAGGCGCGCCGCCGATTCCGGCAATTCAATACGCCGACTTTGCGGCTTGGCAGCGAAACTGGCTCTCGGCAGGCGAGGCCGAGCGGCAGCTCGCGTATTGGCGCGCGAAGCTCGGCGATTTTCATCCCGTTTTGGCGTTACCGCATGATCGGCCGCGCCCGGCCATCCAGAGCCATGCCGGCGAGACGATCGGTCTTATCATCGACGACGCGCTTGCGTCCCGACTCCGGGAGATCGCTGTCAAGCAGCACGTCAGCGTCTTCATGCTACTGCTCGGCGCATATCAGGTGCTGCTCCATCGCTACACTGGACAGAGTGATCTGCGCGTCGGTGTGCCGATCGCAGGACGCCGGCACACGCAGCTCGAGGGCTTGATCGGATGTTTCGTCAATACGCTGGTGCTGCGGGCTGAGATTGCAGCCGATGCGACCTTCCCGAGCGTGCTGCAGCAGGTCAAGGAATCGGTGGTCGAGGCGCTATCGCACCAGGACCTTCCTTTCGAAATGCTGGTTGAAGCCCTCAGGCCGGAACGCAGCGGGGGGCACAATCCGCTGTTCCAGGCAAAGTTCAACTACATGACTGCGCCGGGCGGGTTTGCCGGCATCGAAGGGCTCACTGCCGAAATCGACATCATGGATCTCGCAGGTTCGCATTTCGATCTCGCGCTCGACGTCATCGATAGCGCCGGCGGCGGCATGAAGGTGACGTTCAACTACGCCACCGATCTGTTCGATCGTCCGACCATCGGGCGGCTGGCGGCGCAGTTCGGTTCGAACCTACGCCAGATTGCCGATCATGCCGAGCGGCGGATATCGGACTTTGCCATTGACGATGGGCACCGGCAGGCCGTTCCAAGTGAGACCGCCGCATTCGGCTTCACCGATGTCATCAGCCTTCACCGTGCGGCGACCGCAGATCGATCGACCGTCACGGCCATCCAATGCGGCCGGGAGCGATTGAGCTTTGCGGAACTCGAGCGCAGGTCGAACCGTATCGCGCAGGTGCTCAGCGCCAGGGGCTTGGCGCGGGAAACGCCGGTCGCGCTGTGGATCGAGCGCTCGCCGGTTTTTGTCGTCGCCTTGCTCGGTGTGCTCAAGGCCGGCGGCGCTTACGTCCCGTTGGACCCGAAATGGCCGATGGAGCGCGTCCGCCGCGTCCTGGCGGACGGCGGCATCGAGATCTTGCTGGCGGCGGGTGAGAAGCTCGGGAATGCGCGTGGCCTCGATTGCCTGGTGCTCGATGCTGAAGCCGAAGCCGCGCGCGGGGAGATCCCGAGCCTGCCGGTCGACACGACCATTCATCCGGAGCAGACTGCCTACGTCATCTATACATCGGGATCGACCGGCGCGCCGAAGGGCGTCAGCATCTCGCACGGCGCCTTGGCCAACTACGTTCAGGCCCTGCTGCTACGCCTGGAGCCGCGTCCATCAGCGAACATGGCGATGGTGTCGACGGTGGCGGCCGATCTCGGCCACACCGTCCTGTTCGGCGCGCTGGCGTCCGGCGGGACGCTGCATCTGCTGTCTCCAGACGCCGTGTTCGACGCGGATGCCTTCGCGCAAGCGATGCGCGAAGGCGAGGTCGACATTCTCAAGATCGTGCCGAGCCATGTGCGAGGGCTGTTGAAGGCCTCGCGGTCGGCCGATCTTCTGCCCCGCGAGGCGCTCATCCTTGGCGGAGAGTCTTGCGACCGGGCGCTGCTGGACGAAGTCCATCGCTTGCGCCCGCAATGCCGGATTCTCAATCACTACGGGCCTACGGAAACGACCGTCGGTGCGGTAACGCATGAATGCGCGGCCGAGCGCGAGAGCAACCCGGTTCCAATCGGTTTGCCACTTGCCAATCTGAGCGCCCATGTCCTGGATGACGCGCTGAACGAAGTGCCGATCGGCGTTACCGGCGAACTCTATATCGGCGGCGCCGGCTTGGCGCGCGGCTATCGCGGCGCGGCCGGTCTGACTGCGGAACGTTTCGTCCCGGATCCGTTCGGGGCAGCAGGCGAGCGCCTCTATCGAACCGGGGACCGTGTCCGCTGCGATGAAGCGGGCCGGCTGATATTCCTGGGCCGCACCGATGATCAGATCAAGTTGCGTGGCTATCGTATCGAGCTCGGAGAGATCGGGCGCGTCATCAAGACACTGCCGGGCATCGACGATGCGGTAGTGCTCCCGCGCGCGATCGGGGCGAATGCCGATCGGCAGGAGCTGGTTGCATATTGTGTACCATCGCGCGATGCCAGTCCGCAGGCCGATACGATCAAGCAACAGCTACTTGCGATCGTGCCGGACTATATGGTGCCGTCACACGTCGTCATGCTGGCGCGATTGCCGCTGACGCCCAATGGAAAGGTCGATCGTCGCACCTTGCCCGAACCGGCGGAAGACGGGGTGTACGCCGGCTATGCCGCACCCGCGGGAGATATTGAAGTCGCGATCGCGGCGGTATGGTGCGAGGTGCTCGGTCGCGAGCGTGTGGGCCGCAATGACAATTTCTTCGAGCTCGGTGGCGATTCCATCCTCAGCCTGCAGATCATCGCCCGCCTGCGCAAGCGCGGCATCCGGCTGACGCCGAAGCAGATATTCAGCCAGCAGACGGTTGCCGGATTGGCGACCGTCGCCGTCATATCGACCGGGACGAGCGCGAAGAAGGAGAAGCCGGACACGAAGCCGTCTGCTGGCGGCAATGCCGATCCCGGCATGCGTCACCTGATGCCGATCCAGATGCGTTTCTTCGACGAGGATATCGGCAACCGGGATCACTGGAATCAGGCGGTTCTGCTGCTGCCACACATGCAGATCGATTGGGAGACGCTGCGGCGTGCGCTCGCTGCCATCGTAGAGCATCACGATGCGTTGCGTCTGCGGTTCAGGCAGGTGGATGGCGTCTGGCGGGGCGAGCAGGCGTCGCCGCCGGCGTCCTCCGAACTATTGTGGATTCACCCGCACGTCGGCGGCCCGACGGAGATCGCTGGGCTCGCCCGCGCCGCGCAGGAGAGCCTCTCGCTGTCTTCGGGACCGGTGCTGCGCGCGGTCGGCATGAACCTTGCGGACGGCAGCCAACGACTGCTGTTTGCGATTCATCACCTCGTCGTCGATGGCGTGTCCTGGCGCATCCTGCTCGAAGACCTGGCGTCGGCCTATGACCAGCTGCAGCATGGCGGTCCCGTCACGCTGCCCCCGAAGAGCGAGTCTTACGGCTCGTGGAGCGAGCGGCTGCGTGCCTATGCGGCGACCGCGGAGGTCGCGGCCGAACTGCCCTATTGGCTTGGTTGCGGTGCCGGTGCGCGCTTGCCATGTGACGATGACCATGGCGGCATCGATCGCGTCGGTGACGGCGATGAAGTGTCATTGGTGTTCGATGCCGAGTTGACGGCGCGGCTGCTCGAACAGGCGCCTGCCGCCTATCGGACCCACGTCAACGACCTGCTTCTGGCCGGTCTCGCGCGAGCGGTGTCGCGCTGGAGCCAGCACGACGAGGTGGTGGTGGAGCTCGAAGGCCACGGCCGCGAGGATATTTTTCCGGACGCGGATATATCCCGTACCGTCGGCTGGTTTACGACGGCATTTCCGGTCCGGCTGAGAGATACAGGATTCGACGAGGCGTCACTGATCAAGGAAGTAAAGGAGAGGCTGCGCGCGATTCCAAATCGCGGGCTCGGTCATGGCGTGCTGCGTTATCTCGGTTCCGAGCAGCAACGTCATGCCCTCGAGCAACTGGCGGAGCCGCAGATCGTCTTCAACTATCTGGGCCGCTTCGACGCGAGTGTTGGCGCCACACATCGCTTCTCCTTCGCCCCCGAGAGCGCGGGTCCTTCGCGCAGCGCCGCGGCGCCCATGCGCGGATGGCTGAACATCAACGCCCTCGTGCGCGAGGGCCGTCTTGAAGTGTCTTTCAGCTACGGGCGCAAGCGCTACCGGCACGACAGGATCGAGCGACTGGCGGCGCACTATCAGGACGCGCTGGGTGAACTGGTCGCGCATTGCTGCAACGGAGCAGTCGGCCTCACGCCATCGGATGTTCCATTGTCCGGACTCACACAGGCCGACCTCGATCGGCTAGCCACGACCTTGGACCTTCGCGGTGTCGAGGACATCTATCCGCTCTCGCCCATGCAGCAGGGCATGTTGTTCCATACGCTGCGTGACGGTCCCACTGATTCCTATGTGAACCAGGTCGGGCTCGAGCTGTTCGGTGTCGATGCAGGCAAGCTGCGGGCTGCGTGGCAGGCGGCCAGCGACCGGCATGCCGCCTTGCGGACCGGGTTTGTCTGGCAGAACTTGTCAGGCGCGTCGCAGCAGGTGGTGCATCGCCATGTGACCGTGCCGTTCGTCGAGGAGGACTGGCGCGACACCCCACCTGCGGAGCTGGATGCAGCGCTCGCCGAGATATCCCGACACGAGCGGGAGAAGGGCTTTGACATTCTGCAGCCGCCGCTCCAGCGCATTGGCCTGATACGGCTCGACGAGAACCGTCACTGGCTGATCTGGACCCATCATCACATCTTCGTCGACGGTTGGAGCTCGGCACGGCTGGTTGCGGAGGTGTTGCAGCAGGTGAGCGGTGAACCGCTGCCGGCCGTGCAGGGCAGCTATCGTGACTACATTGCATGGCAAAGGAGCCGCGATCACGAAAGCTCCGAACGATTCTGGCGCGAGGTGCTGGCAGGGCTCGAAGCGCCGACGCTGCTCGCGAATGCGCTGGTGGCCGCCAAGACCTCCCGCCCCGAAGACCACGCCAGCATCGGCCTTGCCGTGGATGCGGCGCTGACCGAACGGCTGAAGTCGTTCGCAAAGCGCGAACGGGTGACGCTCAATACGCTCATACAGGGCGCGTGGGCACAGTTGTTGCGCAGACATTCGGGGCAGTCCGCTGTCTGCTTCGGTGTGACCATCTCGGGTCGTCCGGCGGAATTGCCCGGCTCGGAGGAGATGGTGGGCCTCTTCATCAATACGCTGCCCATCGTCGATGCGCCGAACCCAGAGGCAATCGTCGGCGATTGGCTGCGCGCCTTGCAGGAACAGAACCTGGCGCTGCGCGAGCACGGCTGGACGCCGCTCTACGAGGTTCAGCGCCTCGCCGGCCATGGCGGGCAGCCGCTGTTCGACAGCATCCTGGTGTTCGAGAATTATCCGATCGACGAGGGACTGCTGCGGGGCGGGGAGGGCGGCCCTCGGATTGGTCGTGTGGCGCATGTGACGCCGACGAACTATGCGCTGGCGGTGGCGGTGTTTGCCGGAGGCGACAGGCTGAATATCGAGTTCAACTATGACTCGCGTCAATTCGACGAGGCGGCGATCCTGCGTCTTCGCGACATTCTGCAAGATCTGCTGGTGCGGATCGTGGCGAACGCGGAGCGCGTGGTCGGTGACCTCCGGTCGGCGTCTGATGAAGACGCTCGACGAATTCTCGATTGGAGCGGCGCAGCGCAGCTGACCTCGGCCTCTTCCTGTGCCGACGTCGTGACGCATATCGAAGTGCAGGCCGCGCAAGCGCCGTCCGCTGTCGCCATCGCCTGGGGCGACCAGCGCATCGCCTATGGCGAGTTGAACAGGCGTGCCAACACACTTGCGCGGCGGCTTCGCCTCTGGAACCTCGGTCCGGATCGGCTGGTCGGCATTGCGCTGACCCGAAGCCCGGACATGATCGTTGCGCTGCTCGCGATTCTGAAGGCCGGTGGCGCTTACTTGCCGCTCGATCCGGATTATCCGTCCGACCGGCTTGCCTACATGTTGCGTGACAGCGGCACGACGTTGGTTCTGACGCAAGGCATGCTGCTGGAGCCGCTCGCGCCGGTGCTGCGCGAAGCCGGGGTCGAAGCGCTCTGCATTGATGAGCCATCGCTATCCATTGACGACGACAGCGGCAATCTCGACGTCGAAGTCCATCCCGAGAGCCTGGCCTATGTCATCTACACCTCGGGATCGACCGGAATGCCGAAGGGGGTAGCTGTCGCGCGCGGACCGCTTGCGATGCATTGCGAAGCGATCGGCCGGCTTTATCGCATGACCTCCCGCGACCGAGAGTTCCAGACGGCGTCGATCAGTTTCGATATCGCCCACGAGCGCTGGCTGGTGCCGCTGATGACGGGTGGGTCGCTGGTCCTGCCCTCGAAGCCCGGCCTCTTGGTCGACGACCTCGCCAGCGAGCTCGCGCGCCATGCGGTGACCTCGATCTTTCTTCCGCCGGCCTATGCGGATCAATTGAGCGCGGCGTTGCGGCAGGAGGGGCGAAAGCTCGCGGTCAGGGCCTGCATCGTCGGCGGCGAGGCCTGGTCGGATATCGGGATCAAGGCCTTGCGTGGTGCTGCCGATGTCGACCTTCTGGTCAACGCCTATGGTCCGACCGAGACGGTGATCGCCCCGACCGCATGGATCGTCGACGACACGACGTTGAAGCCCGGCCAGTCCGCACCGATCGGACGGCCAGTCGGCGTGAGATCGGCGCACATCCTCGATTCCGACCTCAACATCGTTCCTGTTGGCGTGACCGGCGAGCTGTTCATCGGCGGGGCGGGCCTGGCTCGCGGCTATCTGAACCGGGGTGCATTGACCGCAGAGCGGTTCGTCCCCGATCCGTTCGGGGATAGCGGCATGCGCCTCTATCGCACCGGCGATCTTGCGCGCTGGCGCGACGATAGCGTGATCGAATATGTCGGCCGCGCCGACCAGCAGGTGAAGATCCGCGGCTTCCGCATCGAGCTCGGGGAAATTGAGGCGCGCCTGCTCGAGCAGCGCGGCGTGCGTGCGGCGGCCGTGGTGGCCGGCGAGGGCAGGACCGGACGCCAGTTGTTTGCCTATGTCAGCGGTGAACCCACGCTCGATGGTCGCGATTTACGTGATGCACTGTCCGCCATCCTGCCTGACTACATGGTGCCGTCGACAGTCACGGTGCTGGAGCAACTGCCGCTCACCCCGAATGGGAAGATTGATCGACGGGCGCTGCCCGCGCGGGGCGAGGATGCGCTGACGCGCCACTCCTACGAAGAGCCCGAGGATGAGATCGAGCTCGTGCTGGCCAGGATCTGGGCGGAGTTGCTCGATGTCGACCGGATCGGACGTAACGATCACTTCTTCGAGCTTGGCGGGCATTCCTTGCTCGCAGTGCGGGTGCTTAGCCGCGTCTCGCAGGAGATCGGCATATCGATCGCGGTCTCGGATCTGTTCGCTCATCCCGATCTGGCATCGTTTGCGCGTGTCGTGTCGATCAGGCTGATCGAACAGGAATTCGATGCCGAAGAGCTCCGGGAACTGGTTGGAGCGGAGCAGTGAGCATGGCCGACACGGCAAAGCCGAGCTTGCGAGAGATGGATCCGGCCCAGATGAGGAGGCTGGTCTCCTTGGCCCGGGAACGCGGTCGAAATGCCGACAGGGGCGGCGCAGATGCGATTCCTGTCGTGACGCGTGGCGGCTCACTGGAGATGTCCTTTGCTCAGCAACGGCTTTGGGTGCTGGCGCAACTCGACGGCACCAATTCCAGCTATCACATTCGAGGAGCATTGCGGCTCTCCGGCGAGCTCGATGTCGACGCGTTGCGTCGGAGCATCGACCGGTTGTTCGCGCGGCACGAGGCGCTGCGCAGCGTCTTTCGCGTGATCGACGAACAGCCGCGCGTGGTGCTGCTGCCCGCCGATGAACGTGTCCCGCTGCTTGAACAGGATCTGTGCGGCCGGGACGATCGCGCGCAGGAGCTCGCGCGCCTCTGTCGCGAGGAGGCTGCAACGCCGTTCGATCTCGCCAAAGGACCATTGATCCGCGGCCGGCTGATCCGAACGGCGGAGAGGGAATATCTCTTCCTGCTCACCCAGCATCACATCGTCTCCGACGGCTGGTCGATCGGCGTGCTCGTGCGTGAGCTGGGTGCCCTCTACAGGGCTTTCGCCGCCGGAAAAGACGATCTCTTGCCGCCATTGGCGATCCAGTATCCGGACTATGCTGCCTGGCAGCGACAATGGCTGACGGGCGAGCGATCGCAGCGGCAGGTAGACTATTGGCGTCAGGCGCTCGCGGATGCTCCTGCCGTGCTCGAATTGCCGACGGATCGGCCGCGTCCGCCGGTCAGGTCCCTTACAGCGGCGTCCTTGCCGATCGAGATCGATGCAGAGCTCGCTTCCGGCATCCGACGACTGAGCCAGTCGCATCACGCCAGCCCGTTCATGATCGTGCTGGCGGCCTGGGCGGCTGTGCTGTCGAGGCTTTCCGGGCAGACGGATATCGTCATCGGAACGCCGACAGCCAATCGAAACAGGCCCGAGATCGAGGGCCTGATCGGATTCTTCGTCAACATGCTGGCTGTCCGCGTCGATCTCTCGGCCGAGCCCAGCGTCGCCGAACTGCTCCGTCGCGTGCGCACTGCCGCGCTTGCCGCGCAGGATCATCAGGATCTGCCGTTCGAGCAGGTCGTCGAAATCACCCAGCCGCTGCGGGGACGGGAGCATACGCCGGTCTTTCAGGTCGCGTTCGCCTGGCAGAGCAACGAGACGGGGACTCTCGATCTGCCGGGCCTGAAGGCCGAGACCGCCGATATCCCGCTCCAACAGGTCAGGTTCGATCTGGAGCTTGATCTGGGCGAGCTGGGCGGACGTATCGTCGGCTTCCTGAACTATGCGACCGCGTTGTTCGACGAAGCGACGATCAGGCGCCACCGGGACTATTTGTTGTCCTTCCTGCGGGCGATGGTTGCCGATGCGGACCAAGTGATCGATCGCATCGATATCATTGGTGCCGCGGAGCGCAGACGCGTTCTCGACATATGGAATGAGACCACCGCGCCATTTCCCTCGGAGCGCTGCATTCATGAATTGTTTGCGGAGCAGGCGAGAAGGACGCCGGAGGCCGTCGCCCTGGTGTACGATGACGTCCGCCTGAGCTATGGTGACCTCGATGCCAAAGCGGGCCAGCTGGCGCGGCACCTGATTGCCTTAGGCGTGGTGCCGGATCAGCCCGTCGCAATCTGCCTGCCGCGCGGCATCGCCATGGTCGTGAGCCTGTTGGCCGTGCTGAAGGCGGGCGGGGCCTATCTGCCGCTCGATCCCGCCTATCCAGCAGAGCGGCTGCGTCAGATCGTCGACGATGCCGAGCCGCGCGTGCTGATAGCCGACGAGGCGGGAAGGGCGATATTCCCGGATGGGACCTTTGAGATCGTCGATCCCGAGGCGAATGCCTCCGCCGACACAACGCAGGCGCCATGCGATCCGGGCGACCTTGTCGAAGGACTGACGTCGCGTAGCCTCGCCTACATCATCTACACCTCCGGCTCGACTGGCCGGCCGAAAGGGGTGATGGCCGAGCATCGCGGCCTGGTGAATCTGGCGTTGGCGCAACGGGTGCTGTTCGAGATCAATTCGCACAGCCGTATCGTGCAGTTTGCCTCGTTCAGCTTCGATGCCAGCATCTGGGAAATCGTCATGGCGCTGTGCTCGGGCGCCTCGTTGTTTCTGGCTGGCCCGCGCGAGCATCAGGACACCTCGGAATTGCTCGGCTACCTCACGGACAATGCGATCACGCATGCGACCTTGCCGCCGGCGATGCTGCACGGGCGCGCCGATCTCGACCGCTTGGCCTCGCTGCGGGTTCTCATTCTTGCCGGTGAATTGCCCAAGACCGAGCTGATCAAGGGATTGCCTCCTGGCATCGCCGTCTTCAATGGTTACGGGCCGACGGAAGCAACGGTCTGCGCCACGAGCTGGTTGCGGCCACCGGGTTTTGATGGTGATGCAGCCCCGATCGGTCGTCCGTTGCCGAATGCGCGGATCTATCTTCTGGACCGGTTTGGGGCGCCCGCGCCGCTCGGCGCTGTGGGTGAAATTTGCATTGGCGGAGTCGGTGTTGCGCGCGGCTATCTCAATCGCGCTGACCTGACGGCCGAGCGCTTTGTGCACGATCCCTTCCACGGCGATCCAGATGCGCGCATGTATCGCACCGGTGATCTCGGGCGTTATCTGCCGGACGGCAATGTCGCGTTTGTTGGTCGCAATGATCAGCAGGTCAAGATCCGCGGCTTTCGCGTCGAGCTCGGCGAGATCGAGTTTCGGCTCAACGAGCACGCCGACGTGACCGATTCCGTCGTGCTGGCTCAGCGTGATCGTGGCGGCGACATGCGGCTGATTGCCTATGTGGCCGCGCGTCGCGGTAACAGCGCGGGGCTCGACGCCGGTGAATTTGCCGGCACGATGCGCGATCACCTGCGTACGTGCTTGCCGGATTACATGTTGCCGTCAGCGTTCGTGCGCCTCGATGCACTGCCGCTCACGCCAAATGGCAAGGTCGACCGCAAGGCGCTGCCGGCGCCGGAGGACGATGCATTTGCGCGGCGCCGATTCGAACCGCCGCGGGGCGATGTTGAGCAGATCGTCGCGAATGTTTGGGCCGAGCTCCTGGGCGTCGATCGCGTTGGACGCTGCGACCACTTCTTCGAGCTCGGCGGCCACTCGCTGCTCGCCGTCCGCATGCTGGAGCGGTTGCAGCGGCACGGGCTGAGAGCGGACGCGCGCACGCTGTTCGCAAAGCCGATGCTGGCAGGCTTTGCTGCCGGCCTCGGTGGCGACGGAGCAGTCGACGTTCCCGTCAACCGGATCACTCCGCAGACGAAGGCGATCACGCCCGAATTGTTGCCGCTGATCGGATTGACGCAATCCGACATCGACAGCATCGTGGCCAGCGTTCCAGGCGGCGTTGCCAACATCCAGGACATCTACGGCCTGTCGCCGCTTCAGGATGGCATCCTCTTTCACCATCTGCTGTCGAAAGACGGCGATCCATATCTGCTGGTCGGCCGGATGGCATTTGCAAGCCGCGGCCTGCTCGATCGCTATCTCGACGCTGTCCGGCAGGTGGTCGACCGCCACGACATTCTGCGAACGTCCATCGTGTGGAACGGCTTGTCCACGCCGGCACAGGTGGTTTGGCGGCAGGCTCCGCTGGTTGTCAGCGAGGTCGTGCTGGATGGCGAAGGTCCCGCGGTTGAACAGCTCGTGCGACGATTCGACCCGCGTCTCCATCGGATCGATCTCGGTCAGCCACCGCTGCTGCGATTTGCAATTGCCGCCGATGCCGAGGGTGGGCGCTGGCTGCTCTTGGTGCTGCTGCACCACTTGATCGGCGACCACTCCACGCTGGAGGTGATGCACGACGAGGTCGGGAAGATCTTGTCGGAACGAAGTCATGAGTTGCCGCGGCCATATCCGTTCCGCAATCTGGTGGCGCAGTCACCCGGCTCGGCGGCGACCGCGCAGCATGAGCGTTTCTTCCGCGGCATGCTCGCCGACATCGATGAGCCGACCGCGCCGTTTGGACTTGAGCAGGTGCACGGGGACGGCGGTGGCGTTGCGGAAGGCCGGCGGATGCTGCCCGAACAGCTGAGCGCAAGGCTTCGTGCTCAGGCTCGGCGGCTGGGCGTCAGCCTCGCCAGCCTCTGCCATCTCGCCTGGGGCCAGGTGGTGGCGCGAACCAGCGGGCGCGAGCGTGTCGTTTTCGGGACCGTCCTGTTCGGTCGCATGCAGGCCGGCGGCGGCGATCGTACCATGGGCCTGTTCATCAACACCTTGCCGCTGCGGCTCGATCTCGATGATAGGGCGGTCGAGGATAGTGTTCGTGATGCACATGATCGGCTGACCGAGCTGATGGCGCACGAGCGCGCCTCGCTGGCGCTCGCGCAACGATGTAGCGGCGTCGCGGCGCCGGCGCCCCTGTTCAGCTCGATCCTGAACTATCGGCACAATGCAATGCCGGCCGATTTGGCCGACGACAGGGACGACGCCGGAATCGAATGGCTTGGTGGTGAGGAACGCACGAATTATCCATTGATGCTGGCCGTCGAGGACTACGGTCAGGCGCTTGGCCTGACTGCTCAGATCGTCCGTCCGCTCTCGCCTGACCGCATCTGCGCCTTGATGCAGCAGGCGCTCGATCGATTGGCCGAGGCACTGGAGCGCTCGCCGCGCGCGCCGGTCCGAGAGCTCGACATTCTGCCTGCAGAGGAGCGCCAGCTCTTACTGGAGGCGTGGAATCGGAGTCGAGCGCGCTATTTGCTAGACCAGTCGTTCGTTGCGCAATTCAAGGCGCAGGTCCGGACGTCGCCGGAAGCGATGGCGCTGGTGTTTGGCGAGACGGAGCTGAGTTACGCCGCGCTGAATGCGCGAGCCAACAGGCTGGCGCGGCGCTTGCGCGATCACGGCGTCGGAACCGACGTGGTGGTCGGGCTGGCGCTCGACCGGGGCGTCGAGATGCTGGTTGCACTGCTGGCCGTGTTGAAGGCCGGTGGGGCGTATCTGCCGCTCGATCCGGATTACCCGCCCGAGCGGCTGGCGCACATGCTGCGCGACAGCGGCGCGGCGCTGGTGCTGACGCAGACGGACTTGCGCGATCAGTTCGCCGCCGTGCTGGCGGAGACCGGAGCCGAGGCCTGGCTGCTCGACGGGCAGGACGGCGGGGCCGGGGATGCCGGCAATCTCGATGTCGTCGTTCACGGCGAGAGCCTTGCCTATGTGATCTACACCTCGGGCTCGACCGGCCTGCCCAAGGGGGTGATGGTCCGCCACGACGCCGTGACCAATTTCCTGGCGACCATGGCGGAGCAGCCCGGCATGACCGCGAGCGACCGGGTACTCGGCCTGACCTCGCTGTCCTTCGACATCGCTGTTCTGGAGCTGTGGCTGCCGCTGACGATCGGGGCCTGCGTGGTGCTGGCGGATCGTGCGGCCGCGCATGATCCTGGCAGGCTCAAGGCGATCGTGGAGCGACACGGCGTGTCCCTGATCCAGGCCACGCCGTCGACCTGGCGGATGCTGCTCGATCACGAAGGTCCTTCGCTGCCGGCGAGCTGCCGGGTGCTCTGCGGCGGCGAGGCGCTGCCGCCGGATCTGGCGCGGCGGCTGGTGGAGCAGGCCGGAGAGGTCTGGAACCTGTACGGCCCGACCGAGACCACAGTGTGGTCGGCCCGCCACCGGCTCGATGCGGCGGACGATCGTCCGCTGCTGGGTGGCCCGATCGGCAACACCACGCTTTATGTTCTCGACGGCGATCTCAACCTGGCGCCGGTCGGCGTTGCCGGCGAACTCTACATCGGGGGCGCCGGGCTGGCGCGCGGCTATTGGCGGCGCGGGGCGCTGACGGCGGAGCGCTTCATCCCCGACCCGCTCGGTCCGCCCGGTGCGCGGCTTTATCGCACCGGCGACGTGGCGCGGTGGCGGTCCGACGGCGTGCTCGACTATATCGGTCGTGCCGACCACCAGGTGAAGATCCGCGGCTTCCGCATCGAGCTCGGCGAGATCGAGGCGCGGCTACAGGCGCAGCAGGGCGTCCGCGCGGCGGTGGTGGTGGCGCGCGAGGCCGGCGCCGGCCGCCAGCTGGTCGGCTATGTCAGCGGCGAGGCACTGGACGGAGCCGCCCTCAAGACGGCGTTGTCCTCGGTGCTGCCGGACTACATGATCCCGGCGCGGATCGTGGTGCTGGAGCGCCTGCCGCTGACGCCGAACGGCAAGATCGATCGCAAGGCGCTGCCGGTGCCGGATCAGCTTGCGGCCTCCGCCGTGCATGTCGCGCCGCGCACGCCGGCCGAGGCGGCGCTGGCTGCGATCTGGGCCGATCTGCTGCGCCAGCCCGACATCGGCGTCACCGACAATTTCTTCGAGCTCGGCGGTGATTCCATCATCTCGCTGCAGATGGTGAGCCGCGCGCGGCGCGAAGGCGTGCTCATTGAGCCACGCGACGTGTTCCGGCATCAGACCATCGAGGCGCTGATTGCGTCGTGCCGCGATGTCGGCCCCGGCAAAGGCGCCGCGGCGTCGGAGCGCGGCTCGCTCGCGGGACTCTCAGTCGAGCAAGCCGAACGGCTCGGTCTCGACTCGGACCGCATCGAGGACGTCTATCCGCTGTCGCCGATGCAGCAGGGCATGCTGTTTCACAGCTTGCGCGATGCCGGCAGCGGCGTCTATGTCAACCAGGTCAGTGTCGAGATACGCGGTCTCGATCCGGAACGGCTCGGCAGAGCGTGGCGCGAGGTCAGCGCGCGTCATCAGATGCTTCGGACCGGCTTCCTGTGGCGGGAGCTCTCCGGTTCTCCGCTGCAAGTCGTCTATCGTGATGCCATCGCTCGGTTCGAGCAGGAAGACTGGCGTGGGCAGGCGGTCAGTGATGAACGGATTGCGGCTGCCCTTGCCGATGAGCGCGCCGCCGAGTTCGATCTCCAGGCACCGCCGCTCCAGCGGGTGCGGCTGCTGCGGCTCCAGGACGACCTGTACCGGCTGATCTGGACCTATCATCACATCCTGATGGATGGCTGGAGCTCGGCGAGGTTCGTCGGAGACGTCCTGGAGTGTTATTACGGCGGGACCCCGGCCGCGAATGCGACGCGCTATCGCGACTACATCGACTGGCTGCTGGCGCAGGATGCCAAGGCAGCCGAAGGCTTCTGGCGCGAGCAGCTCAAAAGCTTCGACCAGCCGACGCAGCTCGCCGACGCCTTCGGCACGCGCCGCCATCAGGCATCCGGCCACGAACGCTGTTACACTCGTCTAGGAGAGAGCGCGACCGCGGAGCTGAAGGCGTTCGCGCGCCGCGAGCGGGTTACGTTGAACACCATCGTCCAAGGCGTGTGGGCGCTGCTGCTGCAGCGCTATACGGGCCAGAGCACCGTGACGTTCGGCGTGACAGTGGCCGGTCGTCCGGCAAGTCTTGACGGATCGCAGCAGATGCTCGGGCTCTTCATCAATACGCTGCCCGTGATCGAAACGCTTGCGCCCGCCAGCACCATCGGAGAATGGCTGCGCGCGCTCCAGGACCGAAACTCGGCGATCCGGGACTACGAGCACACGCCACTCTACGACATCCAGGGCTGGGCCGGCCGCGCCGGCCAGACGATGTTCGACAGCATCATCGTCTTCGAGAACTATCCGATCGAACGCAGCATGCATCGCGGCGACGGCGCTTTGCAATTCAGCGGTCTGAAGAATGTCGACGTGACGAACTATCCGATGGATCTGTCGGTGCTCGTCGAAGATACGCTCCAGGTCGAATACACCTATATGCCGAGCCATTTCACGGCCGTGCAGGCGGCGCAGATCAAGGCGCAGTTCGAGCATTTGCTAACGGCTTTGACGCGGGATGCAATGGCTCTGCTCGGCAACCTTGATCCTGTTACGGAGCTCGACGCCGCACTGGCAGATCGCTGCAATCTGAATGCCGCGGCGAGTGCTCCGCTGCCGCTGGTGCATGAGGCGATCAGCAGTCACGCGCAGCGTCATCCGGAGCGGACGGCATTAACCATAGGCAGCACGGTGCTCTCGTTCGGGGACCTCGAACGCAAGGCCAACCGTCTGGCCCATCACCTGATCGCCCGCGGGCTCAAGCCCGAGCAGCGCGTCGGCGTGGTGGTCGAGCGAACGGAAGCCACGATGATCGCGCTGCTGGCCGTCCTCAAGGCAGGCGGAGCTTACGTTCCGGTCGATCCCGAGCTGCCCTCGGAGCGGCGTGCGTTCGTCATGTGTGATGCGGAGATCGCGTTCCTGTTGACGGCACAGCTCAGCATCGAGGACAGCCCGGATGGCGTCGAACGGATCTCGCTGTCCACGTACGATTTCGGCGCAGGACCCGACCATCCGCCGCAACCTGACCTGCATCCTGAAAACCTTGCCTATCTGATCTATACCTCGGGCTCGACGGGGACGCCCAAGGGTGTCGCCGTCGCCCATGGGCCGCTGGCGATGCACTGTCACGTCACGGGCGGTCTCTACGAGATCGACGAAAGCTCGTGCGAGCTGCATTTCCTGTCGCTGGCCTTCGATGGCGCTCATGAGCGCTGGCTGACGGTTCTGTCGCACGGCGCGCGGCTGCTGATGCGTGACGCCGAATTGTGGACGCCGGAGCAGACGGTCGAAAACCTGCACGCCCATTGCGTCAGCCATATCGGATTGCCGCCGGCCTATCTCCAGCAGGTCGCGGAATGCGTCGAGCAGAACGGCAACCCGCCGCCGGTCAAGCTCTATTCGTTCGGCGGCGAGGCAATGCCGAAGGCTGGGTTCGACAAGGTCAGGCGTGTTCTCAAGCCCCGCATCCTGATCAATGGCTACGGCCCGACCGAAACCGTGGTCACGCCGCTGGTCTGGAAGGTCAACGGGGCGGACGAATGCGACACGCCCTATGCGCCGATCGGCGTTCCGGTCGGTGACCGCCGCGCTTACATTCTCGATGGCGCACTCGACATCATTCCTGCGGGCGTCGCCGGCGAACTCTATTTGGGCGGCTTCGGGCTGGCGCGCGGCTATCACGCTAAGGCCGGCATGACTGCGGAGCGCTTCGTGCCTGACCCGTTCTCGACGGTGCCGGGCGCCCGGCTGTACCGCACCGGTGATCTGGCGCGATGGCGCGATGACGGGACCGTCGAATATCTCGGGCGCAGCGATGATCAGGTCAAGGTCAACGGCTTCCGGATCGAGCTCGGAGAGATTCAGACCTCGCTGCTCCGTCACGAGGCGATCGCGCAGGCGGCGGTGGTGGCAGTCCCAAGCGCGGCCGGAAACCAGCTCATCGCCTATGTCGCGCCGAAGGTGGCACGCGACGCCGCGCCAGGTGCGGCCGAGGCTCTGGTCGACCGCTTGAGCGACTTCCTGAGGCGGATCCTGCCGGCCTATATGGTGCCGGCTCGCATCATGATGCTGGAGCGGCTGCCGACATTGTCGAGTGGCAAGATCGACCGTCGTGCGTTGCCGGCTCCCGATGCGTCGATACGCAGCTTCGTTGCGCCGCAAGGTCCGGCAGAGATTGCGATGGCTCACCTGTGGTCCGACATTCTGAACGTGCCGCAGGTCGGCGTCACCGACAATTTCTTCGAGCTCGGCGGCAATTCGATCCTGTGTCTCAAGGTCGTGGCGCGGCTCCGCCAGGACAAGGCGTTCGGGATCGAGATCAAGCTGCGCGATCTGCTTCAGAAGCCGACGATCCGTGCGTTGCTCGACGGCAGCGCCTCTACGGGCTCTGCCGTCGCTGCGGCACCGTCGGCGCTGCTGCCGCTGAATGCTGCGGTTGCCGGCGTCAATCCCGTGTTCTGTTTGCATGGTGGCTTCGGCACGGTCTTCGACTATGGACCGTTGGCGCGCCGCCTCGAAGGGTATCGGCAGGTGGTTGGGTTGCAGTCGAGAATGTTGGTCGATCCAACCTGGACCGACAGCTCGCTCGAAGCGATGGCCATGGACTATGCGGCCGAGATCAGACGGATGCAGCCGCGCGGCCCCTATAGCCTCGTCGGCTGGTCGCTGGGAGGGATGCTGGCCGGTCTCGTTGCGGCCGAGCTCGAACGCAGCGGTGAGCGGGTCGAACGTCTTGCCATGGTCGACAGCTTCGTGCCGCGGCAGCCGAACGGATCGA
This sequence comes from Bradyrhizobium sp. GW821-FHT13H06, assembly GCF_058803975.1. Classification (NCBI taxonomy): domain Bacteria; kingdom Pseudomonadati; phylum Pseudomonadota; class Alphaproteobacteria; order Hyphomicrobiales; family Nitrobacteraceae; genus Bradyrhizobium; species Bradyrhizobium sp. GW821-FHT13H06. The sequence goes on along the minus strand of NZ_JBXAPN010000004.1, from coordinate 228,407 downwards.
GCCAGCCGGAAGCAATCGCCCACTGGGCGGATGATCTCGCCGGATTGCTGTCGGCGGTTCTTCCGACCGCTGCGGCCTCTTGGATCAAGGCGCAAGTCGAGGCAGCGAAGCGTGCTGACTTGCCGGAGACTCCTGAGAGCATTCGCGATCTGGTCGCGGCTGTTGTAGAGAAGGGCGGGAGCGTGAGGGCAGATGATGCGTCGCTAGGCGCGGACGATTTGTCCGCCGCCTTCGCTGTCGGACGGCATCTCAACAGGCTGGCGCAGAACACCACGCTGCCGCGCGGCCTCGAAGCCACGCCGCTCTGCTGGTGGACGTCGGCTCGTCTGGCGCAGCGCGGTCGGCTGGAACTGCAGCTGCCGAAGGCGACCGATCGCGGCGTCGCAGGCCACAACCATTTCACGATCCTGAAGGAGGCCGGCCTTCTCGATGAGATCTGCGATCTGCTCGTGCCGGCGTCGGCATCGACGATCGCACGAGATACCGTTTCGGAACCGGCGGAGTAAGCCCTTGAGCCTTGATCCTGATATTGCAGCATTGCTCGAGATGGTTCAGGCCGGCACCGAAAGCGGCGTGCGAACTCCGTTTCCGCAATTGACCGCCGCGCAGGCGCGGGCCGATTTCGATGCATCCTCGCCGCTGCTCGATGTCGATCCGCCGGCGCTCCCCCATGAGCGCCGCCTCTCGCTGCCGACGCGGGATGGCGCGGTGATCGAGGCGCGGCTCTATGCGAGCGAGGCGCCGAGCGATCGCCTTCCGATGCCGGTACTTCTGTATATGCATGGCGGCGGCTTCGTCGTCGGCAGCCTGGATTCGCATCAGCCATTGTGCCGCGGCCTTGCCGAGGACAGTGGCGCGGCCGTGCTGTCGGTCGGCTACAGGCTTGCGCCGGAACACAAGTTTCCGACGGCTTTCGAGGATGCGGTCGATGCGCTGACCTGGATTGGCCGCGAGGGCCGAGCAATAGGGCTCGACGGCCGCCGCGTTGCCGTCGGCGGCGATAGCGCCGGCGGGACGCTTGCCGCCGCGCTGGCGATCGAGGCGAGGGCGAACACGGGTCTTCCGCAACCGGTGCTTCAGGTTCTCGCCTATCCCGGCCTCAGCTCGCGGCAGACCTCCTCGTCCTATGAACGATATGGTGCCGGCCATCTCCTGGAACGCAGCACCGTCGACTGGTTCTTCCGGCAATATCTGCGCGATGAGTCAGACCGCGACGATTGGCGTTTTGCACCGCTCGCCGCGACGGATTTGTCGGGCCTCGCTCCCGCATTCATCGTCCTCGCCGAGTTCGATCCTCTGGTGGATGAAGGGCGCGGCTATGCGATGCGGTTGGCGGCGGCCGGCGTTCCGGTCGATCTGCGCGTCTATCCCGGCATGATCCATGAATTCCTGCGCATGGGGAATGTCGTGGCCGATGCCTTGCAAGCGAGGGCGGCGATCGGGCAGGCGCTGGCCCATGCATTTCGTGCCGGTGGCGAAAGGGCAGCTTGATATGGAAACGCGGCGCGAACGAGGGTATGTCATGACTGTCATTGTCCTCTCCTGAACTGCATTCCATGAGCACGTTCACCCCAGACCACAGGCAGTCCCGCCGCGCGCTTCTCCGCGCGGGCGCGGCGATCGGAGGCACGGCGCTCGCGGGTGCATGGCCGATGGCATTTGCCCAAACCAGCGGATCGCCAGCCGGGCCCCGGATCGCCGCGCTGGGCTGGGCCTGTGCCCAGACGATACTGGCGCTTGGCGTCGTGCCGTTGGTCATTCCGGAGATCGAGCGCTATGGCCGACTCGTGGTCGAGCCAGCTGTCCCGCCCGGCGTTCAGGAGATCGGCCTGCGTTCGGAGCCCAATCTCGAGCTGCTGCAGAGCTTCGCGCCTGAGATCATCGTCATTGATCCCAGCATCGCGGCCGTCGTACCCCGGCTCAAGCTGATCGCGCCGGTCGAAATGTTCACGATCTTCAGACCCGGCGGGCATCCCCTCGACACGGCACGCCGTTCGACGATGGAGCTTGCGAAGCGTCTCGGGGTGCAGGGGGCCTGCGAAGCCTATTTCGCGCGCTTCGATGTTGCCATGGCTGGCTACCGCGAGCGGCTTCGCGATCGCGGCGGCAAGCCGCTCTATCTCGTCAGCGAGATCGCGCGTAACCGCGCGCTCGTGTTCGGTCCGAACAGCCTCTATCAGGAGGTGCTCGACCAGTTCGGATTGAAGAATGCCTGGACCGGGCTGAGCGGCCCATGGGGATATACCAGCGTAGGGCTCGAAGTGCTCGCCGCGGTACCGGATGCGCGGCTGGTCCTGATGACCTCGCGGGTCGCCGACGTCGAGGCCTTGCTGAAGGCTAGCCCGGTGCTGCGGACCCTGCCGTCCCTTCGGTCGCACAGGCTCACGATCCTGGACAATCAGTTCTTCTATGGCGGCGTGCCGGCGGCCGAGCGTTTCGCTCGTCTTCTCGCCGAACGGTTGCCGCGGGAAAGCCATGAGCAAGGTTGACGCGCTGCCGGCCCGATCCGGCTTCGAAATGCATCCGGCGATGCTGATCGGGTTGTTGGTGGCGGCCGCGGCCGCGCTCACCTGGCGGAATCTGTCGGGATATCTGCCCGCGAGCGCCTGGCTGCCTGTGTTGTGGCGGCCCGAGATCACCGATCCGCAACAGATGCTCGTGCACTACACGGTGTTTCCGCGCATCGCAGTGGCTCTGCTGGCCGGCGCAGCTCTTGGCCTCGCTGGCGCCGTCTGTCAGCAGGTGCTGCGTAATCCGCTCGCTGAACCGAGCACTCTCGGTGTCCTGAACGGCGCGTATCTCGCGCTGGCTGTGACGACCCTGTGGGCGCCGTCGCTGCTTGCCTTTGGCCGGGAGTGGATAGCGCTGTTCGGCGGGTTCGCCGCGTTTCTCTGCGTGTTCGGGCTGACCTGGAAACGTGCGCTGTCGCCCGTCGTCCTGGTGCTGGCTGGGTTGATCGTTAGCTACTATTGCGCCGTGACCACCCAGGCGCTGGTGCTGCTCAACCACGAATATCTGATCGGGCTGTTCATCTGGGGTGCCGGTTTCCTCAATCAGCAGGACTGGAGCAACGTGACGTTTCTGGCGCCGCGGCTCCTGATATCGATCGTCTTGATCGCGATGATGGTTCGCCCGCTAACCCTGCTCGGCTTCGACGATGAGACTGCGCGCAATCTGGGCCTCGGATTGACGCGAGCGCGGATCTTCGCGCTCATCATTGCGATCGCGCTCAGCGCTTCGGTCGTCAGCGTGGTCGGCGTCATGGGATTCGTCGGCTTGTCTGCGCCCGCTATCGTCATGCTGTCGGGCGCGCGTCGCTTTCGCGACCGGCTGATCTGGGCGCCTCTTTGCGGCGCCCTGCTGTTGTGGCTGACGGATCAGCTCGTGCTGTTGATTCCGCCCGGCTATCGCGAAATGCCGGCCGGCGCGGTGACGGCCCTGATCGGCGCGCCGATGCTGCTCCTGTTGCTGCCGCGGCTGCGTGCGGCCATGCCGATGGGTAACCTCACGCCATCCGCTCCGCCGCGTCTCGATCACCCCTGGCGCGTGATCCTGTTCGCTCTTGTCTTGCTGCTGCTCGTGGTCTGGATCGCACTCGCTCTCGGCGTCGGTACCGACGGCTGGCGCTGGAGCGGTCTGTTCGGCTTGCAGGAGTTCTGGCCGTGGCGCTGGCCGCGCGTGGTGTCGGCGCTGGCCGCGGGCGCGACGCTGGCGGTCGCCGGCACGCTGCTGCAACGGATGACCGGCAATCCGATGGCCGCGCCGGAGGTCATGGGCATCAGCTACGGCGCCGCGATGGGCGTGATCGTTCTGCTCTATCTCTTTCCCGCGCACACGCGGCTGGCGCAGATTGCGGCGGCCGGCATCGGCGCCTTCATCGTGCTGGCGCTGGTGCTGCTGTTCAGCCGGCGGTCCGAGTTCAGTCCGGAGCGCGTGCTCCTGGCCGGGGTCGCCATGAGCGCGGCATTCGGCGCGATCATCGCCATGGCGCTGGCGACGGGCGATCCGCGGATCGGCACGCTGCTGTCGTTGCTGACCGGGTCGCTTTACCAGATCGGTCCAGCCGAGGCCGCGGTCCTCGCTGCGGCGGCGCTCGTTCTGCTGATCATGGTGCCGCTGCTGTCGCGCTGGCTCGACATCCTGCCGCTCGGACCGACGGCTGCGCGTTCGGTCGGCATCTCGCTGGCGAGAAGCCGCATCATCATCATGCTGCTCACGGCATTGCTGACCGCAACGGCGACACTGATGGTGGGCCTTCTGAGCCTGGTTGGCTTCATCGCGCCGCACATGGCGCGGATGATGGGCGCGCAGCGCGCGCTGCATCAGGCGGCGCTGGCCGCGTTGATCGGGGCGATTCTGATGGTCACGGCGGATTGGGCCGGACGCATGGTGATATTTCCGTTCCAGATGCCCGCCGGTATCTTCGCCATGATGCTCGCCGGACCCTACCTCATCTGGCTGCTGCGGCCGCAGCGGCGATGACTGCGCCCCAAGCGATGCCGCTTACCGCGCGAAGCTGATGAGGTGGCCGTGATCCGGCGACGGCATCACGCCCATCGGGATGCCGTAGATGGTTTCGAGCTCGGCGGGCGTCATGATCTTGTCCGGCTTGCCGCGGGCAATCAGCTTCCCCGAATGGAGCGCGATGATCTCGTCGCAGAAGCGGGCGGCCATGTTGACGTCGTGAAGCACGACGACCACGCCGAGATTGCGCTCGCGGGCGAGCTGCTTGACCAGCGACAGCACCTCGATCTGATGGGCGATGTCCAGCGCAGAGGTCGGCTCGTCGAGCAGGAGGCACTCGGCATCCTGCGCCACCAGCATGGCGATCCAGGCCCGCTGACGCTCGCCGCCGGACAACGTATCTACCAGGCGGTCCGCGAATGGCTGGATATGGGTCAACGCCATGGCGCTTTCGACCTTCTCGCGGTCGATCTCGCTGAACCGGCCGAGCGCGCCGTGCCAGGGATAGCGGCCGAGTGCGACCAGCTCCTTGACCAGCATGCCGGCAGCGGGCGGCGTCTGCTGCGGCAGGTAGGCGACCTTGCGGGCATAGTCCCGATCGCTCCAGGCGCTTAGCGCGCGGCCCTCGAAACGAATCATTCCCGACGAGCTCGGCTGCTGGCGCGACAACAATTTCAGCAAGGTCGATTTGCCGGAGCCGTTGTGCCCAATCAGTCCGACGACGCTGCGCGCGGGAAGGGACAGGGTGAGCGGTTCGAGCAGCGCGCGCCCTGCCACCGCGAAGCCGACCTGGTCGAGTTCGAACAACGAGGCGGGCAATTCCGGCGATGCCTGCGTGATGCTGGTCGGCGCCGCGAGCGTGCTTTCGCCCGTCTGCGCGTGTTGGAACGTCATGGTTGGCGCAGGCTCCAATAGGCGACGGCCAGATGCTGATCGCGGGAGAGCTTTCGCTCGTCGCGCAAATGGTTTCGCAGGGCTTTTAGCGCCTGCGCCTCACACGCGACCCAGGCGAAGACCTCGCCATGGTCGGGCCATTGCACTGCCTTGACGGCATCGACCAGGAGCTGCGTCGTTCCCGCCGGACGGCCCGCGCGATGCAGCCAGCGGATCGCTACGCCGCTCGGCGCGACCAGCGGAACCTCCTCGCTTCGATCGGCAACCTCGATGAAGGCCTCACCCGTTGCCGTCGTCGGCAGCGTCTCGAGAATTCGCGCGATGGCGGGGAGGGCGGTTTCGTCGCCCGCGAGAAGCAACCAGCGTGCCGGACGAATGCCGCGGCCGAGCGGGCCGGCCATGCCGCAGATGGCGCCAGCCTTTGCGTTGACGGCGAAGGCCGAGCCCGGTCCGGCATGATCATGAACCACGAAATCGATATCGATCTCGCGGGTCTGCAAGTCGATGCGGCGGATCGTGTAATAGCGGGTCACGGGCCTGCGGTCGGGCTCCGGCCAAAGGATACGTCCGTCCGGCGCCGGCCACGGCCATTCTGGCTTGGCGAGGCCTTCGGGCGGGAAGTACAGCCGCACGTGCAATTCGCCGTCGTTCACGAAACGGGCGATGTCGTCGCCGGTGAAGGTCAGCCGCCGCATGTGCGGCGTCAGGGTGATCGCGGCCGTCAGCCGCACCTCGCGGAAGTTGGCGAGCGTGCTGCCGTTGGACTCATGACCGGACCAAACGATGGTCGGGGCAATATCGCCCGCGAATTCGATCACATGCGAGGCGACGACCGCGCGCAGCATCTCCAGATTGCCCTTGTCGTCGGCCTCGACGCGGATCTTGAGCACTTCGGCCTCGACGGTGAGGGAACTGGTGCCGAACGGCAGTGTCGCCACCATAAGGCCGCCGCGTTCCTCAAAGGCGATGTCATGCTCGGCCAGATGATCGATCATCCGCGCAGCGAGGCCGGCGGCATCGGGAAGCGCGATGCGGGTTTCGGAGATAAGCGGGTCCAAAGTCATTCTCCATCGGGCCGGTCCGATGCTGGCCTTCGAGTGCTTCGATGTCCGGATGTCGCGGCCAGGCACGGCGTTGGATCAAAATCCTGCTCGCTCGCCGGCTGCGCTGCAAAAGCGGTACTACCCGCATCATATTAAAGGCATTGGCGATCCCAAATTAGAATCCATCGAAAGAGCCGACGAAATAAGCTCTGGAAGAGCGGTGCTGCCATCATGTATTCGCATCACATCGGCACGGCTTGTTCTGATCGTGACGGACCGTATAGGTTCGCTTCAGGTCTCCTCCAGCGCGGCTCTCATCATGAACTCACGAAGCGGCCTGATGGCGCAGATTCTGCATCTCCTGGGGCCTTACTGGCCGCTCGTGTTCGGCGGCATCGTTCTGGGTCTGGTCGGCGGCGCCAGCGTCGCGGCGTTGCTCGCGGTCGTCAATCACGGGCTCTATGCCACGCAGGCCGACGTCATCACGCTGCTGCTCGCGTTTGCCGGCCTGTGCCTCCTGATCCTGATCGGGTCCATCGGCGCCGATGTCAGCGCAAACTATGTCGGACAGCGGATCATCGCCGAACTTCGCAAGTCGCTGGCCGCCAAAATCCTGGCCGCGCCCATCGATCAGCTCGAAATCTACCGGACCCATCGCCTAATCCCGGTCCTCACGCAGGACGTCGACACGATCAGCGATTTCGCGTTCTTCTTTTCGTCCTTTTTCGTCTCGCTCGTGATCGCGCTCGGCTGCATGGTTTACTTGGCAGTGCTGTCGTGGCCGTTGTTCCTGATCACGGGGGCCGTCATCGTTCTGGGGTCGCTGGCGCATGGCTATGCAAGAACCAGAGGCGTCCACGGCTTCAACGTGGCGCGCGATGCGGAGGATCAGCTGCACAAGCAATATCGCGCGATCGCCGAGGGCGCCAAGGAGCTGCGTCTCAATCGCGTCCGCCGTTGGCGCGTCTATGCGGAGCAACTCCAGCAGACCGTCGACCGGATCAGCTCGGTGCAGATCAGGTCGATCAATCTGTTCGTGACGGCGCGGGCGTTCGGCACGATGCTGTTTTTTGTCGTGATCGGCGTGGCGCTGACCTTGCGTCCGTTCCTATGGCCCGACAGCCCTGCCGCGGTGTCCAGTGGCTTCGTGCTGGTCCTGCTCTACATGCGCGGACCCATTGATCAGGTCATCGGTATCCTGCCCGCGCTTGGCCGCGCCCAGGTCGCGATGCGGCGCATCGCGGAACTCTCGGAGCAGTTCTCGACCCCCGAGCATAATCTTCTGGCCACTGCTCCCGCTCCGCCGGGCAAGACTACGATCGAATCGATCGAGCTCCGCGGCGTAACCTATGCCTTTCGCGCGGTGCCGGGCAGTGCCCCCTTCGTCCTTGGGCCAGTTGACCTGGTTGTCCGGCGGGGAGAAATCGTCTTCATCGTGGGGCAGAATGGAAGCGGAAAGACGACTCTCATCAAGCTGTTGCTGGGCCTATATGCTCCTCATGGCGGCACGGTGCTTCGCGACGGCTCGCCCGTCCTGACGGAGACGCGGGACGATTACCGCCAGCTCTTCACGACCATCTTCTCCGACTACTATCTGTTCGAGGATCTCATACGTGGAGAGGGCCTGGTTCCCGACGTCGCGGAGCGCTACCTCCAACGGTTGGAGGTCGCGCACAAGGTCTCCGTCGAGAACGGCGTTTTCACGACGACGGACCTGTCGACCGGACAGCGCAAGCGATTGGCCCTGATGAATGCGTGGCTGGAGGAAAGACCCGTTCTCGTGTTCGACGAGTGGGCGGCGGATCAGGATCCGGCCTTCCGGCACATCTTCTATACGGAGCTGCTGCCGGATCTGAAGCGTCTCGGAAAGACCATCATCGTGATTTCCCACGATGATCGCTATTTCGGGATCGCGGATCATCTGGTGCGGCTGCGCGACGGCAAGATCGTCGCAAGTGAGGCGAGGGCCGATAACGTCGCGGGGGCTTCCGCAGTTCCAACCAACGCGCCACTTTAGATCTCTTGTGATGAAGTGCCGGTGCCTTTCGGTCGCATGTAAACGACGACATGCGATCCGCTTTGCGACAGGTTGTCAGATTTGTAGAGAATCTAATCTGCGTGTGCGCGCATTTCTTGTCAGCCTGTAGGCGAGTGATTTACACCACGCGTCAACGATGATCGAGATGCGAGGGCCGGATGAACAAGGCTTCGGATTCCGGGACCGGACCTCGTGCGTTTCCGGTCGGCCCCTATTCCGCTCTGACCGTTTTCCAGGAGGGCGATCGCCTTCGCGTCCTTGCCGACGACGTAACGGCACTGGAACTGCGTGTTCGGGATCGCGTCGATCACCTCGAGGTCTTGAATGCGTCGGAGGACAGTCAGCTTGCGGCACGGGCCGTGTCGGCGTCTGCCGAAGCGGTGTTCGCTTGGAGGCCGGGCGCTGATCGGCTCGTTCTCGGTCTCGCTGATGGAGCGTCGCTTGCACGGGAACTGATGGATAGCGGCCTTGCTTTCTTGTCCGAAGGACAATTGGTGATGCTTCCCGAACTTGTCATGCAGCGACGGGACAATTGGCTGGTGAACCCCGGACGACCGCCATTTCCGCAACTCCACGTCATGACGGACGGACGGCGGCATCCGCGGCGCGCCGCAAAGCCGACGGGGAAAGTATATGGCCGGTTCATCCCCTGGCTGTCGCAGGTCGTCTCGTTTCGCGTGGCCGCTCTCGAGAATGATCTCCATCTGTTGCATCGTTGGATGAATGACCCCCGCGTCGATGCGTTCTGGAACGAGGCGGGCGATCTCGACAAGCATCGACGCTATCTGGCCGGCATCCTGGCCGATCCTCACATGCTGCCGCTGATAGGCTGCTTCGGTGATGAGCCGTTTGGCTATTTCGAGCTGTACTGGGCCAAGGAAAATCGGATTGCGCCGTTCTATGATGCCGGGGACTACGATCGGGGGTGGCACGTGGTCGTGGGCGAGGACGCTTTTCGCGGCCGTCGTTATATCAGCGCGTGGCTGCCCTCGTTGATGCACTACATGTTCCTCGACGATTGCCGAACGCAGCGGATCGTGGGGGAGCCGGCGGCGGCGCACTCCCAGCAGCTTCGCAATCTGGAACGCTCGGGGTTCGCCAAGATCAAGAATTTCGACTTTCCTCACAAACGGGCGACCCTGGTGATGCTGTTGCGCGAACGCTTCTTCGGCGATCGGCTCTGGCTTCCGGCTGATGTCGGCCCGGCGGTCTCGTCCTAAAGCGCAAGCGGAGTGCGGCTTCATGTCTCATCAACTTGCGATCGAGCACGACGTCATCGGCGTCGGATTCGGGCCTTCGAACCTCGCGCTCGCCATCGCACTGGACGAATGCGCGAAGCGATCGCGGCTGAAATGCACGCCGCTGTTCGTAGAGAAGCAGCCGCACTTCACCTGGCATGGCGGCATGCTGCTTCCAGGCAGCGATATGCAAATATCGTTTCTCAAGGATCTTGTCTCCTTGCGCGATCCGACCAGCCCCTTCACCTTCGTGAACTATCTGCACAAGCGCGGCCGCTTGCTGGAGTTTATCAACTGCCGGACGTTCCATCCGAGCCGGGTCGAGTTCAATGATTATCTCCAGTGGGTGGCAAGCCATTTCAAGTCGCAAGCCGCTTACGGCGAGACCATCGTTGCCATCGAGCCGGTGACGGCCGGTCAGACAGTGACGTCATTGCGGGTGCATTCACGATCGCTGGCGGGCGGCGAGACCGTGCGGCTCGCACGAAATCTCGTGGTCGCGGTCGGAGGCCAGCCGTATATCCCGCAGATGTTTGCCACGGCCGCTGACGACCGCAGGCTGCTGCATTCCAGCCGCTATCTCGACCTGATCGACCGCGTCGTCCCGCGCGGTCGGGCCGTGCGCGTGGCCGTCATCGGCGGCGGACAAAGCGCGACCGAGGTGACGGTCGATCTCCATGGCAGATGTCCCCAGGCGCACATCGATCTGATCTTCCGCGGCCATGCCCTGAAGCCGTCCGACAGCAGCCCCTTCGTCAACGAGATCTTCAACCCCGATTATACCAACTTTGTCTACGCGCAGCCTGCCGAGCGGCGGGACGCGATCGTCCGCAACTTCCGGAATACGAACTACGCCGTGGTCGATTCCGACCTGCTGGACCAGCTGTACCGGCTGCTCTACCAGCAGCGCGTTGGTGGCGGCGAAAGGATCGTGCTGCGTCCGCGCAGCGAGATCACGACTGTGGACGCGGGACCGGACGGTATCGATATCGGCGTGATCGACAAGTTCCGTGGCGAAAGCCGCCGGTCGACCTATGACGCTGTCGTCCTGGCGACGGGATACGACAGGGAAACGCCGCACAGGTTTCTCGAACCGGTCCGTTGCTACATTCGCGATGCGGCGTTGGATCGCAACTACAGGCTCGTGACCAGCCCTGCGTTCCGGCCGCAGATCCACCTCCAGGGCTATTCGGAGTCCTCCCACGGCCTGAGCGATACGCTGCTTTCGGTTCTTGCCGTGCGTTCCCAGGAGATTGCGGAGTCTCTCCTCTCGACCATATCGCGCCGGGAACTCATTGCTTAGCCCGCGGTGACACGCCATTGCTGTGCCGGACCAGGCGAATCCGGCACGGCAAGCACGGCCGGCGAGGACCCCGCATCGGAGCGGCCTCGATCTAGAACTTGTCTAATCGAGATCAACCAGGGGATGTGCACCGGGGACAACGCCGAACGGCTCTGCTAGAGATGTTCTTAGAACGATCTTTGGAATGTTTGTAGGTTCGGGTGGAACTGACCGTGAGGAAAGCCTTCGCTCTCAAGCAAAGCCAGAGTCATTTGCCGGAGCGGATCGCAGTCATATTGGTCCACAGCCCACTTGCGGCGTTGATCGGCAGGGAGCCGTCGACGCGCATGAACTATCTCCTCGAAATTGCGTCGCTCCATACCAGGGCCGAACTCCTTGCGCAGCCGGGGCTGGGCCGCACGGGCGTGCGCCGGATCGAGAAGTGGATGGCCTTTCACGGGCATCACATGCGCGACGTCAACGAGAGTCTCGATAGCGTCATCTGCCGTTTTGCGTTCCAACGTTCTTTCGTGCGGAAGGGTAGTCGTCGTTGTCTCTCCTCGGTAACCACCTTGGTACAAGAGCGATCGCGCGAAGCGGCTCCGTAAAATCGCTGGTAGCTGTCCAGGAGTATATCCCGACTGGGTGACCCGCGACTGATGGTTGCTCATTCCCTGAACGTCCACCAGGGTGAAGCGCAGGGGCCGGTCGAATTGCAAGACAGACAATTGCTGCGCAAGAATACCCATCGCGCCGCCGAGATCACGCTTCCGATTCACGATGAGTCACGATCGGAGCGCCGCGAGGAATGCTCCGATGTGGTGGCGCTGAAATTGCGGCCAGTGGACAACGCTCCGCTTCCGTCCTTCCGGCCGGGCCAACATATCAGCCTCCGGATGGGCGATGCGATCCGCTCCTATTCGCTCACCGGAGCCGCGGTCGCCTCGCCCGATGGCTATGACATCGGGGTCAGGCATATCGAGGGTGGACGGGTCTCGACGTCGATCAGGCACTCGCTCGCGCCCGGCGACGTCGTCGAATTGCAGTCACCGGAAGGTGGCTTCGTCTTGCCGCTGCGCAACGAATTTCCGGTTGTTCTGATCGCCGGCGGCATCGGCATCACGCCGTTCCTGTCCTATCTCGAAACGCTGGAGGGGAATGCCGGCGAGCCGCGCATCGCGCTGCACTATGGTTGCCGGGATGACCGGAGCCGGCCGTTCCAGAATCGGCTCGAGGCGCTGCAGCAGAGGCTGCCGAACCTGACGCTGGTCACCCATTTGAGCGGCCGCAAAGCGGCGACCGCTTCGACCGGCCGGGCCGATTCACAGTGTCGGACATCGATCCTGAACTATTGCGCAAGCGGGCGCGCTTTTACATGTGCGCATCCGATGCGATGATGGAAGAAGTCAACGCGGGACTTCAGGCGCGCGGTGTGCCTGCCTTCGAGATATTCGGGGAACGCTTCCGTTCGCCCGCGCCACCTGTGCTCGATGCCTGATGCCGCCCCAGCTTCATTTTGCTCGGTCTGGCCGCACGCTGACATGGTCGCCGCAGGCACCGCTTACCAGCATTCTCGCGGCGGCCGAAGGCGCCGGTCTCACACTTCCGAGTGGTTGCCGCGTCGGACAATGCGAGAGTTGCGCCGTGGCAGTAAAGAGTGGCGAGGTTCGTCATCTCATCGATTGTCCGGAGCTGGATGAGGGATATTGCCTGACATGTCAGGCAATATCGCTTTCCGACGTCGTCATCGACGCGTGGGGTGGTCTGCCGAAGTCGCGTCCATTTTCGGCTGCTACTCCGAGTTTGCACAGGCCGTCGCTGCTTGCTTCAGGTCGTCCGCGATGTGGAACGGGCTGGCGGCCGACGACGCATCCGCCGGTAGATCGGTGCGGGGCACCTCGCATCTGGCAACTTCGGTAAACAGCGCCAGCCATTCGGGCAGGCGCCATTGGGCGGCACTCTCCCGTGAGCTGCTCGAAACAGGCCGCGGACAAATGCTGCGAAGAGCCGACGGCATTCGGTCGGACATCTACCAGCTTGCGGCAGGCCCGCCTTCCGGCGGCAGAAAAGGCAGCGCGTTGATCACGCAGTGCATGCGCCATAGGCGCCCTTGTTTCGCCAGACGGCACATTATTGCGCAGGGCTAGCTCCCGCGAGAGGCACTCTGCCAGATAACCGGTCAAAAACCACAAATCTGTGCGCAAAAATCGCCACGCTTTGCACTGGCACAGCCCGTGCATGACCGTTTTGACCGATTTGCCGGCTGTTCTGAGAGAAGGGGAGTATCGATGCATTCGAAATTTGACCGCCGCCAGCTTCTAAAAGGTGCGGCAGCAGCCGCGGTTGCTGCGGGTTACACGCAGATCAATCCAGACTTCTTCATCTCGGCCGCGCGCGCTCAAGCCGGCAAGACGCTGACTTTCCTGTCGGCCGAGAACATCACCGGCAACTGGGACCCGACCGCCCACACGACGCTGTCGCAGAAGAACATCGAAGGCTTCGTGATGGGCTTCCTGACCCGGACACCGATGAAGCTCGATAATCCGGGCGAGGTCGTCTACGAGCTCGCAACCGACATCAAACTGCTTGATCCCAATCGCCTGCAGATCAAGCTGCGCGAGGGAGTGGTGTTCCACGACGGCAAGCCGTTCAAGGCAGAGGATGTGAAGGCCACATTCGAATACGGATCGAAGGCCGATCGTCCGGCGCAATGGTATCCCGGGCCCAGCGAAACCCTCAAGATCGAGACCCCCGACGACTACACCGTGATCGTCGATACGTCGAAGGGTGGATATCCCGCGCATCTCTTCATGTTCCTTGCGGCCTTCCTGCCGATCATGTCGGCAAAGGACATCGCGGGCGGTCCTGGCGGCGTGCTGTCGCAAAGGCTGAACGGGACCGGCCCCTTCAAGTTCGTCGAGCAGCGCGGCAATGATACCGTGATGAAGGCCTTCGATGGCTACTTCAAGGGCAAGCCCGCCATCGCCGGAATCAATTTCGTCTTCACCGGTGACAGCACGACGCGCATGCTGTCACTGATGAACGGCCAGGCCTCGATCGTCGAGCGGCTGGAGCCCGAGCAAGTCGACACCCTCAAGGGCAATTCCAACATCCACATCAACCGGGTGGTGTCCGTCGAGAACAAATACCTCTGGTTCCGCTGCTCCAAGCCGCCCTTCAATGATCCGCGCATCCGTCTCGCGGCGTGCCACGCCATCAATCGCGATCTCATCCTGGAGGTGCTGGGTTCGGCCGGCCATGCCTCCTCGAATTTCGTCTCTCCGGTGAAGTTCGGCTATGTCGACCTTCAGGACTATCCGAAGTTCGATCCGAAGAAGTGCCAGGCCTTGCTCGCGGAAGCCGGCTTTCCGAACGGCAAGGGGCTGCCCCCGCTGGAGTACATCACCTCGGTGGGCTTCTATCCCAAGACCAAGGAATACGGCGAGATCATCACCGCGATGTTGAACGAGCAGGGCTTCAATGTCAGCCTGACGGTGCTGGAGCCGGCGGCCTGGAACGAGCGGCTGTATCATCGCCCGGGCGGCGGTCCGGGCCATATGGTCGACTGCGGGTGGTCGACCGGTTCGCCAGAGCCGGACCTGATTCTTCGCACGCACTTCCATTCGTCGTCGCACCGCATCTGCGGCATCGAGGATCCGGCCATCGATGCCAGCCTCGACAAGGAGCGCAGTGCCCCCACGCTGGATGAGCGCAAGAAGATCCTGCAGACCGAGACGATGCCCTTGCTCGCATCGAAGATGCCGGCGCTCTCGCTATTCACGTCGGTGATGATTCACGCGATGCAAAAGGACTTCGCAGGCCTCTACATCTATCCGGATGGATCGATGGACGCATCCAAGCCCATCGCCTGATCATGGATCGCGGCCGCGTACCGCATTCCTGCGGTGCGCGGTTGCCTGCGCTGCTCACGGAGCCCTGCCAATGTTCGTCCTGAACTTCCTGATGCGCCGAATGGCTCAGGGCGTCTTGATCATCTTCCTCGTCTCGCTGCTGATCTTCACGCTGCTGAGGGTCGTGCCGGGGGATCCCGTGCGCCTGATGGCGGGCGGAATGGCGCCGGAGGCCCTGATCGAGAAGATTGCGACCGACATGGGATTGCGCGATCCGATCGTCGTCCAGTTCGGCCGTTACATGGCGGGAGTCGTGCGAGGCGATCTCGGCCAATCATTCGTGCGGCCCGCCAATGGGGCGGCTACGGGAGGCGCGACCTTCAACGACACGACGCGCGGTGAACGCGCAAAGGTCTTGAGCCTCATCGTGGAAGCCCTTCCCATGACCCTGCAGCTCGCAGCAGTGACTCTGGTGTTTGCACTCGTCTTCTCTGCCGTGGTGGGAATCGCCGGCGGCCTCGCGATCGGCCGATGGCCGGACAAGCTCGCGTTCTACATCTCCTCCATCTTCATCTCCCTGCCGAACTTCTGGCTCGGCATCGTTCTGGCGCTGCTGTTCTCCGTCAAGCTCGGTTGGTTGCCTGCCATTGGCTACAAGGGATTTGCCTACACCATCCTTCCGGCGATCGTGCTCGCGGTCGAACTGTCGCCGGTCCTGATACGGACCCTCGTCAGCTCGGTGGCGGCCCAGATGACCGAGCCCTATGTGGCAGTGGGACAGGTGCGCGGGCTGAGCCGCAGCCGCATCATCGCCAACCATGCGCTACGCAATGCATCGGTGCCGCTACTCAATCTGCTCGGAATCCAGTTCTCGAGCCTGCTCGGCGGCGTCATCATCGTCGAGTACATCTTCGACTATCCGGGTCTCGGGCTATTGACGATCAATGCGGTGCTGCAGCGCGACTTTCCGTTGATCCAGGGGATCGCCATCGTCACCAGCGCCATATTCGTGTTGATCAACGTCGTCGTCGATCTCATCGCCACCACCATGGATCCGAGGCTCGAATATTGATGTCCGTTGCAACCGCCGCGGCCGGGCCGCTCGTGCACAAGCCGGCCCAACGCTCGATCGTCCGGCGCATCTTCGACAAGGCGGTCTCGACTCCGGGATTCCGTGTGGGTCTCGGCATCTTCGTGGTGCTGGCCCTCGCCACCGCGCTGTATCCCGAACTGAGCGGCCTTGATCCGACGAAGATGGACGTGAAGGCCCGCCTGCTGCCGCCGGTTTTTGTCGGGAGCAATTGGAGCTGGGCCCATCCGCTCGGCACCGATCAGATCGGCCGTGACATGTTGGTGCGATCGCTCGTCGGCTTGCGCTACTCGCTTCTGATCGGCGTTGCGTCCGTCATCGTCATGCTGGCGATCGGGTGTGCGCTGGGTACGATCGCGGGCTATTTCGGCGGGCGCATCGACTCGGTCATCATGCGCCTGACCGATGCGCAGCTGTCGATCCCCATGATCATCCTCGCCATTTCCGTGCTGGGTGTCTCGCGCCCCACCATCCCGGCGATCGTTCTGGTTCTCGGAGTTTCGAACTGGCCCGTCTATGCGCGCATCATGCGCAGCATCGTGATGACCGAGCGGCAGCGCGAATATGTTCGTGCCGCGAAAATCGGCGGCTCGACCGACCTGCGGATCATCCTGACCTTGTTGCTTCCCTTGCTGCTACCGCCGGTGCTGTTCACCTCCGTTCTGGACGTGGCGCGGATGATGATCTTCGAGTCGACGCTCGGGTTTCTCGGGCTCGGCGTGCAGCCGCCGACGCCGACGTTCGGCAACATCATCGCGGACGGGCGCAAGTACCTGCTGAACGCATGGTGGATCGCCACCATGCCCGGCCTGTTTCTCGGCCTCACGCTGACCAGCATCAACCTGATCGGCGCCTCGCTCGAACGCGCGCGGAATACGATCCATGGGGGAGCGGAAGCATGACGCAGCCACTTCTTTCGCTCAGGAACCTCACCGTCGCGGCCGGCCGCGCGGCGTCAGCAAGAACCATCCTCGACGGTGTGTCGCTCAATCTGGCGCCGCGGGAGATCGTGGGCGTGGTGGGCGCCAGCGGCTCGGGCAAGACCGTGCTCTCGAAGGCCGTCGTCAACTGGCTGGAGCCTCCGCTGACCAAGCGGTCCGGGGAGGTGCTGTTCGAGGAACGCGACATCTACGCGTTGCGCGGCGCGGACATGCGGCTGCTGCGGCAGCGGATTTCCTATGTCGGTGCCAACCCCATGGGAGCGCTCGATCCCACTCTGCCCGTCGGCGCGCAGATCGTCGAGAAGATGCGCGCCGTCGTGCCGGGGGTGTCGCGGCGGGCGGCCGAGAGCCGCGTCATCGAGCTGCTGGAGGCCGTGCGCATTCCCTCGGCACGCAGCCGTTTTCACGATTATCCCTCGCAGTTCTCCGGCGGCATGATGCAGCGCGCCCTGATCGTGGACGCGCTGGTGACCAACCCCGCGCTCCTCGTCGCGGACAACGTCACGCAACCGCTCGACGTCACGGTCGCGGCGCAGGTCATTCGCCTGATGAGGGAGTTGACGGCGACTTTCGACACGGCCGTCCTTTTTGTTTCATCCTCGTTGCCGGTCGCGCGCGAAGCCTGCACGCGCATCCTGGTGATGGACGAAGGCCGCATCGTCGAGGAGCAGTCGACCGAGGATCTGGTGGCGC
Source organism: Bradyrhizobium sp. GW821-FHT13H06 (assembly GCF_058803975.1). Lineage (NCBI taxonomy): Bacteria > Pseudomonadati > Pseudomonadota > Alphaproteobacteria > Hyphomicrobiales > Nitrobacteraceae > Bradyrhizobium > Bradyrhizobium sp. GW821-FHT13H06. The sequence goes on along the minus strand of NZ_JBXAPN010000004.1, from coordinate 210,873 downwards.
GGCCCGTCTATCCCTACACCCGCGAGCTCGTACGGCAGACGCCGAAGATCTGGGGCGATGGGGCCGCGACGGCGCCCGATCGGAGCGAGCGTCGCGAGGTTGTGCTCAGTCTGCGCGACGCTTCGCAGGTCTACAAGGTCAGGAAGAAGACCGGGTTCGGCGGCGTCGATCTGGTTCGCGCCGTCCGCAACGTCACCTTCGACATTCGTCGCGGTGACAGCTTCGCCATCGTCGGCGAATCCGGCTGCGGAAAGTCGACCCTGATGCGGCTGCTATGCAGGCTCGAACTTCCGAGCTCGGGGCAGATCATCTGCGCGGACAAGGACATCGCATCGCTCAAGGGGAGGGCGCTGCTCGAGTTTCGCAGCAAGCTCCAGATGGTGCTGCAGGATCCGTTCGGCTCCCTGCCGCCGCGGACGTCGATCGGCAAGATGCTCGAGGATCCCCTGCGCACGCATGGCAGGCGCGACAAGGCCGCGATCCGCGAGCGCGTCCTCAAGGTCATGGCAGAGGTGGGCCTGCCTGCCGAGCTCTATGAGGAGCTTCCGCTCGGCCTGAGCGCAGGACAGCGCCAGCGCATCAACATTGCCCGTGCCCTCGTGCTCGAGCCGGAAATCCTGATCATGGACGAAACGCTTTCGGCGCTGGATCAGGCCGAGCAATTCAAGCTCCTCGACCTGTTCGACAAGCTGCAGAAGGAGTACGACCTCACTTATATCTTCATCTCGCACGATCTCGCGATGGTCAGGAAAGCGTGCAATCGGGTCGCGGTGATGTATCTCGGCGAGGTCTTCGAACTCGCCGACAACGAGCGCCTGTTCTTCGATCCCGGACATCCCTATACGAGGGCGCTGTTGAGCGCGATGCCGACGCTCGAGCAGCGTCGCTACAATCCCGAGGAATGCCTGCTGGAAGGAGAACCGCCGAGCCCCCTCGATATCCCCGACGGCTGCAGTTTCAGATCGCGTTGCCCGCAAGCCTTGAACAAATGCGGCAGGCTCCAGCCGAGCCTCACGGTCCGATCGCGGCAGGATTTCGCCGCCTGCCATCTCGTCCTGCCGGCGACTGCGACCGGTGCCCTCGGCCAAGCGAGTCCAACCGCGGTATGAGGCAGGTGGTGAAAGCGGACACGTGCCAGAAAGCGGCCGCCAGTGCCGTGACATGCAGGGAATGTCCATGAGCTTTACGGAACAGCGACTTGAGTTGATCCGGGATCTGCTGCGCCAGCATCAGCGGGTCCACGTGAAGGATCTGGTGGATCAGCTCAAGGTCAGCCAGGAATCGATCCGACGAGACCTCAGAGAGCTCGAGACCGAAGGTTTCGCTCGCCGCGTCTATGGCGGCGCCGTGCTCGACCGCCAGGAAAGCGACCAGCCCTTCGCCGACCGTCTGCGGGTCGGCGCGAGAGAGAAGGGGCGGATTGGCGAGGCGGCGGCGGCCCTGGTCAAGGACGGAATGAAGATCTTCGTCGACGAGGGCACGACCGCGCTTGCGTGCCTGAAGCACCTCGATAGTCGCAAGGATCTCACGATCGTGAGCAACTCGCTCGCGGTCGCGGCCCATTTCTACTACGCATCGTCGCCCAGCGTCCGCGTGCTCGGGGGGCGGCTGCGGCCGGATTATCAGGCAACTTTCGGTCCCGAAACGGTGGCGGCGATGAAGGAGCACTTCTTCGATCTCGCCATCATCGCGATCAGCGCCGTTCATTCCGAACGCGGCTTCATGGACTACGGCGAAGACGAAGCGATCATCCGCCGCGTCGCGCGTGCGCAGGCGAAGCGTTCGGTCATCGTCGCGGACAGTTCCAAGTTCGGCCGTCTCGGCTCGATCCACACCTTCGGCCTGCAGGACGTGCATGCCGTCATCACGGGTGGGGCCCTGACCAGGGACTTCACCGAGCAGTTCAACAAATCCCACGTGGACATCATCTATGCCTGACGTCTCCTCCGCCCGCGCTCCCATCGATCCATCGCGCCTTCAGGCCATGATGGATGAACTCTCGGCCTTCGGCGGCGGCCCCGACGGGTCCATGATGCGGCTCGCTCTTTCGAACGAGGACGGGGCGGCCCGCGACTGGCTCGGCCGCTGGTTCGCCAGGAATGGCTTCGCGCAATCGGTGGACGTGATCGGCAATCAGTTCGGTACACTCTCGGTGGCCGGAGCCAACGCGCCGGTCGTCATGGTCGGTTCTCACCTCGACAGCCAGCCGAACGGCGGCCGCTTCGACGGCGCGCTCGGCGTGGCGTCTGCGTGTGAGGCGGTGCTGGCCGTGGCGGAAAAGCTGAAGGCGGAAAAGAAGCTGCCCGTCTGCAATTTCCAGGTCGTGAACTGGACCAACGAGGAGGGGGCGCGCTTCCAGCCGAGCCTTCTGGGCAGCAGCTTGTTTGCAGGGGCGATCGAGCGCGAATGGGCTCTCGATCGCAAGGACGGGAGCGGCGTCAGCGTGCGCGAATCCCTCGCGGCGATCGGGTATGCCGGCACGGACAACGTGGCGCGGCCGAGCGCCCTGCTCGAGCTTCACATCGAGGGCGACAAGGAACTCTTCGAGGCCGGCGAACGGTTCGGAATCTTCACCAGGTACTGGGGGGCGACCAAATATCGTGTCGCCTTCCTCGGACGGCAGGCTCACACCGGTCCGACGCCAATGGCGCAGCGCAAGGACGCTGTGCTGGGCGCTGCCTACCTTATTGCGGATTTGAGGCAGATCGCCGGCGAACATGACCTCGATCTCCACACCTCCGTCGGACGGCTCGAGGTGTTTCCGAACTCGCCCAACACGGTCCCCTCCGAGGCCGTTCTGTTCATCGAATTGCGTTCGGGGTCGCCGGAGATTCTGGCCGAAGCCGAACGCAAGATGAAGCTCCGGATGGAAGCCGCAGCGGCGAACGCCGGCGTTTCATTCGAAGTGAGGTCGATCGATCGCCGCAAGGCAGGCCGATTCTCGCAAGGACTGGTGTCGCTTGCTGAGCGAGCGGCCGCGAGCTTCGGCGAGACGGCACGCCACCTCGATACGATCGGCGGTCACGATGCGGTGGCCCTGTCCGCCGTCTGTCCCTCGGTCGTTCTTGCGGTTCGTTCGCGTGACGGTGTGATCCACCATCCGACCGAATTCACGAGCGCGGAAGACCAGGCATTCGGGACCCAGGTGCTTGCCGACATGCTCTATGCGCTGGCGAGCGAAGGCCTCGCAGCGATCGAGGCCGCCGCATGAAAACGCTGGGTTATCCGGAAACGGCCATGGAAGCGCGGGTCGAACGCGCGATCGGAAATCTGCCGGTCGTCGACGCGACCAGGGCGGTTTACGCAGTGTCCGCGTTTCCTGTGGCTTCGCCGTCCTATCATGCGGTCGAGTCGACCAGTTTTGATGTCGGACCGCGCGGCCAGGAGGCGGAGTTCTTCCTTCGGCTTGCGAACGACGAGATTGCCGAGTTGGTGGACGACGAGATCGCCTTTGCCGCGGCGAAGCGGTTTCACGAACTGGGGTTCTCGCCGCTACCGGCCGGCCGCGCACCGGCCGAGAGGGCTGTGTTGTTCACGCGCCTCGGGAGCGCCTGGAGGACGGCGAAGATCGATGATCTGATGCAGCAGGACGCGGTGGCGCGGCTCGTCGTCATGCAGAAGACGATTGCCGCCGGGCAGACGTTCGGACGCCCCTGGTCCGTGTTCGATGGCATCGACCATCTTTGGTCCTTGATCTCGAGCACGAGCGCCGTCCTTCCCGGCGACCTCGGCTGGATGCTGGCCTGGATGAACTCGATACGCGATGCGGTGTCGGCGGCCGGTGTCGACTTGAGGCCGGCGCATGGCGACCCGCACTCCTCCAATGTGATGCTCGGTCCGGACGGCGCCATGATGCTGGTCGACTTCGACATGGCCGGCGATATCGATCCCTATTATCAGCTCGGGGTTCAGATGAACGAACTCTATCAGTTCGAGAGCCAGATGAAGCCGCTTCTGGAAATGCATGACGGCCGGCTCAGCGAAAAGGCGTTCAGCCGATGCCGTCTCTACGCAGCCGCGGACGATCTCTACTGGGCTCTCCGAAGCCTGTTGCAGGATGTGCGGTCGCCGATTCAGGGATTGGAGTTCCTGAAATACGCGTCGTGGCGATTTCTTCGATGCCGGATGCTGCTCGGGCACCCCGGCTTCGAAGAGCGGTTGCGGTCTCTCTAGCGAAGGTGGGCGAAATGATGATGCAACTTGGTTCGGGTCGGACCGAAGCCGAGCGCGCGCTGGAGGCGGCCATCGTCCAGGTGGATGCCTGGAAAGGATCTCGCCTGACTTACAGGCCGGTCTCGGGCGGCATCAGCAATACCAATTTCCGGGTTGCCGTCGAAGGCCACGGGGTAGGCTATTTCGTCAAGATTCCCGGGCGTGGGACCGAGATGTTCATAGACCGTCGCGCGGCGCGTGCGGCCAGCAAGCAGGCGGAGATGATCGCGGTCGGCCCCCGGACCTTCGACTATCTGGATCACCTGGACATCGAAATATCCGAGTTTCTGGATGACAGGCGAGCCTCCACGCATCGGGACTGCGTCGATCCGTCATTTCGTGCGAGCGTCGTGCAGATGTATCGCCGTTTCCACGAGGGCCCGCCGCTTCCTCTCACCAAGACCGTCTTCGAGATGATCGACGAACACTATGAGCAGGTGAGGCAACTCGGCGGCCACTCGCCGGAAGATCACGTGTGGCTCTATCATCAGTACAGGCAGGCCCGCGCGGCACTCGAAGCGGCCGGACTGGATCTCGTGCCATGCTTCAATGATCCAATGCCCGGGAATTTCCTGATCGGGGAAGACAGGTCGATCAAGCTCATCGACTTCGAATATGCCTCCAACAACGACAGGCTCTATGACCTTGCGATCTGGAGCGGCGAGCATTTCTTCTCCGAGGACATCGAACAGGAGATCATCGAAGAATATTTCGGCTCTTACAGAAAGCAGTGGCACGCGCGCTTCATCGTCCACAAGGCGCTGGCGGACATCAAGTGGAGCACATGGGCCATGGTGCAGAACCGCGTTTCGACGCTCGATTTCGATTTCTACAAGTACGGAATATGGAAACACATGCGGGCCCGATCCATCATCCACGATCCGCGATGGCCGCTGTTCCTGAAGGATCTGTGATGGGAGTCCCCGCCGTCGCGGCCGACGACGCCCACACATATGTGTCCTTTGCGGCGGAGCTTGCGGATCTGGTCCGGCCCGTCGTGCTGTCCTATTTCCGCACCCCGCTGGACGTGATCTCGAAGCCGGACAGCAGTCCGGTGACGATTGCCGACCGTACGGTTGAGCTGCGCCTCCGCGAGCGGATAGCGGAGCGCTTCCCCGAGCACGGCATCATCGGTGAAGAGATCGGGCGACGGCCTGGCGGCGCATTCACCTGGATCATCGATCCGATCGACGGCACCAAGAGCTTCATCACGGGCTTTCCGTTGTTTGGCACGCTGATCGCGCTGACCCATGAGGAGCAACCGTTCTGCGGCCTGATCGACATTCCGTTCATTGCGGAGCGGTGGGTTGGAAGACCGGGCCGGACTCTCTTCAACGGCGGATTGGCGCGGACGAGCGCGTGCGAAAGCATCGCACAGGCGCGCTTCTACACGACTTCGCCGGACATGTTCACGGGACGCGAGGCTGAGGCGTTCGAGAGGGTTTCGAGGGCCGCACGAGTGCGCCGTTTCGGCGGCGACTGCTACATCTACGGCTTGCTCGCGTCGGGACACTGCGACATCGTCCTCGAAACTGGCCTCCAGCCGCATGACTACATGGCACTGATTCCGGTCGTGCAGGGGGCGGGGGGCTGTATCACCGATTGGGCAGGGCGCCCGCTGACGCTCCGATCGGAGGGACGTGTACTTGCGGCCGCCACGCCGAGGCTTCATGCCGAAGCACTGGCGCTGATCCGAGAGTAACGGGATGCCGTACAAGACCACTATCGACGGGACCGTCTATCGCTTCGCCGACCTCAGGGACCTCCTGGCCAAGGCGACGCCGGAGCGCTCGGGCGATCAGCTTGCCGGCATCGCCGCGGACGGCCCTGTCGAGCGGCTGGCGGCGCAGATGGCGCTCGCGGACATGCCGCTGAAGACTTTCGTCGCGGAGGAACTGATCCCGGCTGAGACAGACGAGGTTTCGCGCCTGATCATGGAACGGCACGATCGAGACGCCTTCTCGATCGTCTCGTCGCTGACGGTCGGCGAATTCCGCGAATGGCTGCTCAAGCCCGACACGTCCCAGCGGCAGCTCGAAGCGGTGGCGCCCGGATTGACGCCCGAGATGGTCGCTGCCGTCTCCAAGATCATGCGGCTTCAGGACCTGATTTCGGTTGCGTCCAAACGGGAGGTGGTCACGCGCTTCCGGTCGACCATCGGCTTGAAGGGGCGGCTTTCGACACGTAACCAGCCAAACCATCCGACCGATGATTCCTACGGCATCGCCGCCTCAGCGATCGATGGCCTGTTGATGGGATCAGGAGATGCTGTGATCGGCGTCAACCCGGCGACCGATACGGTGGATGACTACATCCGCATTGTTTCGCTGCTGGATGAGCTCCGCGCCCGCCTGTCCATTCCAACGCAGACATGCTGCCTCGGTCACGTAACGACCGCGATGAAAGCGATCGCGGCGAACGCGCCGGTGGATCTGGTGTTCCAGTCGATCGCCGGATCGCAGAAGGCGAATGAAGGATTCGGCGTCAGCCTCTCCCTGCTCAAGGAGGTTCATGAGGCCGTGCGTGGGCTTGGCCGCGGGGCGATCCATGCCAACCTGATGTACTTCGAGACAGGGCAGGGAGCCGCGCTGTCTGCGGATGCGAACTTCGCCGTCGATCAGCAGACGATGGAAGCCCGCGCCTACGCCGTCGCGCGCGAGTTCGATCCGCTGCTCGTCAACACGGTGGTTGGATTTATCGGGCCGGAATATCTCTTCAACGGCAAGCAGATCATCCGCGCAGGTCTCGAAGATCATTTCTGCGGTAAGCTGCTGGGCTTACCCATGGGTGTCGACGTTTGCTACACCAACCACGCGGATGCCGATCAGGAGGACATGGACGCGTTGCTCACGCTTCTCTGTTCTGCCAACGTCAATTTCGTGATTACCGTCCCAGGTGCCGATGACGTGATGCTGAACTACCAGTCGCTGTCACATCACGATGCCGTCTATTGCCGCGAGATCCTGAAACGGCCTCCCGCGCCGGAGTTCGAGCGCTGGCTCTTCGACATCGGGCTGACCGACGGCGAGGGCCGGCTTCTGGAGGCGCCGCCGCGGCTCCTGGATCATATGGCCGATGCCCGACTGCTCGGAGGGTGACATGACGCACGAGCTTGATCGAAAGCCGGCAGTGCCGTTCGATCTCCGGAAAATGACCCAGGCTCGGGTGCGTCTCGGCCGGTTCGGCGCGGGACTGCCGACCTCCGCAGCGCAGGCCTTCCTGCTCGATCATGCGCGGGCAAGGCAGGCCGTCTGGTCGGAGGTCGATTGGCTCTCGGTGCGAGCCGGCCTGGCGGGTTTGGAGCTGGAAATCATCGAGGTCGAAAGCCAGGCACCAGACCGGGCCACCTATGTCCGTCGTCCGGACCTTGGCCGAAAACTCTCGTTGCGAGCGGCCGAGCGCCTCGCCGGCATCCGTTCCGACTATGACGTCCTGATTGTCGTTGCCGACGGATTGTCTGCAAGCGCGATCGGGACCAACGCGGGATCGTTGACGCGGGAGATCGTCGAGCGCCTGTCGGCGCTGCGACTTTCGATCGGCCCTCTGGTTCTGGCCTCGCAGGCGCGCGTCGCACTCGGCGATCCCGTCTCGGAGATCGCCGGTGCGAGGATCTCCATCACGATGATCGGCGAACGGCCGGGCCTTTCGGCCGCCGACAGTCTCGGGGTCTATGTGACCTACTCGCCGCGGCCGGGCACGCCCGATTCAAGACGAAACTGCATATCCAACATCCGCAGCGGCGGGCTTGCCATCGACAGTGCTGCCGATGGCGTGGCATCGCTGGTTACGGATATGCTGAGAACAAGCATCAGCGGAGTTGGATTGAAGGATGCCGTGGCGAGACTGTCGCACGACTGACGTTCAGACGGTCTTTCCTCGCGGACAACGCCTCAAGTTAACCTTTTGTCCCAGCAGGTGGGTGGTAGCAGCAGTAAGAATGCTATCAATCGCTTCGCGTATCGCCAGTTTGGCTAACTGAGCGCGACCTGCCTGCGATATTCCGCCGGCGTGATGTTCATATGGCGGCGGAAGATCCGATTGAGATGACTCTGATCGGAAAAGCCGCTGAGGAGCGCAATCTCCTTCAGTGCCAGCCGATCCCTGCGCAGGTATTGGCAGGCGCGCTCAACCTTCTGGCTCAGGACATAGGCGTGCGGCCTCATGCCGTAATGCATGTGGAACTTGCGCGCGAACTGGACCGACGTGCAGTTACAGATATTCGCCAACTCCTCGAGCGTGATGTTCCTGGAAATGTTCTGCTCGATGTACTCTTCGATTAGCCGTGCATGCGCTGGTCTGAAGCGTCCCTGCGAGCAGGGCGTCTTGAATTCTACCGAAGCATATCTTCGCAAGAGGTGCACGCTCGCCTGCAGCGCCAATGCATCGTAACAGAGCCGGCCGCCCGGGCCGCCGTCGGTCACTTCCTGGACCATCCGATCGCTGATCCAGGTCAGCACGGGATCTTCGATCCTGAGCAGGTCGTGAAGTTCGATGCTCTCGGCATCGCGGTCAAATGCCTCGCTCGCAGTCTTCGCCATCAGATTCGGGGAAATGTAGAAATGGCTGACCTCGATGTCGTGGCTCCAGCGCCAGTTGGAAGCCTCCGCACGCGTGAGCAACGTCGTGACGCCGCGGCCGACATGGTCCTGTTTCCACGCGCCGGTCACGCGGCGATTCATCGCCGTCCTGCCGTCGCGATACACGACAATCAAATAGTTCTCGGACGGAGGCACCCAGATGTCCGACGGCGCATAGCGAAAGACGCGCAGCCGAAAGTCGGCTTTGCCGACCTCCTGGCTGTCCAACTTTAATTCGCCAGGAGCGTAACGCGGCAGCTCCTCTACCGTGATCAATTGGCCCATCGCGCAGGCCTCCCTCCCTGGAATGTCGGGCGCGGCTTACCGCTTCTGCTTCTCATTGGCCGAACAGGCGCGAAGCAGCATAAGCCGGTTTTGTCATTTGCCAAGCGATCTGCTGGCGCCGCTTGAGCGCGCCCTGCGGGCGTCCTCGGGCTACGTCCAAAGGATTGTCAATTTCATTCAAGCCCAAGCGGCCCGTCTCCGCCTAGCTTTTCTCACGTCCAGACAGGCGTGAAAGCGAAGCGGAGGCGAGGCGCGGGCCGAACGCATCCGCCCAATCACGATGCCGGGACTGACAATGACGCACTGCAGCACCGTCCGATGACACAACGGACGGGCAAGGTCGTGCGCGCTCAGGAAACGCAGGAGAAGAGACAAAAAATGACGAAAGTCGAAACCAAATCCAACGGAAGCAATGGTGCGCATGCGAGGACGAGGCTCGATGCCGTCGTGATCGGAGCCGGCGTCGCCGGCCTCTATGCGCTCTATCGCCTGCGCAAGCAGGGACTGAATGTCAGGGCGATCGATGCGGCCTCAGGGGTCGGCGGCACCTGGTATTGGAATCGCTATCCCGGCGCGCGGTTCGATTCGGAAGCCTACATCTATCAATACCTGTTCTCAGAGGAGCTCTATAAGGGATGGAGCTGGAGCGAGAAATTCCCGGGCCAGCCGGAAATAGAACGCTGGCTGAACTACGTCGCCGACCGCCTCGAGCTTCGCAGGGACATCCAGTTCGACACTGCCGTCAGGAGCGCTCATTTCGATGAGACGACGCAGCGCTGGCTGGTCATGACCGACCAAGGAGAAACGATCGATGCCCAGTTCCTGGTGACGTGCTGCGGCATGCTATCGGCGCCGTACGTGTCGTTTCCGGGCCAGGAGACATTCAAGGGACAGTTGTTTCATACGGCGCGCTGGCCGAAGCAGCCAGTCGATCTTGCCGGCAAACGTGTCGGCGTCATCGGGAACGGCGCGACCGGCATCCAGGTCATCCAGACCATCGCCGGCGAGGTCGGTCATCTCAAGGTGTTCGTCCGCACGCCGCAATACATCATCCCGATGAAGAATCCCAAATATGGCCCTGCCGAGGTCGACGCTTACAAAGCGAAATTCGAGTCGTTCACCGAGCGCCTGCCGCGCACCTTCACCGGCTTCGAATATGATTTCGAGCACGCCTGGGCAGACCTCACGCCGGAGCGCCGCCGGGCCGTGATCGAGGATTGCTGGAACGACGGCTCGCTGAAGCTCTGGATCTCTTCTTTCGGCGAACTGTTCTTCGATCCGGTCGTCAACGCCGAGATCTCCGAATTCGTGCGCGGGAAGATGCGCGATCGGCTCAAGGACCCGGAGCTTTGCGAGGCGTTGATCCCGACCGAGTATGGTTTCGGGACGCATCGGGTGCCGCTCGAGCAGAATTTCCTCGAGACCTTCCATCGGCCCAATGTCGAGATCGTCAGCGTCAAGAACAATCCGATCGAAAGCGTGACGCCCACAGGCATTCAGACTGCTGACGGTACGCGACACGAACTCGACGTCATCATCCTGGCGACCGGCTTTGACGCCGGCACGGGCGCCTTGACGCGCATCGACATCAGGGGCTGCGATGGACGATCGCTGAAGGAAGATTGGAGCAAGGACATCCGCACCATGATGGGCTTGCAGGTCCATGGTTATCCCAACCTCTTCACGACGGCCGTGCCGCTTGCACCATCGGCCGCGCTTTGCAACATGACGACTTGTCTCCAACAGCAGGTCGAATGGATCGATGGCTGCATCGGTTACATGCGCGAGAAGAATCTGCGCGTGGTCGAGCCGACGAAAGACGCCGAGGACGGCTGGGTGGCGCACCACGACGAGATCGCCAATGCGACGCTGATCGCGAAGACCAACTCCTGGTACTTGGGGTCCAACGTCGCGGGCAAGCCGCGCCGCGTTCTGTCCTATTGCGGCGGCGTCGGTGCCTATCGCCAGAAATGCGATGAGGTCGCGGCCAACGGTTACCCTGGCTTCGCCATGCATTGAGCTCGCACGAAGCGCATGACCATGAGAGCAGAATGAAAGCAGACCGGAGCAAGCACATGAGCACCAATTTCAGCGCTGCGGCAGATGCCGTTCTCGATGATGTCGTGACGTCGACGCCGCGCGTGCCCGGGGTCGTCGCCATGGTGACAGACCGCCATCGCACCATCTATCAAGGCGCAGCCGGAAAACGCCGGCTCGGCCGTCCGGAGGACATGACGACAGACAGCATTTTCGCGATCTTCTCCACCACAAAGGCCATCACCGGTACGGCCGTGCTGCAGCTCGTCGAGCAGGGCAAGCTCGATCTCGACACGCCGGCCAAGCGCTACGCGCCTGACATCGGCAAGCTCCAGGTGATCGAGGGCTTCGACGCCGCAGGCGATCCGATCCTGCGCGCCCCGAAGCGCGACATCACGACGCGGATGCTGATGACGCATACGGCGGGGCTTAGCTACGACTTCATCAACCATACTTACAACCGCCTCGCGCAGGAGCGGGGCCAGCCCAGCGTGATCACGGCAAGTAAGGCCTGCCTGATGACGCCGCTGCTGTTCGATCCGGGCGAGCGATGGGACTACGGGACGAACCTCGATTGGTGCGGTCAGATCGTCGAGGCCGTGACGGGGTACCGGCTTGGCGATGTGTTCAAGGCACGGATTTTCGAGCCGCTTGGAATCAAGGACATGACATTCGAGCTCACTGAAGCGATGCGCGGCAGACTGGCCGGGATTCATGCGCGCGGCGCCGACGGTTCGCTGACGCCGATGGATTTCGAGCTTCCGGCCCAGCCCGAGGTGCATATGGGCGGTCACGGCCTGTACGGCACGGTCGGCGATTACATGCGCTTCATCCGGATGTGGCTGAACGACGGAGCGGGTGAGTACGGCCGCGTACTGAAGGCGGAGACGGTGCAGATGGCGGAAAAAAACCATCTGGGCGACAAGAAGGTTACGGCGATCACCGGCGTGATTCCGTCGTTATGCAACGATGCGGAGTTTTTCCCAGGCCAATCAAAGTCCTGGGCGCTCAGCTTCATGATCAACGACGAGGAGGCTCCCACCGGGCGTCCGGCCGGCGCGCTGGGCTGGGCGGGTCTTGCGAACCTGTTCTATTGGATCGACCGGCAGAATGGCTTCGGCGGATTCTGGGCCACCCAAATTCTCCCGTTTGGCGATCCGACGTCGTTCATCGGCTACATGAGCTTCGAGACGGCGTTCTACCGTAGCCTTGCGCAGCGAATGGCGAGCTAGGACTTCGCCGACGGAGTAGCATCCCGGGGCACGTATGCAGGTAAGCCACGGCTCACGCACTGAGGCCGTTCGTCAGGTCGTTGCGTGCCACCGGGGTCTGCGCCTGAATTCCTGTCATGAGCGAAGTTCCCATCAATGCAGCGGGCGGTGGATGCCTGAAGCATGCGCCTGCGGTTCATAGGTCCCGTGGCATGTCAGTTGGGTCTGGTCGGTGGTATCGAGTCGATCACTTCGACTCTGGACGCATTCGATCTTTTCCATTCGAGGATGGGTCCCAATGAAGAAGCCGCGGATTGCTCCGCGGCCATCTTTCCGGGGTATTTCTTCGTCTTTCAGTAGCGCTCGCTTCCGATCCCGACGCTCACGCCGGGAGCGCTGAAGCCGATGCCGCCACGGTCCTCATAGCCGCGCCGTTCGATGTAGCGGTCGCGGGGCGCATATCCGTAAGAATCACGCTCGTCGCGAATGATGACGCGGCGTTCGCCACGCTGGCGCCAGCAGCGACCGTCCTCGTTGCAGACCATGCGAACGTTCTGTAGGTGGCTCTCCGGTCCAACTGTTGCATTGGCGGAAAGCGGTGCGGCTGATGCGGCGGCCGCAACAAACGTGCTCGCCGTGGCCGCCAGAATGATTGTGAGAGCTTTCATGAAATTTCTCCAAAAGTAATGATGTCAGTGAGCCAATAGGTTCGCGAGGGAATGGTTCCATGAGGCTGGCCCTGAATACCTGGCGCAGGATGGAGACGGAGCAGGAGCGAGGACCGGGTCATGACATTATCGTGCGGATCAGGGTTGCAGGCAGGGCCGAGAAGGTCTGCCGCCACGCGCGGCGAGGTCGGGCGTCGGTGGCTGAGAGATTTCTTTTCTACTTGCAGTGTAGGGAGGGCGCGGGGCCTGCCGGACCGCTATTTAACCGTCCTCGGACGATGCGCCCAAGCGTCGCCAGCCCGAGGAGCGACAGAGCTATGATCCGAACAGCGTGTTTTAGGTCGTCGGCAGCGGAAGTTTGAGCGAGGATCAGAAGAAGAGGCTGACCGACGAGGAAAGAGAAGGGATGTCGATCAGGTAGGCATCGAACATCATGAAACGGATCGTCCCGTCACGCATCGCGTGGACAATGTCATAAATCATCCACGTCGCTGTCTCCTCCTGATAATGCGGTCACTTACGCGCTCGTCTTAGGGCAGAAAATCCAAGCCGGGTCTTGCGCTTCTTGGTCGTTCAATTCGACCCGCCAGCGCCGTGCGGGCGCAGCAGATTGTTTGTCCAGGCCTCGGCAATGTGGCGCAGGGAGAGGGCTGGCTTTCGGTCGACGAGAAGCTCGAGCACCCGCGGCGGAGTCAATGGCAGTTCTTCGACCGGCTTTCCGGTTGCATTAGCGACGGCACATGCGACGGCGGCTGCGACATTCAGGATCGGAACTTCGCCGGCGCCCTTCGTCCCCAGCGGTCCGATCGACGGCGCGCCTTCGTACAGTTCGATCTCGACTGGCACGACATCGAGGGCCAGCGGCACGCGGTAGCTCTCGAAGCCATTTTGACGGACGCGGCCGTTGCTGCCGATCGTCACTTCCTCATGCAGGGCATAACCCAATCCCTGAACCACGCCGCCCTGGATCTGGCCATGGATCGCGCGCGCGTTCAGCGCGCGACCAACGTCCTGGACGACGCGATAACTCAACACCTCGACGTGTCCTGTCTCGGTGTCGACGGCGACCTCGCAATCATGGACGGCGAAGACGGGGATGTCGATCGCGTCGATGAAATGGCCGGCTACGCAGCCGGGCATCGCGGGCACGCCGGCTCCTGTGAAGGCGCCAGTGCCGGAGATCGGGCCGATCTGCGCCTGGGCGCGCGTCGCAACTTCGGAGATCAGGCGACCGGAGCCGGGCGCTCCAGCAATCTCAATTCGGCCAGAGCGCATCACAAGATCCTCGGGCGCGGCCTCGATCATCTCGGAGGCGACCTTCAGCAACTTCGTGCGCACCTCTTGCGCCGCCGACAGGCTGGCTGCACCGAGCGAAACAGTGGTTCGGCCGCCTCCGACACCGACATCGTAGCCGGCGGCATCCGTGTCGGCTGCGCGGACGATCACATCGTGAGGGCTGAGGCCAAGCATGCCGGCCACGATCTGAGGCAGAGCCTGCATCATGGAGCCCGAGCCGATCTCGACGCCCGATGTCACCAGCGTTGCCGTCCCGTCGGCATTCATGTTCACGGTCGCGGCCGAAGGACCGACAAAGACGAACCATGTGCCGACAACGGTCGCGCGTCCATGGAGCCGGCCATCGGCACGCGCTGGCGGCTTTGTTGCGGCATTCCGCATCGTATCCATCCGGTCAAGCATCGGTCCCAGCACGTCGCCCTCGAACACCTGGCCGGTGGCGCCGAGATCGCCGTCGCCGAGCACGTTGCGGCGGCGGAAGGCGAGGGGATCCATGCCGATCCTGGCTGCGATTTCGTCGGTATGCCGCTCGAGCGCAAAAGTATTGTAGACGCCGTTGCAGGCGCGGAAAGCGCCGTTCGGGGCGGTGTTGGTATAGACCGCGCGCGAGACCAGCCGTACCGCGCCAAGGCAATAATTCCCCCCGAGCGTGTGCGCGGTCATCGTGGTCAGGAAAACCTGTTCGCCACCATAGGCGCCGCAATCCATCAGGACGACGGCCTCGCGTCCGGCGATCTTGCCATCGCGCGTCACCGCCGAGCGTATGCGGATTTCGGCGTTTTCGCGAAAGAGGCAGGTAAGCATCTCCTCCTCGCGCGAGTTGACCAGCCGGACCGGCCGTCCGCTCGCCCGTGCAAGCAAGGCGGCAAACGGCTCGATCGCGAGATCGAATTTGAGGCCGAAGCCACCGCCGACCGGCGGTACGGTGACGCGAACCTGGGAGGCTGGCACGCCCAGCAGGCGCGCAGTTGCGTTGCGGATGGTCCAGGGCACCTGGGTGGACGTCTCGATGTGGAAGCGTCCGTCTTCATAACTTGCGACCGCCGCGCGCGGCTCGAAGGCGACATGGTTCTGACGACCAACCCGGAAGGAGCTTTCGATGATTTCGACATCGGGCCGGGCAAAGGCGGCGTCGACGTCGCCGCGAACAACGGTCGCCTCCCAGGCGACGTTGCCCCCGCGGGCACCGCCTTCGAGCAGAACTTCGTAGTTGCGCCAATCGGGATGCACGAGCGGAGCGTCCACAGCAAGCGCATCCGCCATCGTGAGGACAACGGGCAGCGGCTCGATCTCGACGTCAATGGCCGCAAGCGCGGCGTGAGCCTGCATCAGCGTGTCCGCCGCGATCGCGGCGATCGGCTCGCCGTCATAGCGGATCACGTCACGGGCAAAGAGCGGGTGGTCCGCGATGCCAATTCCGATCATGCCGGTCGCATCCGCAGCGGTCACGATGGCGCGCACACCGGGCATGCGGGCAGCCCTGGTGATGTCGAGGCGCACGATCCGGCCCGACGGCACACTGGCGCGGAATATCGCCGCGTGCAGCATGCCGGGCAGGTAACGATCGATAGTGTAGCGCGTGCGGCCGCGCAGCTTGTCCGCCGCGTCGCGCCGCGCGAAATTCATGATTGCGGAAGCGTCGGACACGTTTGCCTCTCCCGTCATTTCGTCGCAAGCGCCAGCAGTGCGGCTTCGATGATGCGTTCGTATCCTGTGCAACGGCACACGTTGCCAGTGAGAGCGGCACGAATGTCGTCGCGCGTTGCGGCGGGGCGGATCGTCAGGAGATGCGTCAAGCTCACCACCATGCCGGGAAAGCACATACCGCATTGGACGGCATCGCAGGCCTCCAACGCTACCTGGATCGGGTTCAACCCGCCGTTTGCGGTCAGGCCCTCGACGGTGCGGATATCGCAGCCCTGGCCGAGGGCGACCGGCATCAGGCACGACGGTGTGGGATTGCCGTCGATCAACACCATGCAGGCGCCGCAAAAGCCCTCGCGACACACCGGCTTGGCTCCTGTCAGATAAAACTCCTCGCGCAGGACGTCGACGAGAGGCGTGACGGGCTCGGCACCTGAGGTGAGGTGATCACCGTTGACTGTCAGGCTGAGGCGCATGTTCATCCCCGACCGTTCAAGAGCCAAGCGCGGCGACTGCACGGCGGACGAGGCCGGATAGCACGCGCACCCGGTACCAGCCGGGCACGTCGGCACCGTCGCGGCCTGTAAATTCATCCGCCAATGCGGCCGCGGCTTCCGCAGCCCTCGCCGCGTTCAACGGACGCCCGGCGAGCGCGGCCTCGAGGCGGTGCCATCGGCGCGCGACCGGCTCAACTGAACCGACGGCGACACATGCGGTCTGAACGTGCCCGGCATCGTCAAGGCTCACGGCGAGACTGACGATGGCCGTTGGATAGTCTCCGGCCTGCCGCAGCGGCAGGCGGACGTGAACGGTCTTGCGCCTGCGCCGGGGCACGATGATCCGCTGCAGCAGCCGCCCGGGCGCAAGTGTCGATCTCATCGTCAGGAACTGCTCCAGGCCGGTTCGCTCCCGCCCAGTTCGGCTCGCGATCTCGACTTCGGCATCGAGGCAGAGCAGCGCGGGCACGCAATCGGCCGCGGCGAACGCGGCTGTTGCGAGGTTGCCGCCAACGGTTGCCATCGTCCGGATGGCCGGGTTGGCGGAACGGCCGGCCGCGGTCGTGAGCACGTCAAACTCCGCAAGGTCCGCCAGTGATGCGGCCAATGCGGCGTGCGTGACCGCCGCGCCGACCTCGACCACATCAGCATCGACCTTGATCGCGTGGAGTTCCGGAAGTTTCCCGATTGCGACGTAGCGCGACTTGAGCGGCTCATGCCGGATCGGAGCGCGCATGATCCAGGTACCACCGGCGAAGGGCGCGGCTTCAGAGCCGCCTTCGTCGAGTGCATCGAGCGCGGCCATCAGCGATGGCGCGACATAGACGGATCCTGAAGCGAACGTCTCCATGGCGTCGGCGCTCCCGGTTCGATCGGTCAGCCTGTGCTCCATTTCGCCACCGAGCGACGCTCGAAAACCTCGCGGAACTGGCTTGTGGATTGCGGAAGGAGGGCTCCAGTGCCCCAGTCGAGGATCACGGCGTACTGGCGGATCACGTCGAACGCGTCGATGGCTCCGCTGCGATAGTTCTCGGCCACGATCTCAGGGTCGAGCCGCACATTTGCGACACGCTCGGCCCTGATTTTGGCGCGAAGCGCCGCGGTCGCGGCGCTGTCGACCTCATATTCGCAGAGTTCGGCATCGACTGTACGCACCACAACGCCATAGTCCTTGGCGGCGCGTTCCACCGAGACGTAGTCGTCCTTGATGTCTTCGATCACGAGGGCCGGGTCGCGTTCGAGCGGATCGCCGAACCCGCCGCCGCCGGCGGTCGGGCGTGAGAAGATATCGCCTTCACCGATCGGGACATCCGAGAAGATGGAGCCGAGTCGCTCTTCGCCTTTGCCGTCGGCGCGGGTCAACGTCAGCCCGTGCGGCATGGACGGCAAGCCACCTTCGATGCCCCACACGACGGCGCGCTCGCGGTCGCAGATATAGGAGATCACGGTCTTCTCCGCCTGGAGCATGCGGGAGGTTTTCACGACACCGGCGCCGCCGCGCCATTTTCCAGGGCCTGGCGAGTCCTTGAGGATTTCACATTCCGTGGTCAGGATCGGATTGGCGCGCTCCTGGCCTTCGACGGGTTGCGACATCAGGCCGGTGCCGAAGCAAGCCGTCGTGACATTGCTGCCATCCTTGCCGTTGCGTCCGCCCCAGCCGCCCGGCAGCCAGTCGTAGAACATGAAGATGGGCTTGTCGGAGCTTCTGGCGTCGAGCCCCCCGGTGAGCAAATATTCGAGATTGAAGGCGCAGGCGAGCGCGCGCTCCGGCATCAGCTTCGACCACATCTCGTAGATCGAGTTCATGATCTTCTCGAACGGCATCAGGAAGCCGGTGACCGCGATCGGCCATTTGGCATCGACGATCGATCCCTCCGGCGCGATGATCTCGAAGCAGCGGTAGAAGCCCGAATTGAGCGGGAGATCCGGGAAGAACGTCTTCATTCCGGCCGCGACGGCGGAGAAGGTCGTACCGAACGCCGAGTTGTAGATCGAGCTGATGGTCGGATGGCTACCGGTGAAGTCGTAGATGGCGCGGTCGCCCCTGATCGTCAGCTTGATGCGTATCGGGATCATGCCTTCGCCGCCGGCAGGATCGCGGTCGATGAAGTCGACTGTCTCCCATTCGCCGTCGGGTAGCGCCGCGATACGCTGCCGTACGGAACGTTCGACATAGTCCTGCACGGCAGCAAGGCCGGTCTCGACCGTGTCGCGGCCATATTTGTTGACGAGACGCAGGATCTCGCGTTCGCAGACCTGGGTGGCCTGGGATTGGGCCTGGATGTCGCCGATGATCGACGCCGGATCGCGGGTGTTGGAGGCGATCAGATGCGCGACGTCCTTGCAGAAGCGGCCCTTGTCGAACAGGCGGATCGGTGTGATGCGCAGGCCCTCTCGGAACATTTCGCGGGCGGCGACGTCGAACGATCCCGGCACGCTGCCGCCGACATCCGACCAGTGGCCGTTGGACTGGCTGAAAGCGATGATCTTGCCGTCGGCGAAGATCGGCCGGATCAGCCGTACATCCGGGAAGTGCGTGCCGCCGGCGTAGGGGTCGTTGATGGCGAAGACGTCGCCCTCATGCATATCGTCGCCGAAGAAACGCACGACGTCCTTGCAGGTGAAATGCAGGGTGCCGACATGGACCGCGATGTCCTGGTTGCCCTGCGCGGCGCATTCGCCGTGGGCGTCGTGCAGGGCACTGGAGAAATCGCGGTTGTAGATGACGAACGAGTAGCAGGTCCGGAGCACCTGCTCGCCCATCTGGTCGACGCTGGTAATGAAGGAATTCTTGAGCACCTCGAAGGTCACGGGGTCGAGCGGGAGATCTCCGGCCATGGTTCACTCCTTCACGCGAATGATGATGTTGAGATATTTGTCGACCTCGGCGCTCGCGCCCGGCGGCACGACGGTCGTCGCGTCGACCTGCTCGACGATCGCGGGGCCTCGAAAGGAGAAGCCGCACGGCAGGTCGTTGCGCTCGTAGACGGGCGTGTCCAACCCGCTGCCGCCGAACCACACCCTGCGGCGTCCGACCGGCTCAGGGATCACACCGGTTGGTTCGTGGACGGCGAACTCGGCCTTGGGGACGACGCCCACGGCCTTCAGATTGAGACGGAAGAAGCTGACCGGGGCGCTGTCGCGGCGGAAATTGTATTCACGCTTGTGCTCGGCGTGGAAACTCTGGACGAGGTCGGTGATCGCGCCGATTGGACTGGGCGCGTGTACCGCGAGCGAGCGCCACTGGCCACGATACATCATGTCGATCGATCGCTGCAGCACGATATCCTGTGACGCGATGCCTTCGTGGCTAAGCCGGGCGAGTGCGTCCTTTTCCAGCGCCGCGAACTGCGCCTCGATGTCTGCGGCATCGGCCTCATCGGCGCCGACCATGCAGCTCTGGGAGAAATCGTGCTGCATATCGACCAGGAGACAGCCGAGCGCCGAGGTTACGCCGGGATTGGGCGGCACGATCACGACCGGGATCGCCAGTTCGCGGGCGACATCGACGCCGTGCAGTGCACCTGCGCCGCCGAACGCCACCAGGGCAAAGTCGCGCGGGTCGTAGCCGCGGCTGATCGAGATCAGCCGGACCGCGTCCGACATGTTGGCGTTGGCAACCTTGACGATCGCGTCGGCAGCCTCTTGCAAGCCGAGACCGAACGGCTTTGCGACGCCGTCCTCGACCGCCTGGCGCGCCAGCGCGGGATCGAGCGTCACCTTGCCGCCGGCGAGATTCGTGCCGAGCCGGCCCAGCGTGACGTTGGCGTCCGTATTGGTGGGCTGCGTGTTGCCGTTGCTGTAACAGGCGGGACCCGGAAAGGCGCCGGCCGACTGCGGGCCGTTGCGCAGGGAGCCGGCCGAGTCGGTCCAGGCCAGCGATCCGCCGCCGGCACCGATGGTGAGGACCTCGATGGACGCAAAGCGGATAGGATAGCCGAACTCGATGTACCAGTCCTTGGTGATGCGTGACTGCCCTTCATAGGCCAGCGAGACGTCGGTCGACGTGCCGCCCATGTCGAGGCCGATCGAGTTGGGAAAGCCGCAGAGCCCGGCGATGTAGCGGCTGGCGATGGCACCGGCGGCGATTCCGGAACCAGCCAGACGCGCGGCGAAGTCCTTGACGCTGGCCGGCGTCATGACGCCACCTCCGGTGTGCAGCAGCAGGAGATCGCGGGTGTAGCCTTCTTCGGCGAGCCGATCGCCGAGCCGGCTCGTGTAACTGACCACGACCGGGCTCACGACGGCGTTGGCGACGGTGGTCGAGAATCGTTCGTGCTCGAAGATTTCGGGGAGCACCTGCGAGGAGACCGAGACCGGGATATCGGGCATCTCCTCGACGAGGATATCGCGCATGGCGCGCTCGTTTGCCCCGTTGAGATAGGCGTTCATGAAACAGACCGCGATGGCCGCAACGCCTCGGCGCTTGAGAATGCGTGCGACGTTGCGTGCCGCCTCGACATCGAGCGGCTCGATCACGGTTCCGGCAGCGTCGACCCGCTCCGGCACGGTGAGGCGGTCGCGCCGCGGAACGTAAGGCTTGACGACGTCCTTGTAGGTATCCCAGAGGTCTTCCTTGTTGGCGCGCCGGATTTCGATGACGTCGCGAAAGCCCTTGGTCGTGACCACCGCGGTGCGCGGCAGGCGGCGCGTGATCAGGGCGTTGGTCGCAACCGTCGTGCCGTGGGAGAACAGTGCCACTTCGGCGAGGTCAACGCCGGCCTTGGATACGCCGCCCATGATCCCGTCGATGGGATCGGGCGTCGACGCCGTCTTCTCGATGCGGATGAGGCCGGTCGCTTCGTCCATGATGCAGATGTCGGTAAAGGTTCCGCCGACGTCGACGGCCACACGAAGGTTCTGCACCATGCGCCTGCCTCATCAAATATGCTGCGCCGGATCATAGGCAGATCGGCGGCATCACTTCTTGACGCTGAGCGCAGGAAGATTTGTGCGAGAGAGCGCGAACGATCGGTTCGCCGGGATCGACCGCTGGATGCCTGGGAATCGGTCAGGTAGCGGCGCCGGGATGCGTCATCGGGGATCGCCTCCGCGCGCAGCGGCGCGGGCTTCGCTCGGGGTGCAGCCGAACCGGCTGCGGTAATTCCGGCTGAACTGCGCCTGGTCGCCAAAACCCCATTGGTAGGCGATTTCCGAGATGCTCTTGCGGCAGCCGGGATCACGCAGCATGGCGTCTGACATCGACAGCCGTTGGTTCCTGATATGGGTGCAAACGGTGACACCTTCTCCCTCAAAGATCTGATGCAGATATCTGAGCGAGATGCCACAGCCGTCCGCGACCGTTTGTGGCGTGAGCCGCATGTCGCCGAGGTGTGTGCGAATGAACTGTTCGCAGCGATGGAGATGGCCGTTGCGAACGGAGGAGGAATGGCCCACCAGCACGCGGTCGTCGGCCTCGATCACCATCGCGAGCAGATCGATGAGATGCTTGCCCATTACGGCTCGGGCCGCGTCGTCCATGTCGGCGATGCGTTCGCCGGCAAGCCGCAGCGTGTCGACGAAAAGCGCGCCCACGCTGCGGCTGGCGTCGAACTGCAGCGTCGCAAGGCGCTCGGGACGGGATATCCGGGCCCGCAGGACGGCGCTTGGAACCTTGAGCACCCAGAGCGCCGCCGGATCATGATGGCTGAATTCATAGGGCAAATGGCTTCGCTCGATCACGAAAGCGCCCGGCTGGCACCGCACGTCCTTGCCGTCCTGCTCGAAGCGGATTTCGGCGAGCTCGGGGACCGTGATGAGAAAGCATTCTTCCCGCTCGTTCACGAGGTGCCGTTCGCGGCGCCTGTAGAGCAGGCCATTCGAGACATTGCGGGATACCGAGAGGGGGCCCATGGACCAGGCGCCCAGGCTCGCGTGGAAGTCGCGGCCGCCCGGAAAGACGAGATCGAGCGGGAAGTAGGTCTTGGAGACGATGTCCTGCCAGAAATGCCGCCGATTTTGCGAGGGAACATCGCTGGTCGCGTAGGTGGCCTGCATGCCGCACTCCGTCCCTGCTATTGCCCGTTCGGGCCTTCTCTTTCACTGCCGCCGACGGCCATGATTTTTCCAAGCTTGGCGAGGACTACGCCGACGGCGTCAAATCGAATTAAACGGGCGACGGTATCTCAGATTTCGATGGCCTCGTCCGATCGTTGCCGGTGGTCGCTGCCGACCGGGGGACGTGCCGGACCGACTCCCGCCACGGCAAAGCGCATGAAGTCGCGATACGCCTTCGCGGCCTCGGAAAACTGGGTGTCGCGGCGCCAGGCCAGTCCAACGTCCATGCTGGGCACTTCGTTCTCGATGACGCGGGTCTCGATCCGCTGTCCCTCGAGCGACCAGGGCCGGTAGACGAGATCGGACAGGATGGTGATGCCCATTCCGCCCGCAACCATGGATCGGACGGCTTCGACGGAGGAGGTGCGGAAGATCGTTTTCGGTTCGAGCGACAATGCGTTCCAGTAGCGCATCGACGTGTGCTTGGCCTCGTCGACGGTGAGCATGACGTAAGGGTAGGTCGCGATCTCAGCAAGATGGACCCGCTCGGCGCGCGTCAACGGATGATCGGGAGCCAGCCACAACCGGCGCGGCGACCGCAACAACGTCTCGCTCGCAAGCATGGCGTTGTTGTGCAGGTTCGATACCAGCATAACCGCGAGATCGAGCGCACCGTCGACGACGGCACGTTCGAGTACGTCCCGCGGCGCTTCGAACAGCTCCACCGTGATCCCGGGAAAACTTGCCTGGAAACGCATTTGATGGCGCGGCAGGAAATAGCCGGATACGGTATAGGTGACGCCGATGCGAACCGTGCCGAACAGCGGGCCGGCGGATATGTGCGTCCCGCGCACGGCTTCGGCGACTGAAGCAAGGATCTGGCGTCCCTGCGACAGGAACCGGCTACCCTCCATGGTGACGGTTACCCCGGTCGGCGTACGTTCGAGCAGGCGGGCGCAGACAGTGGCCTCGAGTTGCTGGATCGCGGCGGTAACCGCGGATTGCGAGACATTCAGGTCGATGGCTGCCTGGCTGATACGTCCAGTTTCGGCTGCGGCGACGAAATAGCGGATTTGTTTCAGAGAAACGGACATCGTGGTCGATCCGATATTTTAGTTTTGCCTAACGCACGAGCAGTGGTTGAGCGCTGTTTTTGAGCGCAAGCTTTTCAGTGCAACTCTCGTGCCTAACGGGAGGATGAACAACCTGAGGAATAGAATGCGTGGAACGGCGCGCGGTCCGAGCGACCAGACGCCTTCGCTTCGGCCCTTGGCAGCCCAGGTGCAACCAGCTACCGCGCGACCTTCGGCGCCGGGTTGCAAAGGCGGTTACGCCAAAGTGCTGCGAAGCCTGCCTAACAATTCGGCCCGGCTCTTGCGTGCCGCAAGGGCTTCATCCATCCCGACCTTGACGAACTTCACCTGTGTGTTGGGCTGGAGCTGGCCGATCAAATCCATGTCTGCTGCGATGACCGTGCCGACCATGAAATAGCCGCCGCCTGAGACCGCGTCACGATGCAGCACGATCGGCTCAGTGCCGCCGGGAACCTGGATCGAGCCGTAGGGATAGCACGCATCGGTGATGTTCGACGGATCGGAACCCGCCCCGAAGGGCGGCTCGCGCGGCACGAATGCGAGAGGCTTGCCGCCCTTGAAGCGATAGCCGATCCGGTCAGCTTCCGGTGCCACCTTCCAGGTGTCGTCGAAAAACCCAACGCCGGCCGTCTCGGTAATGCGGTGCCAGTAAAGCCCGGGCATCATGCGCAATTCGGTTGGCATTGCTGCCGGCAGGCCTCGCAGATCTTTCGCGACCGTGCGGCCATCCTTGACGGATGCATAGGACTTGCCGATGGGAAGTTCGTCACCCGCCTCGAGCTTCCGGCCTTTGAAGCCGCCAAGTGCGCCCAGCGCATAGGTGGAACGCGAGCCCAGAACAAGCGGCACGTCGATGCCACCGGCGATTGCAATATAGCCGCGTGCGCCCTGCCTGAGGAAATCGAAGGAGAGCCTTTGGCCGCGCTTCACCTTGAAGCTCGTCCAGGTCTCGCGTGGTTCGCCATCGAGCTTCGGCGGTAGCTCGGCTCCGGTGATCGCGACCAGGGCGTCATCGGTGAATTCGAGCTCGGGCCCCATGAAGACGGCCTCGAGGACCGCAGCGCCTTCCTCGTTGCCGACCAGCAGGTTTGCAGCGACAAGCGCGTGACGATCCATGCCGCCGGAGAGCGGGATGCCAATGTGATAGTAGCCGGGGCGTCCCAGATCTTGCACGGTTGTGGCAAGGCCGGGCTTCAAGACTTTAATGGCCATGGAGAACCCCCTCGAGCTTGCGATTGTAGGCGTCGATGTCGTTGTTGAACTCGGTCAGCGAGAACGAGACATCGCGGATGATTGGCGCGAAACGGCCCGCGTCGACGTCGGCCACCGCAGCGTCGTAGGCCGGTCGGTCGATCGGTTTCCATTTCACGATGTCGCCCGGCTTGAACAGGCACATGAAGTCGCGCAGGTAGCTGATCTTCTGGTTGGGATCGTAGATCGGCATTGGCGTGATGCCGAACATCTGGTAGCCGCCGGCGCCGCGTACCGAGTAAATGCAGCTGAAGCATCCGCCGTGTCCGACGGTGAGCTTCGGCGTGTCCGTGCGTGGGCGCAGATACTTCGGAGCCTGGATCTGCCGCTGGCGCTCCACCATCTGATAGAGGAACGGCAGGCCGGCGACGAAGCCGACCATCGAGACGAACCAGGGCGCGCTCGAATGCGCCTCGATGAACGCATCGACGCCGTCGAGTCCGTTGATGCGTGCCGCGTATTCGAGATCGGTGCCGTTCGGATCCTGATGGCGTTCGCGGAAACGCATCAAGGTCTCGTGCGTCCAGGGATCATTGTAGAGCACGGGGATTTCGATGATCCGCGTCTTGATGACCGGTGCGGATGTTTCGGATGCGGAATCGAGCTGCTTCAGCTCGGCGAGCAAGTCATCGGGCTTGATCTGATCCGGATCGAACTTGACCTGATAGGATGCGTTGGCCGGACAGATCTCGGTCACGCCCTTGATCCTGGCGTCGCGCACCGCATTGGTGACGAAGAGGCCCTTGAAGAAAGCCTCCAGCGACATGGACTCAGCGACTTCGGCGAAGATGTGCTCATCGCCGCCGTAGGAAAATCGGGTTTGCACGACTAGCGGCCTCCTGTTGCAGACGGGGCGGGTTCTCTCGCCGTCATAATGCGACCTTGGCGGTCGGTGACAGCGCTGCAGCGCCGAGCGACGCTGCATGGTTCTCCAGCCATGGCTCGAGCCAAGCTGTATGAAAGCGTCCGGCCAGGACATCCGGATCACGTGCGAGCGCCTGATGCAGGGGCTTTGTCGTCGCCAGGCCTTCGACGCTGAGCTCCGCAAGGGCACGCTCGAGCCGCCGGATCGCACGCGGTCTGTCCTCGTCGTGCACGATCAGCTTGCCGAGCAGGCTGTCGTAGAACGGCGGCACCGTGTAGCCCTGATAGAGCATGCTGTCGAAGCGCACGCCGTCACCGGCAGGCACGGTGAGTCCGCTGATTGTGCCGGGGTTCGGAAGAAAGCCTTTCGCCGGGTCCTCGGCATTGATGCGGACTTCGATCGAATGACCGCGGACGCGAACCTGATCCTGGCGGATGCGAAGCGGCTCACCGCCGGCAATCCGGATCATCTCGCCCACGAGGTCGATACCGGTGACCATCTCCGTCACGGGATGTTCGACCTGGATGCGCGTGTTCATTTCGAGAAAGTAAAATTCGTGGCTACGGTCGTCATAGAGATATTCGAGCGTTCCGGCGCCACGATAGTCGACGGCCTTGGCGAGCGCGACGGCGGACGAACACAGCTTGTCGCGAACGGCAGGCGTCAGCGACTGCGAGGGAGCTTCTTCCCAAACCTTCTGACGGCGTCGTTGCAGCGAGCACTCGCGTTCGAAACAGTGGATGACGTCGCGTCCGTCGCCGAGAATCTGCACCTCGATGTGCCGCGCGCCTTGGATCAGCTTCTCGACATAGAGCCCGCCATCGCCGAAAGCAGCGAGTGCTTCCGCCTGCGCCTGGGGCATCAGATGATGGAATTCCTCGGCCGAACGCGCGATGCGGATGCCGCGTCCGCCACCGCCAGCCGCGGCCTTGATCATCACGGGAAAGCCGGTCTTCTCAACCAGTGCGAAGGCGGCCTCGGCAGATTCCAGGCGTCCAACGCTGCCGGGGACTGTCGGCACGCCGGCCGCAGCCGCAGCCTTCCGGGCCGCGACCTTGTCACCCATCAGCTGGATCGATTGCGCCGTCGGGCCGACAAAGATCAATCCCTCCGCTTCTACAGCGGCCGCGAACTCGGCGTTCTCGGCCAGGAAGCCGTAGCCAGGATGGATGGCGTCGGCGCCGGTCGCCTTGGCGGCGGCGAGGATCGTCGCCTGGTTGAGGTATGACTTCGAAGCCTGCGGCGGACCGATCTCGATCGACTCGTCGGCGAGCCGGACGGCAAGCGAGTCCTTGTCGGCCTTGCTGTAAGCTTGGACCGTCGCAATGCCGAGTTCGCGCGCCGCACGAATGATGCGGACGGCGATCTCGCCGCGATTGGCTATGAGGAGCTTCTGGATCGTCATCGACGCGCGAGCCGTCTCAAACGTCGATCTCGGCAATCGGCTGGCCGGCCATCACGGCTTCCTCGTTCTCGGCCAGGAAGCGCAATATCTTGCCCGTCGCGCCGGCCTTCACCTCGTTGAATGACTTCATGACCTCGATGAGCCCGATCGTGTCGTTCTCCGTGATGCTGTCTCCGTCGGACTTGTAGTCTGGCTTGTCGGGTGCCGGTTTGCGATAGAATATGCCGGGTAGGGGCGAGAATATCTGCTGCGTTGCCATGGGGTCCTCCTGGTGGATGTTCTTTTCGCCTTCCGCCCTCACCGTGCGGTGAGGTAGGGGCGGACGGCCTCGCGAACGGCATGGGCGATCGCGACGGCATTGGGCGTGTCGGAGTGGATGCAGATGGAGTCGGCGCCGACCAGGACGTCGTTCCCGGCCACCGACCGGGTCTTGCCTTCATTCACGGCTCGCGTGCAACGCGTCGCCGCATCGGCCGGATCCTTGGCCTCGTGCTCGCGCGTGATGATGAGGCTGCCGTCGGCGTTGTAGTCGAGGTCAGCGTAGTATTCGGCGACGAAGGTGTGGCCACGCCGTTCATAGACCATCTGATGCAGCGTGCCCTTCATGCCGAGCAGCGGTACGTTGTAGACATCGGCGGCGTCTGCGACTGCCTCCGCGATGTTCTCATTGCGCGCGGCCATGCCATAGAGGGCGCCATGCGGCTTGATGTGATTGAGCGGCATGCCTTCGGCATCCAGGAATGCCTTGAGCGCGCCGATCTGATAAAGTAGGCAGTTGGTCAGTTCTTCGCGGTCGATCTTCATCTCCCGCCTTCCGAAGCCCTGCAAGTCCGGCAGTGATGGATGGGCGCCGACCTTGACGCCGAATTGCTTGGCGAGCTGCACCGTCTTGCGCATGTGATTGAAGTCGGATGCATGGAAGCCGCAGGCCACGTTGGCGACATCGATGTGAGGCATCAGCCCGTTGTCGTCGCCCATTTTGTAGAGACCGTAAGCCTCGCCCATGTCGCAATTAATCATGACCATCTCCTGCTTCCTCTCAACGGCTTGCGTTCGATCAAAGGGGTAGGGCCGCCCGCAGGTGCGACAGGCACCGCGGGCGGCACACTGCCGATTTACTTCGACACCAGATAATCGACCGGAATCTTTTCCGAGATCGTCCACTGATCGACCATCTTCGGCTTGCCGCCCTCGGTGTCGATGATCAGGTAACGGCCCTGATTCTGATGGTGAATGTCCTTCGTGAAGGTGCGCGGCCCGAACAGGGTCGCTTCGTTGTTCATCTTTTCCAGCTCGGCGACGACGGCCGGGGCGTCGGTAGTCTTGGCGCGCTCGACCGCCTTGGCCCAGACCTCGATCAGGACGTAGCCGGGATAGACATACTGGCTGGACGGATCGCCGCCCGTCACGTCCTTGTATTTCTTGTTGAACTCGTTGACTTTCGGATTGGGATCGTCGCCGTAGATTGAGCCCTGCACCGGGACGTAGAAGTTCGACAGATCCGGGATGGCGTTCAGCCAATAGCTGCCGTCCATGCTCGAGCCGTTGAGGATCATCGATTTGATGCCGGCGGCCCGGATCTGCTTGATGGCCGAGACAGCGCCCGGCATCATCGTGCAGACCATGATGGCGTCAGGCTCCTTCGGCAGGCTTTTGATGCGCGTGATCTGGGACGCGATCGAAGCGTCGTCATTCTTGAACGTGTCGCTTCCGGCCAGCTTCGCTTCTTTCAGCTTCGGCATCATCCAGTCGAAGCCGTCGCAGATACCCTTGTTGTAGACGGTCCAGCTGTCGAGCAGCCGATAGAACGTGCGGGCATTCTTCTTGTTGTATGCCCATTCCGCCATGGTCGCGCCTTGCACGGCCGCCAGAACGGAGCCGGAGAAGGAGTAAGGACCGACGCCCGGGATGCCGGCCTTGATCGATTCGGCGCAGAGGAAGAACGAGACCTTACCGGCCGCTTGTGCCTGAAGCGCCGCCGGCGCGCCAAAGTCGTAATCGCAGGAGACGACCACGAGGTCGGCGCCCTGGTCGAGGACCGCAAGGCCAGCCTTCGCGCCCTCAGCCTGATCAGTCTTGGTGTCGGCGAACACGGCCTTGATCTTCTTGCCAAGCAAGCCGCCCGCCTTGTTGATCTCGTCAATGCGGATCATCGCCGCATCTTGTGCCGGCTTGTCATAGGCCTGCATGAAGCCTGATGCTGCGGTCGCAAATCCAATGACGATCTCGTCGGCCGCTTTCACTGGCGCGAACCAGAGCGCGGATACTCCAGTCAGGACGCCCAGTATTCTCGCAAGACGCATAACCATTCCTCCAGTTGTGCAGGGAAGTTCAGTTCAGTTCCTTTGCCGTCCGCACGGGGCGTGACCATCGCCGCAGCATCGGCCAGCCGCGCCAGGAGGACTCCTGATTACGGGTGAGTCCGGTCGGCAGATACATCAGGATGACGATGGTGATGATGCCGATCGCGATCTCCTGGACCCCGTTGGGCAGTGCGACCTTGAGCGCGCCGAGGCTGACGCCCTTTTCGAGGTTGCGGAACAATTCGATCAGCACCGAGATCGCGACCACGCCGGTGACCGCCCCGCTGAGGCTGTACATGCCGCCGACGACCAGCATCGACAGGGTGATGAAGGTCGTCCGCAGATAGAAGGCACCCGGATTGACGATACTCAGGAAGTGGGCGTAGAGCGCGCCGGCGAGGCCGATGATGAAGGCGCTGACCACGAACGCGATCAGCCGTTCGCGGACGATGTCGATTCCCGAGGCGCTGGCGGCGACAGACTCGTCGCGTGTGGCGCGAAGCGCGAGCCCGGAGCGGGAGATCGCGTAGAGATAGGCGATCACGATGGCAACCGCCGCGCCCAGCCAGCCGACCCACACGTTCATGGTCGGTGGTATGCCGACGATCGAACCCTGTCCGCCCGTAACCGAATCCCAGTTCGAATAGACGTTGTTGACGACCCCGAGCAGGCCGAAGGTCGCGATCGAGGCGGCGATCCCCGACAGGCGCATGATGACGCGCCCGACGACGAGCGCGAACAAGGCCGCGAACGCACCCGAGATGGGTGTGGCGACCCACATTGGCAGTTGCGTATGCAGCAGCCAGGTGGGCAGTCCCTTGAGTGTGATCGATTTCATCACGGGCGGAATCGCGAGCCAGGCGGTCATGTAGGCACCGAGGCACATGAAGCTGATGTGCCCGAACGACAGCAGGCCGGAATTGCCGACAAAGACGTAGAGGCCGACGACCACCATGATGTTGATGAACATCTCGACCGCGGTCCGGTTGAACGCGCGGCTGCCGAATTGATAGGTCAGGGCAGCCATGACGAGCAGTACGACGATCAGAACGATCGGTGTCAGGATCGTTTGCCGGATGACAGACGGCCGCTTTGGCATCGATCAGACCCTCTGCTTGGCGGATTTCGGCGCGAACAAGCCTTGTGGCCGCACCAGAAGGACGACGATTACCGCGCCGTAGACGAAGGCATCGCGGAAGACGCGCGCGTCGTGCGGCAATGTTGCCTGGAAGACGACGCTGGCGGCTCCAATGATGAAGCCGCCGGCGACAGCGCCGGGCACGCTGCCGAGACCGCCGATCACGGTGGCGATGAAGGCGATCAGCATGACGTTGGCGCCCATGTTGATGTCGGCGGTGCCGGAGATGGTGGCCAGAATCAATCCGATTGCCGCGGCCAGCATGCCGCTGATGGCAAAGGCCAGCAGGATGACGCCGTTGGCACGGACTCCGAGCATGCGCGCCATGGTGAAGTTTTCGGCGGCCGCGCGCATTTCGAGGCCATAGCGCGTGCGCTTGAGGAACAGCACGAGGACGGCAAGCGCGGCCAGCGTGATCACGATGGTCACGACTTGAAGCATCGGTATATGGGCGCCGAGAAAATCGACGGGCAAGCCGAGACTCGGCCAGAGCGTGATTGATTTCGGCCGGCTCGAATAGAGCATCAGCAGCAGGTGCCGGATGACGAAGCCGAGGGCGAAGGAGGCGATCATCATCGTTGCCGGATTGGTGTTGCGGAAACGACGGAATACGATGATCTCCGACAGGATCGACAGCAGCGCCCCGATGATCAGCAACAGCGGAATCAGGAGATAGAACGGCAGCAAGCCGGCGAACACGACCGCCGTTGCATCGATCGACGGCCACAGCATCGCGAAGACGCAGAAGGCTATGAAGTCGCCATGGGCGAAGTTGACGAGCCGCATGACTCCGAAGATCAGTGCGATGCCGAGCGCACCGAGGGCATAGAGACTGCCGAGGCTCAGTGCGTCGAAGATGATCTGCAGGACCGCCGTCATTCTCAGTGGTCTCCGAAGCCGAAATAGGCCTGCTTCAGACGCTCGTCCTTGATCATGTCGGCTGCCGCACCCTCGAGGATGATGCGCCCGCCGCGGATCAGGATCATGCGGCCGCCGGTCATCATGGCCCGCGTCGAGCTCTGCTCGACGATCAGCAGCGTCAGCTTGCGCTGAGCCCGCAGCCGCACGAGGATTTCGTAGACCTGATCGATGATCTTGGGTGCAAGTCCGAGCGACGGCTCGTCGATGGCCATGATGCGCGGAGCCGTCATCAACGCACGACCGATGACGAGCATCTGCTGCTGGCCGCCGGAGAGCATGCCGGCCGCAGTGTGACGGCGATCGGCCAGCATCGGGAATTCGGCGTAGACGGACTCCAGGTCATCGGCGATCTTGTGCCTGTCGGCCCGCATGCCGGTGCCGACCTTCAGATTTTCCTCGATGCTCAGTGCGCCGAACACGTTGCGTCCTTCCGGCACCAGCGAGAATCCGCGCCGGGCGATGTCCTCCGGCGAGGCGCCCGTCATTTTCGCGCCGTCGATCGTGATGGACCCCGAGCCAGGCGGCACGACACCGGCGATCGCGTTCAGCAGGGTCGACTTGCCCGCGCCGTTGGGGCCTGTCACGAACAGGACCTCGCCCTCGGCAATTTTTAGCGTGACGCCGCGCAGGGCGGTCAGGCGTCCATAGTTGACGGTGATGTCGTCGACGGCGAGCAGCGTCATGATGCGGCGTCCATCTCGGTCGCGAGCGCCGGGACCACTTCGTCGTGCTGCGTGCCCATATAGGCGTGCCGGACCGCGTCGCTGCCGCGGATCTGCGCGGGGTCGCCGACTTCGATAATCTCGCCGGAATCGAGGACGAAGATGCGCTCGCAGAGTTCGAGCACGAGCCCGATATTGTGCTCGATCAGCAGGACGCCGACGCCGAACTCACGGGCGATCCGCCTGATAATATCGGCCAGATCGTGGCTTTCATGCTCGGACATGCCTGCGGCGGGTTCGTCCAGCAGCAGGTAGCGCGGTCTGCACATGATGGCCCGGCCGATGGCGACGCGGCGCTCGTCGGTGTAGGGCAGGGCGCCTGCGATCGTGCTGCCGAGGTGCGATATCCCGAGCCAGGTCATCACGCGCTCGGCCTCCGTGATCGCCTCGCGCCGCGCCTGACCCAGCCCCACGCCTGTGACCTCGAGATTGTCCACGACCGGAAGGTCGCGGAAAAGTCGGCCCGACTGAAAGGTCCGCGCGACGCCCTTGCGTCGAAGCTTGTGTGCCGCGATGCCGTTGAGCACCTCGCCTTCCAGCTCGACGGTTCCGGTACTGACGGGCTGGAATCCGGTCAGCACGTTGATAAGTGTTGTCTTCCCGGCGCCGTTGGGGCCGATCAGTCCGGTGATGCGTCCCCGTGGAATGGTGAGCGTAACGTTTGACAGCGCTTTTAAGCCTTCGAATTGGACGCTGACGTCGCGAGCGCCCAACTCCAAGCCACCGGAAGTCATCTCAACGCCTTCTCACTCGCCACCCATCACGGACGGAGTTTTGCGTTGGGAGAGACGCTTGTAAAATTCGAAATATCGTTCGCCGATATCGGAAATTGTGATGACGTTGACGTTCCGGGAATGTTTTGTGGCCGAGCGGTGATTACCGACGCGTTTTTAGACGCTCTAAGCCCCGTCCTTACCGCCGCTGCCTTCTGCACGGATAACCCGGCCTATTGCTTGAACACGGCGAAGGATACGTTTGAACCCACGCCCGGCAGCACGCGCTTCAGCGTGGTGCGCACAGGGGCGGCCGACCTCGATCTGCTGTCGGCGCGCGGCCTCAATATGTCCTTGCTGTTCGGCGTCTACACCGCCGGTACATCGTCGACGGCGACCGGTAGCAGCGATCCGTATAACCTGCCGCGTGTCCTCAATTTGCAAAACACGTTCCTCGGCGAGGCCGATGGCGCCTATGAGAAGTTTGTCGATGGCGGCGCCGACAGTCTGGCGCGGGCGTGGTATCCGACCGGCGGCGGCAACCTGACCATCAAGGCCGGCGGTGACCTCATCGGCAATATCATGACCCTCCCGGTATCGGGCGGCGGTCGCCCCAATTCGGCGGATTCGGGCTATAACAGCGCGGCGGTCGGCAACTGGCTGTGACGTCAGGGAACCGTCACGATGCTGGGCGGATCGCAGGATCAGGCCACGGCCTGGTGGATCAATTTCGGTAGCTATGTGAACGCTGGGCACGACAAGATGATAGGCTTCACCGGCTTCAGCACGCTCGGTGGCGGCGATTTGCGCGTCGAGGTCGGTGGCGATGCCGGCATTCTTTCGCCGCTCGCCAGCGAAAGCGATCAGCAGATCAACCAGCGTACCCAGGGCATCGTTCTCGCGATCGGCAGCGCCGGCCGGTTCAGCGCAGACGGCAGCCTGACATCGACTGGCGGCGGCGATCTAGACCTGCGTGTCGGCGGAGCGCTCAATCCGGCTGCGACCAATGCCAACAGCATTTGGAACGGTGTGGTCACCAATCTGCGTGGCCATAGCCAGATCGACACCGGGTCGGTGGGCGTGCTGCAGCGGCTGTACGGCACTTCGGAATTCTCTCAGTCGCCGCGCGAGACTCGCGCCTATGATCTCTTCGAATCATCCCGCGCCGATGCGTTCGGCGGCCTGTTACAGACGCCGGGTGACTCCGTCTTCACGCTCTCCTCCAATGGTGATCTGGTCGTCACGGGCGTGAGCGATCCGGACGGGTCGGCCTTTAGTGGTGCAAGTGCAAGGCAAAACTGTCGGGGGTGACCGCAGACTGTGCGAGTGCTGACGAGCAACCTCAGTTCTCGAGGATGAAAATTGTCACTCAATCGCCACGTAATCGCATGGTCGTGCTGATCGATCCGAGGTCAATCCGTTCCTATAGGGTATGGGTTGGTCGCGTTCCCCGCGACCAATGAGTATAGCGGGCGAATGCTGTTCCCCCATCAACGGCAGTTGTTGATCGGGTCGGTCGTATGTGCGCGGCCACTCGTGAGACAGTGCAAGCTTGTCAATTCGTCGGCCCGTCGCCGCGAATGGCGAACGTCGTGGCCTTCAGCTTGGTCATGCCGAACTTGTCGAACAGCTTGTCATAGGTGCCGTCGGCGCCGATCGCAGTGAGGGCATCGGCGACGGCCTGCGCGAGCTGCTTGTCGCGAAAGGCGAAGGTGATGTCGGTGCCGGCGATGTCGCGGACCCAGATCTTTGCGATGCCCTTCTGCTCGAGCGAGTCGGCGGTCTCGTTGATGTTGAGCGCGGCCTCGAGCTGCCCGGCGCGCAGCGCCGCCGAGGTGGCGGTGACGGTGGTGAAGGTGCGCAGCTCGATCGGCTTGAGGCCCTTGGCCTCCATCGCGGTGCTGAACTCGCGCGCCTTGCGCTCGGTGTAGGTCGCCGATTCCACGCCGACGACGCGGCCGGCGAGATCCTCGAACTTTTCGAGCTTCAGGCTTGAGGAGGGATCGGTGTAGATGCTGATCGCCTGCTGCGCATAAGGCACGAGGTAGAGCATCTTCGAGCGCTCCTCGGTCCAAAACAGGCCGGTGTTGATGGCATCGAACCGCCCGGAGCGTAGCGCCGGGATCATCGCCGGGAAGTCCATGCGCAGGAAGACAGCCTCGATGCAGAGGCGCTTGGCGATTTCCCTGGCGAGCTCGACATTGAGACCCTGCAACTCGCCCTTGTCGTCGACGAATTGCTGCGGCGGCAGCGTCGGGTTGATCGACATCTGCCATTTCGGCGCCTCGATCAGGCTCGATGCCGGCACCTTTGGCGTGCAGGTCTGCGCACCGGCCGCCTGGGACAGGCCGATCAGAACGGTGAGGGCGGAGAAGGTCTTGGGAAATCGCATGTGAATACTCCGATCAAATCGTGGGTGGCAGAGGAGCCGTTCTCCGGTCCGACGTCTTCTTCGTTGTCGCGTCAGGTGGCCGCCGTCACGTCGGCTTGCCGGGTCAGGATCAGCGAGATGTGGCGTGCCGCGGTCACCACCTCGTCGCGCTGGTTGATGAGGTCAACCGTCTCGATGACGATGCCGCGCTCGGGATTTTTGGTCGGCCGCTTCTCGTCGAAGCGGAAGCGGACGCGCAAGGTGTCGCCGGCAACGATGGGGCCCTTGAACTTCACCTCGTCCCAGCCGAGCGAGGCGACTGACGTCTCCTCGTACAGCTTCAGCTCGGACTTCAGCCCCTCCATCAGCGACAAGCCGAACAGCCCATGGCCAATCACCGCGGGAAAGCCGCGCGACCGCGCGTAGGCGCCATCGACGTGAAGCGGATGATGGTCACGCGTGACATCGGCGAAGACTGCGATATCGGCCTCCGTCACAGTGTGCACGGCGGTCTCGAACTCCGCGCCGATCGCAATGTCCTCGTAACGGAGATTGATGGGAGCGCTCGGGACCATCTGAATTCCTCAGGCGACTTTGCGCGGCCGTGCTGGCAGCGCCTTGAAACTCTGCGCGATCCCCATCGGCCCGGAGCGGAAGATACGCGGGTCCATGTCTTTCAGGTGCGGGCTGATGCGCGGCCGGAAACCAATATGGGCAAGGATGTCTTGCTCGAGCCGAACGCCCGGCGCGATCTCGGTCAGCGTCACGCTGCCGTTCTCGAGCTCGAACACGGCGCGCTCGGTGATGTAGCTCACGTGCTGGCCGCGCTGGGCAGCGAGGCTTGCACTGAAGCTGATTTGGCCGACTTGCGGAACGAATTTGCGAAAGGCGCCATCACGCCGGATTGCGAGGCGTCCGTTCTCGACGCCGATGTCGAACTTGCCGCCCGTCATGGTGCCGCTGAAGATCAGCCGCCGCGCATTCTGGGTGATGTCGATGAAGCCGCCCGAACCGTCGCGGCGCTCGCCGAAGCGCGTGACGTTGACATTGCCCGTCTCGTCCACCTCGGCGAAGGAGAGGAAGGCGCAGGAGAGGCCGCCGCCGTCATAGAAATCGAACTGATAGGCCTGGTCGAGAATGACGCGCGGATTGATGGCGGTGCCAAATTCGCGGGCGTGCCCGGGCACGCCGCCGACGACGCCGGACTCCACCGTCAGCGTGATCAGGTCGGAAATGCCTTCCTCGGCCGCGACATTGGGGATCATCGCGGAGATGCCGACGCCGAGATTGACGACGTCGCGCGGGCGCAGTTCGAAGGCGGCGCGGCGGGCGATCACACGGCGTTCGGTGAGCGGATCAGGCGTGATCATCGCCACCGGCACGCGGCTCTCGCCGCAGCGCGCCGGATCATAGGCGGTGCCATAGGTCTGCATCTGCTCGGGCTCGAGCACGACGTGATCGATCAGGAAGCCCGGAATCTTCACCATCTGTGGATGGATCGAGCCGCGCTTCACGATGCGCTTGACCTGGCAGATCACGGTGCCGCCGGCATTGTGCACGGCCTGCGCGATCGACAGATCCTCGCGCGTCGTGCCCTCGTGCTCCATGCTGATATAGCCGTCCTCATCGGCCGAGGTGCCGCGGATGATGGCGACGTCGGGGGGAGCGGGGACGCGATAGAGCAGCCAGGACTGACCGTGTAATTCGAGCAGGTCGACCAGCGGCGCGGTGGTGCGCTTGTTCATGCGCCCGCCATCCTGGCGCGGGTCCATGTAGGTGTTGAGGCCGACATGGGTAAGCACGCCCGGATGCTTCGCGGCCATGGCACGGCAGAGCTGGCTCATTACGCCTTGCGGGAAGTTGTAGGCGTCGATCAGCTCGTCGCGTACGAGGCGCATGAACGGCACCTGGAGCCCGAAGTTGCCGCCGATAACGCGCGCGATCAGGCCTTCATGGGCGAGATGGCAGAGGCCCTTCTCGGTCACGGCGCCGACGCCGGTGATATTGATCAGCGTCAGATTGTGCGGGCCCTGGCCACTGATGAAACGTCGCTCCAGCGCATCGAGGATGGCTTCGGCAGCGCCGGTGCCGCCATTGCCGCCGACGATCAGCGTGTCCGCGTCGCGGATCAAACCGGCTGCCTCTGCCGCGGTGATGATGCTCAGCATGACGGCGCTTCCCGCATCACGCGGCCTCCTTCTCGACTTGGCGGGCGATGATCAGCCGCTGGATCTGGTTGGTGCCCTCGTAGATCTGGGCGAGGCGGACGTCGCGGAAGATTCGCTCGATCCGATACTCGCGCGAATAGCCGTTGCCGCCGTGGATCTGCAGCGCGTTGGAGACGTGCTTCATCGCCATGTCGGTGGTGAACAGCTTTGCCTGCGCCGCCTCCTTGGCGATCGGCTCGCCGGCATCGTGCAGGCGCGCGGCATGGTGGATCAGCAGGCGCGCGGCGGCGATGTCGGTCGACATGTCCGCGAGCATGAACTGCACCGCCTGGAAGCCGATGATGGCTTGACCGAACTGCTTGCGGTCCCTGGCATAGGCGGTCGCGTCCTCGAACGCGGCCTGCGCCATGCCGAGCGCCATCGACGCCATCATCAGTCGGCTGAAGTTGAAATTGCTCATCGCCATCTTGAAGGCCTGGTTCTCCGGCCCCATCACGCTGTCAGCTGGCAGGCGCACGCCGGAGAAGGTGATCTGGCAGTCGTCGAGGCCGTGCATGCCGAGCAATTCCTCGTTCTTGCCGCGGGCGATGCCGGGCAGGTTGCCGTCGACGAGGAGGCACGAGATGGCGCGATAGCCCGCATCAGCGCCGGTGCGCGCGAACACCATGATGCGGTCGGCGACGCCGCCGAGTGTCACCCAGGCCTTGGTGCCGTTGAGCCGCCAGCCATTGCCCTCGCGTACCGCGTTGGTGCGGATGCTAGCTACATCGGAGCCGTGATCGGGCTCGGAGACCGCCGTCGCAGGAATGATGTCGCCGCTCAGAATCTGCGGGATCAACGCCTTGTGCGCCTCGGTGCCGTGATGGTCGAAGAACAGCACGGCCTCGACCGGGATCGCGAAGGCATTGGCGACCGCGCCGGAGCAGCGCGCCAGCTCCTCCATCGCGATGCAGGCTGCGACCGCATCGAGACCGGCGCCGCCGGCGCCTTCGCGCAGGCAGATGCCGAACAGGCCGAGATCAGCCATGCCCTTGTAGAGCGTCCGATCGAAGCGGTCCTCGCGATCGATCGCGGCGGCGCGCGGCAGGATCTCGGCTTCCGCGAAGCGGCGGGCGGTCTCGCGCAGGGCTTTCTGGTCTTGGCTGTAGAAGCGGTCCATGGGCGTGCTCCCGTCAGTCGCTGGCGAGCTTGGAATCGTGGGAGACCTCGCTGCGGTCGCGATCGCAGAAATAGACCGCGACGTCGCCGCCCGGCACGCCATAGGCGCTGCAAACGGCGCGCGTCAGCGCGATCGCGGCAGCGCGCCGCTCGGCCTCGCTGCGGCGGAAGGCGTGCACCTTGAGCAGGATACGCTGGCCGGTGGCTTCCGCGCCAAACCTGCCGGCGTGGGCGTAGTCATCGGTCGCAATGTTCAGGAAATAGAGCGTGACCGTATCGGCGGTGACACCGAAAGCCGACATCAGGCCGTCGGTCACGGACTGCGCCAGCGCGGCCTTGCGCTGGGCTGGAGCTTGCGGGGCGAGCACTTCGACATAGGGCATCGATCAGACCTTCGCGGATTTGGCCGCAGACGATTTGGGTGAGGACGATTTTGATTTCGCGGATTTCGCAGGGGCCGGGGTGTCGATCTGGCGGCAGGAGTCGCGCTGGATCAGCCGGGCGCCGACGCGATATTCGCGGACGCCGTCATTGCTGCTTCCCTTGGCGTCCATGCGATGCAGCAGCCGGTCGACGGCGAGATTGGCGAGATCCCGGGCGCCGTTGTCGACGATGCTGATCGCCGGACGATGCCATTCGAACCACGGCATGTCTTCATAACAGAGAAGCGAGAGATCATTGGGAATGGCGATGTTCCGTTCCGCGGTGACGCGCAGCACGCCGAGCGTGGCTTCGTGATTGGCGACGAAGATCGCGCTGGGCGGGCGGGGAAGGTCGAGCAGCTTGCGGCAGCAGGTCGCGCCGGTCTCGGGCACGTAGTGGCCGGCATGAATCAATGTGTCGTCCCTGGCGATGCCGGCCTCACGCAGCGCGCGGACATAACCGGACAGCCGTTCGCGGCCCGACGTGGTGTCCTGGCGGCCGACGATCAGCCCGATGCGCTTGTGCCCGAGCTCGATCAAATGACGTGTGCCTAGATAAGCGCCTTGCGGATCGTCGGCGAGCACGGTCTCGAGATCGGTCGTGTCGTCGCGCCGCACCAGGCAGACGATGGGCACGTCCTTGGAGAGCGTCTCGAGCTGCGCACCGTTCTTGCCCGTCGGCACCACGATCAGCCCGTCGATGCGGTGGTCGACCAGCGTGGTGAGGGTGTCGCTCTCCTGCTGCGGATCGTCGCCGCCGATGCACAGAAGCATCTGATAGCCCAGCGCCTTCAGGCGCGCCTGCACCACTTCGGCCATTACCTGGAACGAGGCGTTGGTGAGATTGTGGACGAGCAGCGCGACGAGCCGGGACTGTCCGGTCTTGAGGCCGCGTGCGATCGGGTTCGGCCGATAGCCAAGCTCGCGCGCGATGCGCGCCAGGCGCTGCTGCGTGCGCTCGCTGGTCAGGCCGGTTCCCGTCAGCGCTCGGGAAGCAGTGCTGACTGAAACACGGGCCGCCTGCGCCACATCTTTGAGCGTGACGCTCATCAAACCTGCCGATAGAGTGCAAACGATTGCAGAGACGTTATGAGCATACTCCGCATGGATCAAGCTCAAAAAATGGATGGTGTTGCCCAATGCAGAGCCGCTTATGCAAACGATTGCATAATGCGTGCGGATATTCCGCAGACGGCTCCCATCGCCTGAATCCACCCGAGCACCCGGCAGTACCCTGATGAAGACGTTCCGCGGCACCTATACCGTCATGATCACCCCGTTCACGGCAGCGGGCGAGGTCGATGTCGCGGCATTGCGCGCCTTCGTCGACTGGCAGATCGCGCAGGGCATTTACGGGCTGATCCCGCTCGGGTCGACCGGCGAGTTCCTCTCCATGGACGATGACGAGAAGGCGCTGGTTGCCGAGGTTGTCATTCGCCAGGCCGCGGGCCGCGTCCCCGTGCTGATCGGCACCGGTGCGGAGGATACGCGCGAAGTGGTGCGCCTCAGTCGCCGTGCCGAAAAACTGGGCGCCGACGGCGTGATGATCATCCCGCCATACTATTCGACGCCGACCGACGACGAACTCGTTCATCACTACAAAACGGTGGCCGATGCGATCGCGCTGCCGATCATGGTCTACAACAATCCCGCGACCGCCAATGTCGATCTCAAGCCGTCACTTGTGGCGCGCATCGCCGAGATCGACAACTGCCTCTATATCAAGGAGTCGACGCTGGAGGTGACGCGCGTGCGCGACATCATCCGCCTCTGCGGCGACAGGATGACGGTGTTCGGCGGCATCCTCGGCTTCGAATCCTTCGTCGAGGGCGCGCAGGGCTGGGTGGCCGTGGCCTCCAACGTGGTTCCGGCGGAGATGGCCCGCATCTTCAGCCTCGTCGCCGACCACGGCGCGATCAAGGACGCGCGCGAGCTCTATCTCAAATACCTGCCGGTGATCGAGTTCGTCGGCGGCCAGGCCTACGTCGCCGGCAGCAAGGCGTTGCTCAGTCATATGGGCTTTGCAGCCGGCCATCCGCGCCCGCCGCGACTGCCACTTCCCGCAGCACAGGATGCTGCCGCGCTGGCGTTGGTCGGGCGCCTCGGTCTGACCTGGCCGGATGCATCAAAGCGGACGAGCGCATGAAGGCCTCACTGCCGCGCCACTGCAATCCGGGCCGCGATCTCCTCGCGCGCGTGCCTGATCAGGGATTGCGTCAGCCGTTGCTGCATGCGGCCGGCCGGCACGACGGCAGATATGGTGACCTCGGTCTTCGGTTTGAACGGTATGCTCCTGAGGCGGC
Source organism: Bradyrhizobium sp. GW821-FHT13H06 (assembly GCF_058803975.1). Lineage (NCBI taxonomy): Bacteria > Pseudomonadati > Pseudomonadota > Alphaproteobacteria > Hyphomicrobiales > Nitrobacteraceae > Bradyrhizobium > Bradyrhizobium sp. GW821-FHT13H06. The sequence continues at coordinate 169,615 of NZ_JBXAPN010000004.1, read as the reverse complement.
TATAGCGCGTCGAGGACGCCGTCAGCTCGTCCATGATGGTCACCCCGAGCCCTTCTTCGACGAAATGTCCGGCGACATTCATGAAGCGCACCTCAATGGCGGGCGCGAAGTTGACGGCGCTGCGGCGAAACGCCTCCTGGATCAGGCTGCTGATGCGGCTCGAGGTGCGGGCGTTGATCAGAGGCATATCGCGCAGATCGGTCGGACTGACGAAGCTCAATTGCGCCAGCGGACTGTCGGCCGGGCAGGCGCAGACCATGTCGAGCTGGGCCAGCGGCAAATAGTCCAGCGTCGGACGCGGATGCGGCTCCATGGCGAAGCCGACGTCGACGATGCCGGTCTCGACATATTCCAGGAGGTCGTCGAGCCGCTGCGTCTCCAGCGAGATCTCGACCCCGGCGTGATCGCTGCTGAAACGCGCGACCACCTGCGGCAGGAGCGATTCCGACAGTTCGGAGGTGGCGACGATCCGCATCCGCCCCTTGCGGCCGGCGCGCAGATGCGCGGCCGTCTGGCTGATCAGATCCTGCATCAGGAACAGCGGCTCGGCCTCCGCGAGCAGGATCTGCGCCTCCTGCGTCGGTACCATGCGCTTGTTGACGCGGTCGAACAGCAGGAAGCCGAGCGTGGTCTCCGCATGCTTGATGGCGTTGCTGACGGCGGGCTGCGACATGCCGAGATCCTTCGCCGCCGCGACCGTGGATCGCGTGCGCATCACGGCGCGCAGGATTTCAAGCTGTCTAAGATTCATCTCGCATGGTCCGGTCATGAGTGAGCGATGACAGTGTGCATCATAGATTTCGGTTATCAACCTTGCTCGGAAAATAATTGATGGCGATGTTGTCGGTCGTTCAGGTGTCAGCTTACGCTTCATGCGAAGACATCGCGCGATGGACGAAGCATTCTCAAATGCGAAAGCCTGAGCGCCAGCATGGTGTGAACGCATGAACCTGCTCGACGGCGTCAAGATCCTCAGTTTCAATCACTATCTCGCGGGTCCACTTGCCGCGCAGACGCTCGCCGATCTCGGCGCCGACGTCATCGCGATCGAGCCGATCGAGGGTGCGTTTCAGCGCAACTGGGCGGTCGCCAACCATTTTGTCGCAGGCGACAGCGTCAATCATCTGGCTACGGGGCGCAACAAGCGCAGCCTCGCCGTCGATCTCAAGCATCCCGACGGCGTCGCCGCGGTGAAGAGGCTGGTCGCGACCGCCGATGTCGTAATGGAGAATTTCCGGCCGGGCACCATGGCCAAGCTCGGTCTCGGCTACGACACGCTGAAGGCAGTCAACCCCGCCCTGATCTATGCGGCGGCGACCGGGTTCGGATCGGAGGGGCCGTACAAGGATCGCCCCGGCCAGGATCTGCTGCTCCAGGCGATGTCCGGCCTTGCGATGCGGACCGGGCGGGCGGACGGCGAGCCGACGGCGGTCGGCGCTGTCATCGTCGATCAGCACGCCGCCTCACTCTATGCCATGAGCATTCTGGCGGCATTGTTCGCACGAACGAAGAGCGGCAAGGGGCAGCTCGTCGAGGTCAATCTCTATCAGGCCGCGCTGGATCTCCAGGTCGAGCCGCTGACGGCATGGCTGAATGGCGCGCCATCGCCGACCTCGCGCGGTCCGGCCGGTATCGCGGCGTGGTTCAGCCCCGGGCCTTACGGCGTCCACGCCACGGCGGACGGTCATATGGCGATCTCCATGGCTACGCCGAGCGCGCTCGCGGTCGCGCTTGACAGCGAAGAGCTGCAGCAATTCGCCGACACCGACAGCTTCTCGAAGCGCGAGGAGATCACGCGGATCGTTGCTATCAGGCTGAAGCAGAAGTCGACGTCCGACTGGCTGCCTTCGCTTGAAGCCGCGCGGGTCTGGCATGCGCCGGTGCAGGATTATCGCGATCTCGAGTCCGATCCTCAGCTTAGGCATCTCGGCGTGTTCAAGAGCGCCGAAAGCGCAGGCGGCGCGCCAATCCGGATGGTCGCCCATCCCGCGCGCTATGACGGGCAGACGCCGGAGGTACGGCTGGTGCCGCAGCGGCTGGGTGCGCAGACGTGCGAGGTGCTCGGCGAGATCGGCTATGGCGCTGCCGACATTGACGCGATGATCGCCGGCAAGGCCGTGGGAGTGGCGCGATGATCGATTTTTCTCTCCCCGAGGAGACGCGCCTGCTGGTCGATACCGTTCGCCGTTTCGTCGAGACGGAGGTGCAGCCGCTCGAAGACGTCGTCGAGCAGACGGCTAAGGTGCCGGCCGATGCGCTGGCGGTCACCAAGGCCAAGGCGCAAAAGCTCGGCCTTTACGCCATGAACATGCCGGCGGATGTCGGCGGCGGCGGGTTAACTTGCGTCGAGCATTGCCTTGTCGAGGAGGAGTTCGGCAAGACCTCGGATGCGCTGATCCGCCGCGTGTTCGGCCAGGTCTATCCGATGCTGATGGCCTGCAAGGGCGACCAGGTCGAGCGTTACCTGCTGCCGACCGTGAAGGGGGACAAGATCTGCGCCATGGCGATCACCGAGCCCGGCGCCGGCTCCGACGCCGCGTCGATCAGCACGACCGCGCATCTCGACGGCGACGAATGGGTGCTCAACGGCACCAAACACTTCATCAGCGACGGCGACATCGCCGACTACATCATCCTGATGGCGCTGACCGATAAGGACAAGCGCGCCCGCGGCGGCATTACCCTGTTCCTGGTCGACCGAGCTACGGCCGGCTTCAAGGTCGCGCGTACCCAGCCGATGATGGGCCATCGCGGCTATGGCCACGCTGAGTTGAGCTTCGAGGACTGCCGCATCCCGAAGACGGCCGTGCTCGGCGAGGTCGGTGGCGGCTTCAAGCTGATCATGCAGAGCGTGCTTCAGATCCGGCTTGCCCATATCGGCGCGCGCGCCGTCGGCATGGCGCAGCGCGCGCTGGAGATGACGCGCAGGCACGCCGGCGAGCGGCGCCAGTTCGGCCAGCTGATCGGCGATTTCCAGATGGTGCAGAAGCTGATCGCCGATTCCGCCACCGAGATCTTCGGCGTGAAGATGATGGTGATGAACGCCGCCTGGGACATCGACCAGGGCAAGGATGCGCGCGACAAGGTCTCGATGATCAAGGTCGCGGCGTCCGAGATGCAGGGCCGCGTGGTCGACCGTGCCATCCAGGTGTTCGGCGGCATGGGCTTCAGCAAAGACCTGCCGCTGGAGCGGATGTATCGCGACGCCCGCGTCACCCGCATCTATGACGGCACCTCCGAAATCCACCGCATGCTGGTCGCGCGCAGCACCATCAAGAACGGCTTGCAGCTCTAGGAAGCGATCGATGTCCCATACACCTCTCAACCCCGGCGCCGCCTTCGCTTTCCGCAAGACCATGACTGTGGCCGAGCAGGCGATGTTCACCGGCATCAGCGGCAATCTCGGCGGCCTCTATGTCGATGCCGTGCGCGCCAAAAAGGCCGGCGCGTCGAACATGGTCGCCTTCGAGCTTGCCGTTGGCGGTCTCGCCACCACCTGCCTGAGCCAGCTCGGTGGTCCCACGCGGCGGATCGGTAGCATTGCGCTGAATTTTGCGGCGCCCGTGATCGTTGGCGAGTCCGTCGAGGCCAGGGCCGAGATCGTTTCGGTCACAGGTGACGACGCAGTCTGCCGGGTCACCTGCACGCTGTCGCCCTCAGGCGCCACCGTGGTGGACGGCACCGCGACGCTGGTTCCCTTCGCGAAGGCCTGAGCCATGTACGAGCCGAAATCGTTCGACGATCTCAAGGTCAATGACAGGGTCAGCCTGAGCAAGACCATCACCGAGGCTGATGGCGCGCTCTACATCGCCGCCACCGGCGATTTCGGCCCGGTCCATGTCGACGAGATCTATGCCGGCGCGACCCGCTTCGGCCGTAGGCTGGCGCCGGGGATCATGGTCGCCGGCCTCTGCACGAGCATCCTCACCTCTGAGCTCGTCGGCACGATCGGCGTCTCCGTGGAGGACCGGTTCTGGTTCACGGGTCCGGTTTTCTACGGCGACACGCTCACCTTCGATGTCTGGCTCGCCGAGCAGCACCATGAGACCCGCACCATCATCTGGGAGGCGAGCGCGCGCAACGAGGGCGGCCTCGAAGTGCTGAAGGCACGCGCAAGCCTGAAATTTCCACGGCGGAAACCGTCATGAGCAAGCCGATGAAGAAACTTGATCTGCGTGGCGTCACGGTGGCGACCGTGCTGCCCTTCAAGGACGACATCTCGATCGACTGGGACGGCTATGCCCGCGTGCTGGACTATTGCGCCTGCCCTGATGGCATCGCGGCGGTGTTCGTCAATGGTCACGCGGGCGAGGGCGGATCGCTTTCGGATGACGAGCGTCAGGCCGTGATCGAGCGGACGCGCCGGCAGATCGGCGCCAAGCCGCTGCTTTCAGGCATCATCGCGCATTCGACGGCGGAAGCGATCCACCAGGCCCAGCTCGCGGAAGCGGCCGGCGCCGATTGCGCCGTGTTGTTCCCGCCTGCGCCGCTAGGCGGCGGCGCCTCGACGACCTCACGCGCGCCACTGGCTTTCGTGCAGGCGGTCAGCTCCGCGATCGGAATTCCCGTGTCGATCTTCCAGTACCCGCTTGCGTCCGGGTTTGGCTATTCGTCGGAGACTCTCGCGAAAATCGCCGCGCTCGACAGCGTCATCGCCATCAAGGAGGGCAGCGACACCATGCTGGCCTATGACGAGAACCGGCGAGCGGTGAAGCAGGCCGATCGCTCTGTCGCGATCCTGCTGTCGAACTTCAACTGGTTCTTGCCGCAGCTCGCCGTCGGCGGTGACGGCATTCTCTCCGGCCTTGTCAGCCTCGCGCCGCATCTGTTCGCAGCGCTCTGGCAGGCCTCGCTCGCCGACGACCTCAAGACGATGCGCGCCGTCAACGAGCGACTCTATCCGATCGTCCGCGCCATCTACGGGCCTGCCCCGATCATGGACATGCACACCCGCATGAAGGTCGGGCTGAAGGCGCTCGGCCTGATCCGCAACGCCGATCCGCGGCCGCCGCTGCTGCCGGTTATGCCAGCGCTGTGCGATGCCATTGCAACCACCGTCGGCGCGGCGCGCGCGGCCGGCGACATCCGCACTTAGCATGAGGGGCGAGCCGATGCCGGACGACGCCTTCATCCACATCGTGCGGGTCGACATCGATCCCGAGCACGAGGCTGCGTTCAACGCCTGGTACGAGCAGAAGCATTTTCCTGATCTGCTCGCTTGTCCCGGCTGGCTCTCGGCAAAGCGCTTCGTCACCGTCGGCGACGGGCCGAAATACGCCGCCATGTACGAGGTCGCGGGCAGGTGGGCGTTCGAGACGCCGGAGTTCCTGAAGGTGAAGGGCTTTGGTCCGTTCGAATCCCTGGTGAAGAATTTCATGCGCATTCAGCTCAGGCCGATGTCGGGACCGGCTTGAGCAGATCGAAGCCGGTGCTGCCTGCCGTGTCGCGAGATCCGGCCGGCCGCATCCAAGAGATGTCGAGGGGAATCCCGGGCGAGGAACTGCATCGGTCATTGGCGTCTTACTGGAGGTATCCATGGTCTCGACACTGTTTCGCTTGAGTGCGGCCGCCGCACTCGTTCTTGCATCCACGGCGGTGCATGCCGCCTGTACGCCCGCAATCACCGATGACAAACTGATTGCGCCCGGCAAATTGCAGCTCTCCATCAACCCGACCAATCCGCCGCAGCAATTCGTCGACAAGGACGGCCAGTTGCAGGGCCTCAACGTCGAGCTCGCCGCCGAGCTCGGCAAACGGTTGTGTCTTCCGGTCGAACTCGTTCGGATGGATTTTCCAGCGATGATTCCTGCTTTGGGCGCAGCGCGCATCGATGGCGTGAATACCGGCATGTTCTGGACCGAGGAGCGCTCCAAGCTGATGTACATGGTGCCTTACGCTATTCAGGCCATTTCGGTCGTGGTGGCTCCCGACAGCGGCACAAAAATTGCTACCGAAAACGATCTGATCGGAAAATCATCCGCCGTCGAGGTCAGCAGCTACCAGATGAACTGGCTCAAGAAGCTCAGCGATGCCAGCGTAGCGAAAGGCGGAGCGGCCGTCGAGATGCGGACGTTCCCGACTGCGACCAACGTCATCAGCGCCCTGCTTGCGGGCCAGGTCGACAATGCGCTGCTGGTCGACAGCGTGGCACGCGATCTGGTCGGCCGTGGTCGTGTGAAGGAAGTCCTGAGCGGGCTCGGCACGGCCAGGACCACGCTTGGTTTCCGCAACAAGACGGTCGCCGATACCGTCGTCAAGGCGCTCAACGCGATGCGCGCCGACGGCAGCTACCAGGCCCTGTTCGACAAGTTCGGCCTGACCAGTATGCCGGCCGATCAGCCGCTTGCGATCGCCGGCCCCGGTCCGGCCTGATACCCACGGAGAAGAGCCGATGAGCCATTTCAGTCCGACGGCCGCCGTCAGCTACTTTTTCAATTACTTCCTGATGAAGGGAGTCCTCGTCACCATCGGCTTGACGGTGGCGGCGGTCGTCGGCGGATTGATCCTCGGCATGGGCATCGCGTTGCTGCGCATGTCGTCCAATCCGGTGCTCGCGGGAGCGGCGCGCTTTTACATCTGGTTCTTTCGCGGCACGCCGCTTCTGATCCAGCTGGTGGTGATCTACAGCGGCTTGCCGCAGCTGGGCATCAAGTTCAGCGTGATCATCTGCGCGCTCGTCGGCCTGATCCTCAACGAGGCGGCCTATCTCGCCGAGATCGTACGCAGCGGCTTCATGGCGGTGTCGGCGGGGCAGCGTGAGGCCGCCTGGGCGCTCAGCCTGTCGCCCTGGGTGACGTTCCGCCGCGTGACCCTGCCGCAGGCGTTTCGGCTGATGATCCCGCCGCTTGGCAATTCCATCAACTCGCTCTTGAAAGCGACCTCGCTCGCCTCCGTGATCTCGGTCGAGGAGCTCATGCGCCGCAGCGACATGCTGATGCAGGAGCATTTCCAGATCCTCGAGGTCTATGCGGCGGCAACGGCCTATTACCTGATCCTCACATCGGTCTGGGATGCGGTCCAGCGCCGCCTGGAAAAACATTTCGGTCGATCGAGCGTTGCGAAATCCAGGAAGGTCGCGACGAGGGCGCCGGTCGCACAGGCGAGCGTGGAGGCCCGGGCATGAGTGAAGCGTCGATGACGACGACGGAAGGTGCAACAGTGCAACCGCAGCTCCGCCAGGTGCCCGCGGTCCGGATGGAGGCGGTCTACAAGCACTATGGCGACTTCACCGCGTTGAACGAGGTCGATCTCAAGGTCGCCAAGGGCGAGAAGATCGTGGTCTGCGGTCCCTCCGGCTCGGGCAAGTCAACGCTCATTCGCTGTATCAACCACATCGAGAAGCATGATGAAGGGCTGATCTACGTCAACGGCGTCGAGCTCGACCATCAGCGCAAGAACATCGACGCGGTCAGGCGCGACACCGGCATGGTGTTCCAGAGTTTCAATCTGTTCCCGCACATGACGGTGCTGGAGAACTGCACTCTGGCACCGATGACCGCGAATGGCATGAGTGAGGCCGAGGCCAAGGATCTCGCCATGCATTTCCTCACAAAAGTTAGGATTCCGGACCAGGCGGAGAAATTTCCCGGGCAGCTCTCGGGTGGCCAGCAGCAGCGCGTTGCGATAGCGCGGGCGCTGTGCATGCGCCCCAAGATCATGCTGTTCGACGAGCCGACTTCGGCGCTTGACCCGGAAATGGTCAAGGAGGTGCTGGAGACCATGAAGAAGCTCGCCGAAGAGGGCATGACCATGCTGTGTGTGACCCACGAGATGGGCTTTGCCCGCGAGGTCGCCGACCGCATCGTGTTCATGAACGAGGGCAAGGTGGTCGAGCAGGCCGCGCCGGAGGAATTCTTCATGCATCCGAAGTCGGAGCGGGCGCGAACGTTCCTCGACCAGATCATTCGCTAGCTGGCGATGTCGGCCACGATGCGGACATTCAGCGATCGCCTGCGCGGCATTCACGCCGCCACCATCCTGCCGATGACACCCGATTTCGAGGTCGACGAGGCGCAACTCGCAGCCCATGTCATCTCGGTTTCGTCCACGCCAGGCATCAATGGGCTCCTCGTCAACGGCCACGCCGGCGAGAATTTCATGCTGTCGCTGTCGGAGAAGCGGCGCGTGGTGGAGCTGACGCGTCAGCACGCGAAGGAATGCCTGATCGTCTCCGGGGTCAATCATGAATCCAGCCTGGAGGCCGCGCGCGAGGCGGCCGCGCTGGAACAGGCCGGTGCGGACGGGCTGCTGGTGTTTCCTCCCAACAGCTGGGCGCTCGGCCATGCCGATGATTGCGTGATCGAACATCACCGCCACATCCGCGATGCCACGACGGTACCCTTGATGCTTTACGCCGCGCCCGTCGGCGCGGGCGCGATGGCCTATGCGCCGCCGCTGCTGACGCGGCTTGCCGCCGATCCTCGCTTCGTTGCGGTGAAGGAGGGCAGCTGGGAGGTCGCAGCCTACGAACAGAATCTCAGGCTGATCCGGAAACTGCGACCGGACTTCGTCGTGCTCGGCTCGGGCGATGAGCATCTGATGACGAGCTATATCGTGGGCTCGGCCGGCAGCCAGGTCAGTCTCGCCTGCGTCGTGCCGGAGCTTGTGGTCGGCCTCTGGACTGCCGCCGAGGCCGGCGATTGGGAGCGGGCGCGCGCCGCGCATGAGAAGCTGTATCCTCTGGCGGTCGCGATCTATCGTGAGGCGCCCGGGGGGCGGGCGACCGTGCGGCTCAAGGCGTGCCTGAAATTGCTCGGACGCCTGTCATGCGATGCGGCGCGGCCGCCGCAGCCGCCAGCGACACGCGGCGAGTTGCAGGCACTCGAGCAGGCACTGCGAACTGCCGGCGTGCTCTAAGCCGCGAAGAACGGATTGGCCGGCCGCGCGAGGCCGAGATGATTGCGCAATGTCGTTCCCTCGTAGTCCGCACGGAACAGCCCGCGCTCCTGCAGGATCGGCACGACGAGCTGGACGAAATCTTCGAACCCTTCGTGGAAATAGGGCGGCATGACGTTGAAGCCGTCGGCGGCATGCTCCTCGAACCAGAGCTGGAGCGTGTCCGCGATGCGCTCGGCCGAACCGCACAGCACCCAATGGCCGCGGGCGGCGGCGGTGAGATTGTAGAGGTCGCGCAGCGTCATGTTCTCGCGACGGCCCTTGGCGAGCATGACGCTGGCGAAGCTGTGATAGCTGTCCGACGGCGCGATATCGGGGATAGGTCCATCGAGATCGTAGGCCGACATGTCGCGGCCGAAGCGGTCGGACAGGATGGCGAGCGCATTGCTGCCGCTGACAAAGCTCTGGAGTGTATTGAGCTTCTCGAACGCCTCCTTGTCGGTGCGGCCGACCACGGGCATCACGCCCGGGAGCACGGTGACGTCCTCGGCCTTGCGGCCGAACGCAGGCAGTCGCATCTTCAGCGAGGTGTAACCGGCCTTGGCTTCGTCGATATCCTGCACCACCGAAAACACGATGTCCGCGGTGCGCGCGGCAAGTGCCTGTCCGGCCTCGGAGCCGCCGGCCTGGAGCACGACCGGGTGGCCCTGCGGGGTGCGGCCGATGTTGAGCGGGCCCTTCACTTTGAAGAACGCGCCGTTATGGTCGATCGGGCGAAGTCTTGCCGAATCGATGTAGACGCCACTGCTGCGGTCGGCGACGATGGCGTCATCCGCCCAGCCGTCCCACAGACCCTTGACGACGTCGAGGAACTCGCCGGCCATCTCGTAGCGGCGGGCGTGGTCGGGATGGGTGGTGCCGAAATTCGCAGCCGTGGCCGGATTGGCCGTCGTCACCGCGTTCCACGCCGCGCGCCCGTTCGAGATGTGATCGAGCGAGGCGAAGACGCGTGCGACCGAGAACGGGTCGCTGTAGGTGGTGGAGACGGTGGCGCCGAGCCCGATATGACTGGTCGAGGTCGCGAGCGCGGCGAGCATCGTCAATGGCTCGAGCCGCAGCGTGTAGGAGGGATGGGCGGCAGCGTCGGCATAGAGGTTGTCGCCCATGAAGATCAGGTCGAACTTGCCGCGCTCGGCGGTGCGGCCGATCTCCTGGATTGCCGCAAAATCCTGGAAGCTGTCGACCGCGCCGGGATAGCGCCAGCCCGCGACATGGCTGCCGGTGCCCAGGATGAACAGGCCGAGATGCATCTGTCGTTTCATGGTGTGTTTCCAGGCGTCACGTCCAGAACAGGATCTTGCGTTCGAGGAAACCGATCAGGCCGAAGAAGGCGAGGCTCGCCGCGGATGCGACGAAGATCGCCGCCCAGACCTGGACGAAGTCGATCTGGAGCACGGCCTGATAGATCACCCAGCCGAGTCCGCCATGCGCGCCGAGCATTTCGGTGACGATCGCCACGATCACGCTGCGCACCGTGGAGACGCGCATGCCGGCGAGCAGCAGCGGCAGGGCGGTCGGCAGGCGCAGGCGCCACAGCACGCCGAAACGGCTTGCCCCGAAGCTGCGCATGAGGTCGACGGCGCGACGATCGACACGGTCGAGCCCGGCCAGCATCGACAGCAGGATGGCGAAGCTCACCGCCATGGCCACCATGACGATCTTGGAGCTGACCCCGATGCCGAACCAGAGCAGGATCAGCGGGGAATAGCCGACCACGGGCACCGAATTGATCGCGGTGGCGAGCGGCAGGATCGCGCTGCGCAATGCCGGGACCAATGCGATGGCGACGGCGAGGCCGATCCCGATCAGGCAGCCGAGCCCATAGCCGACCAGCGCTTCGAGCAGGGTGTAGCCGGCAGCGTCAATGAGCGTCGCGCGCTTGGACCAGAGGCCTGCGAGGATGTCGCTGACGGCGGGCAGGACATAGGCCGGCAGATGCAGTCCGCGTGCCGCGCCCTCCCAGCATGCGACCAGGAGGACGGCGCCCAGGATGCCGCGCTGGACGGCGAGCGAAGGTGAGGTGAGCGCGCGGCTCATTGCTCGGCGGTCCAGAACACCAGCCGTCGTTCGACCGCGGCGACGACTGCGTAGAAGCCCGTGCCGAGCAGGGCTGCGGCGAGCAGGGCGCCCCAGATCGCGACGACATTCTCGGTGAACATGGCCTGGAGCAGCAGCACGCCGAGCCCGGTGGTGTCGCCGAACCATTCGCCGACGATGGCACCGACGAGGCTCAGCGATGCGGCGAGCCGCAGCGCGACGAAGATCTGCGGCAGCGCGGTTGGCAGCTGCAGGCGCAGTAGCAGCTGGCGATTGGAGGCGCCGAAGCTGCGCATCAGGGCGACCTGCTTGGGATCGACGGTCTCGAGACCGAGCAGCGTATTAACGGTCACTGGGAAGAAGGTCAGGTAGAATGCGATGATCGCCTTGGCGAGCAGCGTGTTGCCGAACCACAGCACCACCAGCGCGCCGAAGGCGATGACCGGAATGGTCTGCGACACCACGAAGATCGGAAAGATCATTTCGCGCAGCGCGCGGACGCGGAAGAACACGATGCCCATGAGCACGCCGAAGGCGCCGCCGGACGCAAAGCCGATCAGCGTCTCTGCCAACGTGCGCAGGAAACCGTCGACATAGGCCCGAGGCGTTGCCGCCATCGCCATCAGGATCGTGCTGAGGCGCGGCAGATAATAGGGTCGGATGCCGAACAGTATCACCGCGCCTTCCCAGATCACCGCCGCGATGGCGAGGCCGAGCAGGAGCCGGATCAGCTTGCGCAGGAAATCCGGCATTGCGATCCGCCGTGCGGTCGCGCGGCTGCTACTAGTCGATGACGCGGCAGGGCTGCTCACGGCAGGCGGTCCGCCGCCGGAACGCTCTGGATGAAGCTTGCGTCATAGGCGGCGGCAAGATCGAGCGGCTTGGAGATCACGCCATACTTCAGGAAGAAGTCGTGGGCGGTCTTGACCGCGTCGGCGTCAATCCAGAACATGCCGTTCTTGGCGGCCGCGCCTGCGGTCATCAGGCGCTTAACCTCGGTGAGCATGAACTCCTGCTGCGTCCGATCGAGCGTCGGGGCTGCAGCCATCACGGTGTCGACGGCGCCCTTGGGATCGGAGAAGGCGTCCTTCCAGCCCTTCAGCGAAGCGCGCAGGAACGCCTTGACCAGCTCCGGCTTCTCCTTGGCGGTCGCCTCGGCCACGATCAGCGTGTCGCGGGGGAAGGTGATACCGTAGTCCTCGGCGACGAAGGTCTTCAGGCTGTCCTTCGGCATGCGCGATTGGATGGTGTAGAACTCGTTGTAGTAGGTCGCCGTGATGACGTCGACGTTGCCATCGACGAACGGCGTCACCGAAACCTGCTGCGGCTGGATCTTCAGCTCGTCCGGCTTGATGCCTTCCTTGGCCAGCATGCCGTTGAGCACATGGTTGGCGCCGGTGAACCAGGTGGTGACGGTCTTGCCCTTGAAATCCTGGATCGTCTTCACCGGCCCGTCCTTGCGGGTGACGAAGATGAAGGGCGTGATCTGGTGCGACACGCCGATGCAGACGATCGGCAGTCCCTTGTCGCGGGAAGCGAACACGCTGTCGGTGCCGCCGGACAGGCCGAATGTGTCGGCGCCGGTCGCGACCAGGTTTTCGGTCAGCAGGTTGGGCCCGCCGGGATTGATGGTGAGGTCGATGCCCTCGGCCTTGTAGTAGCCCTTGGCGGCCGCGACGTAGAAGCCGGCGAATTGCGCCTGCGGCAGCCATTTCAGCCGCAGGCTTGCCTTCTGCAACTCTGCGGCGGGCGCAGCCGTGACAAGCGAGCCGGTCGCCAGTGCGATGGCGGAGAGGACGGAGAGGGCGTGGCGACGGCTCAACATGGTCATACTCCAGACGGTGAAAATCAATTGCGATAGGATGGATCGGTGCGGTCAAGCTGGCGCATCAGCGCCGGCCATTCGCGTTCGCCGGGCACGAGGATGTCGCCCTGCAACTCCCAGAACTGGCGGGCGGCCTTCTCGCAAACCTCGTGCGGCGGCATCACCAGCTTGGCGCCGGCTGCTGCGGCGGCCTGCATCTGGAGCTGGATCCGCGCGGCCCGCTCGAAATAATAGAGCAGCATGAAGGCCTCGCCCGGCGTGCGGCCGACGGTCAGGATGCCGTGGTTGCGCATCAGCATCACCTTGTGCGGACCGAGATCGCGAACCAGGCGGATCTGCTCGTCGAGGTCGATGGCGACGCCTTCGTAGTCGTGGAAGGCTTGGCGGTCGTAGAAGCGCATCGCGAACTGGCTGAGCGGCAGCAGGCCTTTCTCCTGTCCGGAGACCGCGACGCTCGCGTCGGAATGGGTGTGCAGCACGCAGGATGCATCGTGGTTCGAGGTGTGGATCGCAGCATGGATGACAAAGGCCGCGACGTTGACGGCCTGCGGCGTGTCGTCGAGCTTGTTTCCCTTGGTGTCGATCTTCACCAGGCTCGACGCCGTGATCTCGTCGAACAACAGGCCATAGGGATTGATCAGGAACTGATCGTCATGGCCAGGCACACGCATGGAGATGTGATTGTAGATCAAATCGTCCATGCCGAGCTTGGCGACCATGCGATAACAGGCCGCGAGCTTGATCCGGGCATCCCATTCGGCCGGATCGATCCCGCGCGGTGCGGCATGCGGTTCTTTCGCTGGCATCGCGTTCACTGCGACTTCTCCTGCGCGATGGAGGATTGAAACGACTTCATGCTTTCCTCCTCGATCGCATCGAGCAGCGTGCGCTTCAGGCGCACGAATTCGGGGGAGGTGACGATCTCGGGCCGGCGCGGGCGGGGCAGGTCGACGATTTGTTCGAGCTTCACCGAGCCGGGACGTGCCGTCATGACCAGCACGCGGTCGCCGAGGAAGATCGCCTCGTCGACGTCATGGGTGATGAAGAGGATGGTGCGGCGGTATTTCTGCCAGACATCGAGCAGCCAGCGCTGCATCATCGCCCGCGTCAGCGCATCGAGCGCGCCGAACGGCTCGTCGAGCAGCATAAGGTCACGCTCGAACAGGAAGGTGCGCATCAGGGCGACGCGCTGGCGCATGCCGCCGGACAGTTGATTGGGGTACTGCTTCTCGAAGCCGGCCAGCCCGAACTCGGGCAGCATCTTCAGCGCCTTGGCGCGCGCCTGGTCGCGCGGCATGCCCTCGACTTCGAGCGCGAGAATGGCGTTGTCCACCACGTTGCGCCAGGGAAACAGCAGGTCGCGCTGCGGCATGAAGGAGACGCGGCCGAGCAGATCGGCGGCATGGCAACTCTTGCCCTCGAAGCGCAGAATGCCGCCGGCATCGGGCTCCTCGAGACCGGCGACGATATTGAAAAGGGTGCTCTTGCCGCAGCCACTCGGTCCGACGACGGTGACGAACTCGCCGGGGACAACGCTTGCCTGAAGTCCCGAGAGTGCCGCGACGGAGCCGAAGGTCTTGTTGATTGCGCGCAGCTCGAGCAGCGGCTCGGGCTTCGGGTGAGCCGGCGGGGCTTCAATGATCGGTCCGGGATCGGGGAGGCGGGCGGCCTGCACCAGCATGTCCTTGTATATTGGCGGCGGTCATTCGCATACGAAATCGGACCGCGTCGAAATCTCTTAGCAACTCGTGTGCCAGTGCCATTTCCGAGCAAATCAGGCATAAGACTTGCGAGATCGACGGTGAAAAGGTCGGAGAGACGTGGGTCTCCGACCGAAAGTAGGTCGTTTCGTTCGGGTGAGAATGCTATTATGTATACGTTTTTTGGCGTCGGAGAAACATAATGGCGGATATTGGTGCACATGCCGGCGGCAGGCGCGTGAAAAATGGGCACGAAACCCTCGCCGCAAGCCCCGGTACGACGCTCGCCGAGAGCTTGCGCCACAAGCTCGAAGGGGCGATCGCGGCAGGCCACCTCGAACCGGGCAGCCGGCTCGACGAGCAGGAGATCGCCCAGCGTTTTGGCGTCTCGCGCACGCCGGTGCGGGAGGCGTTCCGCCTGATGGCTGCGAATAATCTGGTCGAGCTGCGCGGCCGGCAGGGGGCGACTGTCCGCAGCATCAAGGCGCAGGCGCTGATCGAGATGTTTCAGGTCATGGCGGAGCTCGAAGGGCTCTGCGCGCGGCTTGCCGCAAGGCGCGTGTCCCAGGCCTGGGGTTCTGAAATTGGCAAGCTACATCAGAGGCTTGTCGTCGCAGGCGAGACCGGCGACATCGACGTCTTCTACGACATCAACCAGGAATTCCACGAAGCGATCTACGAGGCTTCGCGCAATACCTTCCTCGCGGATCAAACCCGCAAGCTGCGCAATCAAGTCGCGGCCTATCGCCGCCGGGTGACGCGGATGCCGAACCGGATCGCCGATACCGTCCGCGAGCACGAGGCGATCATGCAGGCGATCCTGGCCCACGATCCCGAGCGGGCGCACAGCGCGATGCGCGACCACGTCAACCTGCTCGGCGACAACCTCCTGGACTTTCTGGCCGCCTTCGAGTGACCTTCCGGTCTCTTGGTATGCAAATTGCTAGACTTTGTATATCTAGCTTGCATCCTGGAGACCCGGAGTGGACCTGAAGCTGACGAACAAGACCGCCCTCATCACCGGCGCGTCGAAAGGGATTGGACTGGCGGTGGCCGAGCTTTTCGCCGCGGAGGGGTGTCATTTGCATCTCGCCGCCCGTAACGGCGAGGCGATGCTCAAGGCCAAGAAGCAGCTCGAAGCCAGTCATGGCGTGAAGATCACGATCCATGCACTCGACCTGTCGAGCACATCCGCGATGGAGAAGCTCGCTGCCGAGGTCGGCGATATCGACATCCTCATCAACAATGCCGGCGACATCCCGGCCGGCTCGCTTGAAATCCTCGACGATGCCGCCTGGCGGCGCGGCTTCGATCTCAAGGTGTTCGGCTACATCACGCTGTCGCGTCTCTATTACCCGCGCATGAAGGGCAAGGACGGCGTCATCATCAACATCATCGGCAATTCCGGTGAGAACTGGGACGCGAGCTATATCGCAGGCTCGACCGGCAATGCGGCGCTGATGTCCTTCACCAAGGCGCTCGGCGGCCGCAGCCTTGATCACGGCGTGCGCGTCGTCGCCATCAATCCGGGGCCGGTTGCCACCGACCGCATGCTCAAGATCATGAAGCGCAAGGCGATCGACATGCTCGGCGACGAAGGCCGCTGGGAGGAGCTGTTCGACAAATATCCGGGCAAACGGCCTGCGACCTCGGAAGAGGTCGCCGATCTCGTCGCCTTCCTGTCCTCGCCGCGGTCCGGCTATATCACCGGCACCGTTGTGACGATCGACGGCGGCATTGCCGCGCGCGGCTCGGTGATCTGAGGCATAGATGCCGAAGCCTCAATCCGCCGCGCTGGTCCGCAACCGTTATTTCGACGAGCTCTCGGCGACGCCGGGACTCTATTGGCTCGGCCAGAATACCAACCACATCGAGAGCCATCCCGCTGTGCGCGAGGCGATGCTGCGCTCGATCGAGGCGGGCGAGTTCAATGCCTATGCGCCGCCGCTCGGCTTCGAGGCGCTGCGCGCGGCGATCGTCGCCGATCTTGGCGCGCCCGGCGCAGAAGCGCTGGTGACCGAGGGCGGAGTCAACGCGCTGGCGATGATCTGCCGCGCTCGCTGCAAGCCCGGCACCACGCTGGTCACGACCGACCCGACCTGGAAATGGCCGTGCCTGTTCGCGCGCCAGCAAGGCGCCGAGGTGATCGAGATTCCGATCTACGATCCCGCTTGCAGCTACCGCCTGACGCCCGAGGCCTTGAAGGCGAATGTCGATGAGCGCACCGCGATCATCTACCTCGTCGATCCCAACAATCCGCTCGGCATCCGCTACACCCGCGAGGAGATCGAGAGCTTTGCAGCGATCGCGCGCGATTGCGGCGCGCTGCTGGTGCACGACTGCACTTATCGCGATTTTGCCGACGGCCATACCCCGGCACTGCATGTTGCCCCGAAAGGCTCGGTGGTCTCGACCAGCTTTTCGAAATGGCTAGGGCTCGCGGGCCTCCGCATCGGAGCCCTCGTCGCCGCGTCCGACCTGTTCGAGGAACTGGCGCAGACCTCCACCAGCGTGCTCGGCGCCAGCGTCATCGCCCAGCGCGCGGCGCAGGCGGGGTTGTCGGTCAAGGCCGAATGGATGAAGAAGGTCCGCAGCACCGACCGGGCCAACAAGGCCATGATCCAGGAGGCCGCCGCCGCGATCGACGGGCTTGGGCTGCCGATCATGCCCTCGCACGGTAACTTCCTCGTGCTCGAAACTATCGCGGCGGGCATCCGCCCGGAGGCGCTGGTCGAATGCTATCGCCGCCAGGGCATCATGATCCGGCAGGGCACCTATCACACCCAGCGCTTCGGCGACCGCTTCGTCAAGATCAGCACTTCGGTGCCGCAAGCCTGGGTCGAGAAGTTCTGTACGCTGCTGCCGGAGATGGTCGCGCAGGCGCGCACGCTCAACGACCTGCCGCCGCAATTCTAGGGACGATGCCGATGACGACGATCACAGCAAAAGATGGCGTGAAGCTGCACGTGGAAGAAGCGGGCGAGGGAACGCCGATCCTCTTCATCCACGAGTTCGGCGGCAATCACCAAAGCTGGGAGCCGCAGCTGCGTTATTTCAGCCGGCGCCACCGCTGCATCAGCTACGCCGCACGCGGCTATCCGCCGTCAGACGTGCCCGACAGCGTGGAGGCCTATTCGCAGGTGATCGCCGCCGACGATGCGGTCGCCGTGCTCGATGCACTCAAGATCGAGAAGGCGCACATCGTCGGCCTCTCCATGGGCGGGTTCTGCACGGTGCATTTCGGCTTGCGTACGCCGGAGCGCGCGTTGTCTCTCACGGTGGCCGGCGCCGGCTATGGCTGCGAGAAGGAGTTCGAGGAATATTTTCGCGGCGTTTCGCTCGAAGTCGCCGACAATTTCGAGAAGCAGGGCGCCAGGGAATTCTCGAAGATCTATGCACTCGGTGCGAGCCGGGTGCAGTTCCAGAACAAGGATCCGCGCGGCTGGCAGGAATTCGCCGATCGCCTCGCCACCCATTCCGATCGCGGCGCCGCCAACACCATGCGCGGCGTCCAGGCGCGGCGGCCGTCCTTCTACGATCTCGAAGACGGGCTGAAAAAGATGATGGTGCCGACGCTGGTCGTCGTCGGCGACGAGGACGATCACTGTCTCCAGCCCGGCATCTTCCTGAAGAAGACGATTCCGGCTTGCGGCCTCTCGGTCTTCCCCAAGACCGGCCACACGCTCAATCTAGAAGAGCCGGCGGCGTTCAACGCATTGCTCGCCGAGTTCATCGCCCAGGTCGAGGCCGGACACTGGCTGCCGCGCGATCCCCGCGCGCTGCCGGGCCAGATCATGCGCACGAAGTAGTCGATGACGAGCCAGCCCCTGATCAACGCCGACCGGCTCTGGAGCCGCCTGATGGCACTCGCCGAGATCGGCGCGACGCCGGCCGGCGGGGTCAACCGCCAGGCGTTGAGCGACGGCGAGATCGCCGCTTGGCGACGCGTCATCAGCTGGACCCGCGAGGCGGGATTGACGCCGTCGACCGATGCTGCCGGAAACCTGTTCCTGACGCTGGCCGGCTGCGATCGCTCGACGCCGCCGCTCCTGCTCGGCAGTCATCTCGACAGCCAACCGACCGGCGGTAAGTTCGACGGTGCGGCCGGTGTGATGGCGGCGTTGGAGGCGGTCGTCTCGCTGGCCGAGCAGGGTGGCAGGCCCGCACGCGATGTCATCGTCGTCGCCTGGATGAACGAGGAAGGCTCGCGCTTCGCCCCGGGCATGATGGGCTCGGAGGCCTTTACCGGCGAACGCGATATGGATGCGATCCGCGCCGCGCGCGATGCCGACGGCATCAGCGTTGGTGAGGCGCTCGATCGCCTCCACCAGGCGTTTCCTGATATGCCGCGCCGGCCGCTCGGCTTTGCCACCGGGGCCTATCTCGAACTGCACATCGAGCAGGGACCGCTGCTGGAAGCGGCCGCCTGCACGATCGGCGTCGTCACCGGCATCCAGGGCAAGAAGACGTTTCAGGTCGTGGTCGAGGGTGCCGAGGGCCATGCGGGCACGCTGGCGCAACAGGAGAGGCGAGACGCGCTCGCGGCTTTTGCGCGGATGGCGACCGCACTCCATGCCGAGATCGGCGGAATCGATGCCGACATCAAGTTCACCATCGGCCGGGTCGCCGTCGTGCCGAACGCACCGTCAGTGGTGCCTTCGCGCGTCAGCTTTAGCATCGATCTGCGCCATCCCGACAATGCGGTGCTGGATGCCGCGGGCGCGCACATCGGAGCTCTTTGCCAGGAGAAGGCACCGCCGTGCTCGGTTACGGTGACGCCGCTCGTCGACGCGCCGTCGAACGCATTCGATCCGCGCCTGCGCGCGCGCCTTGCGGCGGCCGCGCGTGAGCAGGGGTATTCCGCTATGGCGATCCTCTCCGCCGCCGGTCACGATGCCCGTCATCTCGCCAAGGTCTGCCCGACCGCGATGATCTTCATCCCGTGCCGCGACGGGGTGAGCCACGTCGAGCACGAATGGACCGAGCCCGATCATGTCGCCGCAGGAGCATCCGTGCTGGCACAGGTGCTGCGCGAACTCGCATTCGCGCCTGTTATCGAGGCATGAGGACGTCAATGCAAGATGTGACCCCTCGGGACTATCGTGACGCGATGGCCTGTCTCGGCGACTACGCGGCTGCGGCGAAGCGTTCCTCGGCCGGGAGCACGTTGACGCAGACGACTTTATTGCGCGTCACGCTGGCATAGGCGAAGGAGCCGCGGTTGATGCAAAGAGTTGGCGGATCGTCGGTGACGCTGCAGATCGCGGATGCGGTAAGTCCGGCGCGGCCGGCGACACCGTCGGTCGTAACGATGTTGACGGCAGCGACACTCGCAACCGGGGCGCCGGTGCTCGCTGACTGTTCCGTTGCGTTCGATTGCCGGATTGCCGACATGGTCAATGTCGGGACGCATGACGTGCTGTTTTGCCGCGTGGTAGCCGTGCAAAGATCCGGCTGCACGGACAATCTGATCAATTTCGGTCGAGCCTACCACACGGTCGGGGTGACCAGTCCGGCTGGGGCTGGAGCCGAAACCGCTCTTCGCCGATCCTAATGGGGAGCGCGTGTGTATCGCCAACCGTTTCAACAGCCTCTACGCCATGGGCAGAGATCATCGCCCGAGCAAGCCTATCCCTTGCGGGGGATGTCGGCGGTCGCAGCTGGCTATCGTCGCTTCAGAAATAGCCATCGACGTGCAAAGGTCGGCACATTATCTCGTGGGCCACACGGCGACTGTCTCTTGAAGCGTGCTCTATTTGGCGATCTTTGGCTGGAGGGCGGTTAGAAGGCGATGTGTGCACGACGTGTGCACCGGGGGATCAAGAAAAATCTTGCGGCAGCCAACGTGATTGCTGGCCAATAGCGAACCTGATGTGTTCAACGCGGATTATCGTCACTTGTGTTTTATCCGAAAGCCTCTCTTCGATCCCTTGATGGTGAAATCTACTGTGGCTCGATCCCCGCGGCCTTGATGATCCGTCCCCACTTGCCGATCTCGGCTTTCAGGAAAGATTCGAGAGCTTCCGGCGTTGCGCGCGCGGGCTCGACCGGCGCCATGCTGAGCTCGGCAAAGCGGCCGATCAAGGCCGGATCCTTGAGCGCGGTCTGGAGCGCGCCGACCAGATGGTCGACCACCGGCTTAGGCGTGCCGCGCGGCGCGTAGAGGCCGTACCAGGTCGTGACGTTGAACTCGGGAACGCCGGCCTCTGCCGAGGTTGGCACGTCAGGCAGCGTTGCGACACGTGTCTTGCTGGTGATGGCATACCCCTTGATCGTCTTCGACTGGATGTATGGCGTCGGCCCTGTCGCGGGATCGCAATAGACGTCGATATGGCCGGCGATGACGTCGTTCAGCGCCGGTCCGCCACCCTTGTAATAGATCTGCGAGAGCTTCGTGTCGGTGGCGCTCATGAACATCAGGCCGCATAGCTGTGAGGCCGAGCCGAGCCCGACATTGCCGAAAGTCATCTTGTCACCCTCGCTTCGGATCCGAGTGATCATCTCGCTCAAATCCTTGGCCGGAAAATCCGGCCGCGCCACCAGGATCATCGGCACGTCGGTGACGAGACCGATCGGGGCGAAGTCACCGACGGGATCAAACGGCAGTTTGGCGTAGAGGGCAGGGGCCGTGGCCTGGCCGACATGCATCAGCAGCAGCGTGTAGCCATCAGGAGCCGCCTTGGCGACGCGGTTGGTGCCGAGCGTGCCGCCGGCGCCGACGACATTCTCGATGACGATGGACTGTTTCAGCGTTGCGCTCATGGCGCTGCCGAGGATGCGCGCGATGACGTCGCCGGGACCGCCGGCGGAGAAGGGCACGATCATCGTGACCGGGCGATTGGGATAGTCATCCGCGATCGCGGCGCCACAGGGGTAGAGCAGGAAAAACAGGATCAGCGATCGCACGAGATACGTCATCGAACACTCCCTGGCGGCATTGTTCTAGTCGTCGGAAGGCGCCGCCTCCTTGGCCGCCGACGATTTTTCGATCATGTCGAGCGCGGCCACGGCGGCCGCATTGATGTGGTCGACGCAGCAGCGCTCGGCGAGATCCGGATCGCCGCTCTGGATCGCGCGCCAGATCGCGGTGACCTCGCGCAGGCTCTTGTTGATCCGTTTAGGCTGCGACATTGATGTAATCCGCAGCAGTTGAATTCGGTCGTGCAGCGGCTTGAGCATGCGCTCGATGAAGGCATTGCGGCAGCCGCCGATCAGCGCCGCGTAGAAATCGGTCTTGGCTTCGAGGCATCCGACGAGGTCTTGCTTGGCCGCCGCCGCCTTCAGCCGTGTCAGGGCATCCCCGATCCGGCGCGCGACGTCCGGGTCGTGAAGCCTGGCGCATTCGCGGCCGGCGAATCCTTCGAGCACCGCGCGTGCGGCGTAGAGCTGCCGCGCCTCTTCGAGGCTGATCGTGGACACCACGGGGCCGCGGTGCGGCACCATCCTGACCAGCCCGTCGGCTTCGAGCGCACGCAGCGCTTCGCGGATCGAGGGACGGCTGACGCCCATCATCTCGCAGAGCTCGCGCTCGACCAAGCGCTGGCCCGGCTTCAGCGTTCCCGACATGATCGCCGCACGCAGCTTCTGCGCCACCATCGCCCGGACGGTCGGGACGTCGTCAATGCGGAGTGTCGACTGCAATTCGCGGCGTCTTTCCATGTTCTGGTCCTGTTCGGGAAAAATCAGTACCGGTTTACAGGCAGAATCATCATTTCGGCAATTTGAACGTGGGCGGGCTGGTCGAGGGCGAACACGATCGAACGGGCGATATCGGCCGGATCGAGCGCCATCCTGAACTGGTCGAAATAGTCCCTTTCCTTCTGCTGATCGCCGCGGTAGCGGGTCAGGATGATGTTGGTCCGGGTCAGGCCGGGCTGAAGCTCGGTGACCCGGATCGCGGTTTCCGCGAGTTCGCCCCGGAGGGTCTCGGTGAACATGTGCACGCCCGCCTTGCTGGTGCTGTAGGCGGCCATGTCGGGCACGATCCGCACCGCGTTGATGGAGCTGATGTTGACGATATGGCCGGCGTTGCGCTGGACCATCTCAGGCAGGATCGCGCGGGTGACGCGCATCAGGCCGATCAGATTGGTCTGGATGATGTTGGACCAGTCGTCCGCGGAGCCGATGTCGAAGCGGGTCCGCCCGCCGATATCGTGGCCGGCATTGTTGATGAGGACGTCCAACGGTTTGAAATGATCGGGAATGGCGTCTGGCAGGCCATCCACAGCCTTCGCGTCGCTGATGTCGAGCTGGATCGGAAACACCGCGTCTCCGCCCGTCGCCGCCAGTTCCTGCAGCGCCTTGGCGTCACGATCGACCAGCACGACGCGGCGGCCGCTGTCCAGCAGCGCCCTGGTGATGGCGCGTCCCATGCCGCCGGCGGCGCCCGTCAGCACGACGGTCTGGCCCGATTGTTCAGTCATCGCAGCACTCCCATTCCAGTGTCCTCATGCGACCGACCAGCCGCCGTCGATCGGCAGGCTGGCGCCGGTGATGTCGTTTGCGGCGGGACCGCAGAGAAAGACGACCATGGCGGCGACGGCATCCATTTCGACGAAGCGCTGCGTCGGCTGGCGCTCGCCGAGATAGTCGCGGGTCACGTCCTCGACGGGACGGCCGTTGTTTGCAGCAATGCCGGCGATCTTGTTAATGATCGCAGGGGTCGGCAGCGTGCCCGGGCAGAGCGTGTTGCTGGTGACGCCGCTGCGCGCTGTCTCGATGGCGACGGCGCGGGTCATGCCCAGGATGGCCGTCTTGGTGGTGACGTAGTCGATGCGGTCCTCGACCGCGCGGCTCGAATAGATCGAGCCCAGATTGATGATCCGCCCAAAGCCACGCCGCTTCATCGCTGGCAGCGCCAGGCGGATCAGATGGAATGGCGCCGACAGGTTAACGGCCAGCGCTTGCTCCCACCTCTCGGGCGGAAACAGCTCGATGGCGGAGAAATGCCTGACAACGGCGTTGTTGACCAGAATATCGATAGCGCCGCAGCGATCGAGCAGATCGGCCATCATGGCCTCGATTGCCTCGCGTTGGGATAGATCGGCACCGGCCGCGATAACCTCCACGCCGAAGCGGGCGCGCAGGTCATCTGCGGCCTGTTTCGGCTGAGCGAGGTCGTGCAGGACAATGTTGGCGCCCGCTCCGGCAAGGCCTTCCGCGATGGCGAAGCCGAGGCCCGCGGTCGCGCCGGTCACGAGTGCCCATTTGCCCTTCATCGCGATCACGCTCGATTACTTCTTGTCGAGCTCGGCGAAGACTTCCTTCGCGTTGCGGAACGCATCCACACCGGCCGGCACGCCGCAATAGATCGCGACCTGCATGAAGACCTCGCGGATCTCCTCCTTGGTGGCGCCATTGGCGAGCGCGCCGCGGACATGCGTCTTCAGCTCGTGCGGACGGTTGAGCGCGCAGAGCATCGCCAGGTTGAGGAAACTGCGGGTCTTTCGCGTCAGGCCCTCGCGTCCCCAGACGTAGCCCCAGCAATACTCCGTGGTGAGGTCCTGCATCGGCCGGTTGAACTCGTCGGCGGATGCGATCGCCTTTTCGACGAACTCGTTGCCGAGCACGCTCTTGCGGATTTCGAGGCCGCGGTCGTACGTCGCCTTGTCCATTGTGGTCTCCGTTTCTCTTTCGGCGTTGTCAGCTGTTAGGTCAGCTCTTGGGCCAGAACGGCTTTGCCAGCGCGAGTTCCGGCGGGAACACAGTCACCGGCACCCCGGATTGCCACTGCACGATGGTCATGCCGGCGCCGACGCGGCGGCCCTTCTCGTCGAACTTGATCTCGCCGAGCGGGTAATATTTCGAGGGCCCGCCATCCATGGTGCGCAGCGCTTCGCCGACGGCGACGCGATCGGCCTTGCCGGCCTTTTCCAGCGCGTCCTTGATCACCCACATGTCGCCATAGGTGGAGATCGCGTTCTGCGTCATCCACGGCTCCTTGTAGCGGGTCTTCAGTTCGGCGATCAGCGCCTCGTGGCCCTTGGCGCCCCAGCTGGCGACGCAGGTCAGGACGCCCTGGAGCAGTTCGGGGCTGACGGTCTGCAGCATGTCCGGCTCGGCGATCGCGATGCCGAACGAGATCGTCGGCACCTTGCCCTGGCCGAGGCCGAATTCGTTCATCTTCTCGAGCAGCAGTTTTGCGTCCGAGATCACTGTCGGCAGGAAGAAAAGCAGGTCGGGCTTGGCCGAACGGATCTTCTGCACCAGCGAGGTTGCATCGGCCAGCGGCGGCGTAAACGTCTCGTCGACGATCAGCTGCAACTGGTTTTCCGCCAGCAGACCCTCGCGCATCGCCTTGGCGGAGGCGATCGAGGCCCCCGTGTTGTCGGTGAGGATCGCGACCGTCTTCGGTCGCTTGCCCGCGGCCGTTTCCGCCAGCTTGATGATCTGCGGCAATGCCTGCTTGGCCTGCGATCCCGCGGTGGCCGCGGTCTGGAACACGTATTTGAATCCGCGCTCGGTGATCAGGTCGGAGTAGGAGAGGGTGAGCATGGGCAGGTTGGCGCGCTCCGTCACCTCGGTCACCGCGAGCGTGAAAGAGGAGAGATAGGCGCCGCTGGCCGCGACCAGATCGGTCTCCTGCGCCACCATGCGCTGCGCCGCGTTCTTGGCCTTCTCGGTGGTGTCGCCGGAATCGAGCACCACGAGCTTCAGCTTGGCGCCGCCGAGCGCTTTGACGCCGCCTTGCGCGTTGATGTGGTCGATCGCCATCTCGGCGCCCTCGCGCATCACCGTTCCCGGGCGGGCGTAGAGCCCGGAGATCGGCACAAGCAGGCCGACCTTCACCTCGGCAGGCTGCTGCGCCCAGGCAACACGGGATGCGATCAGCGTGCCGGAGGCGCCGGCCAGCAGCATTCGGCGAGAGATCGTGGTCTTGCTCTTTGCAGTCATGACGTTTCCCCTCCCTGAAAAATCGCGCGACGCTTTAGGATTTCTTCGGCCAGAACGGCTGCGCCTGCGCGAGCTCGGGCGGATAAACGGTGACTGGCACGCCCGATTGCCATTGCACGATGACGACGCCGGCGCCGACGCGGCGACCCTTCTCATCGAACCTGAGCTGGCCGCCCGGGTAATATTTCGACGGGCCGGCATCCATGGTGCGGAAAGCCTGTGCGACCGCATTGCGATCGGCCTTGCCGGCCTTCTCCAGCGCCTCCTTCATCAACCACATGTCGCCATAGGTCGAGATGACGTTCTGCGTCATCCAGGGCTCCTTGTATTTGGCCTTGAGCTCGGCGATCAGCGCCTCGTGGCCCTTCGAGCCCCAATTGGCGACGATGGTCATGATGCCTTGCACCGTCTCCGGGCTGACGCTCTGCAGCATGTCGGGCTCGGCGATGGTGATGCTGAAGGACACGGTCGGGATCTTGCCCTGGCCGAGCCCAAACTCGCTGATCTTCTCCAGGCCGAGCTTGGCGTCCGACACCGCATTCGGCATGAATAGCAGCAGATCGGGCTTGGCCGAGCGCACCTTCTGGATCAGCGGCGTCGCATCCGACAAAGGCGGGGTCCAGACCTCCTCGACCACGAGCTGGAGGCCTTCCTGCGCGAACAGCTTCTCCTTGAGCGCCTTGGCGGTGGCGACCGAGGTCGCGGTATTGTCCATCAACATCGCAACTGTCTTCGGCTTCTTGCCGGAGGCATTCTCGGCGAGCTTCATCAAGGTCGGCAGGCCGAGCTCGGACTGGCGGCTCGCGGTCGCGGCGGTCTGGAAGATGTATTTGAAGCCGCGGTCGGTCAAAAGGTCCGAATAGGACAGCGTCAGCACCGGCAGCTCGGCGCGCTCGGTGACCTCGGTGACCGCCAGCGTGAACGAGGAGAGATAGGCGCCGGTTGCGGCGACCAGATCGGGCTCCTGAGCCACCATGCGCTGCGCCGCGTTCTTGGCCTTCTCGGTGGTGTCGCCGCAGTCGATCACGACCAGCTTCAGCTTGGCGCCGCCGAGCGCCTTGATGCCGCCTTGCGCGTTGATGTGCTCGATGCCCATCTCGGCGCCCATCTTCATCACCTGGCCGGGGCGGGTGTAGATGCCCGACAGCGGCACGATCAGGCCGACCTTGATCTCTACCGGTCCTTGCGCACGTGCCACGCCGGCGAGGCCGACGGCGGCGGCACCGGACAGCACGGTCCGGCGCGTCAGGCCCGTCGATTTGCTCTTCGATATCCTGTTCATGTTGTTTGCTCCCTGATCCCTGTTTTTATGGTTGTCACATGCCGAGATAGGCCTTGCGCACGCGATCGTCGGCGCGCAGCGTGGCGTTGTTGCCCTGGAGCACGACGTGGCCGGCTTCGAGGACATAGCCGTGATCGGCGGATTCCAGCGCCTCCGCGACGCGCTGCTCGACCAGCAGCATGGTCAGCCCGGACTGGCGCCGGATCTCGATCAGCCGCTCGAAGATGAAGTCCGCGGTCGAGGGAGCGAGCCCCATCGAGGGCTCGTCCAGCATCAACAGCTTCGGCGAGGAGGCGAGGCCGCGGCCGATCGCGAGCATCTGCTGCTGGCCGCCGGACATCGTGCCGGCGAACTGGTTGCGGCGTTCCTTCAGCACGGGCAGCCATTCGAAGATGCGCTCGATATTGGCCTGCCAGTCGCGCCGGCCGCTTTCGGTCATCGCGCCCATTTCCAGGTTTTCCATCACGGTCAGGGACGGAAAGACCTGGCGTCCCTCGGGGACATGGGCGATGCCGAGATGGGCGCGCTGCGGCGGCGGCACCGCGAGCAGGTCGACGCCGTCGAAAGTGATCGACCCGCCGCTGGGCTTGACGATGCCGGAGATGGTCTTGAACAGCGTGGTCTTGCCGGCGCCGTTGGGGCCGACGATGGCGACGAACTGGCCGGCACCGACGTCGATCGAGACGTCGTTCAGGACGGGCTTGGCCGAATAACCCGCGCTCAGTCCCTCAATTCGCAGCATGGCCCACCCATTTCTTGCCGAGATAGGCCTCGATCACCCGACTGTCGCGCGTCACCACCTCGGGCAGGCCCTCGGTGATGACGGCACCGTGGTCGAGCACGAGGAAGCTGTCGACCAGGCGGACCATGGCCTGCATGGTGTGCTCGATGATTGCGATGGTCATGCCGTCGCGCGCGAGCTGCTGGATCACGGCGACGACCTCGTCTGCCTCGCCATGGCCGAGGCCCGCGAGCGTCTCGTCGAGCAGCAGGATGCGCGGCTGACCGGCAATCGCGCGGGCCAGCTCCATCAGCCGCAACTCCTTGGTGGAGAGCTCGCCGGCGACACGGTCGGCGACGGCGGAGAGCCCGACGCGGGCGACCGCATCGGCGGCAAGCTTGCGGGCTTCGTCGTCGGTGCGTGCGCGGACATAGGCGCCGACCACGACATTGTCGAGGATCGACATGCGCAGGAACGGTCGCATCACCTGGAAGGTGCGGCCGATGCCGGCCTCGCAAATCACATGCGGCCGCTGGCCCGACATGTTGCGGCCGTCGATCAGCACCTCGCCCTGGCTCGGCTTCAGGAAGCCGTTGAGGAGATTGAACAGCGTGGTCTTGCCGGCGCCGTTCGGGCCGATGATGCCGAGGATCTCGTTCTTGTGCAGCTTGAAGCTAACGTCCTGCACGGCCTTGAGGCCGCCAAAGGAGCGCGACAGGTTCTTGACCTCGAGCATCACTTCACCCTTGGCGGCGCGCTGACGCGCAGCCGGCTTCAGCGTCGTGACGTTGGCGACAGCTTCCGCTGTATCGCTGACCGATGCCTTGGGTGCAGTGCGCTTGCGCAGGAGATCGCGCAGCTTCCAGAACAGGCCTTCCGGTGCCATCAGGATGACGCAGACGATGGCGAGGCCGAAGATCACGCCCTGGATGCCGGGGAAGCGCGCGCCGGCTTCGGCGTGCAGGATCTCGGCGAGCGGGATCAGAATCACCGAGCCGATCACCGGTCCCCAGACCGTGCCGACGCCGCCGAACATCGCAACCGTCAGCGCCTGCGCCGACACCAGCATGCCGAACACCGATTGCGGGGTCACGACCAAGAGCACCTGGGCGTAGAAGCCGCCGATGGCGGCCGCGATCGCGCCGCTCAGCGTGATCGCGCGCAGCTTCCAGGTCAGCGTGTCGATGCCGGCGGCCTCGGCCGCGGCCTCGTTTTGCTTGATCGCAAGCAGCGCCATCCCGAACCGGGAGCGCTCGATCAATTGCGTCAGCACAATGGTGCCGAGCATGATGGCGAGCCCCAGCAGCGTGTAGATGTGGGGATCGGTGAATTGCATGAAGGCGATCGGCGCGTCGCGCTTGATCGGGAGCGTCACCTCCTGGAAGCCGAGCCATTCGAACACGTAGAGAATGGCGAGCGGATAGGCGAGCATCGCCAGCGCGAAGTAGTGGCCCTGCAGGCGGAAGGTCGGAAAGCCGATCAGGAGCCCGGCGATGCCGCCGAGCATGGCGGCGACCGGAATCAGCAGCCAGGGCGAGATGCCAAAATAGATCTGGCCGAGCGCGGTCACATAGGCGCCGATGCCGAAGAAGGCGGCGTGGCCGAACGAGATCAGCCCGGTATAGCCGCTGAGCAGATTCCACGACAGGCCGAATACCGCCCACACCGGCACCAGCGTCAGGATCAGCTGATAGTAGGAGTTGGTGACGCCGAGCGACACGACCGCATAAGCGAGCGTGAAGAGCAGGGGAGGCAGAAAGGATCGCATCCGGAGCATGGTCACGTCCTCTCCACCATCCGCCCGAAGAAGCCTTGCGGACGGAAGAAGATGATGAGGAGGAAGACGGCGAAGATCGCGGCGTTCTGCAGCTGTGTCGGCAGGATCAGCGTCGACATCTGCTGGACGAGGCCGATGGTCATGCCGCCCCAGAAAGCGCCGATGATGCTGCCCATGCCGCCGAGCACGACGCCGGCATACATGACAATGACGTATTCGAGGCCGACGAAGGGATGGAACGGATAGTTGGTGGCGAGCAGACCGCCGGCAATCGCGGTGATGCCGCAGCCGAGCGCGAAGGCGGTGCGGTGCGCGCGGTCGACGTCGATGCCCATATAGGTCGCGGCCGTCGGATTGTCGGCGGCGGCGCGCAGCGATTTTCCGATCCGGGTGCGCGTGATCAGCAGCGAGAGCAGGATCATGATCGCCAGCGACACGATCATATCGATGCTGCGCGCCTTGTTGAGGAAGATGCTCATGTCGAAGAAAGGGCCGAGCTCCCAGGCCGAGCTCGACAGCGGCGTACGGATCGAGGCCAGAACCGAGCCGAACACAATGAGGCCGCCGTTCTGCAGGATCAGCGCGATGCCGAGGGTGAGGATGAGTTGGGCATAATGGCCTTCGCCTTCGAGCGAGGCGGTACGCGTCCCCGACACGTGCGAGATCAGCGTCCGGTGCACGAAATAGCCGAACACGGCGAGCACGGGCCCGGCCATGAGGATGGCGACGAACGGCCCCACGGTATTGCCGAACATCGCCTGAACGCCGGCGGCGGTGAAGAGATAGAAGGCAGTGTACATGCCGAGCATCATAAAATCGCCATGGGCGAAGTTGATGACGCGCATGACGCCGAAGATCAGGCCAAGCCCGACGCACATCAGGCCGTAGACGGCGCCGATCAGAAGGCCCGCCGCGAGCGCTTGAAAGAATCCTTCCATCAGCCCCGCCTCCGCGCAGGCGACGATCCTAGGCTGGTCTCCAGGCCGACCATGTCTCCCCCGTACTCTCCGGCATTTCTCATGATGCCGATCGTAAAGTCCGTTCCGTTGTGTTCAGGCGGCACTGCGCGGCGATGACGCCGGCATCGCCGAGCTGCTCGCAATCGTCGATGAGTTGCTCGAGCCGGTGCGCGCGGTCCTCGCCAAGCACACGGCTAGCGGCGGCGCGGAAGCGCGCGCGAATATCCGATGGCGTTGCAGCGACGACGTCGGGCAAACCGTGCCGGATGGTCCGGCCGTCGCGCAACTGCACGGTCACCTCCGCGCCCTGCTTGCCGGGGAAGGCGGCGGTGAAAACGGCGTCTGCCTTCAGCTCCGTGACCGCAACCAGGCGGACGATGTCGGCATCATCGAGCCCGGCGTAGTTCTCTTCCTCGATCTCGCCCCGCGCCAGCGTCGCCGCCACGCTGAACGGGATGCTCATCTTGGCCTGAAGCGCGTTGCGATAGGGTCCCATGGAATCACAGCCGGGATAGCGAACGGCGGCGTCCGGCGCGCGGATGACGATCCGGTCGATCTCCTCCGTGCTGGCGAGCTCGTGCGCAACGCGAAGCGCCGCCTGCGCAGCAGTCTGCGCGAAATTGCAGGCGGGGACCGGCTTGTTGTAGACCGCCATGATCTCGCACGCGCCGTTGGGGAACAGCACGATGCTGTCGGGCGCGGCCTGGCGGCGATAGGCGGCGAACAGACCGGCTTCACCCTCGATGATCGTTTCCGAGCCGAACGCGCCGGCCGCGGCAAGGCCGATCGCCCTGATCGCGTTGCCCGTGGCAAACCCCGGATGGAAATACATGTCCGAGCCGCCGGCGTGCGGCCATTCGTTGAGCCCGCCCGATGTGTTGGCCGCGATCGCAATGGCGCTGACTGCCTGATCCTCGGACAGGCCCAGCGCAAAGCTTCCCGCGAGCGCGGCGCCCAGAGGGGCCACGAGGCCGGTCGGGCGATAGAGACGCGCGAGGTCGGAGGTCAGCAGCGCGCGGCCGATCCGCGCGCCGGTCTCGTAGCCGATGATGGCAGCTGCGAGCAGCTTGGCGCCGTGCAGCGGCACCTGCTCGGACAGTGCAAGCAGGGTCGGCCAGATCACGACGCCGTGGTGTGCGATGCTGGCGGCATGCATGTCTTCGCGGACCAGGCCGTGCCCCATCACGGCATTGGCGAAGGCTGCGTCGGCCGGCGAGGAGAGCTGCGAGGTGCCGATGATGGTCGCGCCGCCGCAGCCATGCGCGATCGCAACGGCCTGACGGCTCCAGGGATGCTGGCCGGCTTCGAAGACACATGACAGGAAATCGAGCAGGCAGAGCTTTGCCTTGGCGACGACGTCCGATCCAAAATCACCGAGATCGATGGCAAGCGTGCTCCGCGCCATCTGGCGCGCGAGCGGTACTTTGCGTGATCCCGTCGGGCCGATCGTCATCGCGGGCTTCTCTCCCTGACAGCTTGCGCGATCAGCCGCGCATTTCTACCCCGGCCCACTCCTCGAGCACTTTTGCGATCGAGGTGAAATCGGATGACGCGCCGTATTTGGCATTGGTGATGGCGAGCATCTGCCGCACCACTGCGCCGCAGACCATCGGGACGCCCATTGCCTCGGCCTCGTCCACGCAGAGGCGGACGTCCTTGTAGGAGAGGCCGGTGGTGAAGCCGAAATCGAACGTGCCGGGCAGCACCGCGCGGGGGAATTTGTCTTCCGAGGCGCTGTTGCGGCCGCTGCTGGCGTTGATGATGTCGATCAGGACCTTGGCGTTGACGCCGCCCTTGACGCCCATCGCGACGGCTTCCGAGGTGATCACCAGCGCTGCGGCCGCCATCAGATTGTTGGCGAGCTTGGCGGTCTGCGCCACGCCCGGCTTGTCGCCGGTGTAGAACAGCTTGCCGAAGTTCTTCAGGATCGGCTGCACCGTCTCGTAGGTCGCCTGCGGGCAGGACACCATCACGGCCAGCGTGCCGTTGACGGCGCCCTTGATGCCGCCGCTCACGGGCGCATCGACCAGGGTCATGCCCTTGGCCTTCAGGCCTTCCGCGACCAGCTTGGCCGCGCCGGGGCCGGAGGTCGAGAGATCAATGACGATCTTGGCCCGGTTGCCGCTGCTGATGCCGTCCCGGCCGAGCGTCACCGCCTTGACGATGTCGGGCGTCGGCAGGCTGGCGAGCACGATATCGGCGCGTGAGGCGACGTCGGCCGGCGAACTGGCGAGCAGTGCGCCGCGCTTGATTAGTGGCTGGGTGGCCTCGGCCTGCGTGTCATAGACGACGAGCGAATAGCCCGCGTCCATCAATCGTCCCGCCATGGGACCACCCATGCGGCCCGTGCCGATCACGCCGAGCGTCTCTCCCGCCATCGTTCACTCCCTGTCGCGCGGTCCCGTGACGGGCGCGCCTTCTTGACTTTCTGGTCGATCGTGTTCGGCGGCTGGCCATGCCGACCGCCGTCGTTGCGGCGAGGGGATCCCGCGCCACCGATGAGGATTGTTATGATTGTCAGACAAGCTGTCAAGCATAACATTTGGGGTCGACAGTTTGCCGCGGATCGGCTTAAGGTCGAAAGAAAGCGAGGAAAGACGTCCCGCGTGCCGCAAGATCCGATTCCGAGTGTGAGCAAGACGCTCGCCGATTTCGTCGCCGCTTCGTCATGGGCGGACGTGGAGGCGCAGAGTCACGAGGCGCGACGGTCGATTCTCAATTTCTTCGCGACGGCGCTGGGCTCTGCCCGCGACCCGGTGGTCGAGGCCGCGATGCGGACGTTGTCCCCATTCAGCGGCGTGGCGACTTCGACGGTCATCGGCCATACCGAGCGAATGGATGCGTTGTGCGCGTCGTTTCTCAACGCCATCTCGGCGAATCTGCTCGACTTCGACGACACCCATCCCGACACGATCATTCATCCGGCAGCGCCGGTCGCGGCGCCGGTGCTGGCGCTGGCGGAGGCGCGCAGGATGTCCGGGCGCGAGGTGCTGACGGCCTTCATCCTCGGTGTCGACGTCGAGTGCCGAATCGGCAATGCGGTGTCGCCGCACCACTACGCGCGCGGCTGGCACATCACCTCGACCTGCGGGATTTTCGGTGCCGCCGCGGCATGCGCGAAGCTGCTGGGCCTTTCGGCGGAAGGAGTTGCGAACGCCATCGGAATTGCGGCGAGCCAGTCGGCCGGCAATGTCGAGAACCTGCCGAGTGCCGCCAAGAATGTCAGCGTCGGCAACGCCGCGCGGAACGGATTGTTTGCCGCGCTGCTGGTGCAGCAGGGCTTTGAGGCCGCGCCCCGCGCCATCGAGGGGCCGCTCGGTTGGGCGCGCACCATGGGGGATGAGCCCGATCTCGCGCGGCTTCTCGACGGTCTCGGCAAGACCTGGGAGATCGCCGAGAATACCTACAAGCCGTATCCGGCCGGCATCGTCTTTCACGCGGTAATCGACGCCTGTCTGCTATTGCGCGAGCGGATTGGTCGGCGCGCCGACCAGATCGAATCGGTGATCGTACAGGGCTCGGCGCTGCTGCTTGCCCGTGGCGACCGTCCCGTCAACAACGCGCGCGATGCGCGCGTCAGCATCCACCATTGCGTGGCGTGCGGCCTGTTGCTCGGCAGGGCCGGCGTCACCGAGTTCGAGCAGGAGACCGTGGTCCGGCCCGATATCGCGCAATTGCGGGGGAAGGTCAGGGCAGAGCTCGACCGCGAGATGCCGGATGGCGCCGCACGCGTCACCTTGCGCCTGTCGTCCGGCGATGTGCTCACGGAGGCCGTCATTTCGCCGCGCGGCAGCCAGGCTGCGCCGCTCTCGGACAGCGACATCGAAGAGAAGTTGCGCGACGGCGTGCGCACCGGTCGGAGCGACTGGGATGCGGACCGCGTCATCGACGCAATCTGGCGGCTCGATGCGGCCGATGACGTCGGGAATCTCATGCAATCGCTATGGCCGCCGGCGGCATTGCACCACAAAACCTCCAACTGAATTCTCTCAAGACCTGAAAGGACGATCATGAGCAAGACCGAACTGTTCGAAAAGGGCCTCAAGGTTCGTAAAGAGGTGCTCGGCGAGGACTACGTCAACAAGTCAATCGCGGGTGCCGATGAGTTCACACGCACCATGGCGGAGTGGTCGACCGAGTTCTGCT
Organism: Bradyrhizobium sp. GW821-FHT13H06; assembly: GCF_058803975.1. Taxonomy (NCBI): domain Bacteria; kingdom Pseudomonadati; phylum Pseudomonadota; class Alphaproteobacteria; order Hyphomicrobiales; family Nitrobacteraceae; genus Bradyrhizobium; species Bradyrhizobium sp. GW821-FHT13H06. The sequence goes on along the minus strand of NZ_JBXAPN010000004.1, from coordinate 135,380 downwards.
GGGGGGCCTTGTGGACGCGGCCCGGCGTCGACCGGCGCACGCGCTCGATCGTCAATCTCGCGATGCTCGGCGCGCTAAACCGCCCGCACGAATTGAAGCTGCACGTCAAGGGCGCCTTGAAGAACGGGCTCACCAAGGAGGAGATCAAGGAAATCCTGCTCCAGGTCGCGGTCTATTGCGGCGTGCCCGCCGGCATCGACGCCTTCCGCAACGCGCGCGAGGCCTTCAACGAGGTCGACGCGGCCGGCTCCTGAGTACCTGTCCGCTCGATTGGAAGTCTCATGGCCGACCCGGACTACGAGCTCTTCGCCATCCGCTACGCCACGCGCGAGGCGCAGCGCAGCGAGCACTTCATCGGCGGCGACCCGCATGACGGGCCGATGCCGATGGACTATTTCATGTGGCTGGCGCGGGGAGGCGGGCGCACCTTCGTCATCGACACCGGCTTCAACGCGGACGTCGCCAGGCAGCGCAGGCGGACTTACCTGCGCTGTCCGGTGGAGACGCTGCGCGCCTTCGAAATCGATCCTGCCGACGTCAAGGACGTGATTCTCACCCATCTTCATTACGACCATGCCGGCAATTTCGATCGTTTTCCGAACGCGCGGTTTCATCTCCAGGAGCGCGAGCTGGCCTACGCCACCGGGCGCTACATGCAATATCCGCGTCTGTCGCATTCCTTCGAGGTGGAGGACGTCTGTGGGATCGTACGGCTGAACTACGCGCGCCGGGTGTTGTTCTACGACGGCGATGCCGAGATTGCGCCGGGATTGACGGTCCATGCGGCCGGTGGACACTCCGCCGGCCTTCAGTTCGTGCGCGTCAACACGCGGCGCGGCCCCGTCGTGCTCGCCTCCGACGTCAGTCACTTCTACGAGAATATGACGAGCGAGCGTCCGTTCACGACGGCGTTTCATGTCGGAGACATGCTCGTGGGGTTTGACAAGCTGCGAGCCGCAGCGCCGGACGAAGATCACATCGTTCCCGGCCATGATCCGCTGGTGATGAAACGTTATCCGGCGCCAAGCCCGGACCTGGATGGCGTTGCCGTTCGCCTCGACTTGGCGCCGTTCGGCGCTGCTCATTCGTAGGACGCTGGTAAGGATGCGGCGTAGAGGCCGTCCGTGCAATCAAGCAGCTCGAGGGCAACAGCGTTCCGGAGGAACTAGCCGCTATATGGGGCAAGAAGGAAAGCCCGACACGCGCATCGCCATCCTTTACCAGAATGATGACGCCGGAAAGGACTATCTGAAAGCAACAAAAGAAGCGCTCGGGGCTGCCGCAGACAAAGTCATTGCAGGCGCGGTGTCATTCGAGGTGTTGGATCCTACGGTCGATTCCCAGATTCTTACGTTGCGAGCGACCGGCGCGGACGCACTCATAATCTACGGGGTAACTCCCAAAGCCTGTTCGCAGGCTCTGCGAAAGCTGCACAAAATCAGCTGGCAGCCGAGTTGTTCAACTGCATTGGCCAACTGTATCGGCGCAAGTCAGCATCCGACATGGCGTTCGCCTTTCAGCTATCGCCAATAGAGACCTTCCCAACTTGAACTTGTTGGCCAGTCAGATAGGCGACGATCGGACCATGAGACGCTGGTCCAGATGCGTACTGGCAACTCATGATCCGCACGATCTGGAGTAGACCCGCTTCAACCCACCGTACAACTTGATGCGGTCAGAACGCTTCAAGATCCTCTCCCGGACATCCCGAGCGGGCGCCCGAGATGCATCCGTTGAAGCGCGGGCGATCTACGGCTGCCACATCGACACGCGGCTTGTCGCCCGTTGAAACCGTCGTTTGCGCTGCAATAATAGATCCGCTGGCACGAAAAATGCTGAGGCGCCTCGGCGATGGCGAGCACGAAGTTCGCTGGGCAGACGGAGGACAACATGAGAGCCCAAGTATTGAGAGCGTATGACGAAGAGCTGTCCAACGACCAGTGGGTCAGCGAGGAGAAAGTGCCGGATCCCAAGCTGACCAAATCGACGGACGTCATCGTCCGTATCGGCGGCGCGGGCGTATGCAGGACCGATCTTCATATCATCGAAGGCGTCTGGAAGCCGCACATGGATCCGACCGGCGATAAACTGCTGCCCATCATCATGGGCCACGAAAATGCGGGCTGGATCGAAGAAGTTGGCAAGGAAGTTGATGGCCTGAAGAAAGGTGACCCGGTCATTGTTCACCCGAAGATCACCGGCGGCACGTGTCTCGCCTGTCGCCGTGGCTTCGACATGCACGGTCCCGGCACTTTTCCGGGTCTCGACTGCAACGGTGGCTACGCAGAATTCCTTTGCACCTCGGAACGCAACATCGTGCCGCTGCCGCGGACGCTTGCTCCGAAGGACGTGGCGCCCTACGCGGATGCGGGCCTTACGGCCTATCGCGCAATTAAGAAGGCCACGCGACACCTTCTGCCAGGCGAATCCTGCGTCGTTATCGGAGCGGGTGGGTTGGGCCACATCGGAATCCAGTGTCTCAAGGCGATGTGCGCGGCCGACGTTATCGTGGTCGACAAGTCCGAAGAGTCGCTGAAATTGGCCGAAAAGTCCGGCGCCGATCATCTTGTGAAAGCGGACGGCAACGAAGTGGCAGCAGTGCTGGCTCTGACTGCCGGAAACGGTGCGGAAGCGGTGATCGATTTCGTCGGGGAGAAGGGCACGACATCCAAAGGCCTAGCGATGACCCGTCCGATGGGCAGCTATTACGTTGTCGGCTATGGTGAGGACATCCGTGTTCCGACCGTCGATATGGTGATTACCGAGAAGAACATCATCGGAAATTTGGTCGGCACATGGGCCGAGCTAACGGAGTTGATGGCGCTCGCGGATCGAGGCTTGGTCGAACTCGCCACCGCCGAATATCGCCTCGCGGATGCAAACAAGGCGTTGCACGATCTCAACGCCGGCAAGATCCACGGACGTGCTGTTTTGATTCCTTGATTCAGAACCGGGTCATCCATCGCGAGAATGCGCTCCTCGCGATGGATTTGACGTCCTCTGTCTGTCCAAGCATTCGCGCAGACCGCTCATGTTGCGGCGCAAACGCTACGGGTCGGAACGAATACTCGCGCGGGTCGCACAGAGTCTCAGTTTGCGTCGTCGTCGCAATTTGCAACGCGACCGGTCTCAGGGCGATATCGCCATCCCCCAATGTTGCCCAGCTCCGTCTTCCGCTGCTCGGAAGACCATCCAAAAGAGGCCATCGAACGATCTGGCACGGCCGTTGCACACCTCCTGTGCAGGGACTCGCCGGCGAGGCGCACCGATACGGCCAAGAACGAGCCGCTTCGCCTTCAGGCGCACATCAGAGACAAACTCTTGCGCCTGGCGTCCGTATCCGCCGCGAGACATGGCAAGCCAGCACCATCGCCGACGCCGCACTTCGCGTGTGACCGCGGTGCTGTGTGAAAGCTCGGAGAACTATTCACGCGATATCAACAGGAGGCCGGAATGGGCAAGAGCTCCAAGAATCCACACCACGGTTCAGCGAGTTGCTGCGCCGTCTGCGGCGGAACGTGTGACCTTATCCGTTACTGCTGCTGGCCAACGGCCCTTTGCTCCGGCAAGTGCGTCGACCGGTTCAGAGTACGTAGGGAGGCCGACCATAGATGGCTCCGCTGTTTGCGAGTCGCCTAGGTGTTCAACGATGACATGGTGGCATCGTCATGCTTCGCATTGGGAGGCGCCACGTGAGGTTCATTCTGGTAAACGGCAGGGCGCCATGTCAAAAAACGTTTTGCATGTTTTGCTGTGAGCCAATTCACGCAAGCTATCTGAGAGAATTCAGCACCGGACTGCCCTTTTGCGATCATGATTGTTACGCCCTCTATTCCGGCCGCTGGATGTCTCGAGCTGGGCAATCAAGGAATTCAACCGTTGTGGAAGACTATCGCTAGTTCGAGCGGGCGAACAAGGAGCCAGCTCACAAGAACGCTGATCGCCAAGTGCGAAGCTGCACCGGTTGCCAGTCCCGACTAACGGCGAACAAAACAATTTCAGCATCCAAGAGAGCCGACAGATCGATATTGCGACGCAAACGTTGCGGTGCAAAATCGCTGGCTATGTGCGCGCTGAGAGTCTCATTCTGCAATTCGTGTCGCAAATTGCATCTCAGCCAGTTGCGACCCAAGCATGCGATGCCTCTGCCTTCGCCCATTCTTCCACTTACCCAATCAGAAATCACTTGGCCGGGCCCCAGGACGTGCTGGCACGCCCATTGCAAAGCTCCTGGGCACAACAACGCAGACTGCTCCGTCTGGGGCGAGCCGCGAAAAGAACGAGGGAAGGGGATGCTCAGCTGAAGGCGCGCTTCATGCGGGATGGGACAATTGCGGTCGGCGGGCCGCTGGGTCCGACGATCGTCCCTGATCATCCCCGGAGGGCTCCGCAGTCATCCTAGACCCTTGCCGATATCAAACGTCCGGTCGCGCGAGCGGCCGCGAGGTGGCCCGTAACGCACGGGTAAGCACTGCCCGGCTCGACGAGGTCCTCGGCAGGCGGAATATCGAAGTGGTCTCTGACCCAATCAGGAGGATAGGCTAGATGTCTGGAACTTTGACACTCAACAAGATCACCGCTCAGCGCGGCATTTCCGTCGGTGAGGCTGCAAAGAAGATTGCAGACCTCGGGTGGAATCCTTCCTACGTCCAGGAAGCGATGACCTTCCCCACGGACTACAAGATCGCGAAGGCGCCGAAGGATCCGATGAAGCAGGTCCTTCGCTCTTACTTCCCGATGCAGGAAGAAAAGGACAACCGCGTCTATGGCGCGCTCGATGCTGCCCTGCGCGGCGACATGTTCCGCAACGTCGAGCCTCGATGGGTCGAGTGGATGAAGCTGTTCCTGGCGATCATCCCGTTCCCGGAAATCTCCGCTGCCCGGTCGATGGCCATGGTCGGACGCCTTGCGCCCGGCGAAGATCTCCGCACCGGCTTCACCATGCAGATGGTCGACGAGTTTCGTCACTCGACGATCCAGATGAACCTGAAGAAATGGTATATGGAGAACTACATCGACCCGGCGGGGTTCGACATCACCGAAGAAGCGTTCGGCAAGTGCTACGCCACCACCATCGGCCGTCAGTTCGGTGAAGGCTTCATCACTGGTGACGCGATCACGTCCGCGAACGTTTACCTGACCGTGGTTGCCGAGACCGCGTTCACCAATACGCTGTTCGTCGCGATGCCGTCGGAAGCCGCCCGCAACGGCGACTATGCGCTGCCGACCGTCTTCCTCTCGGTTCAGTCGGACGAGAGCCGCCATATCGGCAACGGCCACTCGATGCTGATGTCGATGCTGAAGGAGCCGGAGAACCATCTGCTGCTCGAGCGCGACATGCGCTATGCGTTCTGGCAGAATCACGCCATCGTCGATGCCGCGATCGGAACCTTCATCGAGTATGGGACCACCAACCGCGACAAGACCAAAGAGTCTTACGCGGAGATGTGGCACCGCTGGATCTTCGAGGATTATTATCGGACCTACATGCTGCCGCTCGAAAAGTACGGCATCAAGATCCATCATGACGACGTGCAGACCGCCTGGAAACGGCTGACCGAGAAGCACTACGTCCACAAAGTCGCGCAGTTCTTCGCGGTCGGCTGGTCGGCGAACTTCTGGCGCATCGAGGCTCAGACCGACAAGGACTTCGAATGGTTCGAGCACAAGTACCCGGGCTGGTATGCTCAGTTCGGCGAATTCTGGAAGTGGTACGATAAGCTGTCGTACCGCGGCCAGACCAACATTCTGTTCAACAGCGATGTCGGCTATGTCTATCCGCATCGTTGCTGGTCGTGCCTGGTGCCTTGTCTGATCCGAGAGGACATCGTCACAGATGAGATCGACGGCCAGCTCTACACCTTCGCCCATGAGATCGATCGCTGGACGGCGGTGGAAGCTTTCGCCGGCGAGTATCAGGGGCGTCCGACCCCGGCGATGGGACGGTTTAGCGGCCGTCGCGAGTGGGAAAGCGTCTATCACAATGTGGACATCGCCGATGCCATCAAGGATCTCGGCTTCGTGCGTACGGACGGCAAGACCCTGGTCGCCCAGCCGCACCTGCGCTTCGACGAGAAGGAGATGTGGACGCTCGACGATGTCCGCGGCCACATTCTCAAGAGCCCGCTGCTCACCCTGCGGGAGATGAGCCCGGCCGACCGAGAGGCGCACCTCGCCGACTATCGCAAGGGATTCACGATCAATCCTTGCAACTAAGCGAAGCGGAAGGAGCCGGCTCTGGCTGGCTCCTTCCCGCCCCCCCTGAGCAAATCTGCTAGCCTTGGTTTGAGGAGGCCCCTATGGGCGCGCCTGCTAATGTCGTTCGCCTGCAACCGGTAGGAATAGAGTTCGAGGTCGAGGAGAACGAAACCGTTCTCGACGCCGCGTTTCGCCAGGGCATCGCGCTGCCGCACGGTTGCAAGGAGGGACAATGCTCGGCGTGCAAATGCGTGCTCACCGGCGGTGATGTAGAGCTGAAGAAATACTCGACCTTTGCCCTTAACGAAATTGAGCGCGGTCAGGATTATATCCTGTTGTGCCGAACATTGGCCTACTCGGATCTTGAGGTGGAACTCCTCAACTACGACGAGGAGGTGCTGTCCAAATCAATTCCGGTAAAGGATTTCACCGGCACGGTGACGGGCGTCTCCGCGCTGACCCACGATATCAGGTACCTCGAGATATCGCTGGAGCAATCTCTGAAGTTCTGGGCGGGTCAATATGTCGACATCACGCTCTCGGGGACAGAGACGATTACGCGCTCGTTTTCCATGGCAAATTCGCCGGGCGAAAGCCAAAAACTCTCATTTATCATCAAGAAGTACCCGAACGGACGCTTCTCCTCCCGGCTCGACGGAAACCTCGCCGTCGGAACCAAGGTCGGAATCAAGGGACCGTACGGCACCTGCTTCAGACGAGAAAACAAAACCGGAGCCATGATCCTGGTTGGCGGCGGCTCCGGAATGTCGCCGCTGTGGTCGATCCTGCATGATCACCTCAACTCCGGTGAGGTGCGTCCCGTACATTTCTTCTACGGGGCTCGCACGCAAAACGACTTATTCTATCTCGATCGTTTCGCCGGACTGTCCGAGAAGCATCCGGAGTTCAAGTTCGTGCCGATACTTTCTCATTCGGCCGACGACGCGACTTGGCACGGCGAAAGAGGCTTCGTGCATGAGGCCGTCGGGGCACACCTGCGCAGCTCAGGCTATGGCGAAGACGTCGACGTCTATGCTTGCGGGCCATCGCCGATGATCGAGGCGCTGACGCCAGTGTTGCAGATGAATGATGTCGAATCGGAGCGTGTCTTCTTCGACAAGTTCACACCGGCCACCAACTGAGACGTTCTGCGTGTCGACCTAACGAATGTAGAGCCACCAATGGGAGGAGAGAGACTATGACTGCCGTTCCAAGTGTTTCAGTCGGATCCGGCGCAGCCGGCGCTGCAATATTTCCTGACTCCGACAGCCGCAAGTACCGCTATTTCGAGCCACGCAGCAAGCGGGCCACGCACTACGAGGACGTGACCGTTGACGTGCAGCCTGATCCGGAGCGCTATCTGCTGCAGGACTGGATCATATCTTTCCCGAACGGAAAGGGCGCCTATACCAAGGACAACACGGCGGCGCTGAGCTCAAACTGGCATGCCTTCCGTGCTCCGGACCAGGAATGGGAGCGCACGCACTATCAGCGGCAGTCCAAGATCGAGGCGATGGTTCAAGCGGTGATCGCCAACGGCCGGAAGTCAGGTGCGCCGAAGTCGTTCGACAAGGCATGGATCAAGATCCTGCAGCATCACCTCGGCGCGTGGAAGCACGTCGAGTTCGGGCTCGGCACTTCGCTGATGCAGGCTCAGCGCTACGGCTACACCCAGATGATCAACAACGCGACGCTGACCAATTCGTCCTACAAGCTCCGCCTTGCCCAAGATATCACGCTCTACTTGGCCGAGATCGGAATGGATATTCCGGGCTTCGACGACGCAGCTGGCAAGCGCGCCTGGCTCGAAGACAAGGGCTGGCAGGGTACCCGGGAAGCGATCGAGTCGATCATGGGCTCGGCCGATTATCTTGAGCAGTACTTTGCCACCAACATCGTGTTCGAGCCGCTCGTCGGCGAGCTGTTCCGCAGCGGCTTCCTCATGCAGGCGGCCTCGTCGAACGGTGACTTCATCACGCCGCCCGTCATCTCGGTGGCGGAGGCTGACTATGAGCGCAATCTCGCGAATACGATCGACTTGATGCATCTGCTGGTCACCGATAATCAGCACGCAGCTCACAACAAGAAGCTGTTCCAGGGCTGGGTGAACAAGCATGTGGCGCTTGCGAACAAGGCGGCAGCAGGTCTGCAGCCGATCTGGTCGCAGCCGCATTCGAAGCCGGTGCAGTACGCCGATGCCCGCGCGCAGTCGGTCGAGCGCATCAAGAAGATTCTCGGCGAACTCGGCCTCACCCTTCCCAAGGAGTAAATTGCAATGTCCGTTGCTTCCAGATCTGCCACCAACCAGAACATCTTCCAGAAGATGGGAGACCTTCGTTTCGAACAGACGATCTCCCATCAGTGCGGGGTCACCATGAACGACAGCGTTGAGGCGCGCGCCATCGCCGAATTCATGGGGAAGAAGCCGAACGTAACCGTGACCTATCAGCCGGCCCTGATCCGCATCGACGGCGAGGGCAAGCTGATCTTCAAGATGGATGAAATCAGCGAAATTCTCGGCAAGGATATGACGGCCGAGATATTCGAAGTGAACACCTCTACCCACTACGGCCGAATGGTGCGCATCGACGACAACACGGTGACGCTGTTCGGCAACATGGACGAGGTCTTCGAATACATCGAGTGAACCTGTCTCCCGAGACTAGGTGGGCTGCGTCTGTCCGGATTGCAGCTCCACCATCTTCTCGCGCGGACGGTCGTTCCCCGACATCGATGGAAAAGCACCTATAAACGTTGGAGACTTTCATGTTCATAACTCCCACTGGCGAGGAAGTGTTCGTCATCGACGGTCACACCCATTTTTGGGACGGTAGCCCGGCGAATCAGCTCAACATCCACGGCAAGCAGTTCATTGATTGCTTTTACGCCTACCACACGTCGCTCAGTCCGAAGGACAAGCTTTGGCCCAAGGAGCAGTTCGAAAAGTACAGCGCCGAGCAGATGTATCGCGATCTGTTCGTCGATGGCCCGGACGACATGGCCATCGTGCAGTCGACCTACCTGACGGATTTCTACAAGAACGGCTTCAACACGATCGATCGCAACGCTGAGATGGCGAAGAAGTACAAGGATCGCTTCATCGTCAATGGCGCGTTCGATCCGCGCGATGGCGAGCGGGCGCTTGAATACATCCACTACATGAAGGAGACGTTCGGTATCAAGGGCGTCAAGCTCTATACGGCGGAGTGGAAGGGTGATTCGCGCGGCTGGAAGCTAACGGATCCCAACGCCTATCGCTGCTTAGAGCTCTGCGAGAAGCTCGGAATCAGGAACATTCATGTCCACAAGGGACCGACCATTATTCCGCTCGACAAGGATGCATTCGATGTTCACGACGTGGATCATGCGGCGACCGACTTCCAGGGCCTCAATTTCATCATCGAGCATTGTGGGCTGCCTCGACTGGATGACTTCTGCTGGATCGCAGTGCAGGAGACCAACGTCTATGGCGGCCTGGCGGTAGCGCTGCCGTTCATCCATGGGCGGCCCCGTTATTTCGCCGAAGTGATCAGCGAGCTCCTGTTCTGGGTTGGCGAAGACAAGCTTCTTTTCGGCAGCGACTACGCGATCTGGACGCCCCGCTGGCTGGTCGAAAAGTTCTGGAATTTCGAGCTGCCGGAGGATCTGAAGCAGGAGCATGGTGTCGATCTCACTCCGCAGGCGAAAAAGAAGATCCTCGGACTCAACGCCGCGCGCCTCTATGGCGTCGACGTCGAGGCGCAGAAGGCGAAGCTCGGGAATACAGCTCACGCGATCGCGGCGGAATGACGGGGATGGACGAGGTCATCCCACATCGCGACCGAAGAACCGGCGAGGTGTGGACGCGCCTCGCAACGGTCACGGATCCTGAATTAGACGAGTCCGTGACCGACCTCGGGTTCGTCGAGCTCGTCACTGTCCATGACGATGGCGGGGTCGATATCGTCTTTCGCCTGCCGACCTACTGGTGTTCGGCGAGCTTCGCCTTCCTCATGGCCGACGACATGCGTCAGTCTGTGTCAGCGCTACCGTGGGTGCGGGAAGCGCGACCGGAACTCCGGGATCACATGGTCGCCCACGAGATCAATCGTGGCGTCAGCGAGGGGAAGTCATTCGCTGAGGCACTCAAGGACTTCGCGCCTGGAGGATCTCTTGACGACCTCCGCGAGAAATTCCGCCGGAAGGCGTTCGAGCGGCGCCAGGAGTGCATGATGCTGGCGTTGCGCGGACTGGGTTATGAGGATTCGGCTATCTGCCGAATGACTCTAGGCGCTTACGACGAAGTCGACTTTGGACCGGGAGAAGTCGCGCGCCAGAAGCTGCGCTACCGCGAGCTCCTGGTTGAACGGCATCTGGCCCAACTCCCCGACGATCGCGCCTTCGTCACTTGCGAGGGCTTCGCGATCATTCCTCAGGAGCTCGTTTCGTATCTGCAGCGGCTGCGAGGAGTGCGGATAAACATGGAGTTCAACAGCTCGCTGTGCAGGGGCCTTCTAGCTGCCCGCGATCGCGAATTCGATGGTGGTAGTCCGGAACGGGCATCCACCTGCGGTGCGTGTGGCAATGGTTGTGCCGGCTCGACCATCGGACTGGCGGCAACTGCCGAGAAACATGTCGTCGCGCCCGCGTGAGGCGCGTCTGGGACTGCCGACAACGGAGCGGTCAGCAAGTCCGCCCGATCTGACAAACACGAGACCACGTGGGGAGTGAACGCAATGCCAAAAGTTCTGCTGCATGACATAGAGGCCCGTCGCGCCCTTGCGCGTGGAGTCCAGAAGCTCGCCGCTGCCGTCGAATCGACCCTTGGTCCCAAGGGCATGAACGCGATGGTCGACAGGCCAATCGGTACACCGATCGTGTCACGCGATGGCGTCACCATCGCGTCTGAAATCGAACTGCCCGATCGCTTCGAGAACATGGGCGCCCTGGTGGTGCGCGAGGCCTCGATGCAGACCAACGAAGTCGCCGGGGACGGTACGACGACGGCGATGGTGCTCGCAAATGGTCTCATTCAAGGAGGGGTTGCTGCCCTTGAGCGCGGCGCCAAGGCCGTGGATCTCTGCAAAGGTATTGACCGGGCCGTCGAAGTCGTCGTCGAGAGCCTGAAGAGCTCGGCAATTGCCGTCTCGGACCGCAAGACGCTCCAGGCGGTAGCGACGATTGCGTCGACCGATGCACATCTCGGCGGGCTGATTGCGGAGGCCGTGGAGCGCGTCGGCAAGGATGGCGTCATCAGTTCCGATTACGGGCTGACGACGAACACGACGCTCGAGGTCGTCGAAGGCATGTCGTTCGACCGTGGTTACATTTCACACCATATGGTGACCGATGTCGAGAAGATGGAGGTGGTGCTCGATCAGCCCTACATTCTTCTGACGGATCTGAAGATTAGGACGCCGGGCGAGCTGTCGGCGGTGCGCGCAGCGGTCGCTTCGACCGGGCGGCCGCTTGTCATCGTCGCGGAAGAGATAGCGCCAGAAGTCGTGCCGACGCTGCTTGGCGACGGCAACCGCGGCAGGGTGCTGGTAGTCAATCCGCCCGACTATGGTCATTGGCGCAAGTCCATGATGGACGACCTCGCCATCATAACGGGAGGACGAGTGATCGCTCGCGAGCTTGGCGGCAGACTGGAAGAGGCCGGCCTTGCCGATCTCGGCACCGCCCGCCAGGTTCGGGCCAGTGCCCGCGAAACGGTGATCATTCGCGGCGCCGGCGACAATGCGGCGATCGCCGCGCGGCGCCAGCAGGTCGCCAAGCAATACGATCTGGCACCGCCGAATATCGAACAGGACAAGCTCAAGGAGCGGCTGGCGAAGCTCTCAGGTGGCACTGCCGTGATCTTCGCGGGGGGCGTCACTCCTGTCGAGCAAAAGCGTACGATCCAGTTGATCGACGATGCACTCAGTGCAGCGCGTGCTGCAGCCGAGGAGGGCATTGTGCCGGGTGGTGGCACCGCATTGGCACAATGCGCGCCGGTGGTCGCCCGCACGCTCGGCAACATCAATGGCGACCTGGGCGAGGGCATCAAACTGGTACGCGAGACACTGTCCCGGCCCGCCGCGTTCATTGCCCGGAACGCGGGGCACGATGCGGCAAAGGTCGTGGCCGACTTGCAGGGCGCGCCGGCGGGTGTCGGCTTCGACGCCGCCAACGGCAAGTTCCTCGACATGGTCTCGGCCGGCATCGTCGACCCGGTCCGAGTGACATATACGGCGCTTCGGAACGCGGCTTCCGTCGCCACCCTGGTCCTGACTACAAACACGCTGGTTGCAGACGTGCCGGAGTACATCGATCCGACACAGGGACCAGCATTGGGCGGCGGGGCAGAGAAGCTTGGGCGCGCATGAGGCACGTGTATGCGGTCCGTATTCCGCCGCGCTGGATACCGTGGCCGGATACTCGGATCAATCGCAAACCAGACCGGACAGAGACGGGCGGATCAACGGCCTCGACATCGAAATATGGTGTCGACAGCTTGAGCTCCGCGATCGCGTGATTGGACGGTGACAACGACCTAGAACGGGCTACAATCTTGGAAGCTCCGGCATGGCCGAAGGAGGCGGTCCAACAAGCCTTCATGGCCATCCGACTGACCGGGGAAGGAGGAGACCATGGTCCACATCATCTCGAAGCGCGACGGTCCGCACCGCGAGGAGGCTGCGGCGAAGGATTTCATTCAGAAGAACCGCACGAAGATCGACGCGGTCGCCAATCATCTGACCGGCGGGCGCTGGCAGGAGTTGCGCGATCCCACGCCTCCTGCTCAGCCCCAGCCATCAGGCAAGCTGTGGTACACGCCGCCGGGCCGTCCGAGAGAGGCGGAACCCTATGTGCGGATCAGCCTCAACGGCCGGGTCGTGATCGCAGATCTCGGGTCGGGGCGACAACTCCATTTTGTCGGCGAAGTGCGTGGAAAGGGCCAATCGCGATACTTCACCCTGGCGACGCGGGAGAACGGGATGTTCGATCCGCTGGATGAGGAAATCCGGAAAGTCCTCGCCGATCTTGAGGGCGTGAGCGTGCCCGACGAGACGTCCGAGCAGAGTCTGGAAGAAGTCATCGCAGGCCGTCTCGGCTTGGATGCCGTCGCCAAAAGCGCCGAATGATCTCCGTGAGCCGGGCCTTGTGGGGATGACGATCCCGATCAGGTCCGGTTCAGGTCGTTTCTGCCGATCGGGTTGTTTGCCAACTTACGTATGGTGCTCCAATGCTGACGGAAACGCTCATGGCTAAGCCGCCGTTTTCGCTGGAAGGCTACAAGGTTCCGGGCGTCACGGATGTCGAGCAGGGACAGCCATACGATGAGCGAGAGACCAACAGAGCGTGGGAAAATTTTCTGACGTCCGGCGACCTCAGGCGCGAGAATGCGCTGGTGCGCGGTGTCATTGAGGAATCATGGAAGCGCAGCGTCAAGTCCGGAGTCAATGCCCATTGTAAGGGCAGCAATCTCGTGGCCTCGCCGGACCATCTCTATGAGCTTCGTCTGAAGAACGATGACTTGCTGGGTTCGAGCGCTCAGACGTTCCGCCGCGTCGCCGAAGTGCTTGGTGACGCCGCGACCATGCTGGTTATCACCGATAGGAACGGCGTCGTGCTCGATGTGGGCGGTGATCAGCGGACGATTGATGCAGGGCACGATATTCGCCTCGAGGTTGGCGCCGCCTGGGGTGAGACGGTGACAGGCACTAACGGCATCGGCACTGCGCTCATCACGGGAAAACCGGTCCACGTCCATGCAGCCGAGCATTTTTCCGAAGGCATCAAAGCCTGGACTTGCGTCGGTAGCCCCATTCGCAGCCCCATCGACGGCAGTATCATCGGCATCATTGATTTTTCCGGACCTCAGGCGATCTTTCACCGGCACAACGTCGCACTGGCGGTGATTGCGGCCAACCACATCGAGCTTGCGCTCTCGGAAAAGATACGCCTTGAAAGAATACGGCTGCTCGAGGCCAGCATTTCGCGGATGCCGGGGATGGGCAGCGGCGACGGAGTGGTGATTCTCGACCGCTTCGGCAGGGTCGTTCATCACAATGACATGGCGTCGGTTCGTTGGCGACGGATCGCGCAGTCCGGCGACTTGAGCGTCGGAAATCGGATTCTTCCAAGCAGCGATGGTCGTTTGGCTCAAGACCTGGCCAATGCGCTGCCGGAGGAATTGCAGGAACAGCGGATTGAGCCACTGCTCGTCGACGGTGTTGTGAAGGGGGCAATGCTCGTGCTCGCATCGAGGCCGCGGATAAATTCCGCCGCGTCCCAAGTTTCGCCGATAGCGCGCGCAGCTCTCATGTCAGCAAAGGACGCGATTGTCGGATGCAGCGAAGCATTGATGCAAGCGGTCGAAAAGGTTGAACGGGCGGCACTCGGCCGAACGGCTATTCTGCTCGAGGGCGAGACGGGGGTTGGCAAGGAGCTGTTTGCTCGTCTCGTTCACGCCGCCAGCCAGAAGACCGGCAAGGAGCCTTTCGTCGCCTTCAATTGCGGTGCGGTCTCGAAAGAGCTTCTTGGCGGTGAATTGTTCGGACATGCCCCAGGTGCCTATACCGGCGCGACGCGAGAAGGAAAGTCAGGCCGCTTTGAATTTGCCAATGGCGGCGTGCTCAGCCTCGACGAGATCGGCGAGATGCCGCTGGATCTGCAGCCGTATCTGCTCCGCGTGCTGGAAGAGCGTGCGGTGTACCGCCTCGGCGACAACAAGCCGCGTCCGGTGGACGTCCGGCTCGTGGCGTCGACCAACCGGAATTTGAAGCAGGAAGTGGCGGAAGGACGTTTCCGCAAGGATCTGTATTTCCGGATCAGCGTTGTCAAGATCACTATCCCGCCGCTCCGCGCGCGCTTGGGTGATGTCGAGATTCTGATCGATCATTTCAATCGACAATTCGCGGAGACCTATAGCACCGAACCGGTACGTTTCGAGGCAGCCGCAATGGAATTGTTGCGGCGCTATAGCTGGCCGGGCAACGTTCGGGAACTGCGCAATCTGATCGAAAACCTGGTGCTGATGACGCTCACCGGCGTGGTGACGCCCAGGGAGTTGCCCGAGGATTTCCTGGAAGCAGCATCGGTCCTGCCAAGTCCGGGCGCCTTGCAGACAAGGCATGGCACCACGGGACCAGAAGCCGAAGAGATCGCACGCTTCGACGATATAGAGCGTCGTGCCATCGAAAGAGCCGTCGCAAACGCAGGTGGCAACATTGCAGCCGCCGCCGAGAAGCTCGGCCTTTCGCGCGCCACGCTGTATCGCAAATTGCATCAATATCGTTCGCGGATATGAGGACAGGATCACGCATGGCGACGGCCTGGGGCGGAAAAATGGGGGCAGAGGAGCCTGCCGCTGCGGCGCTCGCGTCGCAGATCCTTTCGCGTGCGGACCGCGACGTAACCTTCATGGTGCACCTGGTGGGCGAAAGCCAAGATATGCTGGTTAGGCATTTCGTAGTGTTCATTGAGACTGAACTCGTGAATCGCGGCATCAGCTATGGCGCGCATCCGCTATTGCGTCCTTTCATCGAAACGCATGCGCGTGAATTGACGGATTTTGTTTTGCAAGGCATTGGTTTGCGGCATCAGTTCGGTCTGCAGGCGCTAGAGAACATGGCTGGTGATCCGTCGCGGTTGCTGAGGATCGATCTATGGGACTCGCTGGGATCTCACATCAATGATGCGCAGCGTCACTTTGTATCGGGCGTGGGTGGCCTGCGGCGGATCCTGGTCCAGATCGAGACTGGTGCATGAGGGCCGGCCCGCCGACCGTTGTCGAAATGCTGACCCAGCGGCTGCAGGTCGTTCAGGAGATATCGGCGGCCCAATCGCGCAATTTGCTCAACCGTCAGCTTGGGGGCGGCGCCGAATTCGAGATTCAGTGCATCGAGCAAGAGATTGCGGCCTCCGGCTGTTCGCGTGAACTCGCCAGAACCCTCGCGGATGCGCGCGAGCGCTTACGAAAGGCAAATGCCGAGATGGCAGAATGCGACGCTCATTGCGCCGTGCTGGAGCAGCGCCTTGAAGAACTAGACAGGCGGATTGCCGCTAGTCGTTGAGACGATCCGAACGTGAGGCGACCCGATGGATACGATGGAAGCAGAGATCGCGACGCTCTATGAATTGCTTGGGCGGCATTGGACGGTGGGTGCGGCCGTTACAAATACGGCCTTCGATCCAGCGGGACAGGTAGTTGCGTTCGCGCTCGCCGATGGCGCGTTGGCGATAGCTCCGCTAACTGACGTCGAGCCGGCGCAAGATCGCTGTCGCGTGGCGCTCGACGAAGGTCGGACGACGATTTCACCGCGACGGAGACCGGTGCCTCCATTGACGAAAGTGATAATCAGCGATGCCCCGCTTCATCTCGCTCCGCTCGGGACCTCGGATTTCGTGGTCAGTGATCACGGCCGCTTGCTTCGTGTGTCGGCGTCCGGTGTCACACGGGTGGTCTCGAGCAACGGGGCGCCTATCGATGTCATTGCCCCGGTATCGGCGGGGGACATCCTGACAGCATCCGGCGGGTCAATCATATTTTACGATTCCAATGGTGAAGTCGCCTGGCTCCAAGAGCGGGTCGGAGGGCATGCGTCGGCAATGGCTGTATCGCCAGATGGCCGGCGCTTTGCGATTGGAACCGACGGTTGTCTGCTCGTCCGCAGCTTTGGACCAGGACCCGAACCCTCCGCCTCATTTGAGTTGGGCTCAGTCTCAGCCCTGTCCTGGAGCCCCGATGGGAACTGGTTGGCGGTGTCAGTCGGGAAAGCAGGCATTGTTTTGGTGCGTCTTGCCGATGCGCGGATCGTCCGTATTCCGACCTATCCCGCAACCGTTGCATCCCTTTCGTGGAGCACGGATTCCCGCGTCCTTGTTACGAGCGGAGCCTATCGGATGATCGCATGGGACGTTTCCAGCCTTGACGACGAAAGCGAGCAGCCGACGAACCTCGCTACGGGGCGCGCCCGGTTCGTCCTTGTCGAGACGGTAGATATTCACCCAGAGCGTCGCCTGGTTGCGGCGGGTTACGCCGACGGCATGGTCGCGGTCGCGAGGATCGGACAATCCGACGAATTGGTCGTCAGGCCGCCTGGTCGAGGCGCCGCCCACATCCTGCGTTGGTCCAGCGACGGCGAGCATCTTGCAATCGGAACAAGCGACGGGGAAGCGGCGATCGTGACGTTTCCTCCGTACATTTTCAAGTAGTTAACCCGGTGCCAAGCGGGAGAGCTCTGCCAGCATCATCAGGAGACAAGTTATGACAGCCACCCGATCGCTCAACGAAGCCGAAAGCAAGGATCAATTCTTTCAGGAACTGGCGGAACTCTCGGAGCGCATGATCGCTGCGCATGGAAAGGAATTTTCGATGGGCGCTTTGGTGCTGGCCGCGAGGTTCATCGCTGAAAATAAGCCATTCGAGCGAAGCGCAGCAACGCAGTGATCCGCGCTTCTGCTAAAGGCGAAATTCGTGGTGGGCGATTGAGGGGGACGATATGTTAGAGAGACTTTTTGGGGACGATGGACTTCTCCTGCGGGCATTCTGCGCTTCAATTTCCTGTTTGGCGGCTTCCGGTCGGCTCGACCTGAAGGTTTGTCCAATTTGATCGGGTCGTTCACACTCTGTTGACAGTTGGACCATCCGCGCCAACGCTAGATCCAGATCCATCTCGTTAGGGCATTCGTGCTCGGCATTGAGCTTCCTGGCTCGCCACCACCTTTATTGTAGTTGAATGGCAGGCGTATTCGGGCGAATGATACTTGGCGAGCAGGTTCAAGAGGGCAGCAAGCATTGATACGCTGACATGGCTTTTTCGATCGCGATGCAGGATTAAGTTGTTGGGATATCAAGACTATCGCTTTTCCGTGGCCCCCATGATGGATTGGAACGAGAGGTCAGTATTATCAATTAGTTAGAAGGCGGCGTGTGCACGACGTGTGCACCGGGAGATCAAGAAAAATCCTGTTACAGTCGACATGATCAAGCTGGCCGAACGGATTGGAACAGACTTGCGTTGCCGACAGCACGCGGGGATATCTCCCACCGCGAAGATCTCATCAGGTGTGGATGTGGAGAACGTCACGTGGAACATCGCGAGTGGGCCTTGCGGCGGTTAGCGCTCTACTGGTGGGACTGAACTCAAATTCGCCTGGGCAAAGTGACCAAGTTCGACGCGAAGCGATAGAACCACACGCCTGTCACGAGGGACAGTATGGCAGTAGTTTAGCGCTTCGCCTTGCGGCCGCCAACAGACTCGGCCAATAGCCTGAGCAGGTGATCGCGCCAGCTGCGCCGCCAACGTGCTCCGGTGCTCGACGCGATCGGAGTGGCGCAGTGTGAAGCCGAAGAGGCGGCTTCGAACCCAAAGCGGCGTAGGTGAATGAATTACGTCGGAGAGTGCCTTCCTCTTCAAGCGGTCAACGTTGGCTTCGCTCCCAACTATCAGCATCCGCTGGCTCACAGCCATTTGACCGATCGTGTCGTGAATCATCATCTTTTTTGCAGCATGATTCCAGACATCACGTTTGGCACGTTATGAAATTCGGCGAAGTCCAATGGGCGCAGCGCGACGGTGCGCCGACCATACTGACGACTGCAGTGCCGCGCGGTGAAAGGGGCGTGTCGCTGCTGCGAGCGCGCTTCGCTCAGGCCGCCTGGTTCAAGGGAACGGCGCGGCAGCATTTGGTCTTCCTCCAGATGTTGCCGTGCCATCGGCTGAATTGCCGGATAGGAGAGCGGCGCCTCGTGCACGAGCCGAGCGCCGGCGCACTGGCGATCTGCCCCGCTGGTGTTGACTGCTCGGCGGAATCCGAAGCGGACATGGACACCGTGCTGCTAGCGGTTGAACCCAGCCAGCTCACCTTGGTTGCTGCGGAAGCAGATGCCCCGCAAGATCGGTTGAAGGAACGCTTATCGGGTTATGATACGCAGCTGCTTGCAATTGTTGTGCGGTTGATCGCGGAGGCGCGGGCTGGCTATCCCAACGGCCCGCTGTTCTGGAGTGAGACCAGCGACGACTTCATGGGCCGCCTTGTCGAGAGTCACACGTCGTCGCCCGTTCGTTCGTTGCGCGGCGTTATCGGGGCGCCGACCCTGCGACGGATCAGGGAATATATCAGCGAACATTTGGCCGAGCCGATCGAGGTCGCCGAACTTGCCAGTGTCTCTGGCCGAAGCCCGTTCCACTTCACGCGCGCATTTGCACGCAGCGTCGGCATGACCCCATATCGCTATGTCGTTCACCTTCGACTGCGGGCGGCGGTTGCACGAATCCGTGAGGGGCGGACCCGGCTCGCCGATGTCGCCGCCGAGACCGGCTTTTCCGACCAAAGCCATCTGTCGCGTTGGATCCGGCGCGTTCACGGCGTCGCCCCGTCCGATATTGGGCCCTGATCGGCTCCTCAAACAGCAGGATTGTTCACGATCGCTCGCCACATCACTCGATAGATGAGGCACGCGCCCACATCACCGCGCGAGTACCGATGGGAGATCACCTGTGAGCAAACTGTCCGAACAAGCGGCGCTGAAACTGGCGCCCGATCTAGCCGATCGAATTTTCTGGCCCGGCAGCGGCGGCTATGCCGCGGCCCTGCGGATCTGGGCAAAGCCCAGCCTCGAAACCCGGCCCCGTGCTGTCATCCGTTGCCAGACGGCCAACGATGTCCAGGCCGCAATCCGCATCGCGCGCGAGCACGACCTGCCGGTCTCTGTTCGCTGCGGTGGGCACGACTGGGCCGGCCGCGCACTCTGCAATGGCATCGTGATCGATCTCGGCGGTATGCGGCAGGTCACGATCATGCCCGGCAATCATCGTGTGGCGATGGGAGGCGGCGCATTGGCTGCCGATATCGCCGCCGTCACCGATCGGCAGCACAGCGCAGTCGCCGCTGGTTCCTTTGGCTGCGTTGGCATGGCGGGCCTGACGCTCGGCGGCGGTTATGGACCTTTCATTGGGCGCTGTGGCCTAGCGCTCGACAACCTGCTCGCCGCAGAGGTCGTGCTTGCGGACGGACGGATCGTAACCGCCGATGGTGAGAACCATCCAGAACTGTTTTGGGCCCTGCGTGGAGGTGGCGGCAATTTCGGTGTCGTCACCAGAATGCAGCACGCGCTGCATAAATGTCAGGCCTTGTGGTCCGGTACGCTGGTCTATCCTGCCGCAGAGGCAGCAACTGTGCTGACAGGCACGGCGGCGCTTGCTGCAGAAGCGCCCGACGAGTTGTCCGTACAAGTCGTGCTAATGGCCGATCCATCTGGTATGGCGGTGGTACTGGTAATGCCGACTTGGTGCGGCGATCCAGCCAAAGGCGAAGCACGTCTCGCTCCCTATAGAAAACTTGGCACTCTCATCGCAGGTGGGATCGAACAACAATCCAACGGAGCACTGCTCGCAGCGTTTGATGCGCAGATCGTCAATGGTCGACGGACTACCATGGAAACCTGCTCCGTGCCGGCGCTCGATCGTGCAAGCATCGACGCGTTGGTCGGCGCCTCAGCAAGCGCGCCTTCGCCGGGGTGCGTGCTGGTGACGCATGAATTCAAAGGAGCAGCCTCTCGAATTGCGCCAGACAAAACCGCATTCACGCTGCGCCGCGATCATGTGCTGATCGAGATCATCGCCGCCGTTACTGACGAAAAAGATTTGGATGACGTGGTCAAGCATCAGCAATGGGCACGGCGTAGCCGGGAGGGCTTCACCACCGCGCTCCCTGGCGGTTATCCCAATCTACTGGCACGATCCGCGATCTCGCGCGCCACCGCAAGCTATGGCGACAACAGGGAGCGATTGCTGCGCGCAAAGGAAACCTATGATGCCGATAACGTCTTCGCGTCAGCGATCCCGCTGCCATCGCGGCTATCAGGTCCGGTCTGAAGCGTTTGAGTGCTTCGCTGGCCGCTGAAGGTCGCGATCTCCGCTTCCGTATCGCAGAGATCCGCAACTGTTCGCTCACGATCGGCTGTTGGAGGATGCCCGAACACGCTTTGCCAGGCGTCGAAATCCCGGAATGGAACGGCCAGCACACCGATGCGGAGATCGGTGGCGCGGATGACCGCAGCTGCGAACCATCGCTTCCTTAACGATGATTTCATCGTCGGCCTACCCGCCGTGGCAGGCTGATCGGGTTCGCTTAAGCCCAAACTCGCGCGGTGACCTACCACGGCTGCTACACCACTCGATGGAACACGAGCCTCGCCCTCCTTGATCGTATAGCGCGCATCGGCGAAGACCGCAGGCCGGCATTGTGTCGGTTCGCATCTCTACCTCCCTTCGTCTGGGGGGATCTTTGAGTCGCAATGCCGGATCTTAACGTTCTCACGATCTCGTCAGGATCGTTCCATTCGAATAGAAAATTCGGCTGTGCGGGATATTCTCAGCCTGCAAACTTCGTGCTGAAGAATTAGTCTGGACGATCGGAGACGATTAAGTGCGGAAGCGCCTGCTCGTCATCGCTCGATTGCTTTGGTGCTGGTTAACAAATGTGAGTGAGGGGTATGACACAACTCGCTATCGATGCGCTTTGGTCAGAGCGACAACAACAAGATGGCGGACGTCGGCCGTTCGGGGGGGCACCGGTTGTATGCGGGCGCGAGGACGACATTGCCCTCATCGACGGGGTGATTGACCGCGTTCGTGACGGTGGCGCCGCGCTGGTCCTCAGTGGCGAACCGGGCATCGGAAAATCCACGTTGCTCGAGCTTGCGCAGGATCGAGCTGTGGCGCATGGAATGCACGTAATCCACCTCTGTGGGGTGCCATCCGAGGCGCACCTGCCCTTTGGTGCGCTCCACCAGGCGATTAGACCGATGCTGAAGCAGCTCAAATCGCTGCCGCCACGCCAGCGGTCGGCGTTGCAAGCTGCCTTCGGCCTGTGCGATGGCACAGCCACACCGGATATATTCCTTATCGGCCTAGCGACGCTCAATCTTCTCACGGCGAGTGCAGCGCGCAGGCCCATCCTGCTGCTTGCGGATGATGTGCAATGGATCGACCAACCCAGTCGCGATGTGCTGGCGTTCATCTCCCGTCGATTGAGCTCTGATCCAATCGTGCTCCTAATGGCCGTGCGCGAAGGATTGGGCGTGTCGTTTCCGTATTCGGGCGTGTTGCGGCATCGGCTGTCAGGGCTCAGCGCGGCGGCTGCCGAACGCCTACTCGATGCCGCGGCGCCCGGCCTCTCGCCGGATTTGCGTCGTCGTTTTCTGAGCGAGGCTGCGGGTAATCCTCTGGCACTCGTCGAATTGCCGCGCGGCGAGCGCACGACGGAGACCATCGAGGCGCCATGGCTGCCGCTCACGGATCGCTTGGAGCGCGCGTTCCTCAGCAGGGTTGCCGTTCTACCGACAGCCACCCGCGTGCTTTTACTGGTGATGGCGGAGAATGACAGCAGATCGCTCCGCGAGGTGTTCGACGCGGGCGAAATACTGCTTGGCGAAAGCACCGGGCTTGACACCCTCGCGCCGGCGGCCTCCGCGATGCTGATCGAGATTCACAGGGGTGAGGTGCGGTTTCGCCACCCACTCGTCCGCTCGGCGGTTCATCAGTCAGCTAGCCCCGTGATGCGCCACGATGTCCACGCGGCATTGGGGCGGCTCATGAGGGATCAAGCGGACCGAGCCATTTGGCATCGTTTGGCATCGACCTTTGGGCCCGACGATACTCTTGCTGAGGAGCTCGACGACGCTGCCACTCGATCGCACCATCGCGGCGCCCTGGCAATGGCAATACCCGCGCTGGAGAATGCAGCGCGACTGAGCGGTACGGTGATGGCAAGAAGCGAACGGCTCCTGCGTGCGGCTGGGCTCGCCGCCGATCTGGGCCAGCCTGCGACCGTGGAGCGCTTGCTCCGTGCGGCGGGTCCGGATCAGCCGCAACCGCGCCTGCGGGCACAAGTCGCGTTGATCCGCGAGCTGAGCCAGCCTCTCACAGCGATTGATCCCGGCCGGATTCCCGTGTTGGTCCACTTTGCCGCTGATGCGCGAACTGACGGCGCAAACGACGTCGCACAGAACCTGCTGTGGCGCGCGGCTCAGCGCTGCTGGTGGGGCAACGCGAGCGATAAGGTGCGGGAGGGCGTTCTCGCCTCCGCGAAGCAGTCGGGATTGCCCGCGAGCGACGCGCGACTGATCGCCATCGCGGCCTATGTCGAACCGCTCCGACACGGACACGCCGTGCATCAACGGCTCGCGGCACATGCGGATGCTGGTGTGGCAGACCCGGTGGCGGCATGGACCTTGGGGCTTGCGGCCAATACCGTCGGCGCATTCGACTTCGGCCTCAACTATTTGAATCAGGCGAGTACGGAGTTTCGCGAGCAGGGGCGGCTTGGTGATTTAGCGCGGGTGCTCTTCGCCAGAGGTTGGGCCGAGATGGAAACGGGTAACTTAATGGGCGCGCTTCGTTCGGCCGAGGAGTCGATCCGATTTGCGGAGGAAACTGGGGCGACGGTCTGGATTGCGGCCGGGACGATCGTGCTGGCGACTGTCGCCGCGCTTCGGGGCAAATTCGATGCATGCGAGGCTCACGCGTTGCGCGCAGAGCGGTTGATTCTTTCACCAAGTGTGAATTTCCTGTTGGCTCTGCTTCAGAGTGCGCGAGGCGCCGCCGCGCTCGGTGCCGGTCGATCCGCGGAGGCCTACGAACACCTCAGACGGCTCCACATACCGGGTGATCCGGCGTTCAACACCAGCCCTTCAGTTTTTCAGCCTCGTGGATTTCGTCGAGGCGGCGATTTCCTGCGGACAAGAGGCCGTGGCTTCCTCGTTCATCGCGGAGGTCGAGCGACGTTCGGGCCCTGTGGCGGTGCCGTGGGTCCAGATGATGCTCTCCCACAGCAGGGCGCTGCTTGCCGCACCGGACCGCGTAGAGGCGTTCTTTCAGGAGGGGCTCGGCACTATCGCGCAGAACTGGCCATTCCTACGCGGACGATCGCTCCTGGCCTACGGCGAATGGCTGCGGCGTCAGCGACGAGTCATGGACGCGCGCGCGCCTCTGCGAACGGCGCGCGACATCCTCGATGCCCTGGGAGCCCTGCCGTGGAGCGAGCGGGCACGACGAGAATTGCGCGCTGCAGGTGAAACCAGCCGTCCGCAGGAGGGGCTCGCGCTCGACGCGCTGACGTCCCAAGAGCTGCAGATTGCGGAACTCGCGGCCGGCGGACTTTCGAACAAGGAAATCGGCGCACGTCTTTATCTGTCTCACCGGACCGTCGGCTCTCACCTTTACCGGATCTTTCCGAAACTTGGAGTCGCGACGCGAGCCGGTCTGCAAGAAGCATTAAACCGGTCGCCCCAATCCGCGGTGTGATCGGACCCGACCGGGGGCAGTCACCTGGTCAGTCATTTGACTGAAGCGGTACCACCCAAGCTCCTGCTATCCCTCGAGGACAGAGAAGCAATGTGGACAACGCTCATGAACGGCAGCAGAGCTCTCAAGGCATCCTGCAGCGGCAGTGTGAACCTGTCTTGGCCCTCTAGGCCCTCACTGCGGCTCGGACCAAAGCTGTTCGCGCACCAATCCGTATTCCCCGGCATGATCCAGATTGCGCCCCCGGGCTTCTGGCGCGTTCCGTCTATTCACAGCCGGCGGCAGGTCCAATGCTTGCGATGACATCGCTTGTCGGACGTTAGGAGACCATCCTTGGACCCTCAGAGACCTAGGTGCCTTTTGCTCCAGGACGTCAAATAATACTTGGAAGGCCAGGACCACTTCGTGCCGAATGACAAAGCGCAACATAGCCAACCCAAGTGCAGCTCCCCGGCCGAGTTTCGGGCACATCAGCGTGGCCCGATCCGCACAGGTGAAACGTTCATGGCGGATAATTTGGTTATGAGGGCGGAGGAATTCTTGTCCTTTGGACCGTTCCGACTCTCGTCCGCCGGACGTATCCTATACCGAGACGATAAACCTGTAGCGCTTGGCAGTCGCGCGCTCGATATCCTGATTGCACTCGTCGAGCGGGCCGGGGAAACCGTTTCCCGGCGAGACCTGATGAATCAGGTCTGGCCCGACTTATTGGTGGAAGATGCGAACCTTCGCGTTCACGTCACGAATCTTCGCAAGGCGCTGCTCGATGGCCGTGATGGCGCTCGTTACGTGACGAACGTTCCTGGCAGAGGCTATTGCTTCGTAGCACCTGTTAGGCGAATCCCGGCGGCGCAACCGCAAGCCAATCCCGTTCTGCGCCATTCCTCGGTTCCCACTTGCCATTTGCCACCGCGTTTGGAGCGCATGGTCGGGCGCGACGAGACCGTCCTGGAGCTCTCAAGGCTCCTTCTTGAGCACCGCTTCGTCAGCGTGGTGGGGGCAGGAGGCCTGGGTAAGACAACGGTTGCAACGGCTGTATGCCACTCGCTCCTCCATAAATTCGACGGAGCGGTCTACTTCGTCGACCTCAGCGCGATTTCTGATGGCTCCCTCGTCGGAAACGCGGTGGAGTCTGTGCTTGGTTTGTCCACGGGTTCGCAGGACTGTTTCGAAAGCCTCGTTTCTGTTCTTGCCGGCAAGCAGACGATGCTGGTCTTGGACAATTGCGAGCACGTGATCGACAGGGTCGCACCGCTCGCCGAGAAAATCTTCGCCAGTGTTTCCGACGTGTTCATCCTTGCGACCAGCCGCGAAACGCTTCGTGTTGAGGACGAGCACGTTTACCTGTTGCATCCGCTTGATGCGCCTCCCGCCGGCGCCGACCTGACGGCGGATTGCGTAGTCGGCTGGCCTGCCGCCCAGCTTTTCATGGAGCGGGCGGCCGCCGGAGGATATCGCTTGCAACTCAGCGACGACGAAGCGTCGGCCGTGGCGAGCATTTGTAGGCAGCTCGACGGGTTGGCGCTCGCGATCGAGCTGGTGGCCAGCCGGGTCGGTGCATACGGGATTCAGGGGACTGCCGACCTCCTGGAAAACCGATTCAAGTTGCTCTGGGAAGGCAGGCGCAGTGCTTTGCCGCGGCACCAGACCATGCGGGCTCTGTTGGACTGGAGCTACCATCTCTTGTCCGAACACGAGCAGCACGTTCTCTGCAGATTGTCGGTCTTTGCCGGGTTCTTTCCGCCCGATGCAGCACAGGTAGTTGTGGCCGACGAGGCGGTATTGGAGCAGGACGCCGCCGAGGCGCTGGCAGGCTTGATCGACAAGTCCCTGATCGGGATTTCGACGGTCGGCGGCAAGAGCTACTATCGTCTGCTGAATACCACGCGGTCTTACGCGATGTTCAAGATTGAGGAGACGGGGGAGTACGATATCGTCGCCCGTCGGCATGCCCTATACTATTGCGACATGCTTCGATCGCGGTCGATCGCCGACTTCGATCGACCGGGACCGGATTCGTACAGGCTCCATATGGGCAACATTCGAGCGGCGCTCGAGTGGTGTTTTTCCCCTGGCGGAGACAGCAAGATTGGAGGCGAACTCGCGGTCGGTGCTGCACCGCTATTTCTGCGCATGTCGCTGCTCGGCGAGTGTCGGCATTGGTGTGAACACGCGCTGGCCGCGCTGGAGACCTCCGATCGAGGAGGCGTGCCTGAACTCGTGCTCTGGCGATATCTGACAGTCTCGATCATGTTCACCAGAGGAGGGCGGGAGGATATTCGTCATGCCTTCCAAAGAGGGCTTGACCTTGCCGAAACGGTCGGGACGCCTGAGGACCAATTGTATTTCCATGCCGGGCTGCATCTCTTTCTGATCCGCGTTGCCGAGTTTTCCGGCGCCGCAGAAGCGGCCGAACGGAGCGCCGTCCTGGCGGCGAACCTCGACCGATTAGACGCCATGGTGGCTGCCGAATGGATGCGCGGTACCGCCTACCATTTGATCGGCGATCAGCGGAGAGCGCAGCACCACTGCGAGATCGGATTCAGACGGGCGGCCTCGCTGGGGCAGCTCGAGATCAATGTTTTTGGCTACGATCATCGTGTTCGCAGCCTCGCGGTCTTGGCTCGTGTCCTATGGCTGCGTGGCTTCCCGGAACAAGCTGAACGGACAGCGCGTCAGGGAATCGAAGAGGCGGAGCGCTGCGGGCATCCCGTAAGCCTATGCGCGACCTTGTTCTATACAATATCGGTTGCGTTATGGGATGCGGACTACGAGCTTGCCAATAGGCGTGTGGAGCGCCTTGTCGCTCATGCGGCGAAGCATTCGCTTGTTTCCTACCATGCCATTGGGTGTGGATTCAGGGGCGAATTGGCGGTGTGCCGGGGAGGCGCAGCATCCGGCGTCGCCATGCTGCGTGATGCCCTAGCCGCTCTCCATCAGGAACAGCACCATATGTTCATGACCGCGTTTCAACGTGCGCTAGCCGAGGGCTTGGCCGTCAGCGGCCAGGAAGAGGAGGCGGCAAATATCATTGACGGCGCTATCGTCAGGGCAACCGAGCGGGGCGAGACCTATGAGCTTCCGGATCTCTTGCGCGCGCAAGGAGAGATACTCTTGGCTCAGCCGCGTCCCGATGCGGCCCTTGCCGAGGAGTCGCTGTTACGCTCGTTGGCGATGGCCCGTGAGCAATGCGCCAGGGGCTGGGAGATGAGGACAGCCGTTCCGTTGGCGCGACTTTGGCTCGCCCAGGGACGCAACCGCGAAGCAGACGAACTGCTCGCCAGCACGCTGCAACAGTTCAGCGAGGGATTGCGAGGCGCGAGCCTTGTGGAAGTGGCAAGGTTGCGGCGAGAGGTTCAACACTCAATCGGTCGCAGCTAGGCATGACAGGCACAATGCAAGCCGCCATCTTCGAGAAATAAGGCCGTCCATTCCGCGTGACGACCATAAGTCGCGCGCCGGGGCCAGGTGACGTGCTGGTGCGAATACGAGCCCATGGCATCAGTTCGCTCGACCTCAGGATTCAAGACGGCGGAGCCGCCCATGCGCGTCACCTCCCGACCGGAATGGTGGGCAGCGTCGGGACGGCGGCATTTGGCCGTCCCGATCGTTGCGCCCGATCGTTGCTCGTCCGCTACTTGAGGAGCACCGGACCCGCGTCGATTTTCACGCGAAACAGGGAGTAGGGCTTCTCGCGCAGGTCCCTCCCTTCGTGGAATTGGGGCTGCCGATGCAATTGATTGGCTGTGAAATAGAGATACCCGTCGCTGGCCACAGAAAGTGTGTCCGGCCATAGAATGCGCGGATCATGGGCGATGGTCTTCCATTCGCCGTCGGTCTGACGCTGCCGGATGCTGTTACGTTCGTAGTCGCCGGCATAGATGCGGCCCTTGTCGTCCGCTTCGAGGCCGTCTGAGGCGCCTTTCTCGCCGAGGTCGATGACGGCCTTCGCCACGTCGGCCTCGGAGACCGCTCGGTCGAGCAGCAGGGCGGTCGGGACTGAGTACAGATGCCGGCTCGACAGCGGGCAATAATATAGCGTCGCGCCATCCGCCGAGAGAGCAATACCATCGGATGCCACGGTGAAGGGAACAGGCGCCTTTCCCGTTTCGCGAATTGCAAGGGTCTCGCCCTCGACCACGGGAACAAACGCGGGGTCGGCCGACGTTGAAGCGTGGCCGCTCAGCTTACGCCAGCTTTCACCGCTGTCGAGGTCGACGACGATGATCGCGCCCGGACCCGAGACCGAGGAATCGGTGATGTACGCGAAGCCCGCTTTGCCTTTCCGCAGATCGAAGCGCACGTCGTTGATGTAGGTGGTCTTCAGCACGGACGTCGGCGCCAGCACGATGGTCTTGACCACTTTGTCCGTCGCGAGATCGACGGCGACGAGCTTGGCGCCATCGGGCACGGGCGTGCTGAAGGAGGGAGCCGCGGTGTCGAGGATCCAGAGCCGGTTCGCCGCGTCGACGACGACGCTCTGCACGCTGCCAAGCGTCTCGCCCGGACGCTTTGGATCGAACTTATTTATCTTCGCGTCGGGATAGGGAACGATCTTTCGGCCGCGGATCTCGGCGACCGTAAAGGGAACCTCACCTCCCCATCGTGGAAAGTTGACGAAGATGCGACCGTTGCGGGCGACGGTAACCCCGGTGGGCATGTCGTCCCGAAATTCGAAAACCGGCTCGATGTCGCCGATCGGACGATCTGTTGGCGCGCGAGCTAACGTATTCATGATCTCTCCATGGGTTTGGGCGCATACGGCGACAGGCAACGCTAGAAGGAGAGCGAAGCATGCCGCAGTTGGGCGTGGAAGACGGCTCATCATCGGCTCCGGAATGGGTGGGCCGCCTGTCAATCGGTTTGGGCCGAGAGAGCGGCGAGCACGGCATCGCGCCCGGCTTCGGCCACCGTTACGTCCTGCTCGGTGGTGCCAGACCCGACGCCGATGGCGCCGAGGACGCGGCCGTTGAAGATGATGGGAAAGCCGCCGCCGAGATTAGCGATACCGCCTTGGCTCGCGAGGCCGAGATTAGCACCAAATTCGAACGGTATGCCACCTGTCGGCATCGCCAGGGAAGCCGCCGTGGCAGCCTTGGCGACAGCGGGCTCGCGGGCGAGCACTGCGGCCCCCTCGACCCTTGCGAAGGCCAGAAGGTTGCCGCCGGCATCGACAACAGCGATGCATTCGGGCGCCGCGATTTTCTTCGACCTTGCGACTGCGGCCGCGATGGCGATCGCAGCGCCGGCATAAGTCAATTGTTGTGTGTCCTGGAGAAGCTTGGAATGGGTCATGTGTCGGTTCCTGACTGAGGTGAGCGAGAAACTACTTTCGTTGGGAGAGATAGTGTCATCGTCCTCGCTTGGGTGGCGGGGAATCCAAGCCGGTGGTGCGGCGCAGCGCATCGTCGAGCGCGCTCATGCGCGCGTTGCCGATCGTCAGGCGCGATAATTCGGCGAGCGCGGGCGCGCCGATCCGTACCTCGGCATCGTGACGCACGATCAGGGTCGCCTTGTCGGTTCCGCCGAGCAGCCCCTTTGGCTCCTCAAGCGCGCGAATCTTATGACGATGATGCAGCGCCTGCGGATGCCAAAGCGGAATGACGACCCAGCGGCGTTCGGCCACCGCGCGCTCGAACCGGCCGAAGCTATCCTGCTCTGTCCCGGCCTCGAAGTGATAGCCCGCGGCCGCCAGGCCGTATTGCTCAATGATGGCCTTCGAGAAGCGGCTTATGCCGGCCCCCGGATTGATACCCTGAATCAACTTCTCCATTCGGGCCGAAACCTCTGGTCTTAGGAGGTCCGCAACACCGGCAACTTCCGCTGGGATGTAGTCCGGTACGCCCCAGATGCAGTAGGGTTCATACAGGACGGTGACCTTTCGCACCTCCTGCTCGAATCGTCTGAGATAGTCGCCGTGACTTGCCGGAAGCCACGCCGAAACAAGCATATCGATCTCGCCGCGGCGCATCCGCTGGAATATCTCCTCATGCGGTGCCGCCGAGCGATCGACGTGGTGGCCGTGAGACTTCAAGATCGCCTCGACTTCCCGCGCACCGGCGTCGTGGAAAGACAGATCGATGTGACCGACTCGGACTACGCTGCTTGTATTGTCCGTCATTTCACGTCCTTGCCGCTATTGTTGGCTCGTGCCCGGCGGGGGAGATGGGGCGGGTCATTTTCCCGCAGCGACGGAAGGCGCGCCATCGAGCCAGTCCTGGCGCTGCGGCGCGAAGAAATCGATATCGATTGTGTCTTCGGTGCAAACGAACTCGTGCGGCGTATTCGGCGGGATGACCAGAACGGTGCCAGCCGTCATCACGAACTTTCTGCCCTGGGAGTAAACCTCGCACCGCCCTTCGGTGATCCACGTGATCTGCTCGCTGGCATGATGATGCAGCGGAAATACGCCACCTTTCTTCACTGTCCATTTGACAAAGGTCGACTGCGTGCCGCTCAAATACTGGCGCTGGACAAGCGGCGAGATCTGCTCAATTGGCTGTGCGTCGAGTTGGTAGAGCGTGGGCACGATGGCGGTATGGCCGCTCACGGTCGGCAAGGTGCCACGATCAGGTGCGTCCGTGACGACCGGAGGTCCCGACTGGGCTGGGGCAGGCATCTTCTGGGCAGATGCGGGCGAGCATGCGGCCAGGACCAGAATGGCGGCGGCGAAGACAGCCGTTGGAGAGTTTTTCATTTCGATGAAGCTTCTTTGATGTGAGATATGCATTTCGGTTGGTCGTGGCCGGTCGCCTCAAAAGCCGGAAAGCACTGTCTTTCCGATCGCGCGACCGCTCTCGACCAGCGCGTGCACGCGCTTCAGATTCGCGACGTTGATGGCGCCCGCATCTACCGTCATCGTGGAGCGGAGTACACCATCGTCGACGAGAGCGGCGACTTCATTCAAGAGTCGGTGCTGCGCAATCATGTCCGGGGTCTGGTAGAGTGATCTGGTAAACATCAACTCCCAATGCACTGATATGGACTTGCGCTTGAGACTGACGATGTCCAGCGCATCGG
Organism: Bradyrhizobium sp. GW821-FHT13H06; assembly: GCF_058803975.1. Taxonomy (NCBI): domain Bacteria; kingdom Pseudomonadati; phylum Pseudomonadota; class Alphaproteobacteria; order Hyphomicrobiales; family Nitrobacteraceae; genus Bradyrhizobium; species Bradyrhizobium sp. GW821-FHT13H06. Next base: position 103,884 of record NZ_JBXAPN010000004.1, on the reverse strand, counting down.
GATCGTCGATCAGCGCCAGGCGCCCCTGTGGCGCCATCACTGCCTCTATGGAATGAAGATGCTTTCCGGTTGCGGTCAGACCGCAGACATACTCGACCTGCGCAATCCCGAAGCCCAGTAACTGTTCGCGAAAAGGCTGACGATGGTCGATCACGTGATGTGCGCCCATTTTTCTGCACCACGAGATCGTCTCCGGTCGGGATGCCGTTGCTATGATGGTAAGTCCGGTCAGACGCCGCGCAATCTGGGTCAGAATCGATCCGACTCCGCCGGCCCCGTTGATGATCAGCAGCGTGCCGCGTTGCGTCTTGACGCCATAGGGAACGCCCAGACGGTCGAACAGCAACTCCCACGCGGTGATCGAGGTGAGCGGCAACGCGGCGGCCTCGGCAAAACTCAGTGTCTTGGGTTTATTGCCGACGAGGCGCTCGTCGACCAGATGCAGTTCGGCATTCGTGCCGAACCGATCGATGGCGCCTGCATAGAACACCTCGTCGCCTGGCCGGAACATCGTCACGTCGGAGCCAATAGCCTCGACGACGCCCGCCGCATCGTAACCCAGGATGCAGGCCTCTCCCTTGGGCGGCGGGCTGCTGGCACGACGCTTGACGTCGGCCGGATTGACCGAGATCGCCTTCACTGCCACGCGCAGATCGCGTGGCTTCGGTGCTGGGATGGGCAACTCGAGCTCGACGAGAGCATCCGTTGCCGTGATGGGCTGCGGAACAAGATAGCCGATTGCCTTCATGTTGACCTCCTGATGGACTTCGCGGGTTGGGAAGTCAGATGAGGGGCGGGACGACCGGATCGATCTCCACTTCGATCAGGTGCGGAGTTTGGCTCGCCATGCCACAGCGGAGAGCGCTTGCCAGCAACGCCGGATCGGAAACCCGCTCCGCGATGACACCGTAGCCGGCAGCGAGTGAGACAAAATCAAGACCCGGCAGATCGAGGCCGGGAACACCGGGAGTTTCGAGCAGGTGCGCGAACGACTTCAGAATATTGTAGGCGCCGTTGCGAGGGATGACGAACAGGATCGGCAACTTGTGCTGTGCAGCCGTCCAGAGGGCCTGGATGACATAGTTGGCGGCCCCGTCGCCGACGATACAGACGATCTTGCGGTCGCCGCCCTTGTCGCGCTCGGCAAGCGCGACGCCGACGGCGGCGGGCAGGCCGTAGCCAAGAACGCCGCTCGACATCGAGAAGAACGAGCGTGACCGGCTAGTCGGCAGGCGTTGGCGCAGCATCTTCAGTGTCGAAAGCGATTCCTGGACCACAACGCTGTCCTGCGGTCGCGCCTCGTTGATCGAATGATACAGGAAGTCGGCCGTGATCTTCGTCGCGCTCTCCGGTCGCGGCAGCGGGCTCCGTGCCGGTGGTAGTGCCCGATCTGGCGGCGAGACATGATCCGCCAACACCGCGCAGGCCCGTCCGGGGTCGGCAAGGACGCTATCTCCCACCGGTGCACGGCCAGCCTCGGCTGGGTCGTCGGTAATGTGAAAGAGGCGAGATCCCGCAGGAATGTAGTCGCCGGGAACGTGAGGATAGTAGCGAAAGACCGGCGCGCCGATCACGACGATCACATCACGCCCTGACAGTTGTTTGCCGAGCGGGCCGATCGCGCTGGTCAGCATGCCCTGATAGAGCCGATGGGTCTCGGGAAAGCCTGGCCGGCCCTCAGCGGGCGCGGCCCACACCTCGCAACGCAGCTTTTCGGCAAGCCGGACGGCGTCATCCCAACCGCCGCTCTGGTCGACGGCGCCGCCGATCACAAGCGCGGGCGACTTGGCGGAGGAAAGCGCTTCGATGACAGAGGCGAGGTTTTGTTGATCCGCCCCCAGGCGACGGCTGAGCGTCCGGATTTGCGGTGGGTGCGGACAGGGCTTGTCGACATCGTCCATCGGGATCGACAGGAAGACCGGCCCGGCTGGCGGCTGCACCGCCATCGCATAGGCACGCATCAGCGCGGCCGGCACGTCCTCCGCACGGGCAGGCTCATAGGCCCATTTGACGAACGGCTTGGGGATTTCCAGCGGCTGCACGTTGGTGAGATATGGCTCGATCAGCAACATCTCGCGGGTCTGTTGACCGGCTGTGATGATCAGCGGCGCGCGGTTGTACCAGGCGCTCTCGATATTGCCCAACGCATTCCCCATGCCGGCCGCGGTGTGCAGATTGACCAGCACGGCCTCGCCCGTGGCCTGGGCATAGGCATCCGCCATCGCAACGGCGGGCGCTTCCTGCAGCGCGAGCACGTAGCGGAAATCGGAAGGAAAGTTCTTCAGCAGAGTTTCTTCGGTCGAACCGGGGTTGCCGAAGATCGTGGTCAGCTTCAGCTTGCGAGCGACATCGAAGAATGCTTCTTGGACTGTCTTCATCTTGGGATCTCCTGGTTGATGCGCTGTGGTTAGCCGCCCTGGTTGACGCCGGGCGGTGGCGATCCGACGGGCGAAATACTGATGAGCCGCCGGTTGAGGAATTCGCCGAAGCCCAGCTCCGAGAGTTCACGGCCGTACCCGGAGTTCTTGATGCCGCCGAAGGGAAGTTCGGGTGCGGTCCAGGTCGGATGATTGACAAAAACCATGCCGCTCTCGATCCGGCCCGCTACCTGTCGGCCGCGCCTCAGGTCCGCCGTGAAGACGGAGCCGCCGAGGCCATACGGGGTCGCATTGGCCAGCGTGATCGCCTCTTCCTCGCTATCGACGACGTAGAAACTTGACACCGGGCCGAACAATTCCTGCCGGAAGATCGGATTGTCTCTGCTGATATTGGTCAGGATCGTCGCCTCGACATAGAAGCCGGGCCGCTTCACGCGGCCGCCTCCGAGAACGACTTCGGCGCCGCCCTTCCTGGCGGCCTCGATCTGCTCGAGCAGCCGGTGCATGGCCTGCTCCGAGCAGACGGGGCCGAGCGTCGTGTTCGGATCGACGGGATCGCCGGGCTTGAGCGCGCCCATGCGTGCCTTGAAACCCTCGAGGAATGCGGCGCCCCGCTGTCTTCCGACCACGATGATCCGTTTGGCGGCGACGCAGCTCTGTCCAGTGTTGTTCATACGGCCCCAAAGCGCATTGTCGAGCGTCGCCTCGAAAGGAGCATCCTCGAGCACAATGAGCGGATCGCTACCGCCGAGCTCCATGACGGATTTCTTGAGATTGCGGCCGGCGCGCTCTGCGACGATCGCGCCGGCACGTTCGCTGCCGGTGAGGGTGACGCCGCGAATGCGCGGATCGTCGATGAGGCGTCCGACTTGCTCGAAATTGGCGAAGAGGTTGGTATAGAGCCCCTTGGGCGCTCCGGCCTCTTCAAACAAGCGAGCGAATGCAAGTGCCGATTGCGGGACATTGCTCGCGTGTTTGATCATCACGACGTTGCCGACCATCAATTGTGGCCCAGCGACCCGAGCGAGCTGATAGTATGGAAAGTTCCAGGGCTCGACACCGAAGATGATGCCAATGGGCAGTGCTTCGACGATGGCGCCCGGCGCCTCTGGTAGGGATTGCGGCCTCAGATATGCCTCCGCACGCGTCGCATAGTAATCGATGATGGCTGCGGAGAGAGCGACCTCGCCACGGGCCTCGGCAATGAGCTTTCCCATCTCGAGGGTCAGGTATCGTGCATATTCTTCGGAATTCTCGCGTAGCTTGGCCGCGACGGCGGTGAGAATTTTTGCCCGATGCTTGACAGGTTGCCGGTGCCAGGTCTCAAAAGCGGCTTGGGCGTCGGCCACGGCCACCTCGAGGTCAGCATCCGAGATTTCCGCGAAGCGCTTCACGACTTCGCCGGTGGATGGATTGATCGTCTGATAGGCCATTTATTCGTCTCCGTGCGCCGGAAGGGTGGTGGATCGGGAATATCTCGCTCGATCTGTGAGAGGCGCCATCAAACCTTGACGGCATATTTCGCGACGCCCTTCTCGTTCCAGCTGATGCCGACGCCGGGCCGGTCGGAGGCATGAACGCGGCCTCCACGCGGCTGAAGCGGCTCCTCGAGAATCGGGTTCGCCCAATCGACCCACTCCAGCCAATGCGCGGTCGGCGTCACACGGAGCAAGTGAGCGGAAATCTCGGGGTACAGATGATTGGAGAGCTGGACGCCCGTCGCTGCTGCGACGCTCGTCGCGCGCAGCCAGCCGGTGACGCCGCCGATACGCATTAGATCGGCCATGGCGTAATGGATCGCACCGGCGCTCAGATTGGCGAAGAAATCGCGAGGACCGTAGAAGTTCTCGCCCATTTGCAACGGCGTGCGTACTTTGGCAGCGAGCTGTGCATATCCGCGGGTGTTGTCATACGCGATCGGCTCCTCGAACCAGTAGAGGCCTGCCTCATCAAGCTCGTGACAGCGTCGAATGGCGTCGCCGAGGCCGAGGGCCTGATTGAAGTCGACCATCAAATCGATGTCGCTGCCGACGCCCTCGCGGACTGCGTTGATCGCGGCGACGTCGTCTTTCAGGTGCTCGTTACCGAGCCGCAGCTTCATAGCGGTGAAGCCACCTTCTTGTTGAAGCTCGCGCGCCTCGCCGGCCAGCGTGCTTACTTCGTGCCGCCATAGGCCGTTGCTGTCGTAGCTGCGAACGGGACCGGGAGTGCCGCCGAGAAATCTGACCAACGGCTGGTTGGCGGCCTTCGCCAGCGCGTCCCAGATCGCCATGTCCACCGCAGATACCGCGATCATCGACATGCCGGCCGAACCGACAACGTTCAGAGCCTTGGCAGCTGACTCGAATGCATCAAACGGCGCCACAGGCGTGCCTTTCAGCATGTCGTGCAGATCGCCCAGGGCGGCAACAACGACCGGGATGGCCGCCGCGCGGTACGGCGCCACATAACTGTGCCCAACGATGCCGGACGTGGTCTCGAGATCGACGAGCACCAGCGGCCACAACTCGAACCGGCCGATGCCGGCAATCACCGGACGCCGCAATGGCACGAGTACAGCGCGCGTCCGGATATTCTTGATCAATGGCGCAGATTTCATCACGCAAGCTCCTGCATGGTATCTTTTGGAGAGCCTGTTCCGCCCGAAGGGTGCGTCCAAGCTCTTCGCCTGCAATGTCGCAGAGCGTGGCGTCGAATGCTCGCTAAGCAGCGCAAAGAGGCGCTAAGCGCTGTCAGTCTGGCGTGATCTTCGTGTCGGCAGGGGAGCGGCTTGGTGGGTGCGTTCCGGTGCCGGAGCCGCGCGATGCTCAGCCGAATGGCCGGTGTCGATGCGCGCCTTTACAATGATTTGCACCGATCAGCACGACCGTGGGCCTCCCACTTGTCATAATGAGAGGGCGCAAGCCTGGTGGCGCGGGATCTGATGGTGCGGGCATGTCTGGTTGGAGTCTTCCCTCCCGAGTCGACAAATGTCTTCGTGCCGCTCAGGTCAACGACGTTGGTCGACTGGTCTCGGCGATGGAGAACGATTCCGTTCTTGTGGATGCGGGACGAGAACTTCGAGGCGACGAGAGAGCCGCCTGGCTGCGCGCCTTTTTAGGGCGAGAGGCTGTCCAGCTTCACCCCATCAGCTGTTGGCGGGAAAAAGGAATCGTTGTCTTGACCGTGCTGGTCAGACGCGGCGCACTCGGAGAAAGCACGCCTTTCGACTGGATATTTCATCTGGATGATGAACGGATCGAACGGATTTTGATCGAACGCCATCAGCTTTCGGAACTTCCGCGCCCAGTAGATGCATTCGTGCGTGCGACGAATTCCAGAGACCTGGAGGTTCTGCTGGACACATTCGTCGATGACGCGTTGGTCAATGACCAGCTCTGCGATCACTGGGGAAAGGAGGCAATTCGCGAATGGGTAATTCGCGACATTGTCGGCGAACAGCTTGCCATCCAGGTCGTCAGTAACGTTGACCACTACGGACATTGCATTCTGACGGCGCATGTCCAAGGAAATTTTGACAGGCGCGGTCTTCCGGAGCCTCTTGTTCTCGTATTTTACTTCTCAATGCATCGCGACAAGATCGTCCAGTTGATCATCTTGCGCAATCTGTCGGGAACCTAGCGACCGACCATCACGGGGGTGCCGGAAATTGACCACTACAGCGAAAATGAATCGTCGTTTGGCTCCGACAGCGGCGGCCTTGCACCGTCCGCTCGCGAAAGCGTGAGTTTCTGTCCAGCACGAAGTTCGCTGGGCGAGTAGCCGAAGACTTGCTTGAAAGCATGACTGCACGAGGTACGCGAGGCATAGCCATTTCGATAGGCGACGGTTGCAAAGGGCAAGCTCGTTTGCAGCAGTTCCCTCCGTACCCTGTGCATCCGCCAGCGCGTGACGTAGTCGAGAGGTGAGAGTCCCACACGGCGGCGAAATCGCTCGGCGAAGGAGGAGCGCGACATTCCCGCCGCCTTTGCCAGCGACGCCACTGTCCAATCAGCCGCGGGATCGGCGTGAAATCTCCGTATGGCGCGACCGAGCTGCCGGTCGGTAAGTGCCGCAAGCCAGTTGGTTGCGTCGGGATTGTTGGCGAGATGAGCGCGGATCGTTTGAACGAGGAGCACATCCGCCAGACGGCTCGTGATCAGGCGCCTGCCTGGAGCATCAGCCTCGCTTTCAGACCTCAGGAGTTCGATGATCAGACCGGTCGGCCTCGCTGCCGCAACTTCGGCAGCGAGGCGAATAAGCGGCGGCAACGCCACCCTGAGCCAGGCGGCGCCCTGCTTGTCGAGAGTGAGACGCCCGACGACGACAACGTCATTCATCGATCCGGTGCGCATGACGGCGCCCGAACCGCCACTATGGTCCGCGCGGTGAATCTCTCGACCGCCTTCGATGTTGAAGGCGCGGCCAGCGCGTGCGCCGGTCAGCAAAAAACAGTCGCCTGCTGTCAGGCGAACCGGCAACGTTTCTCCGTCCAGCCATATGCTGTGGCAGCCCGCAATTACGAAGCCGAAGGTGAAGCGTTCGTCCGCATCGAAGCGTGTTTCAAAGGGGACGTCGCTGTCAAGACGCACAACCTCGGTGCGAACGACCGTGAACGCGCTTAGGATATCCGCAAGCGGGTCGGTCGGGATCGAATCGATGCGCAAATCATCAAAGGGGTGTCTGGTCATTGTTATGAAAAGTTGTCGCAGCCGCGCCAAAATGTGGGACTTGCGGGAGCAAGACAAACGCATAGTTATGATTGCATCTATTTGATAATCAAATGGGCAGTCTATGCGCTATCCAGACCTGGAAATTGAACTTCTCCGTGCCTTCGTCGCTGTGGCCGAATCCGGCGGTTTCACAGCAGCCTCTGGTGTCGTTGGCCGATCGCAATCCGCGGTAAGTCAGAAGGTCAGCAGGCTGGAGGAACTTGTCGGGTGCAAGCTCTTCGAACGGACGAGCCGCTCGCTGAGCCTGACACGGGACGGAGAGCGGCTGCTGGTGACGGCGCGGCAGATGCTCGAACTGAACGATCTCACCGTCCGAAGCATGCGCGAGCCGGCCACGGTCGGCTCACTTCGCCTTGGTATCTCCGAGGATTTTATTCCACGCCAGTTGGCGGCGTTGCTTGCACGGTTTCGGCGTCTCTATCCTGAAGTGCAGCTTGAACTCATGACGGGGCTGAGCTGCGATCTCCTGGATGTGTACGATGCAGGGGGGCTCGACGTGGTCATCGCGAAGAAGGATGGTACAGCCCAGCGCGGTCGCGTGATCTGGAGAGAGCCGCTCGTTTGGCTCGCTGCGGCGGACTATCAACCAGACTTTAGCAAGCCAGCGGAGTTGGTCCTTTTGAAGCCGCCCTGCACTTATCGAGAGTTGATGGCACGCACCTTGGACTCGGTTCGACAGCCCTGGGTAGCATCCTGCACTGCACGCAGTTTGATGGGGGTGCAGGCGGCCGCCGCCGGCGGCCTTGGCATTACAATACTTGGGCGGTCATTCGTTCGGGATGGTTTGCAGGTTGTGCCGACGCCGGACTCGTGGCCGGCATTGCCAATGACTGAAATCGTGCTGCTTGGGGAGGAGACAGCGGAGGCCGATCTGGTGCGACCGCTGATTTCCTTCCTTACCGAGACTCTCGCCGGGATGGGTACGTTAGCGCTTGTGGCTTAGGTTTACTTCGCCTGAACGTCCAGCCTGTAGCGGTACAGGCGGATCGGCCATTCGATCCGGGAGGTCCCGTTGTTGAAGAGCGACACACGGTCGATCTGCGGCACGGGCAGCCAGATGAAGCCATCTGCGAGAGCAGGTGCGTCACCCCAGTGCAGGCGTGAATCCCGGATGATGGTTGTGATCGTGCCGTCAGGCGAGCGCTTCTTCAGCGCATCACTCGCCAAGTCGGTGAAATAGAGCGTACCGTCCGATGCCATTGTCGTTCCCCCGACTGGCGGAAGATCCGCCCAGGCTTCCACCTTGCCAGCAAGTTCGGGTCCGGGAACATCGGGATCGTCGAGCAGTCGTGTCTCGATCCGAGACCAGGGCCCATGCAGACTACCAAAATAGAGATAGCGTCCGTCGGGGCTGACCTCTAGCGGATCGCTGTTGACCCGCAGCGGGGAACCATCCGGCGCGCGCACGATCTTGCCGTCAACTACAATCGGTCGGTTGGTCGGCGCCGTGACAGAGGGGGCACCGTCGAGCGCCCGGCGTGTTTCTCCGCCGCGCAAGTCGAGCACGATCAGCCCGGCGTGTCCGGCGTCCGTGAGGTAGGCATGGTCGCCATGGAAGCGGATGTCGTCGATATAGCTGCCGGGAAGAGCGGCTTGAGGTCCGAAGGGATAAATCCGCTCGACGTGACTGGTGGCGAGATCGATGCGCACCGCCTTGGCGGCACCGGGCAATGGATCGCCGCCGAAGCTTGGCGAGCCTGTGTCGATGATCCATAGACCACCGCGGTCGTCGCGCCGGATCGCATTCACGTTAACAAAGGCGTTGCTCACGTCGGCGCCGGGCTGCCACGCGTTCCATGACGCGTCGGGATAGGGGATCAAAGCGTCCTTGCCATCAATCAGTGCGACGGCCGGTCCGCTGGCGCCGGCCCAGCGCGGGCCGGCGACAAAGATGCGATCGCCATCAACCGCGACCGCATTCCAGATCATGCGCCTAGTCTCGGCGGCAACAGTGAGTCCGTCTGCTTGTTGCATGTCATCGGAAGCCTGCGCCTGCAATCCTGTCACGAGTGAAGCTCCCGTTAATGCCGCGGTGGTGGATGCCTGAAGCATTTGCCTGCGGTTCATAGGTCCCATGGCGCATCCTTGGGGCTGTTGGTGGTATTAACCACGACTTACAGCGGTTCGTGGCCGAGGGGCTGTGGCGCTGCACGTCGGGAGCTTCAAGCGTGGCGTCTGGTCGACGAAGCTCGACACTAGATCGCTCGATAGGACTCAAGGCAGTTAAGGGACGCAATTGAGCGCAAATCGATGCTAAAGCGTATGTCCGGTAATCCGTTCGCGAGTGCACTACATTCAATGACGACCGGCCAGCCGGCAATCTGGGAGCAGATGTCAGTGTGAGCGGCTAGTCCTCGTTGGGGGTGTCGAAATCCGGTCCGTTGCAAACCGACACTGCCTTTTGGGTAGTGGTTCCACCATAATGGCGCCAATGCGCAGCGAATGACCCGGCGTGGAGGCATCTCATTTTCTCGGATGGATTAGGGAGAACGCGATACCAGTATCGCTAGTCATAGGCAGTATGGTGATCGCCGGTGGCTATACTATTTTCGCGGAAGTAGTATAACCGGGCCACTGCGAAGAGGATGATAGTTGAAATCGCAAGACTATCTCTTTTCTGTTGCACCCATGATGGATTGGAGCGAGAGTTTAGGTTTTTCAATTGGTTAGAAGGCGGTGTGTGCACGACGTGTGCACCGGGAGATCAAGAAAAATCCAGTACCAGCCAGCATCTGCAGTCCTTGTCGGGTGTCGCGTGACGTCTGCGTGAGAGCGGGCGATGCGCACAAAAAGAGAAGCCACGACATCTCATCTTGCTGATCTCTCGTCTAATATGTCGCCCGTCCTCCGGACAGGTCGAACACGGCCCCGGTTGAGAACGAGCACTCGTCGGAGGCGAGCCAGGCGACCATGGCGGCCACTTCTTCGGGGCGACCGGCGCGGCCGAGTGGGATCTTGGCCAGCACGTTGCGGTAAGTCTCCTCCGACATCTGCTTGACGAGGTCGGTGGCTATCACCGCCGGCGCGATAGCGTTGACGCGGATGTTGGTGCTCGCGAGCTCCTTGCCGAGGGATTTCGTCAGCGCGATCACGGCGGCCTTGGCTGCGGAGTAGCCGGTCATGCCGGCATTGCCTTCCTTGCCGGCGATCGATGCCAGGTTGACGATGTGTCCGGCGTTCTGCCGGCGCATCGGCGCGATGGCCGCCTTGCAGCACAGAAAGGTGCTGGTGAGATTGACGTCGAGCACGCGTTTCCAATCGGCGAGGCTGTAGTGCTCGATGTTGACCGTGGGGCCTGTGATGCCCGCGGCATTGACCAGTACCTCGATCCTGCCGAAACGATCGAGCAGGCGCGCCATTGCGCCACCGACCGCGGCCTCGTCGGTGAGGTCGATGCGTTCGTCGGCCCGGTCAGCCAGATCCCAGACGACCACGGTTGCGCCGGCGGCAGCCAGCCGCGCGCGAACCGCCTGACCGATGCCGCCGCAGCCGCCCGCGATGACGGCGACACGTGATAAGAAATCGAGGCTGGTCATGCTGTGGCTTGTCCTTCCGCGGTCTCGGCCACGATCCGGCGGGCCGCAGCAAGCGCACGCCGGCTCCATTCTTCCGCACCGAGCTTGGGCAGCCATTCGTCATTCGGGATTTCAATGCTCAGCGGCAGATCGCCGGGCAATGCACGCACCATTCCGCGCAGGTCGATGCCGCCGTCTCCCGGCAGCAGCCGGGCGCATCGCGCGGTGTAGATGAGCTGCTCATTGGTTGCGGGAATGCCGGCCGGTGCGTCGCAGAGCTGGGCGTAGCTGAGGAGCTGCCGCGGCATGCTTGCGATGTCGTCAAGCGTGGTCGCCGAGCGGCCGGCGTGCAGCGAGTCGACCAGGATGCGGCCGTTCGGCTCACCGGCATTGGTCACGATGCGGAGCGCCGCCTTTGCGTTCTTCACCGCGGTCCACGGCATGAATTCAAGGTCGGCGGTCAAGCCATAAGGCGCCGCGGCGCGGCAGAAGGTGGCGAACGACTCCGTCAGGCGCGCTTCGTCCGGATCATCACCCGCGACCAGGATGGCGCGAGCCTTCAGCCTGCCGGCGGTCTCGAGGAACGAAGCGAAGTGGTCGGCCTTGAAGTCCGCATTTAGCCGCGCGATCTCGACGTCGAAGATGGGCACGCCGGTGTCGTCGATCCGGCGAATGGTCTCGCGCAGCATCGCGGCGTCGGTCGGAAGCGGCGAGAAGTCGCCGCCGGGCGCCGCGGGTGCGATGCGAACACCGATCGCCTGGTAGCCGAGCTTGTTGGCCAGCACGACGGCCTCGGGCGGCGCCAGCGGTGTCGAGGTGAGATAGGCGAGCGAATAGATGTGTGTCATGGCGATCGCCTTAAGCCAGCGGCGAAATCGCGGTCGGCAGCGCGATAACCGAGCGCATGTCGCCGGTCAGCCAATCGGGCCCGCCCTTCGGCGGCCAGACACCCTTGGCGACGGACTCGGCGCGCACCGCGGCGCGGGCATCGAGGCTCGCGAACGGCCAGATATGGGTGAAGCGCGGCGGTCCGTCGAGCGAGTACATGGCGATCGAGAGCGGCGACAGCTTGACGCGCTCGGGTATCGCGGCTTCCCACGCCGCGATCGTCGGAGCTACACCGCCATGCTTGAGCCGATAGGTGCGGATTTCATACACGCTGCCATACTTGCCCGGCACGACCGGCGGCAAAAACGGGAAGGGCGCATAGGTGTCGAAGTTCATCTGCGTGATGGCTTCGCCGGCGCCAAAGGGATTGGATGTGCGCAGCGCCCCCTCGCGCTCGCTGCGCCAGGCTTCGTGATCGGCAAAGGAGCGCAGCACCAGGAGCTGATTGAGGTCACTGAACTCGCTGGCCCAGCAGCCGAGCAGCGTGCCCTTGGCTTCCGATGCCCCGACATATTCGCCAATACCGGCTACAGCCTTTGCCGCGGTTCCGAGCTTCACTGTCAGCGTTGCTATTTCGTAGAGCATGTTGTTTCTCCTTGCGGTCATGCGGCTGCCGACCTGTTGTTCTTGAGCGGAATTCCACTGGCGTGATGAGCGGCGACGTACCCGAACGTCATGGCCGGACCGAGCGTGATGCCGCCGGAGGGGTAACGGCCGGCCATGATGCTCGCCATGTCGTTGCCGACGGCATAGAGGCCGTCGATCGGGCTGTGTTCGGCATCGAGCACCCGGGCGTGCTCGTCCGTGTCGAGGCCGGCGAAGGTGCCGAGGCTGCCGGCAACGATCTTCACGGCGTAGAACGGGCCGGCTTCGATCGGCGCGACGCATGGGTTTGGTTGATGCGTCATCTCGCCCTGCACGCGATTATAGGGCGTGTCGCCGCGGCCGAAGTCAGGATCCTCGCCACGTGCGGCAAAGCCGTTGTAGCGCTCGATCGTCGCGCGCAAGCCGGGAGCCGAGATGCCGCAGGCACTGGCAAGCGCCTCGATGCTCGCGCCTCGCTTCAGATAGCCGTTGCGAAGCCAGGGCGTGATCGCGAACGGGATCGGGCGAACGCGGCCGAGCCCATAGCGCCTGAGGAATCTTGCGTCGCAGATCGCCCAGGCCTCGGCCGGCTGGCCCGCAGGCGTGGCGGCAAACAGCGCCTTCATCACGTCGTGATAGGAATCGGCCTCGTTGGCAAAGCGAGTTCCGTCGTCTCGCACCATGATCAGGCCCGGCTTGGCACGCTCGATCAGATGCGGGAAGCGGCCGACCGAACCGTCGCGATGCGGCACCAGTGACACCGGCGCCCAGGCGCCATTGTCGGACAGGTCGGTTCGCGTTCGTCCGCCGGCGGTCTCGCCGAGATTGATGCCATCGCCGGTGTTGCTCTCCGGTGCGGCCGACCAGTGTTCGCGGCCGGTCGGCGCATGCGGAAACATGGCCGCCTTGCGCGCGGTGTCGTGCGGGAAGCCGCCGCAGGCGAGGACGACGCCACGCCGGGCGCGGATGTCGAGCGGTGTACCGTCATGGATGATACGTGCGCCGGCGATGCGGGATCCTTCCGACAGCAGTGTCTGTGCCGGAGCCGACGTCATGATACTGACGCCGAGATCGTCGGCGGATTTCACCAGCCGCGCGATCAGCGCATTGCCGTTGACCAGATGCATGCCGCGGCCGAAGCGCAGGACGTCGAGCAGGTGACGGGCAAGGCGGCGCGCGACGTGGAGGAACGAGGTCAGCGACGAATGCGCGTTGAGGAAGTGCCGCAGATCCGCGCCTGAGGCGATCCCCATGCCAAAGGGCGAAGTCTCAGCGAGCGGCGGTTTGAGATCGCGGATGCGCGGGCCGAGCGCGCGGCCGTTGAACGGCGCGGCACAGACGGAGCGCCCGCCGGTGGCGGCGCCCGGTGTCTTGCCGTGAAAGTCCGGGATGGCGTTGCCGTCGATGAAGGCGAGCTGCGTCTCGCTACTGAAGAAATCGACCATGCGCGGACCCTGATCGAGAAACATCTCGATCCGGCTCTGGTCATATCCCTCGGCCAGCTCGTTGCTCAGATAGCGCTTCGGCTGGTCATGCGGTTCGACGATGCCAGCGGCCAGCGCGAGCGGGTTGCGCGGAATCCACATCCAGCCGCCGGACCAGGCGGTGGTGCCGCCGAGCTGCGCCTCTTTCTCGACCACCACGACGTCGAGGCCGAGCACGGCGGCGGTGACCGCCGTGGACAGGCCTCCGGCGCCCGAGCCGATGACGAGCAGGTCGCAGTCGAGGCGTTGACTGTTGTCCATGAAAGTCTGTCTCTCGGCCCGCTTAAGCGGCGTTGCGCGCTTGTGCACCGCCGAGGGCATGGCGCACGGCGCGGTAGGCGAAGGTGATGGCCGGGCCAATGGTGATACCCGGTCCAGGATAGGTCCCGCCCATGATGGAGTTTGCCTCGTTGCCGCACGCATAGAGCCCCGTGATCGGCCGGCCGTCAGCTCGCATCACTTGCGCCCATTCGTCGATGACAAGCCCGGTCGCAGCGCCGATATCGCCGGGATAAAGCCGCACGGCGTAGTAGGGCGCGGCCGCGATCGGGCCGAGCGTCGGATTGGGACCGACCGAGGCATCGCCGTTGACCCGGTGATAGGGCGTGGTGCCGCGGCCGAATTCGTCATCCTTGCCGCTTGCGGCATAGCGGTTCATCGCGGCGATGGTGACTTCGAGGTTGGCCGCGGGCACGCCGATCTTGCCGGCGAGTTCCGCAACCGTCGCTCCCTCGGTCAGGTAACCGTCGGCGAGATAGGGAGCGAGGTTGCCCGTCCCCATGCGCACCATGCCGAGGCCGTATTTCTTCAGGCCGACCGCATCGGTGATGATGAAGCAGGGGATGCAAGGCACGGTCTTGTTGTGCTCGAACATCGCGCGCCCGAACAGGTGATAGGAGACGGATTCGTTGACGAAGCGTCGTCCGGTCTGGTCGACACAGACGGTGCCGGGCTTGCTTCGGTCCATGACGAAATGCGGAAAGCTCGCGGTGCTGCCGTCGGGGCGGCGCCGGATCGAGACCGGAGCCCAGAACGCGCTGTCGAGATTGCCTTCGCCGAGGCGCGCGCCAAGTCGCAACGCGATGTCCTGCATGGCGCCGGTGTGCCCCGGTGCCGCTGGGCTGTGGCTCTCGCCCTGCGGCAGCAATTCGCCGCGTCGCTGCGGATGTCTGTTGAACCCGCCGGCGGCCAGCACGACGCCGTGTGTCGCCGTGACCTGTCGCGTTGTGGTACCCGAGCTGAGCTTCACGCCAGTGACGGCGCTGTTCTCGGTGACGATGTCCTGCACTTCGGTCCGGAGCAAAATGTCGACGCCACGGGCGTTCAGCGATGCGAGGAAACGGCCGATCAGCGCGTTTCCCATCACCAGCCGCGATCCGCGCCGACCCTTCAGCCTGTCACCAGCATAGTGCGCGAGAATCTTCGCCGCGTGGGCAAAGGAGCGCGCCGACTTCTTGATAGCGAGAAGGTGGCCGATATCAGTGCGATCGACCATCATGCCGCCGAAAATGGTGAACTCCGGAATCGGCGGGCGAATCTTATCGAGATCGGCGCCGAGGCCGCGGCCGTCATACGGGACCGGTTCCAATGCGCGGCCGCGCATGGTTGCGCCCTCGAACTGCTGCTCGTAATCGGGATGGGTCGCATAGGGACGGAACTTGACCTCGCTGTTGGCCTCGAGCGTTGCGACCGCCGCAGGTGCACTGTCCAGGAACGCCTCGCGCATCGCCGCGGGCGAATGGTTGCCGACCACGCCGTCGAGGAACTTGCGCACCTTCTCCCGGCTGTCGTCGGGATTGACGGTTTTGGAGTGATGCGAGTTCGGCATCCAGGTGGTCGCGGCCGAGATCGCGCTGGTGCCGCCGACATATTCGGTACGCTCCACCATGAGGACCTTGCGTCCTTCGATCGCCGCGAACAGCGCGGCGGCCATGCCGGCGGCGCCGGAGCCGATCACGATGAGGTCGTAGCGCGCATTTTGTGAGATTGCGTCAATGGTTTTGAACATGGCGCTTACCTCGATCCGTCGCGCACAAGCAGGAAGTCGATCATCGAGCTTTGCAGCGCATTGTACATGTCGGTGCCGGTCGAGGTCGGACACCCCAGACCTCGCGCCGCCGCGACAAGCGGGGAGACCGCGGGGCTGGTGATGACGCAGCCGACGAACGTGCCGGGCTTGAGCTTCGAGACGTCGACCGGAAGCGGATCGCCGGCTTTCATGCCAAGCGGAGTTGCGTTGGCGACGAGATCAAAAGCGGACGGATCGGCAGAGCCGGCATGGATCTCAGCCCGGCGCAGGGTCGTCAGCTTCGCAATCAGCTGGTCGCGGCGGGTGACGTCGTTGTCGTGAATGGCGAGCGAGCGAACGCCGGCTTCGACCAGCGCCATGGCGATGGCCGAACCGGCGCCGCCGGCGCCGACCAGCAGCGCGCGCTTGCCGGAGGGATCGCCGCCATTGGCGCGCACAGCGCCGACAAAGCCGAGCCCGTCGACGATGTCGCCGTGCCAGCCGCCTTCGGGCCGCCGGCGCATGATGTTGACGGAGCCGAGCAGGCGGGATCGTTCGGTAGAGCTGGCGCAGAACTCGAAGCAGGCAAATTTGTGCGGCACCGTCACGATGATGCCGTCGAGATTGCGGATCTCCGTTGCTGCCGTCAGGAGGCCCTTCAGATGGGCCCCGTCGACCTGAACGGGGACGAGAATTCCGTCATAGCCGCGATCGACGAAAGCCTTGGTGACGCCGCCGGGCGACTTCACCTGTGCGATGGGGTCACCGACAATGATGTTGAGGCGGGTTGCCCCGGTCAGGTTCAGGCTGATCATCTTTTTTTTCTCTTGTTGTTAAGCCGCTCCGCGGGCCTGAGCTGCTTCGGTCTGTACGACGCCGAGCAGCCGGGCCTGCAATTCGTGATCGCGTTCGAGGATCGTCGCGTCGCCGCTGAAGGCGATCTGGCCGTTCACCAGGACATAGACGCGATCGACGATGGGAAGGACGAGCTCGGCATGATGCTCGACAATGACCATGGCGACCTTGCCGCGCAGCTTGATGAGGGCGTCCATGACCTCCTTGACCACGGCTGGTGCAAGGCCCTCGAAGGGCTCGTCGAGCAGGATCAGCTTGCTCGGAACCATCAGCGCACGCGCGATCGCGACCATCTGGCGTTCGCCGCCCGACAGGCTTTCGGCCTTGGCGGAACGACGCTCGCGCAGACGTGGGAACAGCTCGAACACCGCCTCCAGTCCGAGGCCGCCCGCGCGCGCCGCGAGCTGCAGGTTTTCGGTGACGGTGAGGTTGGGGAACAGCCTGCGTCCCTCCGGCACCAGCGAAATGCCGAGCCGGTTGATCTCATAGGGTTTGAGGCGTGCAAGCGGCCTGCCTTCGAAGACGATGTCGCCGTTGCTGATGGTCAGCGTCCCGCAGAGGCTGCGGAGCAGAGTCGTCTTGCCGACGCCATTGCGGCCGAGCAGGGCGACGGCCTCGCCGACGTGCACGGTGAGGTCGACCGCTTCGAGCACCGTGCTACCGCCGTAGCCCGCGGAAACGCTGGTGGCTTCGAGCAGGACCGCGGCGCGGGCATGGGCGATGCGCTCGATCGCCGGAGGCGCGGCCTGCGCGCCGTCCTTGGCGGCTCCGAGATAGGCCGCGATCACGTCGGGATTGGCGGCAACTTCCGAGGGCTTGCCGTCGGCGATCATGCGTCCCTGGTGCAGCACCGAGATGCGGTCGGAGATCGCGAGCACGCGGTCGATGTCATGCTCGATCAGCAACACGCCGTGGGTCTGCGCGAGTTTCTTGATCAGGTCGGCGACGATGACACGGTCGGCTTCCGCGAGCCCTGCCAGCGGCTCGTCGAGCAGCAGCAGCTTGGAATCGATCGCAAGCGTGATCCCGATCTCGAGCAGCCGCTTGGCGCCGTGCGGAAGATTGACGCATTGCTCGGCCGCGACGTCGGCGAGACCGACGGCGTCTAGGATGGACCATGTCCGGGCGTTGGTCGCATCCAGGGCATAGGCATCGGTGAGTAACTGGCTCGATCCCTTGCGCTGGGCCTGCACCGCGACGCGGACATTCTCGAAGACGGTCAGGTTCGGGAAGATCGACAGGATCTGGAACGAGCGGCCGATACCGAGGCGGGCCCGCGCATGCATCGGCAGTTGCGTCACCTCGGTGCCGTCGAACACGATCCGCCCGCCGCTGGGCTTCAGCGCGCCGGATAGCATGTTGAAGAACGTGGTCTTGCCGGCGCCGTTCGGTCCGATGATGCTGTGAAGCACACCAGAACGGACCTCTAGGTCGATGCTCTTGGCCGTGACGAGGCTGCCGAAATTCTTGCTCAGCCCGAGCGTCTGGAGCAACAGCTTGCCACGCTCGAACCCGGCCGCGCTGCTCGCAAACGGGACGATCGCGGCAGGACGCGGCGGGATATCTGGGCGCACGAGCGTCCAGCGCTGGCGGCCGAACAGCCGCTGCCAGAGACCCTGGATGCCCTCGGGTGAGGTCAGGGCGAACAGCATCAGTATCGGTGCGAACACCAGCCACCAGTTCTCGGTGATGGCGGACAGGCGGTCTTCCAACAGAATGAAGGCAACGGCGCCCCATAGCGGCCCAAGGACGTGATGAACGCCGCCGAGCACGGTCATCAGCAGGGAATCGCCGGCATGCTGCCAGCTCAGATTGTTGGCGTAGACGCCCTCCAGCATCAGGGTCAGCAATGCGCCGCCGAAGCCGACGAAGGTCCCGGTCAGGATCAATGCGCCGTGACGGAAGCGGTGGACGTCGTAACCGAGACTGCTCGCGCGCTGTTCATTGTCCCGGATCGCCTGCAAGACGCGGCCGAAGGGGGAATGCGCGATCCGCCACAGCAGCCAGATGCAGCCTACCGTGACCGCCACCACGAAGACGTGGAACGACCATGCGCTGGTGAAGGTGGTGCGCTGAACGCTTTGCAGTCCGTTCTCGCCGCCGGTCACGGCCGTCCATTTGAACGCGATCTCGAACGCAATCTGGGAGAAGGCGAGGGTGAGCAGCGAGAAATACAGGCCTTTGCGGCGCAGGATGATCGCCCCAATCGCGAGCGCGAGCAGGGCCGAGAATATCGTTGCGAACAGCAGCGACACGAGGTCGTTGCCGTAGCGCCCGAGGATGAAGAAGGCCGCCGCATAGCTCGCACAGCCGAAGAACACCGACGCGCCGAACGGCACGAGGCCGGTGTAGCCCACGAGCAGGTTCACGCCGGCGCCATAGAGCGTGTAGATCGCGATCTGCGTGATCAGCGAGATCGGCGAGCCGAGCAGCGACCAGAGCGCGGTCAGTGCGGCAAGGACGAGGGCGGCGACGAACGCCGGATGACGTAGCGCAGACAGATGTGTCACTCGAACCTCTCCCAGCGTTCACCGAACAGCCCGCGCGGGCGGATCAAGAGGATGGCAGCCATCAGAATGTACATGGCGGCTCCCGACCATTCCGGCTGGAACTGAATGGTCATGGCCGTGGTGATGCCGACGAGAAGGCCGGCGACAATGGCGCCGAGGAAGGAGCCGAGACCGCCGATGGTCACGATGACAAAGGCCGGCATGATGGCGCCGGCGGCCATCGACGGCGTGATGGTCCAGAGCGGTGCCGCCAGCAATCCGCCGAGGCCGGCGAGCAGGCAGCCGATGCTGAACACCCCGGTGAATACGATCGGCAGGTTGATGCCGAGCAGCCCGACCATTTCAGGGTCACGCGATCCGGCGCGGATGATCCGGCCATAGGGTGTATAGGCGAGAAACGCCCAGAACAGCACGAGCACGAGGACCGTCGTCGCGAGCACGAACATCCGGTATTTCGTGATCAGGATCGGGCCATATTCGACGAAGCCTGCGAGGAACTTTGGCGCGGCGAACGGAACCGGCGCGCCACCGAACACCAGCCGCAGCGCGGCCTCGGCCAGCAGCGCGAGCGCGAAGGTCAGGATCAATCCGAGCAGCGGCTCCTTGCCATAGAGATGCCGGATCAGGACCATCTCGACGACCACGCCGATCAGGCCGGTCAGGATGGGAGCGGCGAGCGCGGCCCACCAGCCGAATTCCTTGTTCAGGGCATAGGCAAGATAGGCTCCGATCGCGAAGAAGGCGCCATGGGCAAAATTGACGATGCCGAGCATCCCGAAGATGATCGACAGGCCGATCGCGATCAGCACGTAGAGAAAGCCCAGCACCAGGCCATTGACGGCCTGCGACAGGATCATATCGAGCATGGCGTCATCCGTTGTTGGTTTGCCCCGCACGATGCCGCGGCCGTCGGCCGCGACACAGCGCGAGGCTTTGAAACGACGTCAGAGCGTGTCCATCTTGCAGGCGCTGTCGGCCTTTGTACCGAAGGCCTTGGCGATATCGTCCGGCGTCTTCGGCAGTTCGGCCTTGACGTCGAAATAGTCCCACTTGTCGGTGATCTTCGGATGAATGCCAGCAACCAGGAGGCGGCTGATCATCTGGTGATCAAAATCCCGGTAAGCGAGGTCGATGTCGCCGCGGTGGTACTTCCAGTTCTCGAGTGCCTGGACGATGGCGCCCGGCTCGGTCGATTTCGCCATCTCGATGGAATCGAGCAGGCTCTTCATGCCGAGCCAGCCCATCCAGGCTTTGTCGGCGGCCGGCCTGTTGTGCTTCTTCTCGTAGGCTGCGGCCATCGCCTGTTCTTCGGGCGTATTGCTGGGGTTTTTGTACCACCAGCTAAGGGTGAACAGGCCGTCAGCAGCTTCGGGTCCCACGCCCCACAAGTCGGTATTGCCGACCGCGATCTCAGCAAAAGGGATCTTGCCCTTCATGCCGAGTTCGTTCCACTGCTTGAGGAACGTCGTGAGGTCGCTGGCAGCAATGCCGCCGATCACGACGTCGGGCTTCGCAGCGCGGATCTTCAGGATGAACGACGAATAATCCGGTGTACCGACCGGGACTTCGTCGGCGCCGACCACAGTGCCGCCATTGGCGGTGATGTAGTCGGTGAAGGAGCGCTTGATGTCCTGGCCGAAGGCGTAGGACGCGGTCAGCAGGTACCACTTCTTGCCGATCGACGCGCAATAGGGCGCGAGGACGCGGGCATGTACGTCAACGGGCGGCTGCAGGCGGAACGTATACTTGTTGCACGACTTGCCCGTGAGATCGCCGGTGGCGGCATTCGCGGCGACGTAGGGAATCTTGGCTTTCTTGGCGACCGACGAGATCGCTAGCGCGAACGAGGACAGCGCACCGCCGACCATGCCGACGACCTTCTGCTCGCCGACCAGGCGTTCCGCGCTCTGCTGGGCGCCTTGCGGATTGGGTTCGTCCAGCCAGACGATCTCCGCGGGCCGCCCCAGCAGCGTGTTGTTGCGCTGTTCCAGCGCGAGCATGCCGCCCTGGGCGAGATATTCCGCCTGATCGACGATCGAGCCGGTCTTGGCCCAGATCATCCCGATCTTGATCGGTTCGGCGGCCTCGGCATTGCCGATATAGGGCATGCCGAGGCGTGATGCGGCGAGCGATGTGGCGCCCAGCAGCAACCCGCGCCGGCCGATCCGTAACCCTGTCGTTGCGATCGTCTTCTTCTGTTCGGTCATTTTCGATCCTCCCCTTTCCCAAAAACCAGTCATTGCCGGTTGGCCGTACATGCGGCTCTTGCCGGAGGCCCTAACACGACTGGAATTGAATTCCAATATCCAAAATTGAAAATTGGAATCCAATTCCAATTTTAGAAGGCGCGTGCTAGAAGCCGTCCCGAAGCAATGCTGATGATGGGAGAGCGTCGAATGTCTGAGGTCGCGGTGGCAGTGTTCGGCGCTGGCGCGATCGGGCGGGCGCATGTCGAAACCCTGCGTCGTCTGGACTCCTGCGCGCTTGCGGCAATCGCCGAACCTTCAGCTGCGGGAAGGGCTTATGCGGAGGGGCTCGGTGTTCCCTGCTATGCGGATCCGCTCGATCTGCTGCGCGAGGTGAAGCCACAGGCGGCCGTCATCGCCACGCCGAACGCGACGCATCGCGAACTCGCCATCGCCTGCATCGAGCGCGGCATCGTGCCGCTGGTCGAGAAGCCGATCGCGAGCACGCTTGACGATGCGGCCGCAATTGCGGTCGCCTCCGAGCGCGCGAACCTGCCGGTCCTGGTCGGGCATCACCGGCGGCACAATCCGATCATCCGCCGGGCGCGCGCGATGATCGCCGAGGGCGCGCTCGGCCGCCTGACCAACGCGACCGTGCTCTATACTTTCTACAAGCCCGCCGACTATTTCGAAATGGCGTGGCGGCGCGAGCCCGGCGGCGGGCCGGTGCTGATCAACCTCATTCACGAGATCGACCTGATCCGCCATCTCTGCGGCGAGATCGTCTCGGTTCAGGCGATCGCGTCGAACGCGGTCCGCGGTTTCGACGTCGAGGACAGTGCCGCGGTTCTCTTGCGCCTCGCCAATGGCGCGCTGGTGACGCTGAACCTCAGCGACACCGCGGCCGCGCCCTGGAGCTGGGACCTTGCAAGCGGCGAGAGTCCGAATTATCCGCCCCAGCCCGTTGCGGTGCAGACTCATTTCCTGAGTGGCACCGAAGGCTCGCTCGCGCTGCCGACGCTCGACCATTGGCACTACGCCTCGGGCAAAAGCTGGTTCGCCCCGATCACGCGTGACAGCGTGAGGTTCGAACGCGGCGATCCTTACCGCGCGCAGCTCGACCATTTGGCGCGGGTGGTTCGCGGCGAGGAGCGGCCGCTGATTACCGCGCGCGATGGCGCGCTGACGTTGCGGGCCACAATGGCAGTTCACAAAGCCGCCAAAACCGGCCAGATAGTGCGCCCTGATCAGGAGATCGAATTGTGAATCAGGAAGCCCTGATGCTGAAAAACCCGGAAACCGGCGAGGCGCCGAGCGGCCTTCTGGAGCGCACGCTCGGCGTGCTCGAGCTGCTCGCGACCAACGCCCATGGCATGCTGCTGTTTGAGATCGCCGATTCCCTGCACATCCCGCGCAGCGCCACGCACCGCGTGCTGACCAGCCTGATCGAGCACGGCTACGTCAAGCAGGAGCGCGAGCAGGGCGCCTATCAGCTCACTGCCAAGATCGCGTCGCTTGCCTTCACCTTCCTCGCCGGCAGCGGCATCACCGATTTTGCCCAGCCGCTGCTCGATCGCCTGGCGCGGGAAAGCGGCGAGCTGGTGCGCCTTGCCATGATCGACGGGCGCGAGCTGGTCTGGGTCGCCAAGGCGCAAGGCTCGCCCGCCGGCCTGCGCTACGACCCTGACATGGGACAGGTCGGACGGCTGTCCTGCTCGGCGAGCGGTCACGCCTGGCTATCCTGTCTCTCCGACGACGACGCACGCGCGCTTGTCGAGAAGCAGGGGTATGGATTGCGCAAGGACTATGGACCGCGCGCTCCGGAAAGCTGGCCGGCTTTGCAAAAATATCTACGCCAAACCCGCAAGCGCGGGGTCAGCCTCTGCCTGCAGACCTATACGCCCTGGATGAACGCGTCCGCCGCACCGATCCGCCATCCCAAGACCAAGGAGGTGACCGGTGCCGTCGTCATCGCCGGCCCGCATATCCGCCTCACTGAAGAGCGGATGCTCGAGCTGGCGCCGGCGCTGATCCAGACCGCGCAGGAGCTTTCGATGGCGACGCTGGCCTCGCCCGGCCTCCAGGGCGGGCGGCCGCACGGCAGTTTTTTCGACACGAACGCTTCCTGAACAATGTGAGTCCCGAGTACGATGCGAATTCTGATTACGGGCGGTGGTGGCTTCATTGGTGCGTGGCTGGCGCGCCGTCTTGTCGATGGCGGGCATCAGCTTCGAATCTTCGAGCCGGTCGATCGTACGGCGCTGTTCAGCGCGATCGTGGGAGGCGCCGCGGCGGCGGTGGAGTGGCGCCTCGGTGATATCGCCGATGCGCATGCGGTGCGCGCGGCTGCCGAGGGATGCGATGGCATCATTCATCTGGCCGGCGTCCTGACGCCGGCATGCAAGGCCGATCCCGTTCGCGGCGCGATGATCAATCTGGTTGGAACGCTGAACGTCTTCAATGCGGCGCAGGGGCTGGGCATCCGGCGCATCGTGTTCACGAGCAGCGCCGGCGTGTACGGTCCCGACGACGCCACGACGCCGCGTCCAATCACCCATTACGGCACCTTCAAGCTGGCCTGCGAGGGCAGTGCGCGGGCCTATTGGGCGGATCACGGCATCGCCAGCGTCGGCTTCCGGCCCTACATCGTCTATGGCTTCGGCCGCGAGACCGGCTCGACCGCGGGGCCATCGCTGGCCTGTCGCGCAGCCGCGCGGGGAGAGAGCTACGTGATCCCTTATGCCAGCACCGCAGGTCTCGTGTTTGTCGACGACGTGGTCGCTGCCTACGAGGCCGCATTGTTGCGCGAGCCTGACGGCGCGCACGTCTTCAACCTGCCTGGCGAGGTGGTATCGAACGACGACGTCGTGGCCGCCGTGAGGGCCGTGGTCCCGGATGCGAAGATCGGCATCGACGGACCCGAGCTTCCTTTCGCCGAGGATATCGGAGAGGGCGACCTCAGGCGCGTATTTCCGAACCTGCCTGCGACTTCGCTGCGGGACGGCATTCGCCGTACCATCGAACTTTATCGGACGACGTCATGACGATCCCGGTTCTTGGTGCTCACACGTTCGGCTTCGCCTGGGATTGCGTCGCGGAGGAAGCCGTGGCGCAACTCGCCAATGCTGGCTATCGCACCGTTCAATTGATGGCGACGCCACCGCATTTCGATCCCTGGCGACAGGACGCCGGGCGCACGCAGCGGATCGGCGCGCTCATCGAGCGCCACGGTCTGTTCTTGCTGGCACTCGATCTCGCCAGCAGCGACATCAATCTGGCGAGCCCGTCGGCCGACGTGGTCGATTTCGCCGTCGAGGCCTACATGTCCGCGATCGATCGTGCCGCCGAACTTGGCGCGCACTGGATCTGCGTCGGCTCCGGACGGCGGCATGCGCTGCTGGCCAAGGCGAACGATCGCCTCATGACGAGCTTTCGCGCGGCCTTCGCCCGCATCCATGACAAGGCTCAGCGCACTGGAATCCCGATCATTCTCGAAAATCATCCGCAGGGGCTTCTGGCCAGCGCGAGCGATATCGTCCGCTTCCTCGATGCCGAAGGCTATGGCGACATGCCTGTTATCTACGACGTCGCCAACGCGCTTGCGATCGGCGAAGATCCGGTCGAGGGTCTTAACAGCTTGTGGCCGCGCCTCGGTATCGTTCATCTCTCCGATAGCCCGAAGGGGCAGTGGCGGCACGATCCGATCGGCACAGGCGACATCGACTTCGCGGCCATTGCCGCACTGTTGAAGCAGCGGAGCTACGGAGGCAAGATCGTCCTCGAGATCCTGTCCGACCGGCCGCTCGCAGATCTCGAAACGGGCACTGCCAGGTTGAAAGAGCAGGGGTTGGCCTTCACGCTCGGCTCTTGATCGCTCCGACGGGCGGTGTAGACCCGCCATTGCGGGCGGCGCGGGACGCGTCTGGTAACAGGCTCTCCCGAAAACGGCCGGGCGGCATGCCGACATTGCGTGAGAAGAACCGGTTGAAATAGGCCGGGTCCTCATAGCCGAGGATGGCGCCGATTTCGTTCACGCTCATGTCCGAATAGAGCAGATTGCGCTTGGCCTCGGTGAGCAGGCGATCGTGGATGAGCTCGAGCGATGACCGGCCGGTCGTGACCCGGCAGCAAGCATTGAGGCGCGCCGTCGTCACGCCGAGCTTGCGGGCGTAGAGGTCGAGCGGGGTGTGATCGCGATATTGCTGCTCGACCAGCTCGCGAAAGCGCATCACCGTGTCGGCATCGCGTGCGAGGGCAACGGGCCGCTCGCGTTCCTGCTCGCGCAGGCGGCGCACCGCCACCGCGAGCAATTGCAGATAGGCCTGGATGGCCGCCCGCCGGCCCGGCGCGGACCAGACGAATTCATGTTCGAGCGAGGCGGCCATGCCGACAAGGTCGATATCGTCACCGATCTGGTGCGAAAGAAACCGGGCCGGGAGGTGAAAGCCGTCGACGAGTTCAGGATCGTCGTCGAGCGCGGACTGCAGGAAGGGCGGGGCCACGGTGGTGACGTAGCCGTCGGTGCCGGGCTTGAAGCGGATGGCGTGGATCGTGAGCGCAGGGATGATCACAAGGGCCGGGGGCTTCAAGTCCCAGCGCTCGCCCTCAACCTCGATCGCCCCACCGCCCTTGCTGATGACCAGGATCTGGTGGTGGTCCGGGTGCGTATGCGTTCGGATTGTCCAATCGTGGCGGCCGCTCCGCACCGGGATAGGCTCGATATGCAGGAACGAGGGTTCGACCTTGGGAGCGGCCTCCTCATAGAGAAAATAGTGCGGGATCATGCCGGTGGTTCCCTCTGCGGCATCGGGCGCGCGTGCCGTTCGCTGCGCCGCGCTTACGAAAAGTACAATACGAAACAAGTTTCGTCCATTGGCGTCGCGGTTGAGCGCGCCTATCCAGAACGTGCGCATCCGCAAAGCCTGCAGCAAGCAGCGCTCCGGGATGTCGCGGGAGGGACTGCCAATGCCGGGACAGGAGCGTGATCTGTCGTGCGACGTGCTGGTCGTGGGCTCCGGTGCCGGCGGATTGTCCACCGTGATCACCGCGCGCAAGGCCGGGCTCGATGTGATCATCATCGAGAAGGATGAGTATTTCGGCGGCACCACTGCGTTCTCCGGTGGCGTGCTCTGGATCCCCGGCAATCGGCACGCGCGCGATGCCGGTGTATCCGATAGCCGTGAGGCGGCGCGGACCTACCTCAAGCACGAGGCCGGCAACCATTTCGACGATGCGGCGATCGATGCGTTCCTCGACGCCGGCCCGCGCATGCTCGATTTCTTCGAGCGGGAGAGCGAGGCGAAATTCATCCTCTCGGGCTATCCCGATTATCATCCTGACGTCGAGGGCGGCGCGCAGCAAGGCCGTTCGGTGACGGCGGCTCCCTACGACGCCCGGGCGCTGGGAGAGGACATCAAGCGGTTGCGGCCGCCGCTCGAGACCATCACCTTCATCGGCATGATGTTCAACTCGTCCAACGACGAGCTGAAGCATTTCTTCCGCGTAACGCGCTCGCTGACCTCTGCGGTCTATGTCGCCAAGCGGCTCGCGAGCCACCTCTGGGATCTCCTGCTGTATCGTCGCGGCGTCAAGATCACGAGCGGCAATGCGCTCGCGGCGCGCCTGGCGAAGACGGCATTGGATCTCCGGATTCCCTTGCTCACGGCAACGCCGGCACAACGGCTGATCAACGAGGGCGGCACCGTGACCGGTGCGGTCGTGCGCGATGCAAAGGGAGAGTACCGGATCACGGCGCGCCGTGCGGTGGTGCTGGCGAGCGGCGGTTTCCCACACGACGCCGCGCGTATCGCCCGTGCCTATCCTCACCTGGCAAGGGGCGGCGAGCATCTGTCGCCGACGCCCGCGGCCAACACCGGCGATGGCATTCGCATGGCAGAGCAGGCCGGAGGCACCTGCGACATCCGCTTCAGCAATGCCTCGGCCTGGATGCCGGTGTCGCGCGTTCCGCTGGGCGAGCGCACTGGCGTCTTCCCCCATCTCGTCGATCGCTACAAGCCTGGGGTCATCGCGGTCAATCGGCAGGGACGCCGCTTCACCAACGAATCCGAGTCCTATCACGATGTCGGCGCGGCCATGATTGCCGATGGCGCCGGCGGAAAGGAGACCGCGGCCTGGCTGATCTGCGATCACGCCACCATTCGGAAATACGGCCTCGGCTACGCCAAGCCGGCGCCGGTGCCGGTCGGGATCTTCGTGCGCAACGGCTATCTGAAGCGCGCCGCGACCCTGCGCGCGCTGGCGGAGGCAGTGGGCATCGATGCCGATGGTCTGGAACAGACCGTGCGCGCCTATAATGAGAGCGCGGTCCAGGGGATCGACCGCGCTTTCAAGCGCGGCAGCACCGCCTTCAACCGCTATCTCGGCGACGCCGAGCACAAGCCGAACCCGAATGTCGCTCCGATCGGTGCCGGGCCCTATTACGCGCTCAAGATCATCATGGGCGATCTCGGAACATTCGATGGATTGACCACCGACGTGGTCGGCCGAGTACTGCTCCGCGACGGCGCCGCCATACCGGGCCTCTACGCCGTCGGCAACGACCGCGCCTCGATCATGGGCGGCAACTATCCCGGCGCCGGCATCACGCTCGGGCCGATCATGACATTCGGTTACATCACCGGCCGCCATCTGGCCGGCCAGCAAGCCTGAAGGACATCCGATGACCGAACCTGCGATCGTCGATTTGCGCGTCTACACCATTCGCCTGCGCAAGATGGCGGAGTTCATCGATGTGTTCGACCGGCTCGCAATGCCGGTCCAGCTTCGTTATCTCGGTCGGCCGCTCGGAATGTTCACGAGCGCGGTCGGGCCGTTGAACCAGATCGTGCACCTCTGGGGCTTTCCCGACATGGGCGAGTTCGAGCGCCGGCACGCTGCGCGCGACAAGGACTCGGATTGGCCGGCTTACCTGAAGGCGTCAGAGCATCTCATCACGGCGCAGGAGAACCGGCTGATCCGCAGGATCGAACTGCCGTCGCTGGCTGGCTTGACGACCTGACGCGCCGGCGTCCTCAACTCCCGGAGATTTGCATGACATGGATCGACCTCACCGCAAAAATTGCGATCGTCACCGGCGGCGGTGCCGGCATCGGGCGAGGCATCGCGCATGGTCTTGCCGCGGTCGGAGCGAATGTGGTGGTGCTCGATCGCGATGAGGCGGGGGCATCCGTCGCGGCAGAGATTCGCCAAGGGGGAGGGCAGGCAGAGTTCTTCGTCTGTGATGTCACTGGCGATGACGATGTCGCGCGCATCGCCGAGCATGTCGGGACGAAGGTCGGTTCTCCCGATATTCTGGTGAACAATGCAGGCACTATGCTGCCTGGCGGTCTCGACGCCGTCAGTATGGCGGATTGGGACAAGATTCTTGCGCTCAACCTGACCGGCTATCTGCGTTGTGCGCGGGCGTTCGGCGCGCCGATGCTGGCGCGGATGGCGGGCGCGATCGTCCACGTCGCCTCGATCGCGGCCTCTTTTCCGCAAGGACATAGTGGTGCCTATAGCGTGAGCAAGGCGGGCGTCGTCATGCTCTCCCGTCAGCTCGCGACCGAGTGGGGACCATGCTGCGTGCGCAGCAACGTCGTCAGTCCAGGCATGATCCGCACCCCGATGACCGAAGCCATCTACCGGGCGCAAGGTGTTGAGGCCGCGCGGCAAAAGCTCGTGCCGTTGCGCAGGATCGGCCGGTCCGGAGATATCGCCGATGCGGTGGTGTTTCTGGCAAGCGAACGTGCGAGCTACATCAGCGGCGAAGAGATCGTCGTCGATGGCGGCTTCACCAGGACAATGATGGGCATCGTTCCGCGACCGGGGTTCGAGGACAATTGATAGGGAGCGCAGCGATGCTGCTGGAGGGAAAGATCGCGGTCGTCACCGGCGGCGGTTCCGGGATCGGTGCGGCGATCGCACGGCTGTTCGTTGCCGAGGGCGCGAAAATCGTGATTGGCGATCTCGCCGAAAGCGGTGCGGGCCTCGCGGCGGAGCTTACCGACGACGGATTTTCCGTTACGTTCCAGCGCCTCGACGTGACCGATGAGGCTGATGTTGCTGCGCTGATGCAATTCGCGACATCCCGCTTTGGCCGGCTAGACATTCTTGTCGCCAATGCCGGCATTCCCGAGCGCAAGTCGCCGATCCATGAGCTCGATCTTGCCGATTGGCGTCGCGTGATCGACGTCGATCTCACCGGCGTCGCACTCTGCAACAAGTTCGCGGCCGGCGCCATGCTGGCGGCAGGCGGCGGTGCGATCGTCAACATGGCGTCGATCCTTGCCCATGTCGGCCAGGAGAACAGCAACGCCTATTCCGCCGCAAAGGCCGCCGTCGTCAATCTAACCCGCTCCGTCGCCCTGACCTATGCAAAGTGCGGCATTCGGGTCAATTGCGTCTCGCCGGGCTATGTCGATACGCCGCTTCTTGCCAAGCTTCCCGAAGCGACCCGGCAGGCGATGCTGGTGCGCCAGCCGATCGGCCGTCTGGCCCGTCCCAAGGAGATCGCGGAGGTTGTTGCCTTTCTCGCCAGCGACAAGGCATCGATCATCACCGGCGCCTGCATCAACGCCGACGGGGGCTACACGGCGATCTAGTCTGTTCATTTGCGCCACAGAATGGATGACGTGTGCTCCCTCTGGTGTTCGCTGGACCAAATTGGCTCAAATTGGCCCATGATGGATTGGAGCGAGAGTTTAGTAATTCCAGCCAGTTAGAAGGCCGCGTGTGCACGACGTGTGCACCGGTAGATCAAGAAAAATCCATCATTAGCCAGCTTTGGCAAGCGGCCTTGGAGCGATGATGGGGCTCGGGAGGTAGTTTCGTGCGATAGGATTGACGTGCGTATGTCTTCGCCGGGGCCCTGCCGATGTGGCAGCCTCAATGAGCGTCTGATGAATTGCTCAAACCAGAGCGGGCCGACGACCACAAACTTAGAAGCGCCGAGGGAGGGCCGACGGTCAGTCAGTCGATCCGTTCTGTCCCCTCGAGAATGTCCATCTCTTCCACGGTCAAAGACGCGAGAATGGGCGAAAGTATTCGCTCAACGGTTCCATTTCGACGAGCCCGGCCCAACGCCCGAGAGTGGCAAACGCATTTGATCAATTCTACAATTTTTAGTTGAGTTGTGCCCCCGACGCAGAGAGCGTATGTCCGGCTACATCTGCTACCAAGAGCTCTCGAGCGCGAAAAGAACAACCATGAAGGCCCTGAACGAGCAGCGAGTTCACGTGGCCGCACTTCGAGCGCGGCGTTCCGGATGCTCGGCACGGCGATCCGCCAAACCAGCAGCCGCGTTCAGTTGAAGCGAGCCGGTCGCGGACTACCAACTTGTTCAGGCGATGATCGCCGACTGCCCGACCGAGATTTCAAGTCGATGATCCTCGATACTGCGCGCAAGCGCGACCGCGCCTCCGGAGGGGATTCTGCTGGAGTCGCGCGACAACAGCGTAAGCTATCCGGCCTGTGTCTTCGCTGATGAAAGATGGAACGGCAGCGGGCCGGCAACTCAGCCTTCGAGTTTCGGTTGCCGCTGACACGGCAACCCGAACCTTTGCGCGCCGAACGGCTCTCCGCGAGGGCTTCTGCTCCGGCTGCCGGCAGCGGCGTTTGAACCCCGGCGCTGGCCGACCGGCCTTGGCAGTTGCACCCTATCGCCGGGGGCAATGGCGTCAGACCGTGCATTCGAACTTGCCTGACGGCGGTAGCTCTGCTAATAGTTAAACGGTCAGTCGGATTATTATTCGCTCGAGGGCCGGACGATGAACGTTGTGCGACGGATGGCGCAATGGAACGAGCTGATCCACCCCGATCGGGTCCATGGCTCGCTCTACACCGATCGTTCCATCTTCGAGGCGGAGCTGCAGAACATCTGGTACCGGACCTGGGTCTACGTCGGCCACGAGAGCGAGGTCCCGAAGACCAACGACTACGTAATCAAGTCGATCGGCCCGCAATCCGTGATCATGACGCGCGACGAGCAGGGCAAGGTCAACCTGCTGCTCAACCGCTGTTCCCATCGCGGCAATCAGGTCTGCTCCTATGAGCGCGGCAATGCGCGGTCCTTCACCTGTCCGTTCCACTCATGGACCTTCGCCAATGACGGCCGCCTGGTTGGCTATGCCTTCCCCGATGGTTACGAGGGACAGGACAGGGCCGAGCTCGCGCTCGGTCGGGTGACGCGCGTCGAATCCTACCGCGGGTTTGTGTTCGGCTCCTTCGCCGCCGATGGGCCAACGCTGAAGGAGCATCTCGGGGGCGCCACGGAGACCATCGACCGGCTGGCGCGCACGTCGCCGGAGGGCGAGGTCGAGATCACGGCGGGCTTCCTCAAGCATCGCGTGAAGGCGAACTGGAAGTTCATCCTTGAGAACGAGTGCGACGGCTATCATCCGGCCTTCGTTCACACCTCGATCTTCGGCGTCGCCGACAGCATGATCGGCAAGCTCTATGGCGGGACCTCGACCGCACTGACCCGCGACTACGGCAACGGCCACACGGAGATCGACCTGCGGCCGGAGTTCCGCAAGCGCGACCTGCCGATGAGCTGGTTCGGCACCAGTGAAGAGCGCTTGCCCGCCTACGCGGCGCGCATGAAGGCGGCTTATGGCGATACGTCCGCGCGCGAGATCATGATCGACGGCACGCCGCATGTGATGATCTTCCCGAACCTGTTCATTGCCGAAATCCAGATGTTCGTCATTCAGCCGCTCGGTGTCGACGACAGTGTGCAGCACGTCACTGCGCTCCAGTTCAAGGGGGCGCCCGACCTCAACCGCCGCCTGCGCCAGCAGACCATGGGCTCCGTCGGCCCGGCCGGCTTCCTGCTCGCCGACGATTCCGAGATGTACGAGCGCTGCCATCGCGGCGTGCTGGCGCGCAATCCGGAATGGGTCTTTCTCGGCCGCGGCGAAAAGCGCGAGCGCCGGGACGAGCTCGGCTTCAAGGTCGGCCACGTCACCGACGAAGTGCCGTCGCGCGGCATCTGGGCCCACTATCGCAAGCTGATGGAGGCCGCCTGATGCTGTCGCGCGAGAGCAGCGCCACGCTGATGAGCGCGGTGACCGCCTTCCTGAATCGCGAGGCGCGCCTGCAGGACGAGCATCAATACGAAGCCTGGGAAAGGCTCTGGACCGATGACGGCGTCTACTGGGTGCCGGCCAACGGCGCCAATATCGATCCGGAGCGGGAGATGTCCATCATCTACGACAACCGCTCGCGGATAGCCCTGCGCGTGCGCCAGCTCATGACAGGCAAGCATTTCACCCAGACTCCGCAATCGAACCTGCGCCGGCTCGTCTCCAACATCGAGCTGATGGACGAGCGACCGGGCGGCGACATTGCGGTGGCCAGCAACAGCCTGATCTTCGAATCGAGCTTGCGCGACGACACGCTGTGGGCCGCCCGCAACGAGTATCGACTGCGCCATGTCGATGGCGACCTGCGCATGGCTTACAAGAAGGTGGTGCTCGTCAACAACGACAAGGCGATCTACACGCTGTCATTCCTGGTCTAGGAAAGCTCTCGCGCCATGATCGACAAGGGACCCGTTCTGCTCGACATCGACGACGGCATCGCGCGCCTGCGTCTCAACCGGCCCGATGCCGCGAACGGGATGAGCGTCGAGCTTCTCGGCGCGCTCTGCGATGCCATCATGGCGTGTCACGGCCACCCCGATCTGCGCGTGGTGCTGCTGAGCGGCGAGGGCGCGAACTTCTGCGCCGGTGGCGACGTGCGTGCCTTTGCATCCAAGGGCGAGAAATTGCCGGACTATATCCGCCAGGCGACGGCCTATCTGCAGAATGCGGTCAGCGGTTTGCTGCGGCTCGAAGCGCCCGTCATCGCCTCGGTGCACGGCTTTGCGGCGGGCGGCGGCGGCTTCGGCCTCGTCTGCGCCTCCGACATCGTCATCGCGGCCGAGTCGGCCAGGTTCCTTGCGGGGGCGACGCGGGTGGCGATGGCGCCGGATGCGGGCGTATCCGTCACGCTGTCCCGCCTGGTGGGCCTGCGGCGCGCGATGTCGATCCTCCTCACCAATCCCGTGATTACGGCGGCCGAGGCGCTACACATGGGAATCGTCACCAAGGTCGTTCCTGACGACGAACTCACTGAGGCCTCGCTGGCGCTGGCGCGCGAGCTCGCCGCCGGCGCGCCGAAGGCGCTTGCCGCGACCAAGCGCCTGGTCTGGGCCGGCACCGGGACGAGTATCGAGCAATGCCTATCCGAAGAGGCGCGCACGGTCTCGGAGCTGTCGGGCATGGCCGACGCGCGCGAGGGCCTTGCCGCCGTCATCGAGCGGCGCAAGCCCGTCTTCGCGGGACGCTGAGCGTGGCCGATACGCTTCCATTCGGACGTCTGGACGGCCGGCGCGCCTTCGTGTCGGGCGGCGCGCGCGGCATTGGCGCCGCGATTGCAAAGAACTTCGTCGGCGCGGGCGCCAATGTCGTGATTGCCGATCTCGACATGGCTCAGGCTTCCGAAACAGCGCGGCAGATGGGCGCCGTGGCGGTTCGTCTCGACGTCAGCGATGCGGGCGCGGTGCAGGCGGCGATGGCGCAGCACGGGCCGTTCGACATCCTGGTCAACAATGCCGGGATCGACCAGCACGCCTTTTTCACGGAAACAACGCCGCAGGACTGGGCGAAGCTGATCGCGGTCAATCTCACGTCCGTTCTGGCCTGCACCCACGCCGTCCTGCCGGCGATGCAGGCTGCAAGGTACGGCCGCATCATCAACATCACTTCCGAAGCCGCCCGGCTCGGCTCCAGGGGCGGGGCGGTTTACTCCGCCGCCAAGGGCGGGGTCATCGCCTTCACCAAGAGCATGGCGCGAGAGAACGCGCGCTACGGCATCACGGCGAACGCGATTGCGCCCGGCCCGATCCGCACGCCAATGCTGGATCAGGCGGTCGCCCGCGGTGGCGACAGGATTCTTCGCGCGATGACCGACGCAACCTTGCTGGGCCGACTCGGCGAGCCCGATGAGGTGGCAGCGGCCGCGCTGTTCCTCGCTTCCGACCAGGCCGCTTACATCACGGGTGAGACGCTCGGCGTGTCCGGCGGCATGGGGATCGGCGGTTGAGATGAAGGATGCGGCCAGCGATATTGCGGTGACCCCCGTGGATCGTGCGGTCGAGCGGCTGCAGTCGATTTACCGCAAATGGACGCGCGATACGGGCGTCGAGCAGATGCGTCGCGATTGGGATGAAGCGTTCGCGGGCTGCTCCGTGCCGGTGACCTGCCGTCAGGTCTCCGCCGGCGGTGTCGAGGGCGAGTGGATCGTGCCGGCCGCCGCGCTGCAGGAGAGAGCCATCCTCTATCTGCACGGCGGTGGCTTCCGTGTCGGCTCGATCGCCTCGCACCGCGATCTGATCGCGCGCATCGTTCACGCCTGCGGCTGCCGCCTCCTGGCGATCAACTACCGCCTGGCGCCGGAGCATCGCTTTCCAGCCGCGCTGGACGATGCCTTGAGCGCCTATCGATACCTGCTCGACCAAGGCTTGCGGCCGGCCGACATCGCGCTCGCGGGAGATTCGGCCGGCGGCAATCTCGTACTGGGCGCCATGCTGGCGTTGCGTGATGGCGGCGAGCCCCTGCCGGCTGCCGCCGTGCTGATGTCGCCCTGGACCGACCTCGCCGCGACAGGTGCGAGCTACGAAAGCCGCGCGAAGGCCGACCCGATCCATCAGCGTGCGATGATCCTCGCGCTTGCGAAGAACTATCTGGGCCGGGATGGCGATCCGCGTCATCCGCTGGGCTCACCGCTCTACGCCGATCTGTCCGGCTTGCCGCCGCTTCTGATCCAGGTCGGCGACCGCGAGACGGTGCGCGACGATTCGACCGAGCTCGCTGCAAGAGCCAGGGCTGCCGCCGTCAACGTCGAGCTGCAGATCTTCGATGGCATGATCCACGTGTTCCAGATGTTCCCGGAAATCCCGCAGGCTGGAGAAGCGATCGCCGCGCTTGCAAATTTCCTGCGCGGACATCTGCACATTGAAGATGGGAGGGCGGCACAATGAACGTCATGACTTCAGGTTCCCGCCAGCCGGTTGACGCCGAATTCCAATTTTCGGAGCAGCCCAATCTGCCCGAAGAGCTTCGTATGCTGCGCGAGCAGGTACGCCGCTTCGTCGAGAAGGAGGTCGTGCCGCAGGGCGACGCCTGGGAGCGCGACGGCAAGATCCCGCGCGAGATCTTTCGCCGCATGGGGGCGCTCGGATTCCTCGGCATGCGCCACGCGCCGGAGTATGGCGGCACCGACATGGGCCCGCTGGCCTCGATGGTGTTCGCCGAGGAATTGGGGCGCTCGAGTTTCGGCGGTTTCACGTCGTCGATCCTGGTGCACACCGACATGTCGGCGGTGCACATCTCGCTGCGCGGCACGCCGGAGCAGAAGCAGAAATACCTCCCGGCAATCATCCGCGGCGAGACCATCTGCTCGATCGCAGTGACCGAGCCGGACGCCGGCTCCGACGTCGCCGGTCTGAAGACCCGCGCGACCCGCGATGGCGACGGCTGGGTGATCAACGGCTCCAAGATGTTCATCACCAATGCGGTCTACGGCGACATCCTGATCGTCGCGGCCCGTACCGATCCGCATGCCAAAGGCAGCCGCGGTCTTTCGCTATTCATCGTCGATCGCAATTTGCCCGGCATCGCCGTGACCGAGCTCGACAAGCATGGCTGGCTCTGCTCGGACACCGCCGAGATCGCCTTCCAGGACGTCCGTGTACCGGCGAATGCCCTGCTCGGGGAGGAGAACAAGGGCTTCTACGGCATCATGGAGACGTTCCAGAACGAGCGCATCTGCATCGGCGGCATCTGTGCCGGCGAATCCGCCAAGGCGATCGAGCTGACGGCAAGCTACGTGAAGACGCGGCAGGCGTTCGGCGGACCGCTCTGGAATCAGCAGGCCGTGCGGCTGAAGCTCGCGCAGCTCGCGGCCAAGGCCGCCGCCGCGCGCCAGCTTGCCTATCACGCCGCCGAGCTCGCCGCGGCCGGGCAGCCGTGCTTGCGCGCGGTGTCGATGGTTAAGGCGCTGTCGCCCGAGGTGCTGCACGAAGTCGTGCACGGCTGTCTGCAGTTGCACGGCGGCAGTGGCTTTATGCGCGGCACGCCGATCGAGCGTATGGTTCGGGACGCGCGGGTCCTGACCATCGGCGGCGGCGCCACCGAAGTCATGCTGGAAGAAGTCGCGAAACGGATATAGCCGGACCCTTGCTGACGGGGAGCACGAGAATGCAGAACACGCGTTCCGACACCGCGCGGGCGCTCTACGCGGCGCTGGCGGCCGGAAACAGGGAGCAGCTCGAGATGCTGCTCCATCCGGATTTCGTCGGCGAGATCGCCGAGGGAATGCCCTTCGGCATTGGCGGCCGGCACGAGGGCTCCTCTGCGATGCGCCGCAATGGGTGGGGCGCGATCGCCCGGCATTTTGCGGCACGTGCGGAGCCGGAGCGCTTTCTCGAGGTCGGAAAGGCGTGCCTGCTCGTGACCGGCCGGTATCGTGGCGAGGGCAGGCATGGAGGAGCCTCTCTCGACGCCTCCTTCGCGCACCTCATCACGTTCGAGGGCGAGCGCATCACGCGTCTCGAGCAATATACCGATACGGCTCGCTGGCATGATGCCGCGAGCCCGTTCAAGACCGTCCTCCTCGATATCGCGGATGGTGTTGCAACGCTTAGGCTCAATCGTCCCGACAAGGGCAATGCCATCAACGAAGAGATGGCCGCGGATCTTGAGGAAGTTTCAGTGCGAATTGCCGAAGCCCCGGGCTTGCGCGCCGTGCTGATTGCAGGAAACGGTTCGAACTTCACCGTGGGAGGCGATGTCACTCTCTTCGCCGGCACGCCGTCCGCCGAGTTGCCGGGCAAGCTTCGTCGCATGATCGATGGCTACCATCGCGCCATCGATCGCTTGACCAGCATCGATGCACCGGTCGTGGCGGCGGTGCGCGGCGCGGCGGCCGGAGGCGGATTGGGCCTCCTCTACATTGCGGACATCGTGGTCGCATCCACCGACGCGCGGTTTGCGCTCGGATATGGCGCGCTGGGCCTGACCTCCGACGGCGGTAACACCTGGTTCCTGCCACGGATGGTCGGCATGCGGCGGGTGCAGGAACTGTTCCTGCTCAATCGCCGCCTGTCGGCGCAGGAGGCCCTAGAATTCGGCTTGGTCTCCCGCCTGGTGCCGGACGATGCGGTGGAAGCGGAAGCACTTGCCATCGCCCGCGAGCTGGCGGTGGGGCCGACGCGGGCCTTTGGCGCCATGCGGCGCATGCTACGGCAGTCCTTTGAAACGAGCCTCGGCAATCAACTCGAAGCCGAAATGCAATCCATCGTCGGCGCGAGCCAGTCCGACGATGCGCGCGAGGGCATCGCCGCCTTCGCGGCCAGGCGTCGGCCCGTCTTCAAAGGCGGATGACCGGGCGCTGCACGGCCATCCGCCGGTGGTGATCACTTCACCGGCTTAAAGCTGACCGTAGCCGTGTCGGCCTGCATGATCTGCAGCTTCTGGTTTGAGAAGCGGACGCCGGGTCCGAAGCTGATCGGAGCCATCACGCCGGTCTCGACATTCTTGGTCTTCTCCAGCTCGCTGATCGTACAGGCCCAGGTCGGCTGCTTGCCGCAACGCTCGATCGCCGCGATCAGGACCTTGGCCGCGGCATAGCCGCTCATCGTGTAGCGATTGATCCCCTTGAACTCGGCTTCCGACAAGAGCGGCTTTGCCTTCTCGAGGAACGCCTTGCCGGCTTCGCCGGCAAAAGGCTCGACATAGTCCACCGCGAAGATGCCATCGCCGGCCGGTCCCATCAGCTTGAGCACCGGCTCGACGCGGCCGGGCCAGAAGATGCCGGTCACCGGCTTGACGTTGAGCTTCTCGAGCTCCTTCATCATCGCGATATTCTCCGCGATTATGCCGCCGGCCAAGAATACTTCGGCGCCGGAATCCTTCAGTTGGAGCATGTCGGACGAGAAATCCTGCTGGCCCTTCTTGTAATTGCCGCTGTAGACGACGTTCAGCTTCTTCGACTTGACCACGGAATCGAAGCCATCGCGCACCGTGATGCCGTAGTCGTCGTCCTGCGTGATGAGGCCCCATTTCTTGCCAGGGTTCTTTTCCGCGAGGTAGTTGACGAGATGAATGATTCCTTCTTCGTAGGATTGACCGACCACGAACACGTTCTTGCGCGGCGGCTCCCACAGCAGCTTGACCGGCGCGACGTCAATCACCGTCGGGATGCCTGCCTTCTCGAGCACGGGCATCACGGCGATCGACTGGCCGGAGCCGGACATGCCGAGCATGGCAAAGACCTTGTCGACCTCGATCAGCTTCTTGGCGCCCTGGATGGTGCGCGCAGTGACGTAGCCGTCATCCTCCAGCACGTACTTGATCTTGCGGCCGTTGATGCCACCGGCGTTGTTGGCTTCCGCGATCGCGATCTTGTGGCCGATCGAAGCGGCGACGCCGAGGAGCGCCGGCGGACCGGTGAGCGGTTCGACGTCGCCGATCAGGATCTCCGTGTCGGTGATACCAGGGTCGGCAGCCAACGCGCTGCCGCCGGCGAGCAGGGCCGCTGCGAGCAGCAGGGACGCAGTCATTGGATGATTTCTCATGTCTCTGTCCTCCCTCAAAAATTGATCTTTGTATTCAGTATCGCAGTGGCCAGTTCACCCAGGCGCGGCGGATGTCGTGCCAGGCACCGACCAGGCCGCGCGGCTGAAAGCGAAGGAACAGGATGATGACGAGGCCGTAGAGCATGCTCTTCAGCTCCTGCGCCCCGGTCGTGAACACCGCGTCGAGCTGCGCGCTGAAGACGCTGAAGACGAGGCGCGTCGCCTCGGGAAGCAGCACGATCAGAACGGTCCCGAGCACGGCGCCGAGCGCCGAGCCGAGGCCGCCGACGATCAGGATCGCGAGCGCCTCGATCGATAGCAGGAACGGAAAGCCTTCGACGCTGACGAAGGAGAGGTAGATGCCGTAAAGGGCGCCGGCGAGGCCGGTAATGAAGGCCGACGTGACGAAGGCGAGCAGCTTGTAGGCATGCAGGTTGATGCCCATGACGCGGGCCGCGGTGTCGTTGTCGCGGATCGCGACAAAAGCCCGACCGACCCGGCTGCGGCGAATGTTGAGCGTGGCGAACAGGGTCAGCGTGGCAATCCCGAGGCAAAGGTAGGTGAAGGCCGCGTCGCCGTCAAAGCTGATGCCGAGAATCTCCGGCCGCTGCACGGAGATGCCGCGGGCGCCGTTGGTGAGCCAGCGCATCTCCAGGATCACCGTGTTGATGATGAACGAAAAGGCAAGCGTCGTGATCGCGAGGTAGAGGCCCTTCAGGCGCAGCGACGGCGCACCGACGATCAGGCTGGCCAGCGCCGGGACGAGCCCCGCGCCGAGGAAGCCGACCAGGGGCGGCATGTGATATTTCGACACCAGGATGGCGTAAGCATAGGCGCCGGTGACGAGGAAGCCGACGTGGCCAAGCGAGATCAATCCGGTGTAGCCGGTCAGGATGTTGAGGCCGAGCGCGCCGGTCACGGTGATCAGGATGATCATCAGGAACGACAGCGCGTAGGCGTTCAGCACGTGGGGCGCGGCGATCAGCGCCAGCATCAGCACCGCCGACCACAGCCAGACCGGGGGTGAATCGATCAGGGCGACGAGTTCGCCATAGGTCTGCTTGTAGTCGCCGGTGCGCATCGTCCTAGACCCTCTCGATGTCGCGTTCGCCGAACATGCCGAACGGGCGGATCATCAGCACGACGATGATCATCGCGAAGCCCGCGATCTCCTTCATGCCGGAGCCGAGATAGCCGCCGGCGAGATTTTCGGTGATGCCGATCAAAAGGCCGCCGAGGCCGGAGCCGAGCACGGCATCGAGCCCGCCCAAAATGGTGGCTGGAAAGGCCTTGAGCCCGAGCTGGAACATGGCCGGCGACAGATCGTAGGAAAGCGCGAAGAACACCCCGCCGATCCCGGCGATGACCGAAGAGGCCGCCCAGGCCAGTGCATGGACGCGGGTGGCGCTGATGCCCATCAGCAACGCGGTCCGGTCGTCGGCCGCAACCGCTCGCATCGCGACCCCCATCTTGCTGTAGCGGAAGAACGCCCAGATCGCCGCGAGCAGCGCCAGCAGCGTCGCGATGACGGCGATCTGGCCGGTGCGGACGCCAATTCCACCCAGGCGGACGATGTCGCGCCCCATGCCGACGTCGAGGCCATGCGGATAGGCGTCCCAGACGAAGTTGATCGTCGAGCGCAGGATCACCGCGAGCCCAATGGTCACCATCACGGTCGCGAACACCGGCTCGCCCAGCATCGGCCGCATCACGACGCGCTCGATGATCAGGCCGAGCAGGACCGCGGCGAGAATGGCGCCGAACGCGACCATGACGACGTTTCCGCTGACGGTGGTCGAGATGGTCCAGGCGATATAGGCCGTGATCATGGTCATCTCGCCCTGCGCGAAATTGACCAGCCCGGTCGATTTGTAGATGACCGCAAAGCCCATCGCGATCAGGCCGTATATCGCGCCGATCGCAAGGCCCGAGATCAGGAGCTGCAGGAGATACTGCATTCAGTCCTCCGCGGGATAGATGATGGCGAGCTCGCGCGCGAACTTCTTCTCGATCATGGCGCGGCGTACCTTCTGCGTGGCGGTCAGCTCGCCGTCATCGTGGTCGAGCTCCTTCTCCAGGATCGCGAACCGTCTGACGTTCTCGACCCGGGCAAAGCGTTTGTTGGTCTCGCCAACGATGCGCTCGACCAGCTCGTGCACCTCGGGAAGCTGCGACAGCGACTTGTAATTGGTGTAGGTCAGCGCCCGGTCGCGCGCCCAGCGGCCCACATTGTCGTAGTCGACCTGGATGATGGCGCCGAGATACTTCTTGGCCTCGCCGACCACGATCGCTTCCTTGACGAACTCGGAATCCTTCAGCGCGTTCTCGATCTCGGAGGGCGCGATGTTCTTGCCGCCGGCGGTGATGATGATGGCCTTCTTGCGGTCGACCACGGCGATCTCGCCATCGTCGAGCACCTCGACGATGTCGCCGCTGCGCAGCCAGCCGCCGGCCTCGAGGGAGGCCGTCGAGGCCTTTTCGTCGAGGAAGTAGCCCTTGAAGACACCGGGACTGCGCAGCAGGATCTCGCCGTCGTCGTCGAGTTTCCATTCCGTCCCGGGAAGGGGCAGGCCGCAGCCGCCGATCCGGTGGTGGCCTGCCGACTGGACGAAGGCGACGCCGCCGCTTTCGGTGAGCCCATAGCCCTGCGAGACCGGGCGGCCGATGATGTCGAAGAAGCGCAGGGTCTCGGGTGAGATCGACGCGCCTGCGCAGAGCCGATGGCGGCTATAGGCGAAGCCGAGGTGACGCTGCAGATTCCGGAACATCAGGAGATAGAGGAGGCCGTAAGCGGCACGATCGATGAGACTTTCCTTGCCCGCCTGCCGGCGGTCGGAAAGTGTGCGGCCCCAGGCGAGGCAGGCCCTGGTCAGGCCTTGCCGCAGCCTGCCGCTTTCGCCGAGCCGGAACAGAAAGCCGTGCTGCAGCTTCTCGTAGATGCGTGGCACGCCGACGAAGAAGGTCGGCGCGATCTCGCGGATATTGGTGGCGACGGTGTCGATCGATTCGGCAAAGCTCACCGTGCCCCCGAGCACCAGATGCGTCACCATACCGTAGCAACGCTCCGCGACGTGGCACAGCGGCAGGTAGCTGACGGCCTCGAACGGCTTGTCGGCGATGCCGACGGCTTCTGCGTAGGTGAAGGCGGCGTAGACGAGATTGCGATGCGTCAGCATCGCGCCCTTGGGCGGGCCCGTCGTGCCGGAGGTGTAGACCAGGATGCAGACGTCGTCGGGCGCGCCTTGCGAGATTAGGCGGTCGAGCGTCGCGTTCGCGTCCGGAGTCTCACGCGCATGGGCAAGGCCGCGCTGGCACAGCGCGTCGAACGACATCAGCGCCGGCTGGCGGTAGTGCCGCAGGCCCTTCATGTCGATGCAGACGATGGCCTCGACACCGGGAAGCCCGCCATTGTTGGCCATGGCGTCCAGCACCTTGTCGGTCTGCTCCTGGTCGCCGGTGACGACGACACGCGCGCCGGAATGCTTGACGATGTATTGCAGCTCGACCCAGGGGTTGGTTGGATAGATGCCGACGGTCACGGCCCCGATCATCTGCGCGCCGAGATCGGCGTAAAACCATTCCGGCGTATTCTCGCCGGCGATGGCGACGCGGTCTCCCGCCTTGATGCCGAGCGACAGCAGGCCCAGCGCCACCGCACGCGCCGTCTCGTGATAGTGGCGCCAGGAGTGGGGATTCCAGATGCCGTAGTCCTTTTCGCGCAAGGCCCGCGCTTCGCCATGCATGGCGGCACGCTGGCGCAAGAGTTGCGGAATGGTGATGGCGCCGTCCCGGAGCGAGGCGCGGAAGGGCGCCGCGTCGCTCGCTGGCGCGCTGCGGGGGGCTGTGGCCTGGAGCGGCGGAAGTGTGGAGCGGAGGCTGTCGAGCGTCGACATCACGATCCCGCCTGTGCAATGGCGCCGCCGGGGCGCTTGCCGCCGAGATAGGCTTCGGCGACGGCCGGGTGGTGCCTGATCTCGTGGGGCGTGCCTTCGGCAATCTTGCGGCCAAAATTGAGCACGTGGACGCGATCGGAGATGTCCATGACGATCCGCATCTCATGCTCGATCATCAATACGGTGATGCCGAGCTCGTCTCTGATGTCGAGGACGAAACGGGCGATGTCCTCCGTCTCCTCCTGGTTCATGCCCGAGACCATCTCGTCGAGCAGCAGTATCTTGGGCTCCGAGGCGAGCGCGCGTGCAAGCTCGACGCGCTTCTGCTGGCCATAGGACAGTGTCCCGACGACGGCGTCCCTGACATGCTCGATCTCGAGGAACTTGATGATGTGCTCGACCCGTTGCCGCGCCGCAATCTCCTCGCGGCGGGTGCGGCCGAAGAAGACCACGGCATCGATCACGTTGGAACGCAGGTGGGTGTGGCGGCCGGTCAGGATGTTCTCGACCACCGTGCCGTGTTTGAACAGTGCGAGGTTCTGGAAGGTGCGGCCGATCCCGGCGGCGGCAAACCTCCAGGGCGAGATGGTCGAAACATCGACGCCTTCGAATACGATGCGCCCGCCGCTCGGCCGCAGCACGCCGGAGATCATGTTGAACAGGGTGGTCTTGCCGGCGCCGTTCGGGCCGATCACGCTGCAGATCTCACCGGGCGCGACCGTGAGGCTGACGTCGGCAATGGCCTGGAGGCCGCCGAAACGCTTGCTGAGGTTTTCGACGGTGAGGAGCGCGGTCACGATAGCCACCGCTTGCGCCGCTTGTAGTGCTTGACCTCGCGCAGGCTCTTGCGGCCGGCCGAGGAGACGCCGAGGTAGAATTCCTGGACATCCTCGTTGGCTGTGAGCTTGCTGGCAGTGCCGTCGAGCACGACGCGCCCCGTTTCGAGGATGTAGCCGCAGTCGGCGAGGTCGAGCGCTCGCTGCGCGTTCTGCTCGACCAGAAGCACCGTCATCTTCAATTCGTCGCGCAGGCGGGCGATCACCTCGTAGATGCGGTCGATGATCAAA
Source organism: Bradyrhizobium sp. GW821-FHT13H06 (assembly GCF_058803975.1). Lineage (NCBI taxonomy): Bacteria > Pseudomonadati > Pseudomonadota > Alphaproteobacteria > Hyphomicrobiales > Nitrobacteraceae > Bradyrhizobium > Bradyrhizobium sp. GW821-FHT13H06. The sequence continues at coordinate 60,183 of NZ_JBXAPN010000004.1, read as the reverse complement.
GGTGCGAGCCCCAGCGACGGCTCGTCGAGCGCGAGCAGGACCGGATCGGTCATGAGCGCGCGGCCGATCGCCAGCATCTGCTGTTCCCCGCCGGACATGTAGCCGGCGATCTGGTCGCGCCGTTCGTGGAGTCGCGGGAACAGCGAGAATACCTTGTCGCGACGCTCGCGCGCTTCCGCAGCGGTCCTCGTGTAGCCTCCCATCTGGAGATTTTCGTCGATCGTCAACGCAGCGAAGACGCGACGGCCCTCGGGTACCTGCACGATTCCGCGGCGTACGAGCTCGTCGGGGGCGAGCTGATGCACGTCCTCGCCGTGGAAGCGGATGCTGCCGTTCTCGATCACGCCTTCCTCGGTGTAGAGGATGCCGGACATCGCCTTCAGCAGCGTCGACTTGCCGGCGCCGTTGGAGCCGAGCAGGGCGACGATGCGACCCTCGGGCACCGCAATCGAGACGTCGCGAATGGCCTCGATCGCGTTGTCGTAGACGATGCGGATGTTGCGGAATTCGAGCAGGCCATCCGGCGCGGGCATCGCTTGCGTCGCAGGGCAGGAGGTCGGTGTCCGGATCGTGGTCGGCATCGATCAGATCCGGCTCGCCTGGGCCGCAGGCGGCCGCGTGGCGAGGATGGCGTCGGTGACGATCTTCGCCGTCTCGGCGCAGGCCTGCGTGCCGCCATTGCCGTATTGCTTGACCGCATCGCCGACGCACCACAGGCCCTCGATGCCGGTCTCGCGCGGCAGGTCGTAGCCGGCGCAGCTCCGTTGCGCCGGCCAGTCGCCGCGCATCACGCGGATGGAGAGGATCTTGGCCTGATCGAAATTGCTGAACTGCTCGCGCAGATCGGCCAGTGCGAGCGCAATTTCGGCATCGGAGTCGAACACGCCGAGCGCGGGAACCGGCACGGCATAGGCAACATAGAGATGCCAGCCGGGCGGCGCGAGCTCGGGGCAGGTGGCGGAGAGGTTCGCCATGTTGCACAGCCGGCGCGTCTTGCCGAACGTCACGATACCGGGATGGTTCAGCAGCGGCTCGCGGCTCGCGACATTGATGACGATGTTGGCGGCCGGACGAAGATCGTTCCTGACTCTCGTGACATAATCAGCGGGGAAGGCGGTTTCGCCGGCAAGCGCGACGGTTGTCTTCGGGCCGGCATTGCTGATGACGAGATCGGTGTCGATCCGCGTCGGCTTGCCGTCCCGGAGCAGAGTCACGCCGCTCACCTGTCCGTTCGTCGTGTGGATTTGGGTGGCCGGTGTGCCAAGCCAGACCTCGCCATTGCGCCCGACCGCCGTCGCAAGGCTGTTCCAGACGCCGACTGTCCCTTCCGGGCAGAAGCCGAACTTCTTGAAGGCGCCCTTGCTGGTGAAATAGGTGAGGAAGGCGCGAGCCGGCAGCTCGGCCGCATTGCAGGCGAAGATCGCCGCACAGAGATTGCGGAAGAGCGCATGTACGGTGGCGTTGCTGGTGTAGCCCTTCAGCCAGTCTTCGGTCGATTGCCGGCCGTCGGGCAGATTGCCGGAGCGGGCGTCGGCGAATTTCTCGAGGATGCGGGAGGCCTGCTTGGTCAGTTGCCCGAGCAGGAGCGACCAGCCGCCGCGGCCGACGTCGATCAGCTTGCCGTCGATGAAGAAGGAGCTTGCCGGCTCCGGCGCGCGAATGTCGAGCGGGACGCCGACGGTGCGAAACGTCTCCTCGAACACGCCGCCGAACTCGATCGCGATCGCGCCGATATTGACCTTGAAGCCGTCGATTTCCTCGGTGGAGGCGCGGCCGCCCAGCTTGTCGTGATCGTCGACCAGGACGGTGTAGAGCCCGGCATGCGCCAGCCGCGCCGCAGCGCACAGGCCGCCAGCGCCGGCACCGATCACGACAGCATCGACCTTCCGACTGTCCACGCACAACCTCCCTGATGCCGCCGGGTTGGTCCCGCGTGCCTGAATTGCTTGCCTGACGAGATCGGACGATATTATAATCCGACCGGCCGTTCAAATTATTTTTTGATCTGGATCAAATTTTTGGACGCCGTGGCTACGGTTCTGGTGGACTTGTGTCCGCGGGTTGAGCGCGATGGCCGAAGCGGTTGTATAGAGGAGCGGGTCGCCGGATTCGGCGGCGTTCGTTTGAGCGAGAGAGGCCGATGGCGCGGACGCGCTCCGAGAACTACGACGACATCCACCGCGGAATCATCGTGGCGGCCCGCGGCCTGTTCGCCGAATACGGCTATATGCGCGCCTCGATCGCCGATCTTGCCGAGGCGTGCAAGCTGTCCCGCGGGGCGCTGTATCACTACTTCGAGTCCAAGGAGGCGATCCTGTTCGCAATCCTGGACGAGCACGTGCGCCAGATGATCGCGGACGTCGAGAACGCGATCGCGAAACATGCCGAGACGCCTGATCAGTTTCGCGCGGCGATCCGTGCCATCGTCGATCTCAACGCGCGTTCGCCGCAAGAACAGCGCCTGATCCTCAACGATCTCACGTTCCTCGCCGAAGACGACCAACAGACGATCAAATCTCTGGAGCGCCGGATTGTCGATCTGGTTTCCGGCCTGCTGCTCCAGCTCGATAATCAGGGCAAGATCGTCAAGCGGACGCGGAAGGTCTACGCCATGATGCTCTTTGGCACACTGAACTTCAGCCACACTTGGTACGATCCCAAGGGAGGGATCGGGCCGGCAGAGTTCGCGGACATGATCGTGGATCAATTCCTGTATGGGATCGCAAGTCCCGTTGTGTCACGGCATCCCGCGATATCCGCGCGCTCTGCCAAGTCCTAGCTGACCCGCCAACGCCACAATGGTCAAGGCTGAGCAAGCGAGGTGATCTTCAGGTACTTCACCTTTCTCTGCTTCTCCAGCTGAGATATCGATTGTTGGAGCTAGCTCAACTTGCGCACGATGGATTGGAGCGAGAGTTCAGTCTTTTTAATTAGGGCCCCGCACCACATCCTTGTTGAGCTTCGCTCCCTAGGTAATGGACAAAGGTTTCGCTACTTGGCTGCAATTGGATATCGATTGCTGGAGCTAGCCCAAGCTTGCCCATGATGGACTGGAGCGCGAGTTCAAGGTTGTCAATTTCTTAGAAGGCGGTGTGTGCACAACGTGTGCAATGGAGATCAAGAAAAATCTCATGATGGCCAATGTCACACGGCTTCCCGACGGGCGTCATTGGTCGGCGGACGCCCGTATGCCGATTTAGGAGTTTTGGCCAGACCACGGAAACGACGCTTCCCGGCTTGCCTGCAAGACGAAAGGAGCGGCAGGCAGCGAGCCAAACAGGGACAATCTGATTCAAGCGAACATTTGTTAGCGCCATGCCTGCGCGCCTGATCTGACGATACTTAGTCGTCATTCGGCAAGAGCGGAAAGTCTGCGCGACGTTCGATGGAGGCAGGCGACAAGCCCGTACGCGAAATGCTGCGCAGTGACGTGCGAAAAGCACTTGGGACGATGTATCGGGCAGGTAGATAGGTGAGTTCGCAAGAGGCCGTCCCAGTGCTGGGTCGCGCCACAAGCTCTATCTTGAGCGCGGCAAACCAATTGGGGCCAGGCGCGCCCTTGCCATAGAATCCGATATAGCAGCAGACCGCAGTCGTGCTTCCCCCACGAGCGAGCGTAAATCTATTTTCTGCCGTCGGCGGAAGCAAAAAATTCTAGCGCAAGTTCAAAAACGCAGCGGACTTAGCAGATGCACAAATCTTGGCAGTAAGGGGCGGTGAGATGACGAATGATATGAGCCGGCGGGGATTTTGCATCGGAACCCCCGGATTGGGCTTCAGCCATTTCCTCACGTGCGCTGGCCCGAGCCGTTGACGGCACGGTCAAGCTCGCCTCTTTGCGCCGATGAGCGTTCCCAACGCGCGATACGGCGCGTTTTCGCTACGCGGCGCTGAGATGGCGGCGAAAGAAATCAATGTTGCGGGCGGCGCGTCCACTCACCAGCTGCGCTTGGAACCCCACATGCAAAGGCTCGACGGCTCGAAACCGAACTGGCGCGGCCGGTGCGTGTCCTCGTCCTCGATCTCGTCCACGCCGATCGAATATTCGAACACCATGCCATCCGGGCCACGGAAATAGAGGAAGCGCGCGCCTGATGTCGGATGACGGCCGGGGCCGAACACGATCGGCACACGCTGCTCCGACAAATGATAGTAGGAGCGCAGCACGTCGTCATTGCTCTCGACCTGATGATTGACGTGGTGCACGCCAGCTTTCGGTCCCGGTGCCAGGGCGATCGTGTGATGGATGGCGTTGACCCGCATAAGCGCGACGTCGCCGATGCGGTCACTGACGCGTGCGTTGCAGACCTGGGTCCAGAACCGCTCGTCCCGCGCGGGATCTGTCGTGAACAGGCCGACATGGCTGAAGCCGGTGATGCCGGCGTCGCGGGACGCGAAATAGCGCTTGCCGCTGCGGTCCGGCCGTACCACCAGCTCGATGTGGTTGCCGCTCGGGTCCTTGAAGCCGATGAATGCCTTGACCTTGCGCGACGCGCATTCGCCCGCCGTTCCCGCATGCACGGGGTGGCCCAACTGGTCCAGCGTCGCCGCCGCCGCATCGAGCTGGGCCTCGTCATCGACTTCGAACCCGACGGTCTGCTCGGCGGGATCGCCCTCGAAATAGCACAGCGTATGAGCACGGTCGTCGGAGCGAAGGTAGAGCGCCTTCCCCGATTGTTCACCGACCTGCAGGCCAAGACACTTGGTCGCGAAACTTTCGGCGTCCTCGAGGTTCGACGTCCCGAAGCGGACGTATGAGAGATCCTTGAGCTCGATCATGTGTTTTTCCTCGGTGGACGTCAGTTCAACCGGCTGGCGCCGGCTGCATTTCCGCGATGTCGATGCACCGGCTGCCCCATTCGCAGAGCGAGGACGCTTCAGGCGTAAACTGCCGCGGACGATGATCGGGCTGCAAATCCTCGAGGCCGTAGCCATAGCAGAAAATGTAGCCTTCCGGCCCGGCAAACCGGACGAACATCTGCCGCGAGGCCGGCTCGCGTCCCGGGCCGTGCACGATCCTGATCTGCCGCTCCTCGACGAAGTAGTTGTTTTGCATAAGGGCATCCATGCTCTCGACCCCGTAGCAGACGTAGACGAGCCCGGCTCGGTCCGATGGGTAGAGCGCCACGCGATGATGCATTTGATCGATCCCGAGGTAGGCGATCTCGCCGACCCTGTCGGTAATCCTGGCACCGAGAATGGCGGTCCACAAATCGAGATCGTCCTGCATCGCGCGGCTGCGCAGACCGACCCCCTGCAAACCCGTGACGCCGGCGTCGCGGCTCGGAAAATAGCGGCGGCCGCTCAGAGCGGGCCGCAGCACCAGATCAATCTCGTTGCCGCTGGCGTCCTCGACAATCAGTGCGCGGCGGACGAAGCGCTGGGCGCACTCATCCTTCGATGCCTCGCGCGTGGACAAGCCGCGGCTCGCCAGCGCCTGCGCGATGCGCTCGAGCTCGCGATCGTCCGCGATCTCGATGCCGATGCTCGGCTTCTCGGCGCCGCCGGCCAGACAAAGCGTATAGTAACGCTGGTCGGAGCGATAGAGGAAGGGCTCCAGATCGCTCTTGACGTGCTGCAGACCAAGAATCTTGGTGGCGAAGGCCGCCGCCGGCTCCGGGGCTTGCATCGCGAGCCGGACGTAGCAGAGCTGGATCGCTGGGCCGCGTGGTGATGCAGGCGGCTGCTTCGTCGCTGTCATTTCTGCTTCCCCGATCGCTTGGACTTCAAGGCCGCGATGTGCTGGCCGACGATCATGCGCCAGGCGCCCATCAGTCGCGTGAACTGCTCGGGATCGTTCTCGATCAGCGTTCGCACCGCAAATCCGCGGACCACGCTCAACGTCAGCGCGAGAATGTCGCTGGCCGACTGTTTGGGCAGACCCGATGCAATCAGCGTATCCAGCCAGGCGGCCTCGATCGAGAAGCGGATCTGGCGCGTGAACTGCGAGGTCTCGTGCCTGAGCCGGCGCGTGCTCTCGTCGCTCATGGCGAGCGCGAGCCCGATGAAGAAGTGATCCCCGAAGAAATAGTCCTTGGCGTCGTCCATGATTTCGCTGATCAGATCGCCGCTGCTGCGGGCCAACCGGGCGCGGCGCGTGCTTTGCGCGAAGGTCATTTCATTGACGTAGGTCATGAGCTCCACCACGAGAGCGTGCTTGCTCGGAAAATGGTGGAGCAGGGCCCCGCGGGAGACCCCGGCCAGCTTGGCGACTTCGATGGTCCGCAAGCCGCCGAATCCGTCCTTCCGGATCAGCTTTGCTGCGGCCTCGAGCAGGAGCTTGCGCGTGGTCTCGCTGCGCTCAGCCTGGGTCCGACGCGGGGCATAGGTCGGTTCGGCCGAGCTGTCGCGGCGCGAGCGGAGCTTCTGGCGCGGGGCGGGCGCCTTCAGTATTCGGGCGCCGGACTGGTCGGCCGGTTTGGGATCCTTGGTATTCGACATGGGCACTCTCTTCGGGATCGGAGACGTCTTCGCCAGCGAGCCGGCGACCACTTCCGTCACAGCATCGTGCTGCCGCCATTCACGCTGATGACTTGGCCGGTGACGAACGACGCCTCCTTCGAGGCGAGGTAGCATACCATCGACGCGATCTCGTCCATATCGCCGGCCCGGCCCATCGGGACGACATCGACAAATCGTTGCAGCGCCTGCGCCGACATCAGCGTGGCCTTCTGCACTTGCGGCGTATTGACGATGCAGGGTGCGACTACGTTGAAGGTGATGCCGTCCTTGGCGAACTCGCGGGCGAGGCCCGTCGCGATAGCATGCACGCCTCCCTTGGCGGCATTGTAGGCGGCGTGGTCCCACAGGCCGTTGCGGACCGAGTCGGCGCCGATATTGACCACCCGGCCATACCCCTTCTCCTTCATGACGGGAACGGCGTGCCACGTGCACCACACCGTCGTCCACAGATTGCGGTCGATGGTCGTGCGTAGGGTGTCCGGCGTATGTTCGAGGAAAGGCTTGATGATGCCGCCGCCGGCATTGTTCACGAGCACGTCAAGCGTTCCATGGGTGTCGACTGCCGTGCGGATGAGGGCGCCGGCGATCTCCTCCTTCGAGAGGTCGCCGGCCTTGATCGTCGGCTTCTCATGCCCGCTTGCTGCGATATCCCGCGCCACTGCGTCAAGCTGCTTGTCGTCGACGTCCGACAGGACAAGGCGAGCGCCGCCTTCGGCAAAATGCCTAGCGATGACGGCGCCAATTCCGCTGGCGGCGCCGGTGACGACGACCACCTGGTTGGTAAAACGAGCGTTCATCCACTGTCCGTCAGGTCAGAGCACGATGCTGATGCGGCCTGAGGGGCGCAGCCCCTCGCTGCCGAGCAGGCAGCGCTTCTCCCGGATCTTGAGGCCCTCGCCATCGGTCGCAAGCTTGTAGTTGCTGGTCCCGAAATAGAGATCAGTGGTGCCGTCCTTGGTTCGCAGCGTCTGGAACACGCAGCTCACGTCGATCTCGCGCTCGGTCCGGCCACGGATGCGGACGTTGCCGACGATCCGGCTTGTCCTTGAATGCGGGAATTCGGCGTGAGCGGTTCGCTTCATCAGCCGCTTGACCCGCTCGCCAAGCCGGACGCGGTCGTCGGCGATATAGAACAGGCTGGTGTCAGGCGATGCGTCGGGCGCGAGGTCGGTGCAGGGCACCTCGTATTTGGCGTCCTCCGTGAACAGCGTCAGCCATTCAGGCAGTCGCCATTGATCGAGCAGGTCGGCTTCGGCGAACAGAAAGTCCTCGACGTCCGAACGGTTGACCGCGTTCATGCTCCGCCTCCTCAAGCCGCAACGTCTTTGATGTTCGGGACCGGCCCCGGAAACATCAGGCGATTCCACTGCGTCCAGAACGCGCGCATCTGCAGCTCGTCGTTGTGCGATGGGTTCTCCTTGCCCATGCCCTTCGAGATGTCGTTCCACAACGCTTCTTTCGAATTCTTGAAACCGCGCTGGCAATGCTCGAGGGCTTCAGCGTCGTCCGGCGTCGCGAAACCGCCGGGTCCCAGGAATTCGAGGAAATTGTTGAGGCGGTATTTGCGCGCCCATGTGGTCTCGTCGTTCGGCGCGAGCGCCCAAGCGTTGATCACCATGTAGTCCGGGGCCATTGGGAAATAGGTCCTCACCGTGAGGGCCATGATGTCGTTGACGACGAGGTTGGGGAAAATGAACAGGTTGCGGTTTTTCAGCGCGATGCGGTCGGCGCGGTCCTTGCCGTGCTGCGCCACAAGCTTGTCGTACAGCCGGGTAATTTCTGTCTTGCCGGCCTCGCCCCATCCGGGAATCCATTGTGCGACGGGACGGCCCCACGGCGCGCCATACTCCAGCACGGCATGTCCGCCGCCGAGATCGTATCCAAAGCCGCCGCCGGTGCCCGAGCTCATATTGTCAGTAGTGTTCATCAGGATGTCGAAATAGCTCGCATGCGTCGTGACCGCGTGGTAGCCGTCGATACTGTTCTCGGTCAGCAGCTTCCAGTTGGCGCGGATCGAGTATTCCTGGCTGCCGGCCACGATCGACATGCCCGCGTCGGTCTGATCGCAGATGACGTCGAGATACTCCTTGGCGTTGCCGAGATATTGCTCGAGCGACACGATATTCGGGTCGAAGGACACGAAGTTGAAGTCGCGATAGCTCTCGTAGCGCGGCACCGGCTGCATGTTCGAGGTGCTGCGAGACTTGAAGTCGTCGGGATAGGATTCCTCGCCCGGCTGGCCCCGCAACTTGCCGTCAGCGCTGAAAGTCCAGCCGTGGTAGAAGCACTGGAACGATTTGGCGTTGCCCTTCCGCTCGCGGCAGACCTGGGCGCCGCGATGCGGGCAGGTGTTCATCAGGGCGCGAAGCCGGCCCTTCACGTCGCGCGTGAACAGGATGTTGCGGCCCGCTACGGTGCGGGTGATGAAGTCGCCAGGCTTCGGCAATTCTGAGGAGTGGCCGAGATAAAGCCAACATCGGTCGAAGATCCTCGCCTTCTCCGCCTCGAATATGTCGTGATCGACGAAGTTGCGGCGGGCGACCTTGAAGATTCGCTGGACGGGATCCACTAGCAAGGCCGGCTCGGCACTGTTCGCATCCATGGCGTTTCCCTTCGATGTCACGGGCCGCCTTGGCGGTCCCGACGCTTTAAACGCGTCTTGACTCAAGATTAGAAACAATCAATCCTGTTTGTAAAGTAAAAACACGATCGCTCTGAGCGCGGGCAGCCGCGGACACATCGGTGCGGCGAAGCAGCAGGGAGAAACGCGGTGGGCGCCGTGATCGATGTTCACACCCACGTCGTGCCTTCGCGTCTTCTGGCGGATTCCGCCCGCGACGCGCGCTGGCCGAGTATTCAACTCACCGGCGGCGACCAGGCCGCTGTAATGATCGCCGGCAAGGTCTTCCGCAAAATCGACTCGCGCTCCTGGGACGTCGAGCGGCGGCTATCGGACATGGTCGACGAAGGCATCGACATGCAGGTGCTCTCGCCGATGCCGGAGTTGCTGTCGCATTGGCTGCCGCCGCACGACGCGGAATACCTCGCCGACATCATGAACGCGCAGATCGCCGGAATGATCTCGCGCGCACCGCGCAATTTCGCCGGCATCGGAATGGTCTGTGCGCAGGACGTTCCACGCGCCGTTCGCCAGCTTACCACACTCAAGGCGCTAGGGTTTGCCGGTTTCGAAATTGGAACGCACATCGACGGCGTCGCGCTGGGAAGTAGAACGCTGTTGCCACTCTACGAGGCCGCGGAAGCGATGGATCTCACGATCTTCGTCCATCCGCTGCATCCCGCCGGCGTCGAGAGGATAGGGGCCGGTCCGGAGTTCGGTGCGGTTGCGATATTCCCGCTCGAAACCGCGCTTGCCTCGGTGTCTTTGCTGGCGGCAGGCATTCTAGAGCGGTTTCCACGCCTGAGGGTCTTACTCAGTCACGGCGGCGGGGCGCTGTCCTGGATCCTGCCGCGCCTCGATGTCGGCTGGTCGCTGGGTCTCAAGGGCCAGATGCAGCAGGAGCCCTCGAAGATCGCCAGAAAATTCTGGTACGACACCATTCTCTACGACGCCGCGTCGTTGTCGTTCCTGGCCGAATCCGTCGGAAGCGATCGCATCGTGGTCGGGTCCGATTACCCATTCACGATCATGCAGCGACAGCCCGGCGCGTTCGCCCATCGCGTGCTGGACCCGGCCGTCCTGACGGAAAATGCCTTCGGCGTTCTCGGCAAGGTCTACGACGTGAAGGGATTTTCGGGCGCGGCCGACGCAAAGTCCGGAACGCTACGGGCGCACTCCCATGACTGAGTGCAGATCGCTCCCTCAGATGTGTCTGCTCGGCCCGGTGCCGCCCCGGACGCCGGGCCGGAGCGATGCCCAAGTGCCGTCGGATCTGAGCCGGGGCGCGAGCCGGTACGGCCGGATCCCCTTCGTCTATTTCTATCATGAGGACGCGCAGGACGATCCAGCGTTCGGCCTACTGGACATCGAGATCGCGATCCAGCGCCGCGCGCCCGGGTCGTTCCAATTCGAGATGTATTGCATCGGCGACGGCTATCAGAGCGGGCAAGGATCGAGCGATCCGGAGCCGCTCGCGATCGAATTCCGCGCCGGCGATCGCACCCTCGCCAGGATCGAATGGTCGTATCCGGCCGTTCTCAACGGTCACATGGACGCGCTCAGCTTTTCGGCGGCCGTCGAGATGAGCGACGCGGACTTTGAAGAGACCGATAATGTGGTGCTTCCGTCCGTCCGTGCCGAGGTGACGATATTCCTCGAATAGCACGTCGGACTGATGACAAAAACAAAAGAGAGCGCGTCCAGGGGTCGCAAGATTGTGGGGAGAACATGACATTCAAGTTCACACGCCGCCGCGCGCTCGCGCTCACCGGGTCCGCCATTGCCGCGCCGCTCCTGTGGCGGCAGGCGCGAGCCGCCTACGACGAGGGCGTCACCGACACCGAGATCAAGCTTGGAACGACGGCGGCGTATAGCGGCCCGGTTTCGGCGATCGCCTCTTACGGCGAGGCACAAGTGGCCTATTTCAAGATGATCAATGATCGCGGCGGCATCAACGGTCGCAAGATCAATTTGATCTCGCTCGACAACGCATTCTCTCCGCCGAAGACGATCGAGCAAACGCGAAAACTGGTCGAGTCTGATGGCGTCTTCGCGATTGCGGGAGCTTTGGGCACGCCGACCAATGCGGCCGTTCAGAAGTACCTCAACTCCAAGAAGGTCCCGAACCTGTTCTTCACCTCGGGATCGGAGCGGTTTAATGACCCCGCGAACTTCCCGTGGATCGTTCCGCTATACCCCTCTTATGTCGCGCAGGGGATGATCTACGGGCGCTTTCTGCTGGAAAACAAGCCGGACGCGAAGATCGGCGTGCTGTTCGAGAACGACGACCTCGGCCGGGATTATCTGCGCGGCTTGAAGCAGGGCCTCGGCAGTAAAGCTCAGACTATGATCGTTGCTGAGAAATCCCACGAAGTCACGGATCCCACCATAGACAGCGCCGTCATCTCGATCCAGGCGGCCGGTGCGGATACGTTCATCCAGTTCACCAACCAGCGTTATGCTGCGCAGGGAATCCGCAGGGTGGCGGTCTCGAACTGGAAGCCGCTTCAGATCATCGCCTCCAACGCAGCCAGCATCGCGCAGACGCTGGTGCCCGTCGGTCTCGAGAATTGCAAAGGTATCTATTCCGCGCGCTGGGAGAAGGCGCCCAGTGACGCGGCCTTCGCAAACGATCCAGGAGTCGAAGATTTCAAGAAATTCGTTGGCGAATACATGCCAAAATACAATCTGGAAGATCTCAATGCGGTCCCCGGTTACAATTGCGCCTGTGCGATCGCCGAAGTGCTGAAGCGTTGCGGCGATGAGCTGACGCGAGAGAATCTCTTGAAGCAAGCGACCTCGCTGAAGGATCTTTCGCTGCCTTTGCTTCTGAACGGAATCAAGCTCTCGAACTCGTCGACGGACTACGCCGCCTTTCACGCCATGGAACTGATCCAGTTCGACGGCGAGAAATTCGTCGGTCAGGGCGATGTCATCCAGATCTAGATCAACCTGCAAAAGTGGCGAGCTGACAATGGACCTCGGAATTCGTGGACGCACCGCGCTGGTCTGCGCGGCGAGTAAGGGGTTGGGACGGGCTTGTGCCGAGGCGCTTGCGGCCGAGGGGGTCAACTTGGTGCTGACGGCGCGGGGCTCTGACCTGCTTGAGCAGGTCGCGGCCTCCATCCGTCAGAAGTTTTCCGTGACGGTAGCCGCCGCCTCCGGTGACATCACCACGGAGGCCGGACGCGCGGCGGCACTGTCGGTGTGCCCCGGGCCGGATATCCTCGTCAACAATGCCGGCGGCCCGCCGGTGGGCGACTGGCACAGCTTCGAGCGGGGGCAATGGCTGGCGGCGGCCGACAGCAACATGGTCGCGGCGATCATGATGATCCGTGCCGTGATCGACGGGATGGCCGAACGCAAGTTCGGCAGGATCATCAACATCACCTCGGCCATGGTAAAGCAGCCGCACGCAGCTCTGAGTCTGTCCGTCGCGGCGCGGATCGGGCTGACCGGGTTCACCAAGGCGATCGCAGCCCAGTACGTCGGCGCGAATGTGACGATCAATAGTCTCCTGCCCGAGCAGTTCGAAACCGACCGGCTCCGCTCCAACATCCAGAAGCTGACCGCAAAAAGCGGCCGGACCCTGGACGAAGAGGTCGCCGCGTCCGCCGCTGGCAGCCCGGCGAAGCGCATGGGGCGTGTCGAGGAGTTTGGCGCCGTCTGTGCATTCTATTGCAGCACCCATGCGGGCTACCTGACTGGCCAGAACGTCATGCTGGACGGTGGGCGCTATCCCGCCGTTTTCTAGGATCGCGATGAGCACGACGCCGGACGATCACGCGCCGCACGGATCCCTCCGCTTGCAAAGTTCAAAGGAAAGTCCTGGAAATTGCTGGACGGGACGGGAATGTCGGCCAGCGCGAGGTAGATCGATGGCCGAGACGCGGGTTGCGCCAATCCAGACGACGTGCTCTCCATATCGCTCATTTGGCCTCGCAGCCGGTCATCTGGCGCGCGATCGTCACGAACGGTCGACGACCAGATTGTGCGGTTCGCTCCGCCAGACCAGGGAAAACGGAACGGTCAGCGCTGGCGACGCGACGGGGCGTGCGGCAACGCCGTTCGGAACGAGGCCCGCCAAGGATACAGGCCATCACGAACTAGACCCAGCCGGGCCAGACTTGGCCGATAGCCTGGCCATATCCTGGTGAAGGCTCGTTACCCATCAGAAATTTCGCAGTGGCCGCGGTCGAGCACGAGGGTTTGCCGCTCGACCGCCCATGCGCGAAAGCGTATCCCCTCGGGTCTCCTGAACAGCTCAACCCGAATGGTGTCGCCGGGGAATGCCGGCGAGACGAAACGCACGGCCATCGTTCGCAGGCGGTGAGGCGCGTGCGGCAGGACGAGCTTGAGGATTGCGCGGCAGGCGATGCCTAGCGTGTTGAGGCCGTGGGCGATGGGACGGTCGAAGCCGGCGCTGCGCGCGAGTTTGGGATCGGCGTGAATCGGCATGTAGTCGTGGCTGGCGAGCCGGTACAGCAGCGCGGCCTGTCCCAACGTGGAATAGTCGATCGCGTGATCCGGGGGATCCCGAGAGGAAAATGCGGACAAGGGGGCCGGTACGTCTCCGAAATTGCCGCAGCCACCGTCGTCCCGCAAGAAATTGGCGGCCGTCAGGCTCGCCAAGGGCGTTTCGGTCGCGGCGTCCTCGATCTCCGTATCGAAATATAGCACCGCGCCACGGCCGGCACCCTTGTCGGCCACCGCTCTCACCCGATGCGAGGCCCTTATCGTTGCGCCAAGGGGAAGAGAGCGATGAAGTTCGAACCGTTGCTCGCCGTGGAGTACGCGGGGCCAGCTGATCTCCATTGCCGGTTCGGCGATCCAGAGGGGCGGCCAACCGAGGGTGACGCACATGCTCGGCACAGGTCGTTGATCGCGGCCTTCGTAGATGTAAGGCAGTTCCTCTTCGTCCGTCGGGTCCATTCCCATTCCCAGGCTCAGCGCATAAAGCGCGGCGGACCGCCAGTCGTAGGTTTGGAAGATAGGCGGGAAATGGCGCGCCGTGACGTTCTCGAGGTTCATCCTGTCGTCCTCTGCAAGGCCGGTGAAGCTAGGTGAGAATATTGGTTTATATGCGTACCGATTTGTACTCGCCAGACTGTGTTGTACTGCGACAAATCCTCAATGCACCGCAAAAACCGCCAAGAATGCGACAAAACATCGTTTGCGCGGAACGCCGAGATATAATAAAGAAGTGTACCAGTTTTGGGGCGACCCCTTCAGCTGGGAAATATAACGACGGTGCCGGTCCGTTTCGACAAGGCGCAAAGGGAGGCCAAATTGCGAGAGGAAGAACGCGCGCCTTCGGCGCGGTCATTGAGCATGTGCGACGGTGCCGCCCAGCGTTCTGAGGCTCTACTTTGATCGCGCTTCTCATCGCCAATTCCTTGGCGCTCGCCTCTCTCCTGATCATGCTCGCGAGCGGTCTGGCATTGATCTACGGATTGCGTGACGTCATCAATTTCGGACATGGCGCGCTCTATATGTTGGGTGCGTACCTTGGCTACACCGTCGCCAAGGTGACGGGGTTCTGGCTCGCGCTGCTGATCGTTCCGATCCTGCTGGCCCTCGTCGGGATCGTTCTCGAATTTCTGGTATTGCGGCCGCTCAAGAGCCGTTCACACATCGAAGTCGCGCTCGTGACGCTCGGTCTCGGTATCATTCTCGGTCAGATCATTATCTTCATCTATGGCGGCGAGGCGCGCAGCATTGATGCGCCGGCGATCCTGTCGGGATCAGTCACAGTGTTGGGCCTGTCCTATCCCGTGTACCGCGTGTTCCTGATCCTGATGGGGCTAGGGTCCTGCGTGTCGCTGGCTGTCTGGCTGAGATTCACGTCCTCGGGCCTGTTTGTCCGGGCCGTCAGCCAGGATCCTGGCGTCGCTCGCATGATGGGGATCAATTCCGATCAGCTGAGCTTGCTGGTCACCAGCCTCAGTGCGGCCTTCGCTGGAATCGCTGGCGTGTTGGCCGGTCCGTATCTGTCGATCGATCCGGGCATGGACATCGTCATGATCGTCGATTGCCTCATCATCGTGGTGATTGGCGGCACCGGCAGCATCGCGGGAGCGATCATTGCCGCTCTGCTGTTCGGCTTCGTCCAGGTTGCGGGCTCGGTATTTCTGCCGAATGTGGCAGCGCTGGTGCCCTATGTGCTGCTCATGATCGTGCTGCTGATCGCGCCCGGCGGGATCGGTCGGGGAAGGGTGTTGAATTGACCAGCGGAACCCCTGTTCAGAAGAATCTGCGTGAGGTCACGATGTTGGGGCACGCGAGTTCGTCCTTTCGTGTGCCAGCTGCGATCGTTGCAGGCGCGATCCTGTTCGGCCTGGGAGGCGTGTTGCCGGGATATCTCGCGAGCGATTTCACGCTCAAGCTGGCCAATGAAGGCCTGCTTTTGGGCTTGCTCGCATTGAGTGTCGCCTTCCTGATGAGCGAGGCCGGTCTCGTAGCGCTCGGTGCGGCCAGCATTTACGGCGGCAGCGGATATCTGTTCGCGCTCGCGATGAGCGAATGGGGCATGAGCCCGGGCGCTGCGATCGTCTTCGCTTTTCTAGCGGTGGTCGCATATGCGGCTGTGCTTGGCGCATTGATCGTCCGCACCAATCCGCTCGCCTTCATGATGTTGACGCTGGCTGCCGGCGAAATGATCAGGCATGTCGTGATGCTGGAAGCCGTGCACGATTATACCGGCGGCGCCGACGGCCTCGTCGTCAGCTTCAAGGGGACGATTTTGGGCATGCAAGCGGCCGACTTCGCCAATCCGCAGCATTTCTGGCCGATCGGCTGGACCGCAGTGTGGTTGATAGGAGTGACGCTCTGGAGCGTCTCGCGGTCGAGGCTCGGCGCGACGCTGCGCGCGGTCCGTCAGAACGAGGAGCGCATGCGCTTCTCCGGGTTCAACACCTATGTCCCGCGAGTCGTTGCCTACATCCTGGTCAACGCCGTCGCTGCGGTTTCCGGCCTGCTTCACGTCCTGAACGCCGGCTTCGTGTCGCCGGAAAGCCTTGGTCTCGGGGTGAGCACGAATGCGCTGGTCGCCGCGCTCATGGGCGGCACCGCCGGATCGGTCGGGCCCTTGGCCGGCGGCTTGATCTTTGCGTTCGCGCAGGATGAGTTCGGAGCGCGGGGCGCAACGCAGTTGCTGACCGGTGTAGCGATCGTGCTCTTCATCGTGGTGTTTCCGCGCGGAGTCGTCGGAGGTCTCGTTGCGGCCGTGCGACGCGTCTTGCCGGGTATCGATCGTCCGCGAGGGAAGACCTGAACATGCTGAAGATCGAGGGACTATCGGTCAACTATGGCTCGCTTCGAGCGCTTGCAGACGTCGATCTCGACGTGCATGATCAAGGCGTCCTGCATGGGATCATCGGCCCGAACGGAGCGGGCAAGTCCACCTTGCTCGACGCGGCCTGCGGCCGGCGGCGTCCCACCGCCGGCTTGGTTCGCTATCGGGGAGAGGACATTACAAAGCGGTCGGTGGCCTGGCGGCGACGCAATGGCATGTCGCGCTCGTTCCAGCGCACGAGCATCTTTCCCGACCTGACCGTCCGAGAGCAGCTTGAGCTGGTCGCCGCGCATCTCGGTGACGACCGGCTGGACGACATCATCCGCCTCATGGATCTAGGGTCCTATCTCGATCAGCAGGCCGGCCGGATCGCATACGGCGTGCAGCGCAGGGTCGACGTCGCCTTGGCGCTCCTCGGTCGGCCCAACATCCTTCTCATGGACGAGCCGGGCGCGGGCTTGTCGGCGGTCGAAACCTTACGGCTGTTCGAACATCTTCGCGCGCTCGTCAGCGAACAGAAGATTGTTGCCGTGGTCGTCGAGCATGATGTCGAAGCCGTGTTCGCCTGCTGTGGCATGGTTACGGTACTCGACCTCGGACGGCATTTGGCCACCGGGACGCCCGCCGAGATCCGCAAGGATAGCCGAGTGATCGCTGCATATCTTGGGAGCGCGGCATGAGCCTGCTCCGGATCGAAGCGTTGTTCGCCGGCTACGGTGCATCGACGGTGCTGCACGGCGCCGACCTGACGATCGAAGCCGGGGAGTCGGTGGCGGTTGTGGGCCGCAACGGCGCCGGAAAATCGACTCTGTTGCTCTCCCTGTTTCGGGAAACGAACGTCACCGGCGGCGCGATTTGGGTCGGCGACACCCGCATTGAGCGGATGCCAGGATATGCGGCCGCCAAGCTGGGCATCTCGATCGCGCCCCAAGGACGCCGGCTCCTGCCGAATCTGACCGTCAGGGAAAACCTGCTTCTCGGCAAGGCGACCGGCCGGGCCGGGCCATGGGACCTGCGCAGCATCTTCAAGCTGTTTCCGGTTCTGGAGGAACGGGCCGGCCAGATGGGAACGATGCTCAGCGGCGGTCAGCAGCAGATGCTGGCGATCGGCCGCGCACTGATGGCCAACCCGAACTTGCTTCTGCTCGACGAGCCCTCGGAGGGGCTTTCACCGGTGCTCGTCGACGGCTTGGTCGATACCTTGATCGACATCCGCAAGGCCGGCACGGGCGTTCTTGTGGTCGAACAGCATTTGAGTCTCGTGAAACGAGCAGCCGAGCGCTTCGTGATCCTCTCCAAGGGAGAGGTTGTCGGGGCGGGACCGATCGAGCTGATAGGCGCCGCCGAAAACCAGGCGCTCATGGCCTTGTAAGGCGAGCAATCAATCATCAGAAGAGGAGGGAAGCATATGAGAAGTTTCGGTCAATCTGTCCTTCGGTCGATCCAACTGGCGACGCTCGGTGCCACCTTGGGTCTGGTCGCCGGGGCAGCATCGGCGCAAGAGTCCGTGAAGGTCGGCGTCCTCTTGATCGACAGCGGTCCACTAGCTGGCCTTAAGGAAAGCCAGACCAACGCCGTCAACCTCGCGATCGAGCATGTCAACGCGGCGGGCGGCGTCATGGGAAAGAAGCTCGAGGCTGATTTCATCACCTATCCCGGCACCCCCGATACAGCGGTCGACGGCGCGACGAGAGCGATCCAGAAGAACGGAGCCGTCTTCATCACCGGCATGGACACCTCGGCCGTTTCGCCGGCGCTTGCTGCCAAGCTGCCGGCGCTGAAAGCATTGATGCTGGAGGTGTTCGCCCAGGCGGATGGCCTCACGGGGAAGGGCTGCTCGACGAACCTGTTCCGCGTCAATGTGAGCGACTCCATCATCATGGGAGCGGTCAAGGACTTCCTGAAGACGCAGGGCGTCAAGAAATGGGACATTCTTGCGGTTGACTACGCAGCCGGACGCGACGCCGCGGACAAGTTCAAGACGCTGGTCGCCGGCCTCGGCGGTTCGGTCGGAAAAGTCCTGTTCGCGCCGTCCGGAACGGCCGACTTCGGCGCGAGGATCTCGGAGTTGGGCAACGATCCAGCGGAAGGGCTCTTCGTCACCATATTCGGAAGCGATGCGATCAACCTTGCGAAGCAGCAGCAACAGTTCGGCCTGTTCAAGAAGTACAAGATGGTGCTCGGCAACTCGTTCGTGATTCCGCAGGTGCTTCCTGCGATGGGTGAATCCGTGCTGGGCGTCTATCAGCCGCTTGGCTTCGTGCCGGGTTTTCCGGGCGCGAAGGCAGAAGCGTTCGTCAAGGCCTGGAAGGAGAAGTACAACGGCCAATTGCCTCCCTATACCGCTGCCGACCAATACGCTGCGATCGAGCTGATGGCTGCTGCCCTCAACAAGTCGAAGTCAACCGATGTCAATGCCTTGCGCTCCGCGCTCGAAGGCCTGAAGGCCACGACAGTTCTGGGTGATGTCGAAATCCGGGCAGGAGACCATCAAACCATACGTCCGATGGCCATCAACCAGATCGTCACCGGTTCTGAAGGCAAGCCCACCTATGAGATCAAGAAGATCGAGGCCGGCTCCGATATCATCCCGGCGGTCGATCCCGCCTGCAAGATGTGACCGACGACAGAAAGCCCGCGGTGTGCAGCCGCGGGCTTTCACCAATGGTTTCAAGTCTGGAGCGAGATCTTTCCAAACTGAGAACCGGCCGCCAGGCGAGCACAGGCGGAGCGGATGTCAGCCATCTCGAACGTCTCATCGGTGACAGGCTTGATCAGCCCGCGGTTGAAGACGTCGAGCAGCTGACGAAACTCGCCGACGCTGCCGCCCGTCGAGCCGTACACCTCAAGCTGCCGAATGAAGAGGCGCTGCAGATCTGCGGAGGGATTTGAGCCGCTCGTCGCTCCGCAGGTGACGATCCTGCCTCCCCGACGAAGCGACTTCAGAGACTCGCCCCAGCTCGACTGCCCGACGGAGTCGATCACCATGTCGACGCCGCCGCCGCTTAGTTCCAGTATTGAGCTGGAAACCGGGTCCCTGGTGTAGTTGACCCCGCCCGAGGCACCCAGGGACATCGCACGTGCGATTTTCGCATCGCCCGAGGATGTAACGTAGACGCGAGCTCCCACGAGAAGGGCGAGTTGAAGGCAAGCGACAGCGACCCCTCCGCCGATGCCGACAATGAGAGCGCTTTCGCCCGGCTGAAGTGCGCGCTTGCCGAAGATCATTCGCCATGCCGTCAGATGCCCGACCATCAGCGACCCGGCCGAGGCCAGGTCCGCCTCGTCCGGCAGCTCAAAAAAGCAGCGATTGGGCATGGCAACATATTGGGCGAAGCCGCCGTGGCGATGCTCTCCCATCAACCGCGCGCTGACGCAGAGCGGCTGGTCGCCGGCCTCGCAATAGCGGCACTTGCCGCAGAATGCGACGGAGTAGAGGATCGCCTTTGCGCCCCTGCGCAATCCGCTGCTGGGCTCGGTCTCGACGATTTCGCCTGCGGCCTCGACGCCGAGGACCTGCGGGAGCGTATGCGTAATGCCAGCGCCGTTGTCGCGCATGTAGAGATCCACGCGATTGAGCGACGATGCGGCAACCTTCAGGATCGACTCGCCCGGCCTCGGAGCGGGGTCAGGAAACTCACGCCAGCTCAGACCATCTGCTCCGCGTCGCTCTAGAACTGCTGCCTTCATTCGCGTCTTCCCTGTCCGGCTTTCGAGATCTTCTTCGTATTAGGATGCTAGTGTACCAAAAATGAAAGCACGAAAGTTGCGGCGCCGCCATAACAACCGCCTTCCACCGAAATAATCGAGCTTGCTAGCCGAAGAAAAGATAGTAAACTAGCACATCAAATAAGCCCGTAGTCGCGGGGCCTTGGTTGGCTAAGGGAGGATAGCATGGGGTTCGATGCAGCGAAGCACGCGCAGTCGATGCGATCGCAGGGCTTCTGGATTGACAAGAATTTCGACGAGTTTCTCCAGGCCAGCGTGACCTCGACGCCGGACAAGCTTGCGCTGCTGGCCTACCGGGCGGATCGTCCCAATGAGCCGGTCCGGCTCTCTTATCGTGAGTTGGCGGACCGGATCGCGTGCGCGGCATCTTCGCTGAAGCGGCTTGGGATCGGACGGGGCGACGTGGTCTCGGTGCAACTGCCAAACTGGTGGGAGTCCGCCGTCATCGCGCTGGCTGCGTTTCGGGTCGGCGCTGTCGTCAACCCCCTGATGCCGATCTTTCGCGAGCATGAACTCAACTACATGCTGGGATTTGCCGAGACCAAGCTGCTGGTCGTCCCCAAGTCGTTCCGGGGCTTCGATCATGAGGAAATGGCGCAGGCCCTGAAGGCGGCGCAGCCGAAGCTCGAGCATGTGATCGTCGTCGACGGAATGGGAGCCAATAGCTTCCGTCAAGCGCTGCTCGCAACGGATGAGCGCCTCGAAGCGCCTCCTCCAGGTGAAGTCGGCGCGCTTCCGCCCGATCAGATGGCGGTCCTGATGTTCACGTCGGGAACGACAGGATCTCCCAAAGGCGTTATGCACTGCTTGAACACGCTCCTGGCATGCAACGTCGCCCTCGCGGGACGTTTTGGTCTTGGCAGCGACGATACGATGCTCGTGTGCTCGCCCCTCGGGCACATGACGGGTTTTGCGGCGGGGATGTTGCTTGGTCTGAAGATCGGTGCGTCCGTGATCTTCCAGGATGTCTGGGAACCGTCACGCGGTGTGTCGATCATGTCGGAGAACGGCGTTACCTATTCGGCGGGTGCCGCCACGTTCTTGGCCGACATGTGTGAGGCGGTCGCGGCGGGGGCGCCAAAACCGGAGAAGCTGCGCAAATTCCTTTGTGCCGGCGCGCCCATTCCTCCTGCCTTGATCGATCGCGTCTATCGCGAGCTCAGTCTGAAGGTCTGTTCGCTCTGGGGGATGACGGAATCACTGTCAAGCACGCTGACAGAGCCGGAGCGGGCACTCGAGAAATCCTCCAAGACCGATGGTCGTCCCTTGGATGGTGTCGAGGTGAAAGTCCTGCGGCCGGATGGCTCTTCCGCTCCGGTCGGAGAGACGGGGGCGCTCAAGGTCCGCGGTGCCCAGATGTGCCTCGGCTACTACAAGCGCGAGGATCTCAATCCCTTCGATGCGGAAGGCTGGTTCGACACCGGTGATTTGGCTTTCATGGACGAGGAAGGCTACATCCGCATCAACGGCCGCTCCAAGGATATCATTATCCGTGGTGGCGAGAACGTGCCAGTCCTCGAAATCGAGAACCTTTTGTTCAAACATCCATCGGTTTTATCTGCCTCGATCGTCGGATATCCGGACGAGCGGCTGGGAGAAAAGGCCTGTGCGTTCGTTGTCCTGCGGCCGGGGCAGACTCTCGATCTTCCCGGTCTTCAAGACTACATGGCCGGAAACAAGGTCGCGAAACAGTACTGGCCCGAGCGCATCATTTTCATCGACGATCTGCCGCGCACGCCCGCCGGCAAGGTTCAGAAGTTCCTGCTGAAGGAAAAAGCGAAGGAGTTCGTCGACGGCGCTCAGAAGGCGAGCGCATGAGCGGGCGCTTCTCGGGCCGCGTCTGCGTCGTGACCGGGGCGGCACGGGGCATCGGGTTGGCCATTGCCGAGCGCCTTGGAAGCGAGGGAGCGCACCTCGCCTGCGTCGATGTCAGCGCGCACAGGTTGGGACCCGCGGTCGAGGAGCTGCAGTCCAAGGGCTTCCAAGCCCGGGCCTACACGGCCGATGTCGGAAAGCGCACAGAGGTTCATTCCGCGTTCGAGGCTATCCAGCGGGATTTTGCATCGCCGATTGCGTCGCTGATCAACAACGCTGTATTCGCCAGGTTTCAGCCGCTCGATCAAATCGATGCCGAGACGGCCGAGAAAATGCTCGGGGTCGGCCTACTTGGCCTGATCTGGACCACGCAGGCAGCTGTCCCACAAATGGTGCAGCGGGGCGGAGGATCGATCGTCAATCTGAGCTCGATCGCAGCCGAACATCCGACCAAGGATGCCATCGCCTATGCCGCGGTGAAAGCCGGGGTGGTCGGGCTGACGCGAGCGTCGGCTGTCGAGCTCTGCGCGCGCAACATCCGCGTCAATGCGATTGCGCCCGGAATGATCGGGACCCCTGCCTCGATCGCTCAATACGACGACACCACGATCGCCAAGAGGCGTGTCGAGATGCCGATGGGCCGCTTCGGCGAGCCGGAGGAGATCGCGGCTCTGGCCGCTTTTCTTGCCAGCGACGAGGCGAGTTACGTCCAGGGAGCGTCGGTCACGGCCGACGGCGGATGGACTGTTCCCAGCAGATAGGAGCGCCACGATGAAGCGGCTGGAGGGCAAACGTGCGGTGGTCACCGGGGGCGGCAGCGGTATCGGGCGCGCCAGCGCCATTCGCTTCGCGCACGAGGGCGCCTTGGTTCTGGTCGTCGGGCGGGCCAACAATGCGGAAGAGACCGCGGCCTTCATCAATGCAAATGGCGGAAAGGCAGCGGCGATGATCACGGACGCTTCGGTCGAGGCGAATGTCGAAGCCATCGTGTCGCGGTGCGTTTCTGATCTCGGCGGACTTGAGGTCTTCTTCGCCAATATCGGCGTGACCGGAACAAATACGCCGCTGCTCGAGCAGACCACGGAGGAATGGAGCGAAGTCTACCGGATCAACACCATCAGTTGTTTCCTGGCGATCAAGTACGCGGGCAGGCACATGGCGGCGCAGGGCTATGGATCGATCATCCTGACGTCGTCGGCGGCATCTCTGCGGGCAAATGCCGGCGCGATCTCCTACAGCGCAAGCAAGGCGGCCGTGAACAATCTCGCGCAGACCGCCGCCAATGCCCTTGCCGGGACGGGCGTGCGCGTGAATGCCGTACTGCCCGGACTCGTGGAGACCAAACTGACCAGCAAGGTCTTCGAAGATGCGCGGTCGCGCGGCATCGAGGGCAAGCTCGGCCATGTCACGCCGCTTAAGCGCCCCGGGCGCGCGGAGGAGATCGCGGCCGCGGCCGCGTTCCTGGCGAGCGACGACTCATCCTATGTCGACGGCCAGTTGCTGTCGGTCGACGGCGGCGTCAGCAGCACACATCCATACGGGCGGATCGCACTCCCGAACAAATAGCAAAAAGGAAGGAAGCAGGGCCATGGATTTCGAATTGCCGCAGGAGATTACCGACAAGCTCGCGGAGCTTGATGCGTTCATCGAGGCCGAGATCAAGCCCCTTGAGCGCGACAACATGCAGTTCTTCGACCATCGCCGCGAGAATGCGCGGACCGATTGGGACCACGATGGCCGCCCCCGCGCCGAGTGGCGCGCGCTGATCAGCGAGATGGAACGCAGAGCGGACAAGGCAGGGCATCTGCGCTACGGGCTGCCCAAATCCTGCGGCGGGCAGGCCGCTTCCAACCTGGCGATCGCCGCCATTCGCGAGCACCTCGCGGCGCGCGGGCTCGGACTGCACAACGATCTGCAGGATGAATCCTCGATCGTAGGCAACTTTCCGATCATCCCCGCGCTCGCCGATTACGGCAGCGAGGAGCAGAAGACCTATATCGAAGGGATCATCACCGGCAAGAAGCATCTGTCCTTCGGCCTGACCGAGCCCGGACACGGCAGCGACGCAACTTGGCTGGAAACCAATGCTGTGAAAGACGGTGCGCACTGGGTCATCAACGGGCGCAAGCGGTGGAATAGCCAAGTTGCAAGAGCCCATGCCAATCTGATCTTCGCGCGAACCTCGGGAAAGCCGGGCGATGCCAAGGGTATCACCGCGTTCGTCGTCCCGACCGACGCGCCTGGCCACAATGTCCTGTACAACCATTGGACGTTCAATATGCCGAGCGATCACGCGGAGACCGAGCTGAAGGACGTACGCGTGCCCGACAGCGCAATCCTTCACAAGGAGGGCGAAGGGCTCGTCGTCGCTCAGCGCTTCGTGCACGAGAACAGGATTCGGCAGGCGGCCGCGAGCGTTGGCGCTGCGCGCTACTGCATCCAGGAAGCGGTCAAATACGCCAACAAGAGAAAGGCCTTCGGTGAGCCCCTCGCCAAGAAGCAGGCGGTTCAATTCCCTCTCGTTGAGCTGTGGGCGGAATACCAGATGTTGCGGAACTTCATCTTCCGCACGGCTTGGCAGATGGACAGGCAGAATCCGCTGCAGATTAGCGACATGGTTTCGATCTGCAATTTCCGCGCAAATCGCCTCTGCTGCGAGGCGGCGGACCGTGCCATGCAGGTCCATGGCGGTATGGGGTACAGCCGAGCCCTGCCGTTCGAGCACATCTATCGTCACCATCGTCGCTACCGGATCACGGAGGGGACCGAAGAGGTCCAGATGCGGCGCGTGGCCCAATACTTATTCGGCTTCAGCGGCAAGCGCGCGAGCTGACCGGCATGAGCGCGACAGCGGCAGATCGCAATGTCGATTTCGATATCGCTCGCCTGGACGATTACCTGAAGTCCTGGCTTGGCGGCGCCGCTCGCGCGCAAGTCGAGCGGACCAGCGGCGGCATGTCGAACCCGACCTATTTCGTCACGCGGGGCGACTGGCGCGGGGTGTTGAGGAAGCAGCCGGGGAGTGTCCTCATGCCGTCGGCGCACGCCATCGACCGTGAATATCGGGTGCTGACCGCATTGCGGGACAGTGACGTGAAGACGCCCAAGCCCTACCGTTACTGCGAGGATCGCGAGATCCTCGGTACGCCCTTCTATCTGATGGAGTGGCTGGATGGGCGCGTCTTTCAGGAGTTTGCCCTGAACGGGCTGACCCCAGTTGAACGTACCGAATGTTATCGCTCGATGTGCGCGACGCTGGCCGCGATCCATCGTCTCGATTATCAGAAGCTCGGGCTTGGCGATTTCGGACGGCCAGGAAACTACTTTGCTCGCCAGTTCACGCGTTGGTCGTCGCAATGGCAGCAATTCCGGCGCGGTGACGACGATAATCCGGACCTCGACAAGATCGTCAGGTGGCTGGGAGAGCGCGTTCCGGAGAGCCAGACACTTGCGCTATGCCACGGCGACTTCCGCATCGCCAATGTGATGTTCGACGCAAGGGAGCCGCGCGTCATCGGCGTCCTTGACTGGGAGCTGTCGACGCTGGGTCATCCCCTGGTCGATCTGGCATTCAACAGTCAGGCCTATCAGATGGCGCCCGACGAGAACGGCGGCCTGCTCGGCCTTGCACTCGATGAGCTCGGGATTCCCCCCGAGCAGGACTATCTCGAGCGCTACTATGAATTGTCGGGGGCGCAGGAGCGGCTGGGTCGGTTTCATCAGGTGTTCGCTATGTTCCGCGGAGCCGTCGGCAGCGCCGGCGTGGCCGTACGCGGTGATCAAGGCAACAACGTCTTGCCTGACGCAGCGCGGATTGGGCGCAAGCTTGCGCGTGCCTATGCCAAGCGAGGGGTGGACTTGATCGAGGAGGGCGGCGACCGTGAGTGAGCAAGGCGCCATGAGCGTTGAGGAAGCGATCCGGACGAGGCGCTCGGTCCGGGGATTTCTCCAGCGCGAGGTTCCCGACGATGTCCTCCGCAAGATTTTTGAACTGGCGCAATGGTCGCCGTCGAACTGCAATGTTCAGCCCTGGTCGCCACACGTCGTCTCGGGGCAAACGTTGAAGCGGCTGCGTGAGGCGCTGACGTCGGCAGGGACGCGCGACGAGCCGATCAAGCCGGACTGGCCTGCCGACGGCGTATTCACCGGCATCTATCGCGAGCGTCAGGTCGATGCGGCGAGGACGTTGTACGGGGCCATGGGCATCGAGCGTCACGACGCGGTCGGCCGGAAGATGGCCTATATGCGTAACCACGCCTTCTTTGACGCGCCCCATGCGGTGTTCATCTTCATGTCCGAACCGTTCGATACGCGTGAGGCGACCGATATCGGCATGTATGCGCAGAGCGTGATGCTTTTGCTGACGGCGTACGGAATTGCGTCCTGCGCGCAAGGGGCTCTCGGTCTGTTTCCGGATGTGGTTCGCGACCATCTCGGTGTGCCCTCGAACTTGAAATTGCTCTTTGGAATATCGTTCGGATACGAAGACCCAGACGTGAAAGCGAACACGGCTCGTGTCGGCCGCGCAGAGATCAATGATGTGGTCCAATTCCATCGCTGATGCGGCGAACCCGGTTGGGATCGTCGGAGCCGGCCTCATGGGGTGCGGCATCGCTCAAGCCGTAGCGGCAGCCGGGCGGCAAGTCGTCCTTTGCGCGAGGAGTGCGGATCGGGTGTGGGACACGACAGCGCGCATCCGAACGTCGGTCGAGCGCCAGGTCAGCCGGGGCCGGATGTCGGAGGACAAAAGCCGTCGGATTCTGGACCTGATCGCAATCAGGCCCTTCACGCCGCAAGAGTTGGTCCGATGCGGTCTTGTCATTGAGAGCGTGGCAGAAGATCGGTCCACGAAAGCGGGCGTGCTGCAGCAGATCGAGCAGGCGGTCACAACCGACACGGTCGTGGCGACCAACACGTCGGGGCTCGCGGTGTCGGGTCTTGCTACGGCGCTGCGCTGTCCGGAGCGGTTCCTGGGATTGCACTTCTTCTCGCCCGCCGAACGCATGCCCCTGGTCGAGGTCGTCCGAGGGAAGCGAACCTTGGAGCCTGCCTTGCAGGACGGTCTTGCCTTCGTGAAGGCGATCGGCAAGGTGCCGATCGTCGTCCGCGATGGTCCGTCCTTTTTCGCGACACGCGTCTTCGCCGCTTATCTCGACGAGGCGGTCTGCATGCTGCAGGAGGGCGTCGAAGCCGAACGCATCGAAATGGCCTCGATCGCCGCCGGTCGCGCGATCGGCCCGTTGGCAACTCTGGACGCGACCGGGATCGCGCTGAATTTGCAGCAGGCAAGGCAAGCCCGCGCCGACGGCCAGCAAGCCCGCTTCTGTCGGCCTTTGGCCGAACCGGTGCTCAAAGTTCTGGTCGAGAGCGGGCGATGCGGTCGCGGTCGTGGCGGCGGTTTCTACGATTGGCCGGCAAGCGGCGAACGCAAGCTATGGGCTGGTCTGGCTTCGCTCTACCCGCGAGTGGATGGCCAGCCCGACGCGCGAACTGTGGAACTGCGCCTGCTCGCGGCGGAAGCGCGCGAGGCCATGCGCTGCCTCGAGGAGGGGACCATCTCCAGCGCGGATGACGCCGATACGGCCTCTGTTCTCGGTCTCGGATTTCAAGAATCTTCGGGAGGGATTGCGAGCTGGATCGAGACATTCGGCATCAACGAATTCGTCGAACTATGCGCTCGGTTCGCGGCTGCCCATGGCGAGCGGTTTGCGCCGAGCCCGTGGCTGCGTGAGCTCGCGCTCGGTGGCACCGGATTGTCGAAATATCGAACGACGGAGAGTGAATCGTGACAGGCCCGCTCGAGGGATTTCGTGTCGTTGAAATGGGAGGCATCGGCCCCGCGCCGTTCGCTTGCGCGCTGCTGGGAGATCTTGGAGCCGATGTGTTGCGGATCGATCGCATTCTCAAGCCGGGAAGCGAGCCGGAATTGCCGCCGCAGTTCGATTTCTACAATCGAAGCAAGCGCTCGATCGCGTTGGACGTGAAGAAGCCGGAGGCGGTCGCGACGATCGTAAAGCTGCTGAGGCAGGCGGACATCCTCGTGGAGGGATTTCGTCCGGGCGTGATGGAACGGTTGGGGCTGGGGCCGGACGCCTGCCACGCTGCCAATCCTTCATTGGTCTACGCACGCATGACGGGTTGGGGACAATCCGGACCGCTGGCGAAGGAGGCCGGCCACGACATCAACTACCTTGCTCTTACGGGAGCGCTGCACTGCCTCGGCGACGATGATCGGCCGCCGCCGCCGCCGCTCAACCTAGTGGCCGATCTGGGCGGAGGCGCTCTCTATCTGGTCGTCGGCGTGCTGGCGGCGGCATGGGAAGCGAAGCGATCGGGGCGAGGACAAACGATCGACGTCGCCATGATCGATGGGGTCACCCATCTCATGTCGGCATTCCAGGCCTTTCGCCAACAGGGCACATGGTCGGAGAAGCGTGCCGACAATATCGTAGATGGCGGGGCGCCGTTCTACCGCACCTATGAGACCAAAGACGGAAAGTACGTCGCAGTCGGCGCTATCGAACCGCATTTCTACGCCAATCTCGTCGAGGTCATGGGTCTGGATCAGACGCAGATGCCAGCCCAGAACGATCGATCGGCGTGGCCCATGATGCGCAGCGTGTTTGCGCGCGTCTTCGCGTCGCGGACGAGGGATGAATGGGTCGCGGCAGCCACAGGACGTGACGCCTGCCTTTCTCCGGTACTGACCATGGACGAAGCGCCGTCACACCCGCAGATGATGACGCGCGACGTCTATGCCATGTTCGACGGTGTCCGCCATCCGAGTCCGGCGCCCCGGTTTTCGCGCACCGTATCCGAACTCGCGCGACCGGCACCGCGCCCCGGGGCGGATGACCGCGCGGCCCTGGTGGACTGGGGTATTTCGCCAGGGGATCGTCAGGCTTTGGTGGCCGCCGGCGCGATGGCTGATCCCTGAAACGATGTGGATTTTCGCAATGAAAGGTTCCGCTGGCAGGCCGGTATGCCTGCTCTCCTGTGACTTGGCCGCCGCTTGATTGCGGCGGCCAATTTTCGGAGCAAAACCTGCCGATGCGCTTCGAGCGGAGAACGAACATGGCTGAAAAGCACCTTGGTGCGACCCGCCTCATTCTCGTCAGGCACGGCGAGCCGGACGAGGGGAATCCGCTGGATCCCGGCGATCCTCCCTTGACCGGCGAGGGGGCTTTGCAGGCGCGCCGTGTCGCCGAATTGCTCGCCGGCGATGGTATCGATCGGATCGTGTCGAGCCCGCAGCGGCGGGCGCGTCTGACGGCGGAGCCGCTGGCGGCCCTGATCGATCTGCCGGTCGAAATTGTTGATGGGCTTGCCGAGGTCGACTTGCACACCGACCGTTACCGCTCGCCCGAGACCATCAAGCGCGAGTATCCGGATCGATGGACGGAGTTCCTGGCGTCGCCCGCCGCGTTCTTCGGAAAGGATGAGGCCGAATTCAATGCCACGGTACTTCGCGCATGCGAGCAACTGCTGGCTTCGCGAGCGCGCGTCATCGCGGTCTTCAGCCACGGTACGCCGGTCAAGGTTCTGGTGCAGCACGCCCTCAGGCTCGAGAGTCGGAGCAAGTTGCGGATCGGTCATTGTTCCCTAACGCGCATATCCGGTACGACGCTTGCCGATCTGGCGGTTGAATGCATCAACGACGAATATCGCTAGTGTGGCATCCGCTGGCCACGAGCCGTGCGGCGGAGCAATGTCGCCTGCGTTGAAGCTGTCCCCTCGGAGCCGTCTTTCATGACAATTCGCATGCTCGCAATTACCTGTCTTGCCTTAGCCGTGAGTTCCACGACGATGATTGCGCAAAGCGC
This sequence comes from Bradyrhizobium sp. GW821-FHT13H06, assembly GCF_058803975.1. Taxonomy (NCBI): domain Bacteria; kingdom Pseudomonadati; phylum Pseudomonadota; class Alphaproteobacteria; order Hyphomicrobiales; family Nitrobacteraceae; genus Bradyrhizobium; species Bradyrhizobium sp. GW821-FHT13H06. The sequence continues at coordinate 30,440 of NZ_JBXAPN010000004.1, read as the reverse complement.
CTCCGCGGAGACGTTTCCTTCGCGGCGCGTGACCTTGACGGTGCCGTTTCCGGCCGGCAGCGCGACCGACGGCGTAACCAGGCACCTCGCCGAGAGCATCCAGAACCAGGCCGGCGTGACGGTCCTGGTGGAGAACAAGCCCGGCGCCGACGGCAATCTCGCGGCGCTGTCGGTGCTGAAGGCGGACGCGGACGGCTACAGCGTGTTTGTCACCACGAACTCGACCCATGCAGCCAACGTCAATCTGTTCAATGCGATGCCGTTCGACCCCAAGGCGGATTTTGCGCCGGTTGCGGGCGTCATGAGCATTCCATTGCTGCTCACCGTCAAGAACGACTTCCCGGCGCGAACCGTCGCAGAATTCGTCGCACTCGCAAAGACGCGCGCGCAGCCCTTGTCCTTCGGCAGCGGAAACACATCGAGCAGGGGCGCCGCCGAACTATTTCGCTATGACGCCGGCATCCGGATGCAGCACGTGCCCTATCGCGGCATGCCGCAAGCGCTGACGGATTTGCTGAGCGGTCAGATCGATTGTGTTTTCGCCGACCCAGCCAGTGCCCAAGGGCTGATTCAGGATCACCAGCTTCGGGTGCTCGCCGTCACCAGCGGGGAGAGGATTGCGAGCCTCCCGGATGCGCCCACGATGAAGGAGATCGGACTGCAGAGATCGGAGCTGACCGCCTGGGTCGGCGTGTTCGTGCGGTCGGGGACGCCGCCTGATGTCGTCGATCGACTCAACCGTCTTGTGGTCGCGTTTCTGGAGAGCGCGGAGACACGCGCCTATCTGGAATCGGTTGGCGCCAAGCCGTTCCTGACGACGCCGGCAGAACTCGGCGCGTTCGCCGACGCGGACACCAGGCGATGGGCGCAGATCGTGGAAATCGCGAAGATCGAAAAGAAGTAATTTGGCGAGCGGTCGCGCGTGGAGTGGCCTCACATCGTCAAGCGAGCCGTGCCGCGATCGAGCACGACGAGGTTGCGCTCAACCGCAATCGAGCGAAAGCGAATTTCGTCGCCGGAGGGGAAAAACTCGGTGCGGATTGTCTCGCCCGGGAATACGGGGCGGCTGAAGCGAGCTGAAAGCGATTGGAGCCGCTCCGGAGCGTTGCCGGCAAAAGCGGACAGGATGGCACGGGTCGCGACCCCGAATGTGCAGAGGCCGTGCAGGATGGGCCGTTCGAACCCCGCCTTACGGGCAGCCTCCGGATCGGCGTGAATGGGGTTGTAGTCGCCACTGAGCCGGTAGATCAGCGCCGACTGCGGCAGCGTCGGAATTTCCAGTGTGAGCGCCGGCGGACTGCCCGGCAGCGGCCGGGCGGACTGGCCCGGGTCGCCAAAGCCGCCGCAGCCGCCATCGCCGCGAAGGAACAGCACCGAGCGGACGGTTGCGAGGCGTGTTCCCGTCGCTGCGTCGCTCAGGGTTTTCACGAGGTGAAGAATGGCTCCTTTGTCCACGCCCTTGTCCTCGACCGCGGCAATTTGATAGTCGCTCTTGACGGAGCCTTCGGGAGGAATCGGGTGGTGAATCTCGAAAGTCTGCTCTCCGTGCAGCAGCCTGATCCAGTCAATGGCCAGTTCGGGCGCTGCGACCCAACGGCCAGGATGCGCAAGAACGCAGCAAATCGACGGGACGGCCACGAGCCTGTCTTCGAGCACGAAACGCAATTGATCGGGATCGAGCGCATCGGAGCCGAAGCCGAGACCGAGTGCGTACAGGATCGTGTCGCGGCGGCTGAAGTCTTGGGAGACGGAGTTGAAGCGGAAATTGCGGACGGCTTCCAAGTTCACGTGATGCTCCGGATTGCGCAGGTTGGCAGTTGCTTCCAAGAAAAGCTCCTTATAGTACGATAGTGTACTGAATAAGATGGCTGATGTATGTGCGCTGCGGATGGGAGCAATGTCATGCGAGGTCTCGATCAACGGTCGGCGCCGGGCGCACTGTCATGGGACGCGACCGTCGGAACGAAAGCCCGAACCTTCGGACGAAATCTCCTACCTGCCGTCTGCATCGCGATTGCCACGATCGTTTCCTGCGGGTGGGTCTTGGCTGCTGACAAGAGATATGGACCCGGCGTCAGCGACACCGAGATCAAGATCGGAAACACGTCGCCCTACAGTGGACCGGCGTCTGCCTTCAGCATGGTCGCCAAGACGGAGGCGGCCTATTTCAGGAAAATCAATGAGGAGGGTGGTATCAACGGCCGCAAGATCACGTTTCTGTCGTATGACGACGGCTACTCGCCGCCCAAGACCGTCGAGCAGACGCGCCGGCTGGTCGAGAGCGACGAGGTGCTGTTGGTGTTCAACGCCATGGGAACGGCAACGAACTCCGCCGCTCAGAAGTACCTTAACGCGAAGAAAGTGCCGCAACTGTTCGTGTCGAGCGGAGCTGCGAAGTGGAACGATCCCAGGAATTTCCCGTGGACGATCGGATTCACGCCCAGCTACGAGACCGAGGCGGAATTCTACGCGAAGTATCTTCTGGAACATCGGCCCGAGGCAAGGATCGCGATCCTGTTTCAGAACGATGATCTCGGCAGGGACTACGTTCGGGGACTGAAGCGAGGGCTAGGCCTGAAAGCGCAATCGATGATCGTCACTGAAGAGCCATTCGACGTATCGGAGCCGACCATTGACTCTCATCTCGTCAAGCTGAAGGCGACTGGCGCCGACGTGCTGCTCGACGTCGCAACGCCGAAGTTCGCCGCCCAAGTCCTCAAGCGGATGGCGGAAATCGGCTGGCGGCCGTTGCACATTCTGAGCTACGTATCGGCCTCAATCGGGAGCGTGATCAAGCCAGCGGGCATCGAGACCGCTCAGGGCGCGATTTCCGCGGCATATTTCAAGGATCCGAACGACCCAGCATGGAAAGCCGACGCCGGGTTTGTCGCATTCAGTGAATTCGTCGACCAGTATCTTCCTGCCGCGGACCGCAGCGATACGTTGATCGTAAACGGCTACAATACGGCACAGGCACTGGTTCATGTGCTGAAGCAGTGCGGCGATGATATCTCGCGAGAGAACGTCATGAGAGTTGCGGCAAATCTCAAGGATGTCGAGCTGGGAATGCTGTTGCCCGGAATTCGCCTCCATACGTCGCCGGACGACTTCGCTCCCATCAAGGACTGGCGGTTGATGCGGTTCGAAGGATCGACATGGCATCTTCTCGATGCCGACAGTCATAACCCACGCTAGGCCGGCGCCGGGCTCGGGGGGGGACTAGGCGGTGCGCCGCCGCCGTCGCGGCTTCGGCTTGGTGACCGGCTCCTCCTTTGTTCCGTTGGACGCGTTGACGTCAGACAAGGCGAGCAGGTTGCGCTTCATGGCCAGCAGGGCGTGGGAGGCGGCTTCCAGTTCCTTGCGGTCGATGCCTTTGGCAATGCTGGCGTTGAACTTGTCGGTCTCCTTGCGGATTCGTTCGAGGAAGCCCTTGGCTTGCTTGGTCACGAAGACGCGCTTGACACGCCGGTCGACCGGATCGGGGTGACGGACCACAAATCCCGACGATTCCAAGCGGTCGATCAGGGCACCCACCGCAACCTTGCCGACATCGAGCTCGTTGGCCAACTGGACCTGGGGCAGGCCGTCCTTGCGGGAAATGAACGCCAGCACCCACCATTGCGAACGGGTAATGCCGAGCGGCGCAAGGGCGCGATCGAACATCATCCTCCTCAGTCGCGACACGTCATGAATGAGGTATCCGAGTCGCAGATCCCAGGCCGGCTGATCAACCATCCAGTGTCCCTTGGAGCAGGCCCGATGGGACCGCTGAGCTCATACCATACACTAGCGTATTTCAACGGGCGATCAAGAAACGGCCCCTCAGCCCTCCGGGGCCAGGCTGGAGGGTATAGCGATGCGCACGCTACCCTTTAGTTAAGCTCTTTGGGCGAATAGCCGAGGATATGGCGGGCAATGATTAGCCGCTGGATTTCCCCGGTCCCCTCGTAGATGTCGAAGATCCGCGCATCGCGGAACAGCTTTTCCAGGGGACCGGCGGCGGAGAGACCCGCGGCGCCGAGGACGTCGATGCAGGCCTGGGTGACGCGGCGTGCCAACATCCCGCCCATGGCTTTGGCCATGGACGAGTCGACCTTGCCCGGCCCCTCTCGCTGCTCGATCCACTTGGCACGGACCACGGTAAGCCAGGTTGCTTCCCATTCGGCTTCCAGAGACAGGAGGCGGGCGGCCGCCATCGGCTGCGTCGCCAGCCGCGCATTATAGTCGGGCTTGACGCCGGCGTTGCCAAGCTGGATCCAGGTGTAGTCGAGCGCCGCCCGCGAAACGCCCAGAGCGTAAGCCGCGACGACCGGACGGGATTCGCTGAACGATTGGAGCGTCTTCTTCAGGTCGCCGTCGACATGATTGAAGGCCGGAACCGGGCAATCGACGAAGGAAAGCGCCGCGGTATCTTCCCAACGGATGCCCATCTTTCGGATCTGAGGGCCGACGTTGAATCCCGGTGTGCCTTTTTCGACGATGAAGGTGGACAGGCGCTGCGGCTGATCCGGATGCAGCACGCGCGCGAGGACGAGGACCGCGTCGCATCCTTCAGCGTAGGTAATGAAAATCTTCTCGCCGTTGATGATCCAGTTGCGGCTGACCGGATCGAACCGCGCCGTGGTCCTCACCGAAGCCGGATCGGAACCGCCAACCGGCTCGGTCAACCCGATCGCGATGGTGCGGTCGTGCCAACGGTCATATTGCTCGGCCGTTCCGGCGATCTTCAGCACGGTGTTACCGAGCGAATATCTGTGCTCGCGCAGTGGAACGCCACCATACCAATCTTCGAGGTACAGGAGCGCGTTGATGATCTTGTGCCCACTGGTTTCATGGACAAAGGCCTCGAGCAGAGCTCGCACGTCGGGGCATCCATCCGCCTCGGGATAGGCGTGCGGCAGAAGGCTGTCCTCGGCGTCCTCGAAATCGCGGGCATATTTGGCCGCCAACTTTGCCTGACGACGTGCCTCTTCGATCAATTGGCGGTCGCGCTCGGTGAACTCAAAGCTGATCATGAGGGGTCTCTCCGAATTCCGCCAGTCATGCGCCGACCAGGCCATCGAGAACCGACAGGGCGCGGGCGTTGCGGTACCACATCTCCAGCGGAAGGTCGCGGACGAAGCCGTGGCCGCCAAACACCTGCACGCCCTCATCGGCGATGCGCATGGTGGCATCGCTCGCATAGAGCTGCGCCAGGCGTGCGCTGCGCGGCGCCTCGGGGCTTCTGTCCAGTTCGGCTGCCGCCTTCAGTCCCATCCAGCGCATCGCATCGATCGCGACATGCATGTCCGCCAGCTTGAATGCGATGGCCTGCTTGCGGGCGATGGCCTCGCCGTGGACGATGCGGGTCTTGGTGTAGGGAAGAGCGAAGTCGAACACAGCGCGTGACAGTCCTGAAAGCATCGCGCAGAGGGCGATCCGGGCCGCGTCGCGGATACGCTGGACATTGGCGCCGGCAGACTCGCCGAGACGCATGGATGCGGGAACCGTGACGCCGTTGAATGCGACCGATGCCCAATCGAGGCCGCGCAGCCCAAGCGTGCCATGGATTTTCGAGACGCGCACGCCGTCCGTATCGACCGGGACAATGAGCGCCTCGTCGCGGCCATCGCACTTGACCAGCGTTAGCAGGTGAGTGCCGGGCTTTGCGAGCAGCACCATTGTCGCACCGCCTCGCAGCCGAAATCCATCGGCTGTTCGCGTGACGCTGGCCTTTGCCGCCGTGTCGTCGGGCAAGGGGCCGTCGAACTCGACCACCGCAGCGAACCGCGGGACGTCCGAGACGAACGGCGGGAGCAATTCTTCGCGCTGCCGATCGGATCCTTGCTCGGCGACGGCCTTGGCGAAGCCGACGGACGCGGCAATGGCGGTCGCCACGGTTGCGTCTCCGGCCGCGAGTTCTTCGAGGACGAGCGCGTTCAGGACGGTCGGCTGCTCCATTGTCCGAAACGCGGGGTCGGCAACCGCCTGTACGATGCCCAGCGCCCAGGCCTCCTTGAGTGTGGAGGAAGGAATTTGCGCGGCTTCATCCGCGGCGCGGGCAGCTGGCGCGAGCGTGGATCGCGCCAGGCCGGAGGCGGCCGAGCGGGCGATCTCCTGTTCCTCGCTCAGTTCGAACGAAATCACCTGCAACTCCTCATGAGCCTGTTGATGCTATCGGCGTCGCGAGTGCGTGGTGACCGCTCTCGTTGATGCTGATGATGCCGATGCCTCCGTCGCTGCGCAGGCGGAGGCGGGTGACCGAGCCGTAACCTGGAAGGAAATGCACGAAGCCGTTCAATGCGAGTGCCTGCGAGAGCACGACGTTGATGGGCATGCCGTGAGTGAAGATCGCAACCTTCTGTGTTGCGTGGCCTTCGGCGGCGATGGTCTTGAGGGCACCGAGGACCTCGGCCTGGAAACGATTGGGATCTCCTCCGAGGTAGCGGATCGGGTCTGTCAGGAAGCGCTTCCATTCTTCCTGCCCCAGACCGCGCAGCGTTTCGGTGGAGCGATATCGCGCACCGAACCGGTCAGCCTCGGCCCAGCCGTCGACGACGTCGATTCCCCTGCCGATGCGTTGCGCCAGCGGCTCCGCCGTTTGCCGAGCGCGCCGCAACGGGCTCGCGACGATGCGGTCGATGGTTTCTAAACTGAGAAGGTCGGCGATGGCGCCCGCTTGCCGCCGTCCGTCGTTGTTCAAGGGCGGATCGCCGGGGTTCGCGGAATCGTTCTCGTCCGGCCGGCCGTGGCGCACAAGAATGATTTTCATGGTCCGTCCCAGATGCGCTTCTCCGGCAGCAACCCGCGAGCGGCAGGTTGGACCGTCATTCTTTTGGAACATGGTACAGTAGTGAACTAATGTGTCAAGCGAGCAGAGCTGCGCCACCGCTTCCGATGCCTCGCCGATTATCTTCATATTTTCGAGAGCCATGGCCCGGCGACAGAACCTCTGCGGCACACCTTTGCGAACATCACATGCGTGCGCTTCCTGATGTGAGATTTACAGATCAAGTACGCCAGCGTATCAATTGGACGGCGCGGATCATTGAGGACATGTCCATGTCGAAACCTCTCGCAGGGATCAAGGTGCTGGATTTCTCCAAGGTGCTGGCGGGCCCACTATGCAGCCAGTATCTCGGCGACCTTGGGGCGGATGTCATCAAGGTCGAAATGAAGGGGCAGGGCGACGAAACCCGGGGATGGCCGCCATTTCCTGCGCCAGGCTTCGGAACGGTGTTTCTCAGCGCGAACCGCAACAAGCGCAGCATCGCCATCGATCTCAAGACCGACCGCGGTCGGGAAATCGCGCATGAATTGGCGAGGACGGCTGATGTGGCGATCGAGAGCTTCGGCTCGGGCGTTGCCGAGCGTCTCGGAATCGATGCTGCGACACTGCGTCCGCTGAATGAGCGACTGATCCATTGCAGCATCTCGGGCTTCGGCCGAAGTGGCCCTTTGAAGAATGCGCCCGGCTATGATGTGATCCTTCAGGCCTTTTGCGGCATCATGGCGATGACGGGCGACGAGGGCGGAGGGTATATCCGCAGCCCGATCTCGCCGATCGACCAGATGACCGGTGTGCATGCATTCAGCGGGATTCTCGGGCTGCTCTATGCACGGGAGAAGACCGGGCAAGGCGGAGCGGTTCAGGTGTCGCTGTTCGAGACCGCGATGGGGCTGCTTGGCTATAACCTGCAGACCTTTTGGGAGCGCGGGGTCCAGCCGGCAAAATGCGGTTCGAGCCACGAGTCGCTGTGCCCTTATCAAGCCTTCGAAACCGGCGACGGGCCGATCATGATCGGCGTGGCGAACGACAATCTGTGGCGGAAGTTCTGCGGCGTTGTGGGGCTCACGGAGATCGTGGACGATCCGCGTTTCCGGACCAATGCCGATCGGGTTCAAAACAGGGCAGAGACGCTCCGCCGGGTGCAGAAGGCGCTGATGTCGCGCTCTGCCGTGGCGTGGAACGAGGGGCTGGCGGCGGCCGGCGTGCCCTGTTCGCCGATCAACTCGCTCGCCCAAATGCTGAGCCATCCGCATACCGACGCCAGTGGGATCATCGTCGAATATGATCATGCCGCGGCTGGGCATCTGAAGGGCGTGGCACACCCTGTCCGCATCAACGGCCAGGCGCGGACGGCGGGAAGGCCGCCGCCTGAGCTCGGCCAGCATACGGACGAAGTGCTGTCCGAACTCGGCATGTCGTCGGAGCGGATCGAGTCGTTGCGCGGCGCCGGCATCATCGGATGAGGTATGCGCGTAGAAGGACGAGAGAGGGAGGATATCGATGAGCGAGCCAACGGCGAACAATTTCACCACGATCATGATCGAGGAGCGGCCCGGGATCGACATCGTGTCGTTGAACCGGCCGGATGCGCTGAATGCGGTGACGCCGGCGATGGCCGCGGAGCTAACCACCTACTTTTCTTCAGTGCACGACAAGCTCAGGACACGTGTGGTGATCCTTCGTGCCAATGGCCGCGCATTTTGCGCCGGCGCGGAGCTTGGTTCAGAGGCCTTCGCCAAGCCTGGAGAGGGGCGGCCGCAGCGCCAGCTGCAAATGCAGCAGCAATACTCCGGTATCATTCGGCTGATGAGGAGCTGTCCTCAACCCATCGTCGCACTGGTTCAGGGGGCGGCGTGTGGGGCCGGCTTTTCCCTGGCGCTCGCCGCCGATGTCCGCTTTGCCTCGCCGCACGCTCGGATGAATGCCGCCTATATCCGCGTCGGCGTCGGCGGCTGCGACATGGGGTCGGGCTATCTGCTGCCGCGATTGATCGGATTGTCCGTGGCTTCGGAGCTGCTGCTGAGCGGCCGATTCATCGAGGCCGAAAGAGCCAAGGCGGTTGGATTGGTCAGCGACGTCGTGCCGGCCGATCAACTGCTGGCCACGGGCTTGGCCTATGCCGGCGACCTGCTGCGGACAGCGCCGATGGGCTTGCGCATGACAAAGCAGACGCTCAACGCGCTGATCGACGCGCCGGGCCTGGAGGCCGCGCTCGCGATGGAAGACCGTCAGCAGGTCATGCTGCTCGAAACGGCCGACCACCGCGAAGCCCTGGCGGCGTTCCGGGAAAAGCGCGAGCCGAGCTATAGCGATCTCTAGGACGGGAAGCGAGCTTCGTGCTTCGCGCCCGCTGACGACGCTTGAGGCGTTGGATCAGCGGTCCTTGATCGATCGTCAGGACGCGGAGGATTCGCGTTGGCCGAAAGCAGCAGGGCCGCCCAGATAGGCGGGATAACCGAGCTCGCGTACGACGGCGTAGTCCGCCATGCGAAGCTGCTCTGCGGTCAAATTGAATGTCAGCGGGAGGACCGCCTGGCTCAGGCGCTGCATCAGCGCCAGCGCGGGCTGACGCCGAGGATCCGGATCTGATTGGTTCAGCCAATAGCCAGCGCCCGCGTTGCGGCGAAGCGCCGGAACACTTGGCAAACCGGGCCGCGTGAAACCGAGCGTCGCGAGGAGTTCGTCGCTGGGGCCTGCCTCCTCAAGCACCGATTTCGTCGTGGTGACGAAATCTGCGATGAAGGCAGGTCGTTCGCCGGACTTTGCCATCCGATCATGATCGGTTCGACCGAGGAAAAGGGTCTGGATCATGTTGCGAGCTTCGGCCCGTTGGATCAGATGGGAGAAGATCGCCATTTCGCTGCGAATGGCGCCATCAAAGCATTGCGGCAGGCCGAACTCGACGCAATCGAGGATCGCAAGGGGGGCTGGATAGTGCCCGAGCGTTTCCGCAAGCACGCGCTCGCGGACGGGGCCGAGAAGCTTGCTCACCTCGAGCGGCGACGGATCCTTCCAATCCGCGCGATCCCACGGTTGCTGAGCGGTCGGCGTCGAGAGCAGCCACGATTCCGCGGCCGCCACTTCTTCGCCAGGGGCGACGAGCGCGTCGACCAGCCCACCTTCCAGAGCTGCAGCGCCTGAGAGCCTTGCGCCCTCCAGAAGCACCGGGAGAGCGCGTTCGACGCCGATCAGCCGTGGCAGGCGCTGAGTACCGCCTCCGCCCGGCAACAGGCCGACCAGGGATTCAGGCAGGCCGAGCACGGCTCGCGGATCGTTGGTCAGCACGCGGTAGTGCGTACCGAGCGCAAGTTCGTAGCCACCGCCGAGGGCGAGCCCCGCGATTGCGGACGCGACGGGCCTGCCACAGCTTTCCAAGGCGCGGATGGCCAGGCTCAGGCGGAAGAAATGATCGTAAGCGGCATTGAACCGAGCGTGAGCAGGCTTCGCCATGATCATGTCGTAGGCGACACCGAGCTCGGTGAGATCGGCGCCGGCGCAGAATGCGCTGCTCTTGCCGGATCGAACGACGACGCCTCGTACGTCGCTCTGCGCGAGCCAGCGGGCGAATGCGCCGAGCTCGACGATGGCGGCTTCCGAAAATACGTTCATCGTGCGGCGGGGCGCGTCGAATATGAAGTGAGCGAGGCCGTTGTTTTTCAATTCGAGCCGGAACTGCTCGAGCTTGGGCGGAGCCAGCGTCATGGAGTATTCCCTTGTCTTCTTGAGGGGAGCGAGGCGTACGGGGCGATCAAAATCCGACCCGGTGGCCACCCTTGAGCGAGAGGATCTCCCGAGCCTCGTCGGCGGTCGCCGCTTCCAGGCCAAGGCCTTCGATGATCTTGCGAACCTGACGCACCTGCGCCGCATTCGAGGTCGCGAGCTGACCGGCGCCGACCCACAAGCTGTCTTCGAGGCCGATACGGACGTGCCCGCCCATGGACGCAGCCATGGCCGCCACCGACATCTGATTGCGACCTGCGCCAAGCACGGACCAGCGGTAGGAGTTTCCGAACAGGCGATCGGCCGTACGCTTCATGTGCATGACGTCGTCGGGATGCGCGCCGATGCCACCGAGCAGGCCGAAGCAGGTCTGGATGAACAAGGGCGCCTGAACCAGCCCCTCGGTGAAAAAGTAATATAGATTGTAGAGATGGCTGGTGTCGTAGCACTCGAACTCGTAGCGCGCGCCGGTCGCGTTCAACGTTTCAAGCGCATAGCGGATGTCCTTGAAGCTGTTTCGGAAGACCAGATCGTGGGAGCCTTCGAGCATGGCCGGCTCCCAGTCGTGCTTGAACTCCTTGTAGCGCTTCAGCATCGGGAAGAGCCCGAAATTCATCGAGCCCATATTCAAAGAAGCAACCTCAGGCCGCCACTTGGCCGCGGGACGAACGCGTTCCTCGACGGTCATGTACGGCGAGCCGCCCGTCGTGAGGTTCACGACCACGTTCGACGACTGCTTGATGACTCGCAGAAACGGCTCGAACGCTTCGGGGCTCTGATCTGGCCGGCCGTCCTCGGGATTGCGGGCATGCAGATGGACGATGGCGGCGCCGGCGTCGGCCGCCTCGAGGGCTGAGCTCGCGATCTGTTCTGCGGTCACCGGCAGATGCGGCGACATCGACGGCGTATGGATGGAGCCGGTGATGGCGCAACTGATGATGACTTTGTTCTTCGCCATGATGTGTATCCTCCCACTTAGAATCTGGACTCGAAGGCGGTCCAGCTGTTCGACAAAGTATCGCGATGATGTTCGGCGGCAATCCCGATGAGGGCATGGGCCCGGTCGCGATGAGAAAGCCCGCGGAGGTCGGCCGCGCCGTTCTCGGTAACGATGATGTCGGTGTCCATGCGTCCGAGCGATACGGGGCCGGCGCCGCCATTCGGTCCGACGATACGGCTGATGGTGCCACCAGCGGCAGTCGCCGGAAGTGCGATGATCCGCAGACCGCAGCCGCACCAGGCGCCGCGCGCGAAGTCCGAAGCGCCGCCCGGCCCCGAAATGAGGCCTTGAGCCGTCATCTCGGCATAGACCTGACCAAACAGGTCGACCTCGATCGCGGAATTGACCGCCACGAACCGATCGATATCGGCGACGACCCTCGGACCATGGGTGTTCGAGACGGGCGTGAACGCGAAGGAGGAGCTCGAGACGGCGGAATAGAGCCGTTGAGAGCCGATGGCGACGCCGCCGGTGACAGCACAGCCGGAGGCGAGGGCACCTGCGTCGGCGAGATCGAGGACGGCATCTCCGATCAGTCCAGAATGGATTCTGATGTCGCGGTGGCGGGTCAAAGCGCGCAGGACGGCGGTCGGGATCTTTCCGAGTCCTGTCTGTACGGTCCCGCCGTTCGGAATAAATCCAGCGACATGGCTGGCGATGGTTTGGGCAACCGGGTCAGGCGTCCCCTCGCTGAAGCCGAGCAGCCGCTGTTCTGCCTCGATCACCGCTGTCAGTTCGGAAAGGGGAATGCCGTGATGGCCATGCGTTCTCGGCATCAGCGGATTGATGTGCGCAATCCGAACGGGAATGCGAGGCCAGATGTCCGCAAGGAAATCCGCGATGGGACCGAAACTGCACATGCCGTTGTCATCGGGCGGAGCGACCATGAACAGCGCAGCGTCTATCTGCACGGTCCGCAAGCGCGCGAGGATGTCGCCATAGCAAAGAGGAAAGAACGACACCGCGCCGCCAGCAGCCCTGAGCTCGGGCGTCATGAAGAACGTCTCGACCCGGCAGCGCGGATTGGCGAGATATGTCCGAGTGTTCAAGCCGGGGACAAAGATGCCGGTGAACGTCATGGCACCGAGGGCCTCGCCGGCGCACATCACCGCATCGGCGAGAAGGAGGGATTCTCCGGAACAGGCGACCACGAGGGTACGCCCGTCCGGAGGCAGGACGGAGGCGAGCGAAGCGGGCTCAAAGCGACGAGGCGCCACGTTCGCTCTCCGGTCGATCACTTCGCGTATTTGTGGAAGTCGGGTTTGCGCTTCTCGTTGAACGCGCGGACGCCTTCCTTCGATTCCTCGGTCTCGTAGAACAGCTTCACGGAGTAAAGTGAAGCCATGCTGATGCCGCGGATGTTCTCGCTGTCGGCATTGAACGACCGTTTGGCGAGAGCGAGCGCAGTGGGTGACCGCTCCGCAAGCGTGTCCGTCCAGACCTTGACCGCTGCGTCGAGTTCGGCCGCCGGCACGACCTTGTTGACCAGGCCCATGTCATAGGCTTGCTGCGCGCTATAGCGCTCGTTCAGATACCAGATCTCACGGGCGCGCTTGTCGCCGACGTGCCGGGCAAGCAGGGCGGTGCCCCAACCCGGATCGACCGATCCGACCTTTGGTCCGACCTGGCCAAAAACGGCGGTGTCCGCCGCGATGGTGAGATCGCATAGGGTCGCGAAAACGTTGCCGCCGCCGATGGCAAAGCCGTTCACGCGAGCGATCACCGGCTTCGGCACGTCGCGGATGATCGACTGGAATTCGTCGATGGGCAGACCCACGATGCCGCGGCCGTCATACTGGCCTTCATGCGCGCTTTGATCGCCACCGGTGCAGAAGGCCTTGTCGCCTGCGCCCGTCAGAACGATGCTCGATACGCCCTTGTCGTCGCCGGCAATCTGGAACGCGCGGATGAGCTCGTCGATCGTCTTGGCGCGGAAGGCGTTGTAGAGCTTGGGGCGATTGATGATGACCCAGGCGGCGCGGTCGCGCTTTTCGTAGACGATGTCTTCGAATGTCGGCAGATTGGTCATGGTTTCCTCTCTTGCGCGCACGAAAAGGCGCGCTGCTGGGTCGAAAGTCTTGATGGGAAGGACCGCGGTCGCGGTCAGATCATGTTCATGCCGCCGGCGACGGAGATGGTCTGTCCCGTCATGAAGCCAGCGTCGTCGGAGGCGAGAAATGCGACGATACCTGCGTAATCCTCCGGCTCACCCATCCGCTTGAGCGGGATGCCGCGAACCATCGCGTCCTTCCACTTCACCGCCTGCTCGCCTTCGCCGAGAACGGCCGCCATCATCGGCGTATTGGTCGGGCCGGGGCAGACTGCGTTGAGGAGGACGCCCTTGCTGGCGAGTTCGCGTGCCACCGATTTGGTGAAGCTGATCAGGCCACCCTTGCAGGCCGAGTAGACGGCCTCGTTGCTGGTACCGACGCGGGCCGCATCCGACGCGATGTTGATGATGCGCCCGGCCCGGCGTTCGACCATGAGCGGCGCAACCACGTGGTGGGTATTGAGCGGGCCAAGCATATTTATGCGAATGATCTTGTCCCAGAGCGCCTGGTCAGTCGCGAGGAAGGGCATCGGCTTGTCCCAGCCGGCGTTGTTGACGAGGGCCCAGATCGGACCGAGTTCGGCTTCAACCTTGCCCACGGCATCCTTGACCGCCGCGTAATCGCCGACGTCGAGCTCGTAGGTCTTGATGGTGGTGCCCGCACCCGCCAGCTTGGCGGTCTCGGCGCCGGCTTCAGGCTTGAGATCGAAAATGGCGACCTTGCATCCTTCCTGCGCCAGGCGAAGGCTAAGCGCGCGGCCTATGCCTTGTCCTCCGCCCGTGACGATCGCTACCTTGTCTTTCAATCCACGCATCGCAAGTCTCCGTGTTTCATCCCATGAGGTCCAATTCGGCGCCTTCGGCCTCTTCGGCTTCACCGCCCAGCATCTCGAGCAGCGTATCCTTGAGTGTGCGCAGCGTATCCGCCGCCTGATTCAGTTGCTCCTCAGGTACGCGGCTTAGAATTTCAAGCTCGACCGCTTCGACGTGTTCGCGAATGGTGTTAACCATCTTTGCGCCGGCGCGGGTCAGATACACGCGTCGGGCGCGCCCATCATTTCGGTCGGCGCGACGTTCGATGAAGCCAGCAGCTTCCATGCGATCGAGCAGACCGCCGATCGCCACTTTTGTCAGATCAAGATCTGCTGCAAGGGCAGTTTGTGTCATGCCATCACGCCGCGAAAGGAAGGCGAGCACCCACCATTGAGAACGGGTGATGCCGAGTGGCTTCAGCGACCTGTCGACGACGACCCGTCGCAGACGCGAGACGTCGTGAATGAGGAAGCCGAAGCGGAGGCTTGAATTGAGATCTCTAGCCATCGAAGGTCCTTACGGATGCGACCGCCCTTGGTCGAGTTCCGGGGCGGCGCGCCATTCCGTCGTCATTCGCGCCGTGCCCTCGATTTCGGGCGGTCCTTGAACATTTCTCTCGCGATGATGGTCTTCATCACCTCGATCGAACCGCCGGCGATTTTGACGACGCGTGCGTCGGCATAAGCCCGGCAGATCGGGTATTCCCACATATAGCCCCATCCGCCGAAAAGCTGCAGGCATTTGTCGACGGTCTCGCAGTGCAGCTCCGACGTGACCATCTTGGCCATGGCGGCATCGACGGCATCCAGCTTTCCGGAGATGAACAGGTCGATGCATCTGTCGGTGAACACCCTGGCCATGGTGGCCCGGGCCTTCAGATCGGCGAGAACGAACTGGGTGTTTTGAAAATCGGCGATGGTCTGGCCGAATGCCTTGCGCTCGGTCGTGTAGTCGACCGTCCATCCGATCACGGTCTCGGTGACCGTCGCGGAGCGGATCGCCTGGGCGAGGCGTTCCTGCGCCAGCTTGGTCATCATGTGCTGAAAGCCGCGCCCCTCAGAGCCGAGCATGTTGGCGGGGGGCACCCGAACGTTGTCGAAGAATAGCTCGGACGTGTCTTGCGCCTTCATGCCAAGTTTTTCAAGGTTGCGTCCGCGCTGGAAGCCCTCGCGATTGGATTCCACGAGGAAAAGCGTAATCCCATTCGCGCCGGCGGACGTATCCGTTTTGGTCGCCAGCACGATCACGTCGCAGAGCTGGCCGTTGGAAATAAAGACTTTCTGGCCGTTGATCACATACTCGTTGCCGTCGCGTACGGCCTGGGTACGGACCGCCTTAAGATCGCTGCCAGCGTGCGGCTCGGTCATGCCCAATGAACCGATGGCTTCGCCTCGGACCATCTTGGGCAGCCAGTGGCGCTTCTGTTCGTCGGTGCCGAACGAGAGGATGTAGGTCGCGACGAGATCGGTATGGATGAGGAAGCCAGGACCGCTCGCCCCGACGCGCCACAATTCCTCGAACACGACGACGTCGAATAGGTAGTCGAGGCCGGCGCCGCCGAACTCTTCAGGTACCGTGCAGCAGAGGAGGCCGGCCGCGCCTGCCTTGAGCCAGAGGTCCCGGGGAACGATGCCGTCTTCCTCCCACTTGGCGTGGAACGGTACGATCTCCTTCTCGACGAAACGACGAACCGTCGCGCGCCAGATCTCATGTTCTTCGCGAAAAATGGAGCGCTCGATCATTGGTGCTCTGCCCGCCTGCCTGTCTCTGCCTTAGGCCCGTTGTGACTTGTCGCGCTCGGTCGACTTGACGATCGCATCACGCGCGGCCTTCCACTGCTCGTCCGTGAGCACCGACAGGTCGGCGAACGTCCCAGGTCCAGCGAGATGTTGACCGCCATCGATCGCGATTGTTTGCCCGGTCAGGTATTCGCAGGCGTCCGACATCAGAAAGATGATGAGGCTTTGCAGCTCGCGCATCTGGCCGAACCGGCGCATCGGAACGGTATCGGCACTGGTCGCGCTGGATTTGGTGTCAGGTAACGGATTGAGCTTTTCCCAGGCGCTCTCGGTTGGAAACGGTCCCGGCGC
The DNA here is from genome assembly GCF_058803975.1 of Bradyrhizobium sp. GW821-FHT13H06. Classification (NCBI taxonomy): domain Bacteria; kingdom Pseudomonadati; phylum Pseudomonadota; class Alphaproteobacteria; order Hyphomicrobiales; family Nitrobacteraceae; genus Bradyrhizobium; species Bradyrhizobium sp. GW821-FHT13H06. The sequence goes on along the minus strand of NZ_JBXAPN010000004.1, from coordinate 13,998 downwards.
GGTGGCGTTGAGCCGGATGCCGTAAGGGCCCCATTCGACCGCAAGGGACATCGTCATTGCGTGCAGCGCGGTTTTCGCCATGGCGGAGGGGACGACGAAGGCCGATCCGGTCCAGACCCAGGTTACGAGATTGCTGACCACGGAGCCTTTGAGGCCGCCTGCGATCCATCGCTTGCCGGCCGCCAAGGTGACGTGGAAGCTGCCGTCCATGACGGTGGAGGTGACGGCGCGAAATCCGCGCGGGCTGAGTTCCTTGGTCGGTGCGATGAAATTGGCGGCAGCGTTGTTGAGGAGGCCGGTGAGGGGGCCAACGCTCCAGATGGCCTCCATCATCTGGTCGACCTGGTCGGCATCGCGGATGTCGCAAACGTGCGTGTAAACCTTTGCCTTGTCCGACGGCGCGATCTCGCGGGCCGCAGCTTCCAGCACCTGGGCGCGTCGCCCGCAGATGTGCACGGTGGCTCCCCTGTCCGCCAGCGCCTTGCTGATCTCCTTGCCGAGACCGCTGCCCCCGCCGGTAACCAGGATCGACTTCCCGGCCAACGCATCGGGCCGAAAGATATCCATGCTCATAATAGGGCAAAGCCTCCGTTTATGGCCTTTTTTGACGCTGGTCCGAAAAATTCGTAAACCTATTTACAAGATTGGGCATTGCTGTCAAGTTGCGCGCCTACAAACGAGGGACGGAAATTGCCCACTACGCCAAGTCAATCTCGGACTGGGCGCTTCGTTGCCGCAGTTGGAGCTTATGCCCCGCTGCTGCGGCTGGAGCGCGCCGCTGCCGGTAAGGCTCTCAAATTTTCGGGATTGGGCGGCAGGCCGTCCGGTCGGCGTGCCGTTGCCGGGTGGGACGAAGACGCGTTGACGCTCGCCGTCGAGGCGGCGCGTGGATTGCCGCGGCCTCAGGCCGTGATTTTCGCGTCGACGTCCGCGCCGTTTATCGAGCGGTCGCAAGCGACATTGCTCGTCGATGCTCTCGCCCTCGATCCCAGCGTGCGCACTGCTGACGTGGCCGGCTCGCGCCGATGTGCGGTGTCGGCGCTTCGCGATGCCTTGCTGGGCCGTGGCGATACGCTTATCGCAGCCGGGGAGAAGCGGCCGGCGACCGCTGGCAGTTCGCAGCACCTATCCGACGGCGATGGCGGCGCGGCTGCGTTCGTCTCTGATCGCGGCGCCGCGCAATTGCTCGGCCACGCGAGCCTGTCTCATGACCTCGTTGACATCTACGCATCCCGGGAGCGTCCGCAATTCTATGCGTATGAGGAACGATTCGTCCGCGACGCCGCAATTGGGAAAGTGATCGCGCCGACTATCGATGCCGCCTGCGCTGCGGCGGGGGTCGCGCCCTCGGAGATCGCGCGCGCAGCGGTGCACGAGCCGCTCGCGGGATGCTGGCGCGAGATTTCGCGGTTGACGGGGGTGACTGCTCCGAATGTCGCGGCTGATCTGGCGCAAGCCGTGGGTGATCTCGGAGCGGCGCACGCGCTGTTCGCGTTTGCCGTGGCTTGCGCGGGCGCGCGCGAGGGAGATCTCGTCCTGCTGGCCGGGTTCGGCAGTGGTTGCGATGCGATGGTGTTCCAGCTCACGGGCGAGATGCCGGGCGCTCGCGAAGCGGCGGCGCTACTGAGCAAAGGGGTGGCATTCGATGACTACATGCGCTTCCTCAGCTTGACGGGGGCCGTCCAGCTCGATTGGGGCGTACGATCCGAGTTCGAGCAGAAGGCCCAGGCGACGGTGCTGGAGCGTTACGGCCGCGACATGATCGGCTTCGTCGGCGGCCGCGACGCCGAGGGCAATGTCCAGTTTCCGAAGAGCCGCTTTCCGGTGCGGCCGGACGCCAAGGCTCCCGAGCAGCTCGAGGACGTCCGGCTGGCCGACTGCACTGCCAGGATCGTCTCGGTGACCGCTGACCGGCTCAACTTCACGCCTGATCCACCATTCTGGTTCGGGCTCGTGCAGTTCGACAACGGTGCGCGCGTGATGATGGAGTTCACGGACGGGGACGGCCGCGGATTTTCGGTCGGAGACACGGTGCGACCGCTGTTGCGCATCAAGTCGCGCGACGCCCGGCGCGGGTTCAGGACGTATTTCTGGAAGGCGGCTCCCGCGGACCGTCCCAGCATCGAGGGATAGATATGGCCACAGGCATCAAGGACAAGGTCGCCGTCATCGGCATGGGCTGCACGTCATTCGGGGAGCACTGGAACAAGGGCCCCGAGGACCTGATGGTCGACGCCTTTGTCGAGGCGATTGCCGACGCCGGCATCGAGAAGAGTCAGATCGAGGCTGCCTGGATGGGCAACGCTCTCGATGACATCAACGTCGGCAACAGCGCCTTGCCGCTCGCGCACGCGCTTCGCCTGCGCGGCATACCCGTGTCGCGGGTGGAGAACATGTGTGCCACGGGCTCGGAAGCGTTGCGCGCGGCAAGCTATGCCGTTGCCGCCGGCGCGGTTGACATCGCGCTTGCGGTCGGGGTCGAGAAGCTCAAGGACACCGGTTACGGCGGACTGCCGCTCCGGACCAAGGGCCTGGCCAACGATCTGTGGATGCCCTACGGCTCGGCGCCGGGATCATTCGCGCAATTGGCCGGAGCCTATGCCGCGCGCCACGGTATCGACAAATCCGATCTGAAGCGGGCGATGGCTCATGTCAGCTGGAAGAGCCACCAGAACGCGGCGCTGAACCCGAAGGCGCATCTGCGCAAGGCGGTCGACGTGGAGACCATCCTCAAGGCGCCGATGATCGCCGATCCGCTGGGGCTGTTCGATTGCTGCGGCGTGTCGGACGGCGCAGCCTGCGCCATCGTGACGACGCCTGACATCGCGAAGGGGCTGGGCATCGCCAATCCCGTCACCGTCAAGGCAATCCAATTGTGCGCCAGCCATGGTTGGGAGCTCCAGTATGACGAATGGGACGGAAGTTACGTCGCAAACACGCGGCAGGCTGCGAAGCGCGCCTATGCCGAAGCAGGTGTCGAAGCGCCGCGGCGCGATCTATCGGTCACCGAGGTGCATGACTGCTTCTCGATCACCGAGCTCGTCACGATGGAGGATCTGAATCTCTCCGACGAGGGGCGGGCGCCTTTCGACATTCTGGATGGTCGTTTCGATCGCGCGGGTGCGCAGCCCTGTCAGATTGACGGGGGGCTCAAGTGCTTCGGTCATCCTGTCGGCGCCTCGGGGCTGCGAATGGCTTACGAAGTCTATACTCAATTGCTTGGGCGTGCCGGAGATCGGCAGCGCGGCACGGTCGATCTCGGATTGGTGCACAATCTCGGAGGGGCTCCGTTCAACAGCATCGCGGCGGTCTCGATTCTCGGGCGCCTGCATTAGGAGGAACCGCAAGTGGCGGGGAAATATTTCGAGCAGTTCGAAATCGGCCAGAAGTTCGTTCATGAGGTGCGGCGTACGGTTACCGATATGGACAACATCCTGTTCTCGACGTTGACGCACAATCCTGCGGCGATCCACATCGACCACGAGTACGCGAAAACCACCGAATTCGGGCGTCCACTGATCAATTCGATCTTCACCCTGGGGCTGATCGTCGGCCTGTCGGTGCAGGAGACTACGCTGGGAACGACCGTCGGCAATCTTGGCTGGGAGGAAGTCGCCTTTCCGAAACCTGTCTTTGCCGGCGACACCATCCGCGCGGAGACGACGGTGGTCGCCCTGCGCGACAGCAAATCGAGGCCTCAGCAGGGCATCGTGACCTTCGAGCATCGCGGCTATAACCAGCGGAACGAACTCATTGCGACCTGCAAGCGGGCCGCGCTCATGTTGCGAGTGCCCCGACAATGAGGCTGCGCTCACTATTGTTCGTACCCGGCGATTCCGAACGTAAATTTGCCCGCGGGCGGGAGTCAGGCGCTGACGCCCTGATCCTCGATCTCGAGGACTCCGTGGCGCCTCCCCAGAAGGCAGCGGCTCGAGGTCATGTGGGCCAGCTTCTCGAAGGCCAGGCGTCCCGTGACTGGGCGTTCTTCGTACGCGTCAACGCGCTCGATACCGGCTTGACGCTCGACGACATGGCCGCGGTGGTCAAACCCGGGCTGGACGGGCTGCTGATCCCCAAGGCCAACGGTGCCGCGGACATCGAGCGCATCGCTTATTACCTCGATGCCCTCGAGGTGAGGTCGGGCATGGAGCGCGGTTCGGTGCGGATTGCCGTGGTTTGTACCGAGACCCCGCGGGCAATGTTTGCGCTGGGCTCCTACGCGCCAGCACACCCGCGGCTCGCGGCGCTGACTTGGGGCGCAGAAGATCTGTCTGCGGTGATCGGTGGGACCGACAACAAGGAAAGCGACGGGAGCTGGACCTGGCCGTATCAGGTGGCAAGGACGCAATGCTTGTTCGCCGCGGCCGCAGCGGAGGTCGCGCCGATCGATACGCTCTTTGCGGACTTCAGGGATTCGGAAGGGCTCGAGCGCGATTGCCGTCGCTCGCGACGAGACGGCTTCGTCGGGCGCGTGGCGATTCACCCCGACCAGGTTCCTGTGATCAACCGGTGTTTTGCGCCGTCCGAGGCCGAGATTGCGCAGGCGCGCAAGATTGTCGCGGCGTTCGAAGCCAATCCGGGGGCCGGAACGCTCGGGATCGACGGCAAGATGTACGACATTCCCCACCTGAAGGCCGCGCGAAAGACGCTGGCTTCTCTCTAGGTTCAGCTGGTTTGCGAAGAGCATATGCCCATGACGGAAGTGAGACCCTTACCGACGGACGACGAACGAAATGCGATCCGCGAGGGCGTGCGCGCGGTCGTCACCCGGTTCGATGACGAGTACTGGCTCGCACGCGACGAAGACGGCAAGTTCCCGCATGAATTCCATCGCGCCATGGCCGAGGCCGGTTGGCTGGGCATTACGATGCCCGAGGAGTACGGCGGATCCGGGCTTGGTGTCACTGAAGCCGCCATCATGATGCATGAGGTGGCAAGCCATGGCGGGGGAATGGCGGCGGCTTCGACCGTTCATATCAACCTCTTCGGACCGCATCCGATCGTGGTGAAAGGCACGCCCGAGCAGAAGGCGCGTTGGGTGCCGCAGCTGATCGCCGGCAAGGACCAGTGCTGCTTCGGCTTTACCGAGCCGGACGCTGGGTTGAACACGACGCGGATCAAGACTTTCGCCGAGAAGGTCAAGGGCGGCTACATCGTGCGTGGCCAGAAGGTGTGGACGTCGACGGCACAGGTCGCCAACAAGATCATGCTGCTGACGCGCACCACGAAATACGAGGATTGTGCGCGGCCGACCGACGGCATCACGATCTTCTACACGGATCTGGATCGCAGCAAGATCGATGTCCAGCGCATTCCCAAGATGGCGCGTAAAGCCGTGGATTCGAATGCGATCTTCATCGACGGACTCTTCATACCCGAAGAGGACAGGATCGGCGAGGAAGGCAAGGGCTTCTCGTATATCCTGCATAGCCTCAACCCGGAACGCGTGCTGATCGCCTCGGAGGCGATCGGGATCGGACAGGATGCATTGCGCAGGGCGACCCGCTATGCCCAGGAGCGCGTCGTGTTCGACCGGCCGATCGGGCAGAACCAGAGCATCCAGCATCCGCTGGCCGAGAATTGGATGTATCTCGAATCCGCGTGGCTGATGGCGGTAAAGGCGGCTGAGCTTTACGACCAGGGACTGCCGTGCGGAGCCGAAGCGAATTCGGCGAAGTTCCTCGGCGCCCGCGCCGGGCACGACGCCGCCTGGCAGGCGGTCATGACCCATGGCGGCTTCGGCTATGCCAAGGAATATCACGTCGAGCGGCTCTATCGCGAGGTCTCGCTCACGCGGCTCGCGCCGATCACCGAACAGCTCATCCTCTCGTTCGTGGCCGAGAAGGTTCTTGGCCTGCCAAAAAGCTATTGAGGCGCACACTATGGGAATTATGGACGGAAAGGTCGCACTGGTCACGGGCGCGGGCCGTGGGGTCGGACGAGGCATCGCGTTGGCGTTCGCCAAAGCGGGGGCGGCCGTGGTGGTCAACGATCTCGGGGTCAATCTTGCAGGCGAGGCCGGCGAGAGCACGCCGGCCAAGGAGGTGGCTGACGAGATCAATGCGGCCGGGGGCCGGGCCGTCGCCAACACGGACAGCGTCACAAGTGCGAAGGGCGCTCAATCCATGGTGCAGATGGCGATCGACACGTTCGGCCGGATCGATGCTGTCGTGAACAATGCCGGGAATCTGCGCGATGGACTGTTTCACAAGATGACGGAGGAGGAGTTCGAATCCGTCATCAGCGTTCATCTGCGAGGCAGCTTCCACGTCAGCCGCGCCGCGGCGCCGTTCTTCAAGACCCAGGCGTCAGGTGCTTACGTTCACATGACGTCGACATCCGGGCTGGTCGGCAATTTCGGGCAAGCCAACTACGCGGCGGCCAAGCTGGGCATCGTCGGCCTGTCGAAATCAATTGCTCTCGACATGCAGCGCTTCAACGTCCGCTCGAATGCCGTCGCGCCATTCGCATGGACCCGCATGATCGATTCCATTCCAACCAATACGCCGGAGCAGCAACAGCGCGTCGACGGCCTGAAGAAGCTGGTGCCGGAGAAGATCGCGCCGTTCGTGGTCGCGCTCGCAAGCGATGCGGCGGCACATGTCACCGGACAGATCTTCGGGGTCAGGAACAACGAGATCTACCTGTTCTCGCAGCCGCGTCCCGTCCGCACCGCGCACACGGCAGAGGGGTGGACGCCGGAGACGGTGATCGACCGAGTGTTTCCGATGTTTGCGAACGATCTCTATCCGCTGCATCGCTCGGCCGACATCTTCACTTGGGATCCCGTCTGATGAACGTGGAAGCCCGCGCGCGGGAGAAAAGCAGCGTGAAGTCCAATCGGGATGTCGCAAAGCGGTTGCGCAGCGGCCTGAAGATCCCTGTCATGGCTGCACCGATGTTCATCGCGTCAACCCCCGATCTTGTGATCGCGCAATGTCGTTCTGGCATCATCGGCTCCATCCCGGCGCTGAATGCGCGCACCAGCGCAGAGCTTGACAATGACCTGACACGGATCGAGCAGGGGCTGGAAGGATGTCAGATTCCCTATGCGGTCAATCTGGTGGCGCACAAGTCGAATGACAGGCTCGACGCCGATCTGGAACTGACGATCAAGCATCGGGTGCCGATCGTGGTTCTGGCGCTGGCGGCAAGTGCGAAGATCGTGGATGCCATTCACGGCTACGGCGGCATCGTGCTCAACGATGTGATCAATGATCGCCAGGCGCGCAAATGTGCAGATATCGGGGTTGATGGCATCATCGCCGTCGCGACCGGCGCCGGTGGTCACACCGGCAATGTGTCTCCATTTGCGCTGATGGCGGAGATCCGCGAATGGTGGCGCGGGCTCTTGATCCTCTCGGGCTGTATCGCCACGGGAAGCGCCATATTGGCAGCTGAGGCGCTCGGGGCGGATCTGGCCTATGTCGGTTCGCCCTTCCTGGCCTCGACCGAGGCCAACACGGAGCCGGCTTTCAAGCAGATGATCGTGGATTGCGCGGCCAAAGATGTCGTGATCGCCAATTGCTTCACGGGGGCCAATGCGTCCTTCTTGCTGCCCTCCGTGACAGCCAACGGACTGGACCCCGCATCGTTGTGGCGCCCGGATCGCGGGGCAGTTGACATCTCGGGCGGTGGATCCGATCGGAAAGCCTGGCGCGATATCTGGAGCGCGGGGCAGGGCATTGGCGCGGTCAAACGGGTCGAACCTGCTGCCGACTTCATTGCATGGCTGGCCGACGATTACGCTCGGGCGCGGCGCGCGATTGCCGCAGTGTAGCGCTCTGCGCTGCCCCTGGGAGCCCCGGAATGGAAGACGGCAGAGCGGGGAGCCGCTTTGCCTGATCCTTTGATTGCGGCTGGCTGGTTCGCGCCGTCAGATCGGCGGATGCTGCTGCACCTCGGCGTACTTCTCGTAGCCCTTGCCGACGCCGTACTCGATGATGCCGTATCCGACCTCGTCGCCATCGACGACTTCGATCACGTGGTCGGAAAGTGTGCGCACCAGCCGCCGCGTGTCCGGGTCAGCGAGGGTCCAGACATCGTGCTCCGAGTAGAATTTGCCCTTGTCGTCGCCGTGGAACCAGCCGCGCAGGCCGCCGTACAAGCCCCCCTTGAGGAAGTAGCGTGCCGGCAACGTGCGGACCTCCACCTTCCGGTGGGTTCCATCCGAGAACACGGCGTCGAACACGGCGCGCTCGACCGTTTGGCCGTGAGGATCGTTGGCCCAGACGACGTCGTGAGCGATTCCAGCCAATTTCCGCGTCGTCCTCGACCGCTCGCCGATGGTCGTCACCTCCTCGCCGGAGATGTAGATGAGGTCGCCGGGGGCGCGCTCCTTAAAGAACAGGTGCAGGCCGCGGTTGGCGAATTGCGCCGTCGTCCAGCAGTAGAAGAAAGGCGGATAGAACGTGACGGGCGGGCTCGTCTCGTCGGTGCGCATCTCGCCGCGAATTCCCCAGGAATGATCACGTTGACCGAGCCAGCGCGCGGCCTCGATGTCACGGCGCTTGCCGTCGACCGCGATCCAGCCGCGGTAGGCGCCGAGCTGTTGGGCGCGCGCCATGTGCTCCGTAACCCGGCCATTACGACGGCGGAAATGCTCTTCCTCCTCGTGTGGGTTCATGGTGGCGACGAATTCGATGTCGAACGCGAGGCTGGACTCGTTCGGCTCGAGCAGAAGGCGATGGCGTCGCAGCCCTTCGAGGATCTGGATGTGGAGGGGGCCGATCGAGGTGGTGAGCGGATTCGGCCGCATCCTGCGGGAGACCCTGAAGTTGTGCTGCCGGCCGTCGACGGTAACGCCGGCGAAGCCGTCCATCACGTTGCGGTTCGGGTGCCAGCCGAGCCCAACGTCGAAGATGAAATCGCCGTCCGGCTTCGGGTGACCGGTGTACCAGTAGCGCTCCATCCAGCTCGGATCGCTGTTCATGACGTGGTCGAACGTCGTGGGAAGCTGGTGCCCGATAAAGTCGTCTTGAGCTGATAGCATGCGGGTATTCCTCTTCAGTCTTCGCGGCCCCGCGAAATCTCGGTGAACATCGGTTTGGCGCTGGTTTCGATGTCCCACTTGAGCTGGCGGTTGAGATAGTCGTCCAGGATGGTCTCCACTTGAGCCACGACGCCGGCGGGCAGGCTGTCGCGGCGTTCGGCCAGCCAGTCGATCATGTGGCAGAGCTGCTCATCACCGGCGTTGCGCCTGGCCTCCAGCGCGCCTTCATCTGGCAGATCGGGGATATTCGTGACACCCGGCAAAGGCGCGCCGGGTAATTCGCCCGCCATGGCCTGAAGTTCCTTGCTGGCCTTGCTGAACGCGATCAGCTGCTCCTGGAAGAAGCGGTTCGACCAGCTGGCGCGGCGCTGGATGCTGTTGAGCATGTAGATGATGCCGATAGCCTGGCCGCGCGCGAACTCCCCTTCGAGGTTGGGAAGGACCTCGCGCCGCAAGGTGGCGATCATCCCGTCGATCAGCCTGGGAAGCGAGTTGTTCACGAGCTGCGCTCCATGATCTTGGCGATCTGGCGAAATACCGGGCCGATCTGCGTCGCCATCGCGGGCATCCGCATGTCGTTGAACAGGCCATCCTCGAAGCACCGCGCCGCCGCCATGTGGGTGAGGGCGAGCTTGAGCAGCGAGAACACGATGTAGAAGTGAAGCGCCGCGCGGTCGATCTTGTAGCCCACTTTGTCCTGATAGCGCGTCAGGAAGGCGTCCTCGTCGGCGAGGGCGCAGACCATGCGGGTGCCGCCGCGATATTGCGGCAAAAACGCCCAGCCAAGGTCCTCGGTCGGATCCCCGAGATGGACCAGTTCCCAATCGAGAATGGCGGAAATCCGCTGATCCTGTTCCAGGAAGTTTCCCAGCCGATAGTCACCATGGACGAGGGTGACGCGGGGAGCCCGCGGCTTGTTGCGGCGCAGCCAAGCGAAGGTTCGATGTGCCATCGGGTGCGCGCGCAGGGCCCAGCGCCGGAACCGCTCCCACCAGAAGTCCAGTTGACGATCGGCGGCGTTGTCCACGGTAATGCGAGGGTCCCACTGCGCCAGCTCGGTGCGCCGCCAATCGAAATTGTGGAGCGCGGCGAGGGAATCGATGAAGTCCGCTGCGAGGCTCTCGCGACGGGCATCATTCATGGCGCCATCGCCACCACCCCAGGGGAGCGGCGTATCGCCGGCGACGCGCTCACAGAAGAAGAACGGAGCGCCCAGGATGGAATGATCGTCGCTGGCCGCGAACGCCCGGGGCACGGGCACGCCGCTGCCCTCCAGCGCGGATAACGATTGGAATTCCGGCATCGCGCTGTAAGGCGCGAAGAGGCCGTAGGGAGGACCGATGCGCAGGATCATGTCGTCGGCGCGCGGATGCCCGCGCAGCTTGACGTCGTAGGTGATCCACGAAAAGCCGGCGGGAAATTTCTGAAGCCGCTCGATGACGATGGGACGCCCCGCGTCCTTGCTAAGAAAATCACCGATCGCAGCCTGCAGGGCCAATGGATCCTCGAACGGCGCGAGACCGCGTTGTGCTGTCTGCGCCAAGCGTCCCGCCGGACGTTCAATATCTTCCTGCTGCCGCGTCACGGCCTGGTCCATGCTCCCTCAAGGGTCCGGGATGAAAGACGATCGATGCGCCGTCTGCCGAGACTTATGATAAACTAGCGCACCAAATTGTCCAGCCGGACATCGGGTCGCAATGTTCGCGGGTTGCGGTGGCATTTTGCACAGTCGCTCTAATGGCTTTGCGCGGCGTAAAAAAGAGCTTGGCACGATGCGGAAGAAAAAGGTAATGTAGTTTACCAAACAAGCAAGATATCGGGTATGGGGAGGCAGCGATGAAGCTCACCGCATTTGAGTTCGCAATCAAGGACGGCGTTGCGCATATTACCTTGAATCAAGCCGAGCGCGGCAACCCGCTGGACGGACAGTTCGCCGAGGATTTGAACAGGCTTGCGACGGAATGCACGGTCAATCCGGACGTCAGGTCCGTGCTCATTGATGCCAAGGGCCGCTTTTTCAGCGTGGGGGGGGATCTCAACTCGCTGGCGCGCGACCGGCATGATCTGGCGAATTTCGTGTCGACTGCGACGGCCGACCTGCACATGGCGATTTCGCGCTTTGCGAGGATGAACGCACCTGTCGTCATGGCAGTCCATGCCCTGGCCGCGGGCGGAGCTGTGGCGCTGGTCGCAGGCGCGGATTTCGTGCTGGCATCGCCGGCGGCGAAGTTCTACGCGGCCTTCGCTGGGATAGGCATCGTGAGCGACAGCGGCGGCTCATATTATCTTCCGCGGCGCATGGGCAGCCGGCGGGCGTCGCAATTTCTGATGCTGAACGAGACGCTCTCGGCCGACGAAGCCGCCGCAGCGGGTTTGATCAACCGGGTCGTCGCTGCGGAGTCCCTTAACGACGAGGTCTGGGCGCTCGCCAGGCAATTGGCGGTCGGCCCGACGCTGGCCTTTGGCGAGATCAAGAATCTCCTGATCAGCAGCGAGACCGAGGGCTTGGAAGGACAGCTCGAGAACGAGGCGAGGGCCATGGCGCGCATCACTCGGACCGAGGATGCGTGGAATGCCATGCAGGCGGTTCTCGGCAAGCGGAAGCCGACTTTCGAGGCGCGTTAGGGCAATCGGCTCTTCTATCGAAGTCTGTTGAGGTGACCAGAAGGACCAGATCGAATGCTGCTCAATGAGGATCAACTGGCAATTCGCGACCTGGCGCGCCGTTTCGCGCGGCAGCGGCTTGCTCCGAGCTATCAGGCGCGCGAACGAGCGGCAGTCATGGATCGCGATCTCGTCAGGGAGCTGGGTGACCTCGGCCTGCTGGGAGTGGATTTGCCGGAAGAGTTCGGCGGTCTGGCGGCACCGGGCGTTACCGCAGGCGTGATCGCCGAGGAACTGGCCTATGGCGATTTCAACATCAGCACCGTGCAGGTCAACGTCTCGCTGCTGGGTGCCATCCTCGCCAACAGCGGTTCCCCGGATCTCGTCCAGGAATGGCTGCCGCGCATGATCAGCGGCGAGAAGCTGCTCGGCATTTGCGTCACCGAGCCGGGCGGGGGGTCGGACGCGGGCAATATGAAATTGCGCTGCCGCCGCGAAGGCGATCACTACGTCCTGAACGGTGAAAAGACCTCGATCACCTTCGCCGATTGCGCCGACGCCTTCATCGTCTTCGCACGCACCGGCACGGCCGAAAGCGGCGCCGGCGGCATCACGGCGATGGTCGTTTCGGCGGACAGCCCGGGTCTGTCGCGTACGCGGTTCAACGACGTCGGAAGCCGGATCATCGGCCGCGGGTCGGTGTTCTTCGACAATGTCCGTGTCCCCGTGGCCAACCGTCTCGGCGCGGAGAACCAGGGCTTCACTCATGTGATGCGCGGGTTCGACTACAGCCGCGCGCTGATTGCGTTGGAATGCATCGGCTGCGCGCAGGCATCCCTCGACGAGGCCTGGGAGTACACGAAGACGCGCAACGCCTTCAACGCGCCGATCGCCCAGTACCAGGGCGTGACGTTTCCGCTCGTCGAATATGAAAGCCAGTTGGCCGCGATCCGGCAATTGTCCTATCACGCGATCGCGCTGCGCGATGCCGGGCAACCTCACACCGCGGAGGCGGCGATGGTGAAATGGATGGGACCGAAGACCGCTTTCGACACCATCCATCAGTGCCTGCTGACCTTCGGCCACTACGGCTGGACGCTGGAATCACCGCATCAGCAACGCATGCGCGACGTGATGGGGCTGGAGATCGGGGACGGCACCGCGGGCATCATGAAGCTGATTGTCGCCCGCGAACGCATCGGCCGCGCCGCCGTGCAATACGCCAAGCGATAACGCCGATAGACGGGTCTTGGAGGCAGAGCCTTCCCGGGCCCGATATCCGGGAGGTAGGCAAGATGACGGGGACCGTGAACCTGCAGATGCGGCTCGTTACCCGTCCGAAGGGCGTGCCCCAGCTGGCGGACTTCGCGCTGGTGCGCGAACCGGTCAGGCGCCCGGCGGACGGCGAGATCCTCGTGCGCAACCATTATCTGTCGGTTGATCCGGCGCAACGCGGATGGGCCAATGATGAAGGCAACTACAGCGCTCCTGTGCCGCTCGATACGCCGATGCGCGCGCTCGCGGTCGGCGAGGTCGTCGAGAGCCGCAGTCCCGGCATCGGAGAGGGCGACATCCTGTACGGATGGTTCGGGTGGCAGTCACATTGCACGACGACGCCCGATGCGATCCTGCGGCGGGTGACGCCGTCGGCGCTGCCGCTCAGCGCAAATCTCAGCCTGCTCGGCATCAACGGCCTGACGGCCTATCTCGCGTTCAACGGTCTTGGCAAGCCGCAGCCGGGCGAACATGTGCTGGTGTCGACGGCGGCCGGCAGCGTCGGCAGTTTCGTCGGGCAACTGGCCCGACTTGCCGGGTGCAGGCCGGTCGGTCTGACCAGCTCGGCGGAGAAGGCGGCGCTGGCGCGGGAGCGGTACGGCTATGCCGACATGATCGACTACCGCAGCGAGAACGATCTGGCGGCGGCCATTCGCCGCGCGTGCCCTGACGGCAACGACATCTTCTTCGACAACACCGGTGGCGCAATCGCCGATGCGGCCATTCGATCGATGCGCAGGGGCGGGCGGATGATTCAGTGCGGGACGGCATCGATCGCGTCCTGGTCGCCGCCGCCGACGGGTCTGCGTCCCGAACGCGAGGTGCTGACACGTCGCCTGCATTGGGCGGGATTTATAATCTTCGATCATGTCGCGGCCTTTCCGGAGGCCGCCGACGAACTGACGCGCCTCGCCTTGGGTGGCGGCCTCGTCTACGACGAGGATGTTCTTCTTGGACTGGAACAGGCGCCGGCAGCATTGGCGGGCCTGTATGAAAGCAGAAACCGCGGCAAGCCGATCATCCGGCTCGAGGCCGCGACTTAGCGTCGGGAGAGGATCGATGAAGGTCTTAGTGCCGGTAAAGCGGGTGGTCGATTACAACGTCAAGGTCCGCGTCAAGGGCGATGG